>CAMQWP010000001.1 GCA_947038565.1 uncultured Clostridia bacterium
AATTACACTCTACCAAAGAAAACCCTAAAAATTCCATCATTTCATTATTCATTTTCGTTACCCCTTCCCCTAAATATTAATAGATCCAAATCCCGTGAACATACCGCAGGTAATTAGTCATATGCTTATACTTTGATTTTTCAAACTTAGTCGTATCTCCGTCAACACGTATAATCGCAAATTTACGCCTATGCTGATTAATCTCATGAGTTTTATAATATATTGCAAGCAATTGTGATCTACTTCGTATCGAACTCATTAGCCTTAACCTCCGACTTATCAACAAGTTTTATAATCAGCTCGCTATTATGATCAACAGTCAACTCACTTTTGAATGTGTCGCTTTCTAGCGTAATAACTATCTCATCATCGTCATTATAATCTATCGAAAAATCAATAAAAGATAAATAAGCACCACGATCACACAAGATGTAACAAGTAATAAAGCCATCAAGCTGAAAATACAAATCGTTATTTCTAGTGATCTCGCAACCTACTTCACGAACATTAGCTTCAATATTTTTAAAATATTTACTTACGGTCAAATTAAAATGCTCAATATGCATTTTTATGTATCTGTTTCTTTGCATATCTATATAACTAATATATTTTTTACTCATATCACAATACCCCTTCAGGAATTAACCCTGCGTCAATAGCTAGCTCCATAATTTCTTGCCATGATAATGTATAATACCTTGAACCATATTTAACTATTGGACTGCTCTTAATTGATAACAACAATTCTACATTGACAATATCATTAATTTTCGCAGTTCCTATTTGCTCCACTAAAAACAACTCTTTCACTTCGCTGTTGTCAATTACCTCACCTATGACCTTTTTTTCTAAATTTTCCATTTTCGTTACCCCTTCCTTTTGTTTATTTTCACCTAGTCACGAGTTGCACGTGATATACTACTCTAGGCATGTTCTGCATTGTCTACGTTAATGTTTTCTTGTGTCTCTGCCTCTAAGTAACACTCTATAAATAACTTAGCAAATGAAGAGTCAGGCGAGATAGGTTGATTACCACTTGTTACATATATTTTTCTTTCAGTCTTACCCTTGCCGATAGTACCAGAGTAAATAACAGGTCTATCAGCGAATTTTTTTATATAGTCTAGTCTTGCTTGATTATCTCTCATGCCTGTTATCCTCCAAATACTAACTTGCATACGAAAAAAGTATATATGCAAATGCTTTATTATGGTAATAGTACTACAAATTAATTGTAATGTCAATAGTTTTTCAAATATTACTACCTAATTATTGTAATTAAGTGCTTAAATTTTGTAGATGTGCTACAATATTTACATGAAAACTGCTGACAGACTTAAAGAATTGAGAAAATCTTACTACTATAAACAAAAGGATATTTCTGCTCTAATAGGAATATCTCCCTCTGGTTATGCCAATTGGGAGCAAGGGATCAGCGACCCAAATATTGAAAATCTAATAAAACTTTCTAATATTTACAAGGTCAGTGTTGACTATCTGCTTGGAATCGAAAACTTTGATTATACTTCTCCAAACATTATTAATGAAGAATCTTTGCCCAATAATGAGATTAGAATTCTACAAGGCTATAGAAACTTGGATAAATCAATGCAAAAGCTAGTTGAATATTACATACAGAATTTGATAGAAATTGAAAAAGAAAGAAAATCAAACTAATGAATATTGGAACTAGAATTAAAGAGATCAGATTATTAAATAATTGGAAACAGAAAGACATGGCTACTGAATTATCCATGTCTACTACTGGTTATGCTTCATGGGAACAAGGACTTAGCGAACCTAATACATCACAACTAACTAAACTCTCAAGCATATTTAATGTAAGCGTTGATTACATCCTTGGTATAGAAAAAGAAGATGGTACACATTATATTGAAACACCATCATACTCACCTTCTGAGGATCGTCTCGTACAAAACTATAGAATACTAGATAAATCAATGCAAAAACTAGTAGAGTACTACGTGCAAAATTTAATAGACATCGAAAAAGAAAGAAAAAGTAATTAGACTTTATTAACTAGAGGGGGGATTTATGGCAAAAACATCTTCACAAAAGGACTACGTAAATAATCCAAAGACTACCGCTAAAAGCATCGTTAAAGTTATTTCAATTCTTGTAATTATTTTAACTCTTGTTATCGGAGGCATGGTCGGGATAGTTTTTATCGCCACTGGCGGACCAACATTAGAAGAGCCTACTCTTTCTATCAATCAGACTTCGTCGGAAATCATAGTTGACATTAAATGTCTCGATGACTATGATTATGTAATTGTTAAAGTAAACTTAATGAATAAAGATAGAACGATTATTAAATCATTTACAGTTCGAGCTGATGACTGCAAAGAAGGTGATACTGTGCAAAAGTTTTACACCCCTAGTACAAATGATATGCTTATTACTAGATACACCTCAGCTATTGTAACAGAATGCAAATAAAAAATAAGAGAGAGGAAAACCTCTCTCTTTTTCTATGCTCTATTATTTGGGGTCTTGTCTTAATATTATTCATGTGCTATAATATTATAATAAACATAAAGGGGGATAGTTATGAATATTAAAAAACTAAAAAATTTTGCAACAAATACACGACAGTTCCTTACAGGCAATAGCGTACATTGACGCTAATGAAGATGTCGATAAGCACACTCGCTTACTATTCAATATAGTTGACGATAACACACCAGTAGACAAGGAGGACGAGTAAGATGAAGTTATATGCTTATGCTAGATACTCTAGCGACAATCAAAGAGCGGAATCTATTGATGAACAGTTACGAGAAATAGGCGACTATTGCGATAGAACTAATCACGTAATAATAAAGCAGTATTGCGATTATGCTCGCTCAGGCAAGTATGACAGCAGACCTGAATATGAGAGAATGCTAAAAGACTGTATAACTGACAGCTCATGCGATGGTGTGATAGTATTTGATGTAACAAGATTTTCACGAGGCGGTGAAATGGGTATTGTTGACAGCGTCATGCTAACTCAACACAATAAGGTATTAGTCTCCGCAACAGAACAAATAGAAGGTACTGACTTTGCGGGTAAGATAGTAAAGTATTTCAAGTTCTTAATGGCTGAAGAGGACATTACCAAGCTATCAAACAATGTCAAGAGAGGTAAACGAGAAACGGCTCTTGCGTGCGAATGGAACGGCGGAACTCCACCACTCGGCTATGATGTAGTAGCTAAAAAGTTAGTCATCAATGATTTAGAGGCTGAGGCAGTGCGAATAATTTTTAATCGAGTTGCAAGCAAAATTACATACACTAAAATAATTGAAGAGCTTAATTCTCTTGGTTATGTCACAAAGACAGGCAATCCCTTTAAGAAAACGTCCATATTCGAAATACTAAACAATAAGAAATATATCGGAATTTGGGAGTTCGGAAAGATAACTACAGTCAAAGACCCAATAACTAAGACTTGCAAGACTTATGAGTCTGCACCAGAGAACATAATCACACATGAGAACGCATGCGAGCCGATAGTATCACGCGAGCTATTTGATAAAGTGCAAATAGTGAGAAAAGTACGAAAGCAGTCATCACGTGCGAAGGTAGATTATAGACTTACTGGATCACTGGTATGTAGTGTTTGTGGATCACCTTACGTAGGTTCAAGCAGTTCATCACATGGCAAGCGTGATTATTATTACATATGTAATGGTCGAAAAAACGGTTGCACGTGCAATAATAGGAACATAAAAAAAAGCGTCCTAGAAGACGCCGTTATCAATAATATAATAGACCATGTTATGTCTGGTGGCTTCTATGAAGACTTGATCGCCATAATAGAAAATTACAACAAAAAAACAGATCATACATCAGTAAAAGTAGCTAATGACAAGATCAATAATCAAATAAAGGCTAATATATCGAGAGTTCGCAAGGCAAAAGAAGCATACCTTTTAGGTGTCTTCACGTTAGACGAGTACAGTGCTGAGCAACGAAAAACGGATAAACATTGTGCCGAACTACAAATGCAAATAAAGTCATCTAAACTCATTAATATCAATAAAAATACGCTTAGACAAGCGTGTAAGGCTTTATCTAAGCGTATTAATCATGCAAATGCACTAGATTTGGTAGATAATATTATCATTAATCATGAGAACATTATCATTAATTTTGCCTCATCTATGATAGACGAGGATAGTAATGGTGGAGCTGACGGGAGTCGAACCCGTGTCCAGACAGTGATTGACATTACTTTCTACATGCTTAGCGCAACAATTTGAATTTCCCTAAGTGTCGCCTATTGGCGGGCTACACGTTGGTAAGGTACTAATCTGTCACTATGCGACGCACCAAATGCAAAGCGACCTTCCTGTCTAAATGATGCCGAGATCTAGTCCGACAGGACTACTAGCACGACAGCTCTCTGCCTAGGCAGCTAAAGCGTAATTATTATTTTTAGCGTTTAATTATTGTTTCCGTTTTAACGTAGACGAGCCTACGGCATGCTTACAATATCTCACGCCCACCTGTCGAATCCGAAACAGCCCCATAAAATATGAAGGATGTACGAATTGAGAGCAAAAGCTCAAGATAAAGCAATACTTTACTATACAGTTTGACTACGCAACACTACTAAGGTATTATTGTATTATCGTAATCGGATGCAAAATACAGTATTATTTCAGGATATTAAAAGTTGAATACGTCCACCAACGCAATTGAAATTAAAAAGAATACGCTACATAGCAATTTAAAATTTAATACAACTTTTGAATAACATTATAACACATTAACAAAACAAATACAAGTAATATTATATATTTTATATTTGTCGATCATATAAACCTTCAAAACCCCGTTATTCACTTTAATAGTATGCAAAAACAACGCGAATTGTTATATTAACACGAACAATAAAAACAAAAAACATCTAAATATGAAAGATTATATTTTATACACGTATTTAATGCGGGGTATATTTTTTTACTCAAAGTTTCTATGTATTAATTATATTCAATAAATTTAATAATATACAAGCCTATTATTTATATTAATTTCCACTAAACATGTTATTCTACTATTAGTAGATAGCTAATATCACAATTCTTTCATATTTTATATTGACCAAACGAACATAGTATGTTAAGCTAAATTTATGGAGGTATAGATTTATGGACAACATATCAATAGGCAAAAAATTAGCGGAGATAAGAAAGCAGCACGGTTTTTCACAAACAGAGCTAGCCGACATATTAAATGTCAGCAATAAATTAATAAGCAAGTGGGAGTGTGGATTATCAGTGCCGTGTGCAGAATACCTACTTGTATATTCAAGTGTTTTTAAAATAAGTATTGATGAAATTGTAAATACGAATAGTGAAATAATAAATGCTACACGCGATAACACATCAAAAAAACGTTATAATATCACTCTTTGCATGGCCTATCTAACAGCACTAATACCAGCAATGATAGCCCTAATAGCTCATTATATACTACCAGAATTAATACCAATGCACTAAAATGGACAGGGAGAAATAGATAGATGGGGAAACCGCCTTGAATTATTTGGATCAGAATATTTTCACACTCTAGTTAACATAGCCGTAGTTGCTCTAATTCAGTTCATTAATATTGCAAAACATACGGACAAAATACCTATATTTAAAATCTACAAATACAAAGTCGTAGCACTTTTGATCACGATATTTTCAGTGCATATAATATCTATAGCAACTCACCTTACTTTAACTATAATAGCTGGATTAAACTCTAATATTCCACCACTAGAAATGGATGAAAAAACTGTTTTAAACATGACTTCGATAATGATGATGTCAATATATGTTCTAGTAATGTCTTTAAGTGTTTTTTACCTATAGTAAAACAAAATTTAATTTTCGGCATAAGATTACCTATACTATTTCGACACGAAGTATTGTGGAATAAAACACGCAAATTTGCTGCAGTGTACAGCATAGTATTAACGTTATCAGTAGGACTTATAACTGCTTTTTTTAAAGATCTTCTCGTTATATATATAATGTGTGGCTGGATTGGATTATTTATAATAGGTATAATATCTTATCCATACATCATAAAAAACAAAGTATTAGCTAATGAAATAAGGGACTCCGACATACCAACTGATTCAGATTCTAACGATGATCTTACAGGTAGTACTTACCACTAGTTATGCGATTGGATTTTTTAGTAAAACTTTACTTATCCTCATTATCTAATAGCAAAATAACTATACAAACAATTATATTGACTAAGCACATCACTGTTGTAATGTGCTTTTTACGTTACACGATCACAAATTAATAGCATGCTGACGTATTTTTCAAAGACATCTACTCTACACAACAAACAATAATCTGCAAATAATCCACTTACCTACTAAATTTTGTAAAATATGTTTCATTAGTAGCGAAAAAAAACACAATGACAGTTAAAGTAATTTACAAGTGCAAGAAATTGTGCTAAAATGGATATAAATATATTATAATTATGTGAAACTAATATTATAATACAAACATCGCAGATAATGAACTTACTTACACTTAATGGAGGTGAATATGGAAGCTATAAAAATAGATAATATAACCCTTGAATACAAGTCAAATAATAACAGCATTGTACGAGCGGTTGACAACGTATCTCTGACTGTAAATGAAGGTGAATTTATAGCACTCGTTGGGCATAATGGTAGCGGAAAAAGTACGCTAGCAAAGCTACTAAACGGACTATTAATCCCTAGACTTGGAGACGTAAAGATCTACGGCACAAGCACAAGAGATAAAGCGAAAATATTCGAAATAAGAAAGAACATCGGTATGGTATTCCAAAATCCTGACAATCAGATGATAGCAAGCATTGTAGAAGATGATATAGCATTTGGACCTGAAAATTTAGGAATAGAAAGAAACGAAATAATCAGAAGAGTTGACTGGGCACTAGAGAAAGTCGGAATGAGTGAGCATAGGAAAAGCACACCTTTTAAGATGTCTGGCGGACAAAAGCAACGCCTTGCAATAGCAGGAATATTAGCGATCAAACCAAGCATAATAGTATTTGACGAGTCTACGGCAATGCTCGACCCTGAGGGAAGAAGAGAAGTATTAGCGGTAGCACACGAGCTAAACAAAAATGAGAACATAACAGTAATTCTTATAACTCACTATATGGATGAAGCGGTAAATGCAGATAGAGTTGTAGTAATGAATAGAGGCAAGATAGTATCAGACGGCACGCCTAGCGAAGTCTTTGCACACAAGGATTTATTAGAGAGCCTACACCTGACTTTGCCACTACCTACGAGCATTGCACATAATCTTGGCAGGTTAGGTATTCCTATATCTAGCGACATATTGACTGAAGAGCAATTAGAGGAGGAGTTATGCAAGGTATTGAAATAAAGAACCTAACTTACACATACAGCCAGAAAACTCCATACGAGAAGAAAGCATTAGACAATGTCAGCTTGAAAATAAACGAAGGTGATTTTGTAGGCATTATTGGGCATACTGGAAGTGGCAAATCCACACTAATACAGCATATTAATGGACTTATTAAACCTCAGTCAGGCAGTATAAGCGTAATGGATATAAACCTTAACCAGAAGAAGCCTAAGCCCGATCTTAAAAGACTTCGAACAGAAGTCGGCATGGTATTCCAATACCCTGAGCACCAGTTGTTTGACGATACAGTGGAAAAGGATATCGGCTTTGGACCTAAGAATCTAAAGCTAAGCACGGAAGAAATCAAACAGCGAGTACAGGACTCTATGGAGCTAGTAGGACTAGACTACAATGACTTCAAGGATAGATCACCATTTGATCTTTCTGGCGGTCAAAAGCGACGAGTTGCGATAGCAGGAGTTATAGCAATGCGTCCTAAAATACTAATTCTTGACGAGCCCACTGCTGGGCTAGATCCTGAAGGAAAAGAACATATATTAACGCTTATTAGCAAGCTAAAGAATGATGTTTCTCCAACTGTAATAGTAATATCACATGACATTGACGAGATAACAAGATTTGCTACAAGGCTAATTGTTTTCAACAATACCAAAATAGCATTTGACATACCAATGGCGGAGTTATTTAAACACGAAGATGAGCTAGTATCAATGGGTCTTGCAGTGCCAATGGCAGTAAGACTAGCGAACTCTCTGAAGAAAAAAGGTATCGCTCTAAAAGGCAATATTATCACTCCACAAGATCTAAATGCTAGCGTAGAAGCCTACTACAATAACAAGTTCAACAATTCCGAAAGCAATGTACTCATAGATACAGCAACTTCTGCGGAGGTGCGATCATGAGAGATATAGCATTTGGACAATACTACCCTACTGGCTCGCCTATACATCGACTTGATCCTAGAGCGAAGCTAGTATTTAGTTTGTTGTATATGGTATTCATATTTTTTGCAAAGTCTTATGTAGCATATTTGGCTATATTTACTTTCATAGTGGGAGTAACACTAATATCAAAAGTACCATTTAGAGCTTTATTAAAGAGCGTGAAAATAATACTAGTTTTACTAATATTTACAGGGCTATTAAATCTTTTTATGTACCGCGATGGTAATATTTTAGGAGAATGGTGGATATTCCGCATTACTGATAAGGGAGTAGATTTTTCTATCAAAATAATGTTACGATTATCATTTTTAATAGTCGGCACAAGTATGCTTACATTTACTACTACTCCGACAGAGATGACAGACGGCATTGAATGGTTGCTTAATCCTTTAAAATACATTAAAATACCCGTTCATGACATAGCACTTACTATGAGTATAGCCCTTAGATTTATCCCAAGCCTTATGGAAGAGACTGACAAGATAATTATGGCTCAAAAGGCTAGAGGTGCTGCTTTTGACACGGGTAAACTTCATGAGCGAGCGAAGTCACTTATACCTATATTAATACCACTATTTGTAAGTGCATTAAGACGTGCTGACGAGTTAGCGGATGCACTAGACGCTAGATGTTATAATGCTACCCCGCATAGGACAAAAATGAAGAAATTAGCATTTAGCTACCGCGACGCAATAGCATTTTTAATACTTGCAAGTTTGATATGTTTCATAATGGTAGACGCATATTATTTCACACAATTCGTACCCGTAGGACATATAGCAAGTGGACTTGATTATTATGTATTTAGCTGGATAAGTGGACTTATAGCATAGTTTTATAGCTATTCGATCAGCCTCTATATGATGATATTAATAATTATAACTTATTATATATACATGCAGTATTGCATAAGCAAGGATATTATGAATAGATTTATGGCAACAATAGAATATGATGGTAGGCGTTATGCTGGCTATCAAATACAAAACAACGCTCTTACTATTCAAGAAGTATTAGAACGTGCTTTATCACGTCTCTTCAACCATGAAATTAAGATAGTTGCAAGCGGTAGGACTGATACTGGCGTATCCGCACGCGGTCAAATAATACACTTTGACTCGGATACTACAATACCCGCCGATAGGATACCTTACGCGCTTGAGCAGTTCTTGCCTAACGATATTTCCATGACTTCATGTAAAGCTGCACCCGCGGATTTTCATGCAAGATACGGTGCTAAAAGCAAGACATATAGCTATCATGTATATGTGAGCAAGATCAAAAAACCACTGTATGATAGACACTATCAGTATCCATTTTCTATAAACATAAGCGATATGAAGACTGCTGCAAAAGCACTAGAAGGCACGCATGACTTCAGAGCATTTATGTCAAGCGGTTCGAGCGTAATAGGAACAATTCGAACTATAGAGAATCTTACTATACACTCAAATGGCGAGGTGTTGTGTATAGAAGTAACTGGAAGCGGATTTTTATACAACATGGTAAGGATCATTGTAGGTACACTACTTGATATAGGTAGAGGTCACTTACCAATCCATACCATTAGTGACATGATTAAACATTGCGATAGAAGTCTCGGCGGACTAACCGCACCCGCTATAGGGCTTTGTCTTGAAAGAGTTGTATACTCAAAATCAGAATAATCAGCTTAATCGCAAATTCTCAGCATGGAAATTAGACATATTTCAGTCAACGTTAAAATACAGTAAAGGTAACAGTTTTACTATTGCTTAGTGTAATTTATAGCAAATATACTGAATAAAGTGGCAAAAGGTAGCACTAGAATGTAAAATTTGCAAAAAAACAAAAATAATTAAAAAATACATTAATAATTGCTTGACTTAATCGGTAATTTATAATAAAATGTAAAAGCGTATGAGAGATGTATTGTAAGGGTTTAGCCCCCCGATAAATTATGACTTTCTAAACTAAAAAAACAATCGGAGGATCTTTACCATGAAAACATATATGGCAAAGCCTGAAGAAATCGAAAGACAATGGTTTGTTATAGACGCTAATGGTCTTGTTCTTGGACGTGTTGCTAGCAGAATTGCTAGTATCCTTAGAGGAAAGACTAAGCCTATCTATACACCAAATGTTGACTGTGGAGATTACGTTATCGTTATCAACACTGACAAGATGGTTCTTACAGGTAAAAAATTAGAGCAAAAATTCTATCGTTATCATACTGGCTACGTTGGTGGTCTAAAATCAATTCAGTTCAAGACAATGATGAACGAAAAGTCTGACAAAGTTTTACAAAACGCTGTCAAGGGCATGTTACCAAAGAATTCACTTGGTCGTAACATGGGCAAAAAATTAAAAGTTTTCAAGGGTGCTGAGCATAATATGCAAGCTCAACAACCTATAGAGCTAAAATTCTAATAAGGAGGAATACAGATATGGCAAAAGCTAAAAAGAAGTTGCAATATTGGGGAACTGGTAGAAGAAAGAAAGCAGTAGCTAGAGTTCGTCTTATCCCTGGTGGTTCTGGTAACATAGTTATCAATAAGCGTACAATCGATGAGTATTTCGACTTAGAGACATTAAAGCTTATCGTACGTCAGCCATTAGTGCTTACTGGTACAACTACACTATTTGACATTATCGTTAATGTTAAGGGTGGTGGATTTACTGGACAAGCCGGTGCTATCCGTCATGGTATCACTAGAGCCATGTTAGTAGCTAACCCTGAGGAGTACAAAGCTAGCTTGAAGAAAGCTGGATTTATTACTCGTGACCCTCGTGCTAAAGAGCGTAAGAAACCCGGTCTTAAGAAAGCAAGAAAGGCACCTCAGTTCAGCAAGAGATAGTCTTGTACATTTCATACAAAATCAAATGGTGTATATCGTAAGGTATACACCATTTTTTTATGCTTATTAACTACTCTACTACAAGATTTACATTTGATTTATTTTAAGAGGACGTTCTTTATATCTTCACTAATTCATTATATCTAGTCAAAAGAATAACTAGCACTGAAAACAGTGCTAGTTATTCTTATAATTATTTGATATTTTTACAATAATTAATATTATCCTTCGTTTATAATTTTTAATTTTAAAGCATCATACTCAACTTGATTAATTAATCCGTTTTCAAAAAGCTCTTTAGCTTCGTTGAGGTTTTTCTTAATGTAATCAATACGACTATTTGTTGCAACTATTGTTACTTCTTCTACAGCCACATCTTCAGCCCAATTCACTACTATCGCTTTTATTACGGCAATGGAAAGTAAAGAAACTAAAGAAAATATCCATGGTATATATACGGCGGTATTTACTAAAAATTGCTTTTCTTCAACTTTAATTAATAGCCATACCAGCAAACCTAAAACAGTAAATATTGTAGTTAGAATAAAATTGATTACAACTATATTTTTAAAGTTGAAAGTTTTATAGTTATTTTTGTCGAGAGATCTGATTCCTTTATATAAAGAAATTGATAATGTAATTATCCCGCATAACCCTATAAGCATCATAATCAATCCAAGCACACAATTTAGCACCCCTACTTCCTTTGATTCTCCAAACAAAAGCATTAAAACTAAATCTACAGAAGTACCTTTCATTAATTTTCCGAACCGATCAATTGCATGAGTAATAGCTGCTGCCAACGTTGCAATTAACGCTATTGAAGATATGACTGCGAACGCAAATTCGATATATTTTGCATAAAAACTATTTGCTTTACTTTTTGATATATTCATATTTCTCCTTTGAGCATAAAAAATTATGCTAATGGCTTCATTGTAGGGAATAATAATACGTCGCGAATATTTGACTCGTTAGTAAATAACATAACTAATCTATCTATACCAATACCAAGTCCGCCTGTAGGAGGCATACCGTACTCAAGAGCAGTAACGAAATCTTCGTCCATCATTTGAGCCTCGTCATCTCCACCCTCTCTCTCTTTAACCTGATCAAGGAAACGACCTTTTTGATCGATAGGATCATTAAGCTCTGAGAATGCATTACCCATTTCACGTGATGTTATGAAGAACTCAAATCTCTCAGTAAGTCTAGGATCAGACTTTTTACGTTTAGCAAGAGGAGAAACCTCTACTGGATAATCAGTAATAAAAGTAGGCTGTATTAAAAGAGCCTCGACCTTTTGGTCAAACACTTCATAAAGTGCTTTACCCCAAGACATATTCTCTTTTATTTCTACGCCGATAGCCTTAGCCTTTTCTGTGCAAGTAGGCATGTCGTCGTTGTCAAAATCTATACCTGTAAATTCACGAACTGACTCAACCATAGTAACACGCTTCCATGGATCGCCGATATTAATATCAACGCCTTGATAATTGACAGTTTTGTTACCTATAACAGTATCAGCTATGTGATTAAACATCTCTTCAGTAAGATCCATCATACCGTGGTAATCAGTATAAGCCTGATATAGCTCCACTGTAGTAAACTCAGGGTTATGACGCGCGTCCATGCCTTCGTTTCTAAACAATCTACCTATCTCATAAACTCGCTCAAAACCGCCTACTACAAGACGCTTTAGATAAAGCTCTGGAGCGATACGCATATACATCTCTAAATCTAGAGTGTTGTGATGAGTAACGAAAGGTCTAGCCGAAGCACCACCCGGAATAGTATTAAGTATAGGAGTCTCTACCTCTAAGAACCCTCTATTATCTAAGAAAGCACGCATAGCACTGATGATCTTAGATCTAGTAATGAAAGTCTTTTTAACATCAGGATTAGCAATAAGATCTACGTATCTTTGACGATATCTAGTATCAGTATCCTTTAATCCGTGATATTTTTCTGGTAATGGTAATAGTGACTTAGAAAGCAAAACTATCTCGCTAACATGCAAACTTATCTCACCAGTCTTAGTAGTAAATACAAGACCAGTTACACCGATGATATCGCCGATATCATACTTCTTAAACTCTACATATTCATCTTCTCCGATATCGCCACGGCTAACATACAACTGCATATTACCAGTACCATCAAGAAGATTAGCAAAGCTAGCCTTACCCATAACGCGTCTAGACATCATACGACCTGCAACCATAACAGTTTTGCCCTCAAGCTCAGCGTAGTTATTCTTGATATCTATAATATTAGTATCTTTATCGAATTTTACTATCTCGTAAGGATTTTTATCCATTTCGATCAATCTAGCTAGTTTATCATATCTAGCCTTAATAATCTCATTAACATCTACCTCTTTAGGTAAATTCTTTTCTTCCATTTTATCTCCTATGTTAAGCCTCTATAATCTCAGTGCTTACATCTTTAATCTCGATTTCAAAAGTTGACTGAGGTGTTGCCACAGTAACCTTATCGCCCTTCTTTCTATTTAATAACGCTTTTGCAATTGGTGACTCATTACTAATTAAATTATTGTTAATATCCGCTTCAGTCTCACCTACGATACGATATACTGACAATTCATCAAATTCGCCATCATATACTTTCACGTACGATCCGATACATACATTCTCAGGATGCAAGCTATCGATATCGATAATTTCTACATTATCTAAATACTCTTGAAGCACCTTGATTCTAAACTCAACTCTACCTTGCTCTTCTTTTGCAGCGTCATACTCTGCATTTTCACTAAGGTCGCCGTAATCTCTAGCTATTTTGATTTTTTCAGAGGCATCAGGACGTCTTACATCCACGAAATCACGAAGTTCCTCTACTAGCTTCGCATAACCTTCTTTAGTTAAAATTGTTGATTTTGCCATATTCTCCCTCCTACATACAATGTAAATGAGCGGGCAATAACCCCCACTCAACATGTATTCACTTATGATTTATTTTAATTGATAAATGCTCGGCTTATCTTGCGATAATGTCGGGCATGTAATTAATTATATTAAAAATATTTGACTGAAATAAATGTTTATTGAGGGTCACTAAAACTAGCAACCCTCAAACATTTAAAAAAAATTAGTCCTTCTCAATAGCACTAACAGGACACTGATCAGCACAAGCACCACAAGAGATACAAGTATCTTCTGAGATTACATATTGATCTGCACCTTCGCTAATAGCAGAAACTGGACATTCACCAGCACAAGCACCACAAGAGATGCAACTATCATTTATAACGTAAGCCATAATAATTCTCCTTTTCATTAATTTACAACATTATAACACATAAGTGAGTATTTGTCCATACTAAAATCATAATTAGTTATTATTTTACATTAATATTTACATATATAATATATGCTATTAAAATAGCTTAATATTCGCGGAATTTCTTAAATATTTGCCATTAAAAAAAAGCAAAACTATTACAGAACATATACCAATACACCAATTATATGCAATAGACTACCTAGTAATACAAATATATGCCAAATAAAGTGAAAAAATTCTTTTTTAATTCCGTAAAATATCAAACCGACAGTATAACACAATCCGCCAGATAACAACATTGCAAAACAGCCGATTCCGCACGCATTTATTATTTGCATTACTAAGAAAATAGGTGCCCAGCCAGTTACTACATATATCACCATTGATACAGCACGGAACTTCTTAACATCAATACTATTAAGCACCATGCTTATTAGACTTAGACCCCAAATACTACCTACTAGAGCATATCCCCAAACGTTATTCACTCCCGATATCATAAACGCCGAACAGCTACCTGCGATAAGAATATTAATGCTTAGATGATCAAATTTTTGTCTATTAATCCTACGCACTTCATTCTTTTCATTATGGTACATTGTACTATTCGAATATAGCAATATTAATGAACCGCCAAATAGTATAGAGCTAATGATATCTACATAGTTACTTGCGTCAACTATTGTATTGCCAATAGATATCCACATCATAACCACAAAGCTAACGATACTCATTATAGCACCTATAAAATGAGTTATCACATTAAGCAACTCCTCTCTCTTGCTATACTTGGGCATTCTTGCGATCTTTTGTTGCAATTTACTCTCGGCAGTATCCATCACGTCAGAGTCATTGGCCTTTACAATTTCTTCCATATTCCCCTCTTATCTTTACTAGACCTTTTATCTTTTCACATAAAAACCTAATTTCTTATTCTATAATTTATATTTGTTTTTAATCATTAAATCGTTTTAAGTTTCTCTATTAGTTTTAGAGCTGTCTTAATACCATCTACTGCACTAGAAGTTATACCGCCAGCAAAACCAGCACCTTCGCCCGATGGATAAAATCCGCGAACATTTGACATACCGCACTCATCTCTAAGTACACGAACTGGAGAAGAAGATCTACTCTCTACACCGATCAATACACCACTAGTATCAAATCCTTTTACTCTAGTGCCGAACTTAGTAAGCCCCTCACCGATACCATCAGTTACAAACTTAGGAAGTATTTTTGTTATGTCACAGCTTGTTAATCCTCTAGTAAATGACGTATCATAATTAGATAAATCTCCACTTACTTTTCCCGCTAAAAAGTCAGTAACTAATACTGCTGGTGCTGAGTAATCACCACCTACATTATAAGCTAGTTTTTCTATATTTTTTTGGAACTCGAATCCTGCCAAAACACCGTCGCCAAAGTCCGCTGGATCTACGCCTACAAGTACGCCTGAATTGCCAAATTTTCCGTCACGTTTTTGCTCGCTCATACCGTTAGTTACTACAGTATTTTGCTCGCTTTGTGCAGGGACAATTACACCGCCTGGACACATGCAAAAAGTAAAGCAACCTTTGCCATTATCAAGCCTATGTGCAAGTTTATAATCACTTGGTGGCAATAGTGGATTTTGTGATCCATATTGAGCTATATCTAGCATACTTTGTTCATGCTCTACACGCATACCAACCGCGAAAGATTTAGACTCCATTTCTATCCCTTTTTCATAAAGCATAGTAATAGTATCTCTAGCAGAGTGACCACATGCTAATATAACATTTTTAGCACAAAACTCGATACCGCCTACAGTTATTGCCTGCATTTCGCCGTCTTTAACTATAATATCATCGACCTTAGATGAGAAATGATACTCTCCACCTAAAGATAAAATACGCTCTCTAATACTCTTAACTACACCCAATAAAATATCCGTTCCAATATGCGGTTTTGCGTCAAATAATATACTACTATTTGCACCATGTTTTACGAACTCATTTAAGACAATATTTATATATTCACTATTGATACCAGTGTTTAATTTTCCATCAGAAAAAGTACCTGCTCCACCCTCACCGAACTGGATATTACTTTGCTCTGAAAACTCTCCTCCAGTCGCGAAAATATCAACAGTTTTTCGTCTGTTTTCTACAGCTTCGCCTCTCTCAAAAATGATAGGTCTTAGACCTTGTTCCGCTAGCAATAATCCTGCGAACATTCCACAAGGACCACTACCGATAATTACTGGTCTACTATCAGTATTAACGCCTTCACATACAAGCTCTTTCATGTTGCTTTTTAGCTCTTTATACTCAGATAATTTGCTCTTATTTTTCTTAGCATCTACTATGATACTTGCAACATAATGTATGTCATGTTTTTTTCTACAATCTAGTGACAACTTGTCTATTTTTACAATGCCACACTTGCCTATTTTCTTCTCTACTTCATTCTTTATTATAAATTCATTATAATTAATTGGCAACCTCAAATTGCTCATCTTTTGTTTCATACTATCTCCTTTAGTGCATTTGCAAACTTGCTAGCCGAAGCATACGCCCAGTGCAAATTATAACCACCACATAAACCATCTACATCCAACACTTCGCCAATAGCGAATATATTACCCCATAATACTGACTGCATGTCTTCTAGCGAAAACATATTAAGATTCAATCCGCCTGATGTCACCTGTGCGAACTTAAAATCATCACACGCCCTTACTTTTATTCTATAATCTTTTATACTGTCGATGCCTCTCAACTTGATCTTTTCCATAAGGCTCATATGGAGCATGCCGAAAGCATAAGTAGTATCATTCCGAGCAAACTCTCGCATTTGCTCTAGCGTATAGTCTGGCATAAAATCAATACTTACTTCAGCACTTTGTTTGTCTAACCATGCAAGTCTTGACTGCATATTAAACATAACTATACCCGACACGCCTTCTTGCCTAAACTGTATCTCACCAAACTCTGACGCGATACTCTTCCCGTCAACATATAGAGTAACCAGCCCTTCTTGTCTTACCCCTGAAAGCCCACTAGTATCACTTACACACTCCGCCTGCAATGCAGACAGTGCACACTTTAATGGTACTATGTCATGATCTATATTTGTCAGTAGCGATAACGAAGTCCTACCAAAGCACGCATTACTACCGCTAGCAAGGCAAACTTTTTTAGCAAGTATACTTTCACTATCATTCGGCAAGATATAACATTCATCATCAGCCGACCAATCTATATTATATATGGTAGTAGAGGTTTTAACACTAACGCCGTTACTTTCTATATTATCAAGTAATACCTTCAGCACGCTACTAGCTTGCTCCGAATACGGATAAACTCTACCGCTCTTTACTTTAGTTATAATGCCGAGATTAAGCAAATCAGCTCTCACTCTATCAGGAGTATACTCTGCTAAGATATCAGCTATTGCAACAGTATTATAGTAAGAAGTATTCATATCGATATTAGTAAGATTGCACTTACCATTGCCTGTAGCAAGTAATTTTTTACCTAGCTTATCATTACTTTCAATAAGCACTACCTTGTATCCACGCCTACACGCTAAAATACTAGCTATCATGCCACTCATGCCTCCGCCTATTATTGCTAAATCATACATAAATCACCTCCTATACGCGATTTCACTACTATTATAGCATACGATATAGATTTTTGTGTAAAAATTTAAGTGATATATAATAAATATTGAAAAAGCATGCTAATTTGATATGTTTTTTTTACTTTTTAGTATATAATGTTAGATGTAATAATTTTTTTCAATCTAAGGAGACATATGATAAGAAATGATCTAAGAAATATAGCGATAATTGCCCACGTTGATCACGGCAAAACAACGCTAGTAGACGCAATGCTAATGCAGTGCGGTGCATTCAGAGCTAACCAAGTAGTTGACGAGAGAGTTATGGATAATAACGACCTTGAAAAAGAGCGTGGTATTACTATACTTGCTAAGAACACTTCAGTTAGATATAAAGATACTAAAGTCAATATTATTGATACACCTGGACATGCCGATTTCGGTGGTGAGGTAGAGCGTGTACTTAAGATGATAGACGGCGTTGTATTACTAGTTGATGCATACGAAGGCACAATGCCTCAGACTCGTTTCGTTTTATCTAAGGCTCTTGACCTTAACCTTAAGGTTATCATTTGCGTTAATAAAATAGACAGACCTGAAGCAAGAATTGATGAGGTTGTAGACGAAGTTCTTGACCTATTACTTGATCTAGGTGCTGGAGACGAAGCTCTTGACTTCCCTATCGTATACTGCTCTGGTAGAGCGGGTACTGCGACATTAGATCCAGCTGTTCCAGGAGAGAATCTTGACGTATTATTTGATACAGTTCTTGACTATGTTACTGCTCCAGAAGGTGATGAGAATGCTCCAATGCAGTTGCTAGTTTCTTCTATCGACTATAATGACTATGTTGGTCGTATTGGTATTGGTAGAATCGATAGAGGTACATGTAAAGTTAATATGCCAGTTACTGTAACTGACAACAACCCTGCTTTCGTAAAGTACAATTCTAAGATCAGCAACCTTTATGGTATTGAGAATCTTAATCGTGTATCAGTAGAGACTGCTACTATCGGTGATATAGTTTGTATATCAGGTATAGAAGGCGTTAATATCGGTAACACTGTTTGTGATCCTTCTGACGTTGCTCCTCTTCCTTTCATAAATATTTCTGAGCCAACTCTTGAGATGGAGTTCTTAGTTAATAACAGCCCTCTTGCTGGTAAAGAAGGTAAATACGTAACTAGTCGTAACTTACATGATAGACTTTATAAAGAGCTTCTTCGTGACGTTTCTCTTAGAGTTCGTGATGGCGAATCTAAAGATACTTTCATGGTATCTGGTCGTGGTGAGATACATCTTTCTATCCTTATCGAGAACATGCGTCGTGAAGGCTTTGAGTTCCAAGTAGGTACTCCTAAAGTTATGAGTAAGACTGTAAATGGTAAGCACTATGAGCCTATCGAGAAAGCTATCGTAGACGTTCCTTCAGATTTCGTTGGTAATGTTATGGAGAAGTTAGGTACTAGACGTGCTGAGCTTGTTACTATGGCTCCAGTTGGATCTCGTATGAGATTAGAGTTTACTATCCCTACTCGTGGTCTTATCGGTTACAGAAGTGAATTCATGACTGATACTAAGGGCGAAGGTATTATCAATACATTATTCCACGGTTACGAGCCTTTCAGAGGCGATATCCCAAGACGTAGCAATGGTTCTCTTGTATCATTCGAGAGCGGTAAAGCTACCGGTTACGGTCTTAGCGGTGCTCAAGAACGTGGTATCCTATTCGTAGGCCCTGGTGATGCAGTATATTCTGGTATGGTTATCGGTTACTCTCCTAAGAACGAAGATCTAGTAGTTAACGTTTGCCGTGAAAAGCACCTTACTAACACTCGTTCATCAGGTAATGATGATGCTCTTAAACTTCAAAGACCTCGTATATTCTCTCTTGAGGAGTCTATCGAGTTCCTAGAGAATAATGAGTTACTAGAGGTTACTCCTTCAAGCATCCGTATCCGTAAGAAGATACTTGATCACAAAGTACGTATGCGTGACGATGTGAAAACTGGTGTTGTTAAAGGTCGTGACAAATAAGTCTTAATCAATTTTAATACAAAAAACTCTATACTGACTATTCAGTATGGAGTTTTTTTGTGCGAAAATACTTATATAATTAAAACATTGCTTTATTTATAGCCTGATTATTCAATTTACGTTTAAATATATCACTTTGCACTGCTTTTGCATTTACTATTACAATATCAACTTGCTATACAATGCATAATGGAATATTTGTGCATGCAATTCGTTTAATAAATTCAATTGAAAATCTATGGCAACTTATACCGAATTTTAATTAGTTCGATTTTTATATGCTAATAAATCGCATATGCAATTTTTCCACCTATTACAAACTATTACTAGTCATAGATACTACTCCATCAGCGATTGCTCCACATAACTTTATTCTATACTGAGGATTTAAAAGCAATTCTCTATCTTGTGGGCTAGATATAAAGCCACACTCAATAATCAACGATGTAACTTCGCTACATTTAGTAATATAAAAATCACCGCCACTACTCTTAAAATCTGATCGCCCTACAAAAACCTTATTTACACGCGAATTCAACACTGATTGCATACGCTCCGCACTATCCTTATGCTTATTGGTATCATCATAAAACACTCGCACTCCACGCACATTGCTATCGGCAAACTTATTTATATGTAGACTGATCATCATAACTGGATTGCAAGAGTCTATCACTTCTCGCCTTGCTTGCATATCAGCTTTTTTACCATCCCCTAGTGCAAGTTTACTATCACGAGTAAGTACTACTTTATAATCAGCTTTTTCAAGTATCTCTTTAAGCTCAAAAGCCAGTTGCAAGGTCAAGTCAGCCTCTACCACAGTCCCAATACTAACCCCTCCATCTATTCCTCCATGTCCTGCGTCTATAACTATAGTTTTACTATCTCCGAACTCTGTAGTAAGAACCAATACCAAGCTGAATACATTTATCAATATTATACATAAAATAACCAATATAGTATAAATATGTTTTTTAGTTATCAACATTCAAATACTCCTTTAAAGCATATAATTAATAGATTTTGACATAAAATGCACATATTCCCCACATACGCACATAGTTATCCACATAATTGTGGATAACTATGTATAAATGTATTGCATTTATACCTTATCGAAATTTCGATAAAATTACTGCCTTTTTCTATATTATATATCTTTAATGAGGCATATATGCATATATTACATATTCTATTGCAATTAAAAAAACCGACACTAATCGTCGGCTTTGCATAAAAAAAGCGAGCCGATATCGACTCGCTGAATATTCAATGACTGTGCAACTACCCTTGACATAACATACCGAAGCGTTGCTCCGACAGGTGGCTACTACAAAGCACCCTCGTGGCACACATCTCGGTCTGCTTAATGCTGCTGCGATCAAGCTCTGACATGGTTCACAGTGAGACGTTGCACAAGACCTTGTGATCAACGCTCCTTATCTTAGACTGCCTTCCATACATTATGCCTACGGTAGTATTCGGTCCTGCTGTAGCGGATTGCAGGTATAGGGCACCGCTAGCTCCCCACTTAGCACAGTATAGTTATTTTAGCATACTTTGGTCATTTTGTCAAGAGTAATAATATATTAACTACAAAATTAAGGCTTGCGTATTATTATTTCACTATCTTTCGACATAATAGCAAATTTTTTTAATTTATCGCAAAATAAATACCCCTTCCTATACAGGAAGGGGTATGATTATTATGCTTTATTGATCCATTTCGCAAGGAAACTTTTCTTCTTGTCATATTGCTTTCCAACTAATGAAGACTCGAACTCTTCTAATAGCTTAACCTGTTTATTTCCTAGTTTCTGAGGGATCTCAACATCTACAGTAACATAAAGGTCGCCCTTCATTTCCTTCTTTAGATACTTAACTCCATATCCTTTTACTCTAAACTTAGTACCACTCTGAGTTCCCGCTGGGATAGTTAGAGAGATAGTTTTAGAAGTAGTAGGGACAGATATCTTTCCGCCAATAACAGCATCAGAAATAGTAATAGGAATATCTACATACAAATCAGTACCGTCACGCTCGAATAATTCATGAGATTTGACACTAATTATAATAATTAATCGACCATTGCTACCGCCATTAACGCCCGCTTCGCCTTCGTTATAGTAAGTAATAGTTTGATTATTATCAGTACCTGCTGGTATAGTAACTGGAATAGTACGCTCTTTCTTTATAACGCCAACACCCTTACAAGTACCGCATTTCTCAGTAACAATCTTACCCTTACCGGCACAATTAGAACACTTTGTTCGAACTATTTGCTTGCCGAAAATAGTGTTTTGAGTAACAGTAACAGTACCTGTACCGTGACATACTGGACAATCGCTTATTTTAGACGCATCAGAAGCACCTAGACCTTTACAGTCAGGACACTTCTCTGTACGATAGACTTTTATAACTTTTTCACAGCCATGAATAGCTTCATCAAAAGTAATATCAAGCTTCATAGAAATATCGTCACCATCAATTGGCATATTATTAGGTGATGTTCTTCCTCCGCCTTGACGAGATCCGCCACCTGCTGCACCACCAAAAAACTGACTGAATATATCCTCGAAACCGCCGAAACCGCCTCCGCTAAATCCGCCACCAAAACCTCCAGCACCGCCACCCGTGTTATACTTAGGGCCATCTTCGCTACCGTAGCTATCATAGTTTTCTTTTTTCTCAGGATTAGACAACACATCATAAGCATGATTTACTTCTTTGAAGTTATCTTCCGCCGTTTTACGCTCCGCTTCTGGCTTAGTAGCAAACCTGTCAGGATGATACATCATAACTGATTTTCTATATGCTGCCTTAATGTCTTTTTCAGTGGCATCTTTAGAAACACCTAGCTGATCATAGTAATTTTTCTTTGCCATACTTAATTTATCCTCATTGTTGTTTTAAAATGACACAGCTTTCGCCGATAAATCGGCGAAAACTTTGTACTGTCATTATAATTTTATTTGCTGATTGTACTCAATAAAATCAGTCGAACATTGGCTCTGCATCGATGATATCATCATCAGTGCCTTCAGTAGCACCAGCCTGATCACTAGCTGCAGTTTCCTGATAAATTCTAGTAAATATAGGGCCTGTAATACCACTCATTTTATCAATAGCACTACGGATTACAGTAGCGTCTGTCTCACTCTCGACCTCTTTCTTAGTGTCTTCAAGTATCTCATTGATAGCATCTTTGTCTTCATCATTTAGCTTATCAGCGTTCTCAGTCATGAATTTTTCTGTAGCGAATATTAATTGCTCAGCTTCATTCTTAGCTTCAACACTTTCTCTGCGTACTTTATCCTCTTCAGCAAATCTCTCTGCATTCTTAACAGCGTCGTCGATGTCTTTCTCGCTTAGGTTAGAAGAAGCAGTGATAGTAACGCTTTGAGTCTTATTTGTACCCTTATCGATAGCTTTAACATTTACGATACCGTTTGCATCGATATCGAAAGTGATCTCGATTTGAGGGATACCACGAGGTGCTGGAGGGATACCATCAAGTACGAATCTACCTAATGTCTTATTATCAGCAGCCATTCCTCTCTCACCTTGCAATACATGTACATCTACTGCTGGTTGGTTATCAGCATAAGTAGAGAATACTTGTGATTTGCTAGTAGGGATAGAAGTATTTCTATCTATAAGTTTAGTGAATACGCCACCTGCAGTCTCAATACCTAGAGAAAGTGGAGTAACGTCTACTAGAACCATATCAGTAACATCACCAGTCAATACACCGCCTTGAATAGCAGCGCCGATTGCAACGCACTCATCAGGATTAATACCCTTATAAGGCTCTTTGCCAGTAGCTTTCTTAACAGCTTCTACAACTGCTGGTATACGAGTAGAACCACCTACTAGGATAACTTTATTTATCTCAGAAGCGCTAAGATCAGCGTCTTTAAGTGCCTGAGTAAGAGGTCTCATAGTTCTAGCAACAAGATCACTTGTCAACTGGTCGAACTTAGCTCTACTTAGATCTATGTCTATTGACTTTGCGCCAGTAGAATCCATAGTGATAAATGGTAGGTTGATGTTAGTCTTGCTGATACCAGATAACTCTATCTTAGCTTTCTCAGCAGCTTCCATTACACGTTGCATAGCCATTTTATCTTTTGACAAATCGATTTTGTCTGATTTCTTGAATTCTTCTATGATAAAGTCAGAAACTTTCTTATCGAAGTCATCTCCACCAAGTTTGTTATCTCCACAAGTAGCAAGTACTTGGAACATTCCATTATCTAGCTCTAGGATAGATACATCAAATGTACCACCACCAAGGTCATAGATCAATATTTTCTGAGCAACAGTAGTATCTTTATCTACACCATAAGCAAGTGCAGCAGCAGTTGGCTCGTTTATAATACGTAATACTTCAAGACCTGCGATTTTACCAGCGTCTTTTGTTGCCTGTCTTTGAGCGTCAGTGAAGTAAGCTGGAACAGTAATAACAGCCTTAGAAACCTTCTCACCAAGATAAGCCTCAGCGTCCTGCTTTAACTTGCCCAATATCATGCTTGATATCTCTTGAGGTGTGAATTTTTTACCATCAATATCTACAGTATGGTTAGTACCCATATGTCTTTTAATTGAAGAGATAGTTCTCTCAGTGTTTGCTACGGCTTGACGTTTAGCAGTTCCGCCTACTAGTCTTTCGCCATCTTTTGCAAATGCAACTACTGAAGGAGTAGTTCTATTTCCTTCTGCATTAGCTAATACCAATGCTTCGCCACCTTCCATTACAGCTACACATGAATTTGTTGTACCTAAATCAATACCTATAATCTTTGACATATATATATTCTCCTTGAATTAAAATTATTTTTTATTTAGCGACTACTACACTTGAGTGTCTTAGTATCTTGTCTTTGTATTTGTAACCAGCCTCGTACACTTGCACGACCTCACCACTATGCTCTGGATTTTCTACTTGCATCAATGCTGTATGAAAATTAGGATCGAACTTCTCGCCTTGAGCGATTATTTCAGTAACCCCCATCTTCTCAAATATCATATCGAATTGTTTTTTTATCTTCGCAATACCTTCTTTTACCGTATCTGGCATGTCTAATGCCATAGCTCTAGTGATATTATCTAATACTGGTAGCATAGCAAGTAATGTTTCTGACTTACCGTCTTGATACATTTCTCTTGCGATATTTTCATTACGCTTTTTTATATTCTCAAGATCCGCTTTAGTTCTTAAAGCAAAATTTTGCATTTTCTCATACTCTTCTTTAAGATCATCGAATTCCGTTTGTGCTTTTGATTTCTTTTTATTCATTCTTGACTTAAAAGCCTTTTCCATACTCTCGCTAGTTTCTTCTTCTACGACCTCTTCTAAAACCTCTTCAACAGCGTTCTCTTGAGTTTCTTCCAATACTACTTCTTTATTCTCTTCTTTACTCATTCTTCACTCCTTTTAAAACCTTCTATTGACTTAGTAACTCCGCCAAGCACGCTTATTACCTTTTGATAATCCATCCTTTCAGGACCAATTACCATTGCATGACCGACTTCCTCACCACCGATGACACACTTGACAGATACTACCGCCATATTATCACCAACACTTTCATCACTACCGATTTTTATATTTATATCTAAGTTGTTATTCTCCGATATCAACTGATGAATCTTTTCTTTAGTTCCTATTACCGATAAGAATTTTTTCACATTATCAACGCTTTCAAACTCTTTATGAGCAAATATCTTATCCGCTCCGTCAAGATATACTTGACCGTCACGCGACTCTTTATAGTCACTTAGCATGTGTACGATTTCTTTAAATACCATTCGGTATTCATAAAGCATATCATCTGCCGCATTAGGAGTATCAATGATCTGCCTAAGTGTCTTAGTTGCAAATAAATCCACAACCATGTTATTAGCAGAAACAAAAAACTTTCCGTCTATATTCTCAGGTATCTCTATTACCTTATCTTTTAGTACGCCATTATTAGTAATAACTACTACTAACGCACTGTTATTTCCAAGATCAATTAGTTTAATATCTCTTATAATAATGTTTTCACTACCACCCAACACGACTAGCGAAGTGTAATTAGTTTCATCACTGATTACTTTAACTGTGTTCTTGATCAATTCCTCGACCTTACTGAACTTATCTTCAAAGTAATTAGACACCTTTATCACTTGCTTATTAGCTTCTTCCACTTCCATCAAGTTGTCTACGTAATACCTATAAGCCTTAGATGATGGCAATCTACCTGCCGACTTGTGAGGCTGAACTAAATAACCCATATCCTCCAAAGCGCCTAACTCACTCCTGATGGTAGCTGAGCTAACATTCGGCAAACATAGCGACTGGATTTGATTGCTACTAATTGGCTCGCAATGTACAATATAATCATCAATTAATGCTTTGAGTATTTTTTGTTTTCTTGCACTTATATTCAATTGCTTGCCTCCTTTATTATTAGCACCTACTTCATTCCACGAATAGACTGCTAGCAATCGACGTATCTAATTGCCAATATCATAATTATACACCATTTTTTATCTTTGTCAACCCTTTTTACTCATTTTTTTTAATTTTTTTTAACGTTGCTATTTTATTTGTTTTATCCGATTTTAAATATCCTTACTAATCATAAAAGAAAGCTAGCAAAACTTTATAGTTTACTAGCTTTTCCTACTTATTATATTATTAAATAAACTTCTCTATTATGCTATTAGATATATAACTATATTCTGGTTTTATAGAGATAAATCTATTATCAATGTGTAAATACTCAGCCTGACCCTTTGCAATACTCATCATGTCATTATACGACTTGTCTCCGTATTTGCTTTTAAAGTCCTCTATATCTACTCCTTGATCCAGTCTAAGCGATAGCATCATATACTCACTAGCAAGTTCTGCTAACGTTGGCTTCTCATCTATTATATATTTATTTCCTGTTATATAATCTTGCAAGTTATTAGTGTTATAATATCTAACGCCTTTATTAAAACTATGCGCTGACACACCAAAACCAGCATACTCTTTAAGTTTCCAATACCCTACATTATGCTGACATGGCACGCCGAAGTTACTCGTTTCGTATCTATTAAGCCCGTAACCTTTTGCTATATACATGACAGCGTCATACATATCTACCGCGTCATCATCGCTTGGCAATACTAACTCACCATTGGCTACCTTGCTCGCAAGTTTTGTACCGCTCTCAAGAATTAACGAATAGCAAGACACATGACCTATACCACTATCCATTACCATCTTTGCGTCACGCTTTACTATATCTAATGTCTGATATGGAAGTCCTACCATCATATCAGCACTTACCTTTAGTCCACTATCCATTAGCAATTGCAAGCACAGCTTTGCATCAGAAGAGGTATGCACTCTGCCTATAGCTTTTAGTACTTTATCATTAAGACTTTGCACTCCAACACTAACCCTATCAACACCCAACCTAATATAATGATCTAACTTTTGCTTTGTGTAACTATTCGGATTGCCCTCTATAGTAAACTCTACAAGACTGAGTACGAAATTTTTTCTAATAGCAAGTACAATGTCTTCTATGATATCGCTACTTACTGACGTAGGAGTTCCGCCTCCTATGAAAATAGTATCTACAATATAGCCCGTGCTGTCAAACTCATTTATTTCTCTAACGATAGCATCTGCATAACTACTTATAACATCATTATTTGATACGCCCGAAGTGAAATCGCAATAATAACACTTGCTCTCGCAAAACGGTATATGAATGTATATGCCTAGCTTTTTCATTCTACCACCTCATTTTATTATTGATTATCACTTCTCACCGTAAGGCGATTATTGCAATAAAAGCAACGATAATAGTGTATTAATATTATAATAATTATATTATATATATATTCTTATTATTTATCAAACTTAAGTATTGTCATAAATGCCTCACTTGGCACTGATACACTACCTACTTGACGCATACGCTTTTTACCTTCTTTTTGTTTCTCTAGAAGTTTTTTCTTACGCGTGATATCACCACCGTAACACTTAGCAAGTACGTCTTTTCTCATCGCCTTAACAGTCTCTCTAGCTATTACTTTCGAGCCAATACTAGCCTGAATAGGTATCTCGAACATTTGACGAGGTATTACTTCCTTTAACTTTTCAGCGATAATTCTGCCTCGTGCGTATGCTTTATCTCTATGCACAATAAGGCTTAGAGCGTCACAAATCTCCGCATTAAGCAATAGATCCAACTTGACCAATGCACTGCGTTGATATCCGATAATCTCATAGTCAAAACTTGCATAACCTTTTGTTCTTGACTTTAAAGTATCAAAGAAATCATATATTACTTCGTTTAGAGGTATTTCATAATCTATCCTAACACGTCTTTGATCAAGATAAGTAATGTCTAAAAACACACCACGCTTGTCTTGACACAAGTCCATTATAGTACCTACATACTCAGGCGGAGAGAATAACGATGCCTTAACTATTGGCTCTTCCATGTATTCGATCTCGCCAGCTGATGGCAAATTAGACGGATTAGCTACTACTAGCATATTGCCATCAGTCTTGATGACATTATAAGAAACACTCGGTGCGGTAGTCACGATATCTAAGTCGAACTCTCGCTCAAGACGCTCTTGAATAATCTCCATGTGCAATAAGCCTAAGAATCCACAACGGAAACCAAAACCTAGTGCTACCGATACTTCATTCTCATACATAAGAGACGCATCATTCAGTTTTAACCTCTCTAAGGCATCTTTCAAATCGCCATATCTCGCACCGTCTGCAGGATATATACCAGAGTATACCATTGGTGATACTTCTTTATAACCAGGTAGTGACTCTGTAGTTCCGCCGATTGCTAAAGTAATAGTATCGCCGACTTTAGTATCTGCGACATTCTTTATTGACGCACAAACGTAACCAACATCGCCAGCCTTTAACTCTTCGCAAGGTATCATCTTTGGATTAAAAATACCGACTTCAGTGACATCATAAGTCTTATCAGTCTGCATGAATTTAATCTTAGTTCCTATTTTAATATTACCATCAACTACACGAATTAGTGATATAGCACCCTTGTAACTATCATATACACTATCGAAAATAAGTGCTTTTAAAGGCTTACTCTCGTCGCCACTTGGTGGAGGCAAAAGGTCTATTACTTGATGAATAACCTGCTCGATATTAGTACCTTCTTTCGCACTTATTAGTGGAATACCAGTAGTATCAAGTCCGATAATATCCTCTATCTCTAGCTTAATCTCATCAGGTCTAGCTGATGGCAAGTCGATTTTGTTTATTACTGGCAATATTTCAAGGTCATTATCTACTGCAAGGTAAGCATTAGTCAATGTCTGTGCCTCAATACCCTGAGATGCGTCAACGATAAGTATAGCCCCCTCGCAAGCAGCAAGTGACCTAGATACTTCGTAAGTAAAATCCACATGTCCCGGAGTATCAATAAGATTTAGGAAATAATCCTCACCCTTGTAATGATACTTCATTGTAACGGGTGTTAGTTTTATAGTAATACCTCTCTCACGCTCTATATCCATACTGTCTAAAAGCTGTTCTTTAGAATCACGCTTGCTTACTGTCTCAGTAAACTCCATAATCCTATCAGCTAGTGTACTCTTACCATGGTCAATATGTGCCACGATACAGAAATTACGTATATTATCTTGTCTATTAGACATGTTAGCCTCCCTTGCTACTTTGCACTAAGCGTCCGCCTAGCACATCAAAAAGTTTATACTATTCTATTTTAACTTAAATACGCCAAAATATCAATTAAAACAAGCTAGTTTACTAAAATAAAGCTAAATACTAATACATATCTATAAATCAACACAAATCCAATGTAATATATACACTATATGATAGCTTATTTAACTCACAATTGTAATTTTCAATATTAATTACTACTTAATTAAGTTTACAAAGAAAATGCGTAACCATCAAATGATTACGCATTTTTATATTTTTATAAATCCTATTCCACTATACTCACTTTCCTAATCATGTTTTCATTTAATCAAATATAGATCAAATTAATCCGACTCCTTATTGAATAAGAAATAACTAACTTACAGAAACTTATTTATAATCAAAGAAAAGACCAAATTTTAGTACCGACTAATACTCACGCGAAGCGAAAGTATCACGACTGGTCGAAAAAGAGCGAGGGGAACGAAAAGGTGTAGCTTTTGACATACCTTTCAAAATAAGCTAAGCGTGCATCCCGAGAGATATTACTCCCACTCGATAGTTGAAGGTGGCTTGCTAGTAATATCGTAAACGATACGATTAACACCAATAACCTCATCAGTAATTCTTCTGCTTGCAGCAGTCAAAATCTCGTATGGTAAGTGCACGAACTCAGCAGTCATAGCGTCTATACTATGGATAGCACGAAGAGCAACAGTGTACTCATAAGTTCTAACTTCATCGCGTACGCCAACACTCTTCATATCAGTAAGAACTGCGAAGTACTGCCAGATTTTTGTATCCCAACCTGCTTTAGCGATCTCCTCACGGAAGATAAAGTCAACATCACGAAGGATATCAAGTCTTTCTTTTCTAAGCTCGCCTATACAACGAACGCCAAGACCTGGACCTGGGAAAGGCTGACGATTTACTTGAGCTTCAGGTAGACCGATCTCACGACCAACCTTTCTTACCTCGTCCTTGAATAGATCACGAACTGGCTCTAATATTTCATCAAAATCTATAACGTCAGGAAGTCCACCTACGTTATGGTGGCTCTTAACAAGACCTTTACTACCGATACCACTCTCGATGATATCAGGATAAATAGTTCCTTGAACTAAGAAGTCAACAGAACCGATTTTCTTAGCCTCGTCCTCGAATACACGAATGAACTCCTCACCGATAATCTTTCTCTTAGCTTCTGGCTCAGTAACGCCTTTTAATTTGCCTAAGAATCTATCTTCAGCGTCGATATAGATAAGGTTCATACCTAGCTCTGCACCGAAAATTCTAACGATTTCTTCTGACTCGTTCTTTCTCATAAGACCGTGGTTTACATACACACAAGTCAAAGACTCTGGAGCAGCTTTATGGATAAGAGCAGCACATACAGCACTATCAACACCACCACTTAAAGCACAAAGAACTTTCTTAGTACCGATCTTCTCGCGAAGCTCAGAGATCATATGCTCAGAAAAGGCTTTCATTGTCCAGTCGCCTTTAGCAGAACAAGTGTTATACAAGAAGTCACGAAGCTCAGCCATACCAGCCTCGCCTTCGATATCCGCCATATTACGCTCATCAAGAACTGGCACGCCAAGCTCTTTAACAGCTTTCTCTATAGGACGAGCACCGTCCGACTCACCAGTTAAGATGATACCGATTGGTTGATCTTTTTTAATATCCTCGATTTTTGCATTGTCGCCTACTAGTTTGCAATAAACATTTAGGTTACGAACGCATCTTGCGATAAGTTGGTTACATTTGCCTGAAAGGTCTACTATGACCATTGTTTGCCTAATATCCATATAACACTCCTTAGTACTTTTATTTAATACATTATAGCACATACATATAGCATATGCAAAATGTTTTATTGCAATTTGTCTTAACTAATACTTCATGCTGTTATAAGTATTGGTAATGTGTAAAGATTGTATAATGCAATTATACCTATATTTAAGCCTGCATTATACATTCAATTTTGCTCATTTTCTTGCAAGTTATAACGATTTGCATGTTTTTTTAATATTTGCATAAGAATACTATTAAATCGCTTTGCTAAATCACACGATATAGATTTATTGCCACTATTATAGTATAGATACGAACTTTGGCTAATATTTTCCAAATACGAATAAAAAACATGCACAGCTTATATCAAATCACTGTGCATGTATACTTTTACTATTAAATAATTTTTTACTTCTCTACTCTAATCAATGCGTTCACAGCCTGCACTTCACTAAGCGATGACAGCTCTGCTATAGCCTTTTTGATATTATTCTCATTTGACTTGTGAGTCACGAATACTATGCTTACAACTCCGGCTCCAGAGTCTTGACGCATACTAGTTATACTTACGTTATTGCTAGCGAAAATACTTGTTATCTGACTTAACACGCCTTGCACGTCAAGCACTGTCATACGCAAATAATAATCGCTTGTGAAGTCGCTTATAACTTCTGACTTCTTGATCACGTCCGCTATCTCAGAATAACGTGCATGCTCTATCTGCCTAGCTGCAAATACGATATCACTAACCACAGCACTACCAGTAGGCAATGATCCTGCACCGCGACCATAAAGCATAATTTCACCGACATTATCACCGACTAAGAAAACCGCATTAAATGACCCTGATACGCTTGCAAGTGGATGACTATTTTTCAAGAAAACTGGATGAACTCTAGCTTCTATTTTGCCGTCGATAAGTTTCGCTATAGCAAGTAGCTTGATAGTATAACCTAGCTTTTTACCTATATTGATATCTTCTATCTTTATATTACTTATTCCCTCGCGGTAAATATTCTCTACTGGCAAGAATCTATTAAATGCAAGTGAGCTTAGTATAGATAACTTGTAGCTAGCATCGTAACCTTCCACATCAGCAGTAGGATCACTCTCAGCGAAACCTAAAGCCTGTGCGTCACGAAGCACGTCATCATAACTAGCACCTTCGTCCGACATTCTTGACAAAATATAATTAGTAGTACCATTGATGATACCTTTTATCTGCAAAAGTGTATTCGCTTGCATTGCTTGAGTAAGGGTACGTATAACTGGAATACCACCACCACAAGTAGCCTCGAAGTATAACCCCGCTTTTGTCTCCGCCGCGTATTTCTCTAACTCTCCCCAGTGCTTAGCAAAAAGTTCCTTATTAGCAGTAACTATAGATTTACCGCACTTAAGTGACTCTATAAGATAAGTTTTAGCCGGCTCGATACCACCAATACACTCTGCAACGATATCTATAGAAGGATTTGATACGATCTCTTCAATGCTATCAGTAACAAGCTCTTGAGGAGCTCCATTCGCTACAGCCTTATGCGTATTCCTAACTAAGATAGCACTTACAGTAATGTCAATGCCGTATTCTATTTTAATCTGTTCACGTCTTTCAGTAAGGATATTATAAGTACCGCATCCAACAGTACCAAAACCTAATATCGCAACTCCTATTTTCTTCATATGCACCTCCGCATGTTATATTTAAGATATGGTAATCATATCTATATAAATCTATATATTTTGCAAGCTAATTATTACTATTAGTAATGATTACAGCTCACCGTTATTGATTTTATAAATCATAAGCAATCCTTTTAGTGTAAGGAATCTATCTACGATATCTACCACATCAGGGTCTACATTAGTTATCAGCTCACCAAGTCCGCCCGTTGCTATTACTTTAGCATTAGCAAGCCCTGACTCCTGTTTCATCTTAGATACCATATACTTAACTAGCCCTGTAAATCCGTAAATAGTACCCGACTGGATATTGCTTATAGTCGACTTGCCTATTACTGACTCAGGAGTAGAAAGCTCTACATGCATTAGCTTAGATGCATTACTTACTAGACCGTCAAGACTGGTATTGATACCCGGAGCAATAGCACCGCCAAGGAACTCTCCGCTCTCAGATATAACGTTAAATGTAGTCGCAGTACCGAAATCAACTATGATACAAGGCCCGCCATAAAGTCTATACCCCGCCACGCTATTTACGATACGGTCAGCACCTACTTCATGAGGATTAGAGTACTTTATATTCAAACCAGTTTTAACGCCGACACCGACCATAAGAGGCTTTATGCCCATGTAATACTGACATGCATGCTCAATCGTATAATTGACCGATGGACAAACTGAACTGATAATGATACCTGAAATCTCCTCAAAGGTGATACCCCTAGAAGTGAAAAGGTTTTGCATAGTGCTACCCATCTCGTCAGCTGTTCTCATTACTTTAACGCTCATTCTCCAAGACTGAATTAAATCATCGCCTTTAAAAATACCTAATTTAATATTAGTATTACCCACATCTATAACTAATAACATATTACCTCACTATGGCTAAGCCACAAAATATATTATGCACGCAGTCTATTATATAGTCTACTCGCATTAAAACACTATTATACGCAATATCAAAATCCCGCTCTTATTACTGCACAATATCTTCTTTTACTATCGTCATCTTACAACAATCTAAATTATCGCTGTCTGACACACCAGTAAGACTATGCATTTCTACACTATCACAACTATCAAGCACTTCTATTTCTTCAGTAGTAAGAGGGATTTTTCTTGTGCTTTCCAAATACCGATTTAAAGACCACACTATAGGCGGAGTAATAAACGCAGTACCAAGCAACTCTATTACAAAATTGATAGAAACTAATCCAGTGATAAACTCAATGGTTATAGACGTACCCGCGACTGTATCACCGCCGAATAGTATCCACATACTAGAGAGCACAAAAAGCGTATTAAACATAACACTAAAAGCACCACCTAAACCGCTTGCAACAATCATAGCCACACGCTTATTGACCTTATAATCTTTGTTCTCTAGCTTAACCGTAATGAAAAGTATTAGTTTATATACACATAACCCAAGCACTCCTATAAGCAATCTAGGCACTAGCGAAACTAATGGATTCTGGAACACTGGGGCAAGCGGTGAAGGACTTATAAAAGAACCGATAAAAGACAACACGCCAAAAGCAAACGCCATTACGATACTGGTAAACCAGCCCTCGACCTGACATGCTACAGTAAGCACGATAAGTGGCAATACTGCTGTTGCGATGATGAATATAGGGATATTCATCAGTAAAGTAAATATAATCAGCAATGCAAGCAACATTGCATTTACGGCGATACGCCTTGCTCTAGTTTTCATGCTACACCTCGCTTAAGTTCTTTATAAAAGATACCCATCTAGTTAATTAGGATTAATAGCTACGGAATATAGCCCCTAAGGTACTACTTCACATATATATTATAGCAAAATATTATCAATATGACAATTAAATTATAACTATTTATACATATTTATTTAATTACACGCACGTAATATAATTATATTACTATATATATGTTTTATTTTATACTATCTTAGCACCAATTATAGCATTCAGCTGTGACATGTTCGCAATAAAAAAAACGATCCGCATCATACTTGCAAATCGTTTTTATCATTATAACTCTATATTATGTAATATGCAAAAATCACCTATCTTGCATTTCAATCTATCTATTTTCTCTAATGTCTGATTTCTATCAATAGCTTTTTCGGCGACTAATCTCTTCTTAATGTTTATATATCCCGCCTTGTTTTTGTTAAATCCACTAAATGCATTGATAAGATCTATTATACAACATACTGATCCCGTCACAATAGAATATTTGCAAAAAGCTCTTTTTGTTCGCTGTTCATTGCTTTTAACTGGATCAAGTTTTTGGGTATAATTCATATCCATTCTACCAAGTATCAGGCTAAAAACCAAACCGATAACTATAAATAATGGAGTAAAATTCGCAAACATATCATCAGTAGTTCCGTGAGCAATTGCAACAAACATTATTATCAAACTAACTATTAATGTAACCTTAGCAACCAGCCCAAAAATATTGATGGATACTTTTTTAATAAGGCTGTTTCTCTCGAATTTATTTTTTCTAATTGCAAGAGTACAACTGTTTTTTACTTCTTGACTTTTCTTGTCTTGATCTACTAAAGCATTGTAACTATCTATCATGTCACCTACTTCTTGTACGTGCATTTCTCTCTCTGCGACTTGATTACTTCGCTCTATCTCTAGGGATAGGTTGTATTCATCGTTAGCTTTTTTTCTCTTCGAACCGTCGCCGAAAGGAAGTTTTAACCATAGATTTCTCTTTTCTTTATCCGTACAAAACTTAATTGCATTGATATAATTCATTTCGCGGTCAAAGTCTACTTCTATATTAGACAGCATATCGTAGCTTGGCACCTTAAACTTAACGAAAAGTCTTAGCCACCACAAATCGGCACACTCCACATCCTCTTCACTTATCCTCTCTAGAGTATGAGTTGCACTTGTAAACTCAGATGACTCTATAAGCATAGTTGCTTTCTTGATAAGATTAGGCACATTCACACTAGAAGACTTGCCTCCACTTGCAACCGATGCGGCTGCTTGCTTTTTCAGCAATTCTTTAATCTCGTCTACTTCATCAAACTTAGATCTTCTACCGACGGTATTAATAATGTCTATCTCTCTATATACTCTATTGCATAATACAGCAAGCTCGCGAGCGTTATTCTCAAAACCCTCTACCCACATCTTGCCGTCAAAAAAAGCATTAAAAAGCGATGTATGTTCCGACCTATCTATCTTGTATTCAAGCCTATGCTTATCTATACTCTTAGCGATATTAAGCTCAGTTTTCACATCTTTAGATAGCATAGCGTCTTCGCTAGATACGACTAAAAATATTCTACAACTGTCTATAGCATTCTTGATATTATCCCAGTAATTATCGACATCGTTAGGTCGTAGATTTCTACTAGATATCCAGCACTTATGTCCATCACGCTCTAAAGCATTTACTACGCTCAACGCGATTATGTTATCAGTACTCCTATGACATACAAATACATCTCTAGGGATATCATCATAATTATCTTCTAAAGATTTTCGTCTTGCAAATTCACTTTTGTACGCGGATAACTCCGCCATAATATCAATACCGTCAACACTCATGATGTAAGACTCTATATCCGCTCTATCTCGCAAATCACTGTGTTTACTTATATGTGCAAGAACTTTTGCCATATCGGAAGAAGTGAAATCGACTGCGTCCGACTCGTAAAACGCACTGATATATCTATTATTACCTAGCACATTCTCCGCGTAGGCATAGTAATACTTAGACACATAATCATCAACAACGATGGTCAAAATATCCCTTGATGACTTTGATAAATTCTTGATATCATTCGCATCACAAGCAGCTGCTTGTATCTGTCTTAGATTAGCAAGTTTATTCGTAATACTATCATCCAATTCGCCTAATCGTCTACCCATCTCGAGAAGGAATTCACTACCACAAGCCTCACATATAGCGACTTGGTCATCAGCATTATTTGATAACTTATAACCGCATGCAGTACATTTCAATATAGTCACACTCATATCCCTCCCTTTATTATTTATCATTATATTTTATAATAACATTATTTGAACAAGAAGTCAATATACTATTTAACAATTAGCATACCTAACAATGTTTTTTATGTTTTTCGTGCAAAAAAAATGACCACCGCACGCGATGATCACTTTAATTATTTTTTATATAACACTATCTTAAAATAAAACATTATTAGTATTGCAATTTACCCGCAAGGTATGACTCTAACTCAGTGATAGGTATTCTAACTTGAGTCATAGTGTCACGCTCACGTATAGTAACGCTATTATCATCAGCAGTCTCGAAGTCTACTGTTACGCAGAAAGGAGTACCGATCTCGTCTTGACGACGGTATCTCTTGCCAATACTTGCAGTTTCGTCGAAAGTACAAGTGAACTTTTTGCATAGAGTCGCGTATATTTCCTCAGCTTTTTCAGTAAGTTTCTTCTGGAGAGGAAGTATGGCTACCTTATAAGGTGCAAGTGCGTGGTGAAGACGTAATACTGTTCTAACATCTCCGCTCTCAAGCTCTTCTTCCTCATAAGCATTACATAAGAATGCCAGCACCATACGATCAGCACCTAGAGAAGGCTCGATAACGTAAGGGATATATTTTTCATTAGTTACAGGATCGATGTATTCCATATTGACACCGCTTGCAGTCTGATGCGCCTTTAGGTCGTAATCAGTTCTATCAGCGATGCCCCATAGCTCACCCCAACCGAATGGGAATAAGTACTCGAAATCTGTAGTAGCCTTAGAGTAGAAAGATAATTCATCAGCATCGTGGTCACGAAGTTTTAGTCTATCTCTCTTGATACCTAAGTCAAGAAGCCAGTTCTCGCATATGTCTTTCCAGAAGTAGAACCATTCTAAGTCTGTACCAGGCTTGCAGAAAAACTCTAATTCCATTTGCTCAAATTCACGAGTACGGAAAGTGAAGTTACCAGGAGTAATTTCATTACGGAAACTCTTACCGATCTGACCGACACCAAACGGCATCTTCATACGTGTAGTTCTTTGAACATTCTTAAAGTTGACAAATATACCTTGAGCAGTCTCAGGGCGAAGATAAACAGTATTTGCAGTATCCTCATTAACGCCTTGGAAAGTCTTGAACATAAGATTAAATTGTCTAACGCCAGTGAAATTTGCATTACCACAGTCAGGACACTTAATGCCCTTTTCTACGATGAAATCTTCCATCTGTTTGTTATCCCAGCTAGTGATAGCTATATCTAGCTTATTTTTAAGGATATAAGCCTCGATAAGATTATCCGCTCTGTGACGAGCCTTACAACTTTTACAATCCATTAGAGGATCAGAGAATCCGCCTACATGTCCACTAGCAATCCAAACACTAGGGTTCATAAGTATAGCACAGTCAAGACCTGTGTTACGAGGTTGCTCTGTGATGAACTTCTGCCACCATGCTTTCTTTACATTATTTTTAAGCTCTACTCCAAGAGGACCGTAGTCCCAAGTATTAGCAAGTCCACCATAAATATCGCTTCCTGAGAATACGAAACCACGGCTTTTACATAGAGCAACTAATTTATCCATTGTTAATTGTGCCATTTTACACCTCAATTAATTATTTTATATATATAATAATAATATGAAAACGAAAATTTGTCAAGTAGCTGTAACACTTTTAATGAATTATGCGTACATTAAAGTAGAGTATCACTCAAAAAAACACTTATGGAGGTAACTATTATGAACGGATGTAATAACAATTGCAGTTCAATCTACATTATACTTTTACTTATCAGCTGTTGTGGCTGTGGCGGCGGCTACGGAAATAACAACTGCGGTGGCGGTTGCGGTAATAGCTGCGGTGCTAGCTGTAACTCATGCGGTTGCGAGAGCAATGCAAACTCATGCGGTTGTGGCGGATATGCCGGCGGCTGTGGCAATAACTGCGGTGGCGGATATGGCGGTAACTGCGGTATAAGCTGGTTATTAATATTATGGCTTTGTGGCTGTGGTAATAACTGTGGCGGCGGCGGATTCGGCGGCGGATTCGGCGGCGGCTGTGGCTGTTTCTAACAGTAACAACAGACAGTAATACATATAATCGTGCATTTAATGCAAGGGAGGAGTATCAGCGATGATACTCTTTTCGCATTGTATAGTTATATCTAACACTTGCACTCTTTATATTATACTGTCCTTATGTTAAACTTATTCGCAAACGCGAAAATTAGTGATAATACATGGATAGATAAATTAGAAATAGAGCTTATCTATTGATAGGCTCTATTTCTATATTTAATATTAGATGTAATATTACTAATTATTCATGTCGCATTTCTTTGCAAGTATCGCACCTGTTGCACCGTCGACTAATACATAAATGCTATTATCCGTACTAACAGTAATGCTAACATACCAGTAATATTTCACGCCCTCAGCACTAGTATCACGAGTGATTTTAGCGTGTACCTCACCTAAAAACTCATTGCCATCAAACATTGGCTCTATCTCCGCAGTAAGCGAATTATAAACACTTTCCACTACCTTGTCACAAGTAAGCATACCCTCCATAGCATTAGTAAGCTCTAGCTCTATAACTACCTCTTCATAAGTGACAACCAACTTAGTTAGAGTACCAAGACTTTCAACATCCATAATGTCCGCTACTTGATTTATCCCGATAATTGCTTTCTTGCATTCCCCCGAAACTTCGCCCTTATCGCCTACAAGTTTAAAAGTAAAATGTTTACTATAAAGCTCGTATTTAATAGGAGTAATAGATAGAGTGCAGAATTCCATCAAATCAGACGCTACGCCGTCAGAAATCATACTGATTTCTCTAGACCCAGTAGCAATCTCGCACCTTACCTCCGCATTACCACCGACCACAAGTCCGCTTTGGCTATAAGAAACCTGACTTTTCATAGCATCTAAACGCGATACTTCAGGGGTACAGCCAACCAGAACACCTACACATAACAATAGCGATAAAGCTACTATAACATATTTTTTCATATAATCACCTCTTGTCCTATATATATGAGACAAGTTGCAAAATATTCCAACCATATATAATTTACTCAAAAAAAGCAAAAAAAAGCAAAACCCGTAAGTGTATACGAGTTTTGCGAATATTAAACTATTATGACATGTCTATCTATAGTATTATCTCAGCAAATAAAATGTATTATATACTGTATTTTTCGATCTTGATAGCCCTACTAAATAATTCACTCAATGCAATTTTGGGATCAGCATTTTCGAAAAGCACTTTATATATTGCAAAAGTGATAGGCATATCAACGCCTAGAACGCGAGCTTTACGCGCAACTGCCTCACAAGTAGAAACACCTTCAGCAAGTTTTACATAAGGCAAGTTACTCGCAAGCTGTTCGCCGAATTGTCTATTATGAGAATGTTTTGAAAATAGCGTAGTTTCATAATCTCCTAGGTGCGTAAGACCATATGCTGAATACCCATCACCACCCATTGCAGTAATAAACTTAGACACTTCGAAAGCACCTCGAGACATCAGTGGGCCTTTTAAAGTTGAGTAGCCGTAACCATCAAGCAGTCCTGCACAAATACCCATGATATTTTTGCAAGCAGCACCTATTTCGCTACCGACAATATCAGAGCCGTAGTAAAATCTTATTATATCACTAGTAAGCAATCCTGCAAGCGTATGAGAAAGCTCACTATCATATGAGTCAATAGTCATACAGTTAGGAATTCCTTTAGTAAAATCTTGTATATGTCCAGGGCCTAACCATACTGCGATGTTATCAGCTATTAAGCCCTCTTCTATGCAGACTTGGCTAAGACGCGTACAGCTAGGAAGCTCCATCCCCTTCATGCAAAGTATAAATTTCTTTCCGCTGACGTCAGTAGTTTTTACTATATCGCGAATAAACTGGCGAAGTCCCTGTGCGGAAATACTAATAATGATGTAATCAGCAGACTCTAGCGTCGCAGTCAGATCGCTAGATAGCGTTATATCCTCGCTTAGTTTCACATATTCATTCTGTCTTGTAGAAACTAATCTTTTAAAGTTAGAACTCTGCTCCCTGCCAAATAATGTTGTATCATAACCTTTTATTACAGATATATACCAGCTGATAAACGAACCCCATCTACCACAGCCTAGCACTGAAAATTTCATACATACCTCCTTACAACGATATCTTAACGCGTTACTGAAAACTTGCATACATTATATAAGTAATAGCAATAAGTAACTGTATTAACACATAGTCATACTAATATTACTTTCCAATTATATCACAACTATTCACTAATGTCAATGCTCCTACTAAATCAATATTGACATAAGGTAGATATTATGATAGAATAGTATTACAACATCAATATAGGAGCTAAACAATATGAAGAATTTTGAATATTACGCACCAACAAAAGTCAAGTTCGGAGCTGGCGTAGAGAAATATGTAGGCGAGTTATGTCGCGAGTACAATGCAACTAAAGTATTAGTACATTATGGTAGCGGTAGCGTTATTAAGAGCGGGCTATTGGATACAGTATTAAAGTCGCTAAAAGATAGTGATATTGCATATGTAACTCTTGGCGGAGTTAAGCCCAACCCAAAACTTTCTCTAGTACGTGAAGGTATCGAATTGTGTAAGGCTGAAGCAGTAGATTTCATACTGGCTGTTGGCGGTGGTAGCACTATTGATAGTGCTAAATCAATTGGATTTGGCGTAAAACATACTGGTGATGTGTGGGATTTATTCCGCAGGGTTGATGTAGTTACTGAATGCGTACCAATTGGCACTATACTAACTCTTGCTGCCGCAGGTAGCGAGATGAGTGGAAGCTGTGTACTAACTAACGATATTACTGACAATAAACTATCATACGGACATGAGTCATGCAGACCTGTATTTAGTCTACTTAATCCAGAGCTTACCTATACACTACCTGAGTATCAGACTAAGTGCGGAATAGTAGACATCATAATCCATTCATTAGAGAGATACTTCACTACAGAACCAACAATGGATATTACTGACAACATTGCAGTATCCGTACTAAAAAACATGATAAAATATGCACCTACAGCCATATCAAACCCGACTGATTATAAAGCTAGAGCTGAAATAATGTGGACAGGAAGTTTATCGCATAACGACCTTACTGGTTGCGGCGGAGTTGATGACTGGGCGACACACGATATAGAGCATACACTTAGTGGCGAATACGACGTAGCACATGGAGCGGGATTATCCGCACTATGGAGTAGCTGGGCTAGATATGTTATGCACGTTAAACCATCAAGATTTGCTACCTTCGCAAGAGATGTATTCGGATTAACTGGTGAAGATGATATAGATCTTGCACTATCAGGTATTCTTACACTAGAAACATTCTTCGATAGCATCAACATGCCTATTAGAGTTAGTCAGCTAAATATTACTCTAACCGATGATATTATTAATAGACTTGCAAATATAGGTACTCTCGACGATACTGTGACTATCGGATCATTTATGAAACTTGGAGCAAGTGACCTTGTAAATATATTTAATCTAGCTAAGTAGTAATACAATTATATGCAAAATAAAAGGCAACTCATTTATTATGAGCTGCCTTTTTTATATTATTGATATTAATCTATTCTATAAAATTATGTAATCCTGACATATGAAAACATCTTATCACTGCCATCAGGAGGAGCAATACCCATAACACCTGTGTATTTTGCCCAACCACCGCCATATTTACGTTCCATCTTCTCTATGGAATCCATATAATGTTCGGGGGCTACATTATAAGAATTTGTATAGTCAAATGACATTACCGCCCCGAGGTGATATTTTTCGGTCAACTCTTCTAAATTCAATAGTCTTAACCTAACTAATGTAAGCATATCTACTATATCAATATCTATCCTTCTTTTGCAATAGATTATCATATTCGCTATTTTATTTAGCGTATCGAATGCAATATTGTCACAAGTTGTAATATCATTAATTCTAACTATTTCATCATTGATCTTATTAAACTCTACATTGACTTCAGTCCAGCCGACTTTATCTACAATGTCTTCTCTCAACTCTACCGCAACGATCTCCATTTTATCTTTTGCTTTTATCATCTCCGATATGACATCTGTTACCGCGTTTACATTGACAGTCTCTGACGCATTTATCGCTCTAGTGACCGTTATAATCGGCAATGCAGTCACTAATGATTTGTCTAGCACACGCCCTGAGACAGTATCTCGGCATACCAACTGAGCATAAATATCACCCCTACTATTCAAAATATTATTCGGTACGATGACCGACAGTACACGCCCCTGTACAGCACAACGCTCTAGGCAATATTTTAGATTTTTAGGACAAAGAATCTCGACATAATACGCCGTATTGGGCTGGATTTCTTCAGCGGTTATTGTTAGCACAATATTACCCGAAAGCTCGGATATTATAATAGTATCACCCTGTAATACTTTATTTTTTCTATCATAAATCATATTATTTCCTCCACATGAATATTATAGGTGCTAAATAGAAAAATATATATATTTATGACAAAAAAAACGCACTACTTATATAGTGCGTTTTTAAATATTAGTCACATGCATAATCAATGCGGTATTTTATTTTATTAAAGATATACTAATTTACAGATTCACTTATGCCATAAAACTCTTCCTTCATTACCTCGTCATGATCTAGCATAGCAATATACTGCGCTTTATCATGCTTAAATGTAGGTACAAGGATCTTCAACTGATCAACTACTTGGCTCTTATCGTTAGTCGTGCATATAGATCTCATCTTCTCTAGAGAATCCTCAAATTCCTTATCATCAAATGCGATCTGACTACCAACGTATATTTTATTATTATCAGTCTTTTTAAGACCTTCCTCATTCATAAGCAATTCTTCATACAGTTTTTCTCCAGGACGAAGACCAGTAAATTTAATATCAATATCGACATAAGGCTCATGACCTAACGCTTTGATTAAGTTTTCCGCTAGTTTAACTATCTTTACTTGCTCACCCATATCCAGCACAAATATTTCACCACTTTTAGCAAAAGCACCCGCTTGCATAACAAGACTTACCGCCTCCGGAATAGTCATAAAATAACGAATAATATCCTTATGTGTAACGGTAACTGGACCGCCTTGCTCTATCTGACGCTTAAAAAGCGGTATAACGGAACCATTACTTCCCAGTACATTACCAAACCTAACAGCAGCGAATTCAGTATTGCCACCACGTCTTGAAACCAGTTGCAGTATTTTCTCGCAACATCTTTTTGTAGCACCCATGACATTAGTCGGATTGACCGCTTTGTCAGTACTGATTAATATAAATTTTTCAACATTAAATTTAGATGCTAAAATAACCGTATTATAAGTTCCAAAAACATTATTTTTAACTGCTTCTTCTGGATTAGTCTCCATTAAAGGCACATGCTTATGTGCTGCTGCATGGAAAACGATATTTGGATGATACTGCTCAAAAACACTCTCTAGCTTATCATAATCAGTAACAGATAATATCTCAACTCTAAAGTCCGTACTTAGACCATCAATGCACTTAAGTTCTTGCTGGATATCATACGCACAGTTTTCATAAATCTCGACTATTACAATACGTTTTGGCTTAAACTTCAGTATTTGCCTACATAACTCAGAACCGATAGAGCCACCGCCACCAGTGACCATAACAGTCTTATCAGTAATATACTCACTTACGCCTTGCTCTTCGAACTCAATTTGCGGACGATCTAAAAGATCGGCAATATTAACATTACGCATTTGTCCGATAAGGCTTGTATTTTCAATGATTTCAGAAACTAGTGGGATAACTTTCACTTCACAGCCAGTCTTACCACACACGCGAAGCAACTCCATACGCTTGACTACTTCCATAGTCGGGATAGCAAATATAATAACTTCTATCTTATACTGATTTACTATTTTACCGATATCATTAAGAGTACCTATTACCTCAACGCCATGAAAAATACGGCATTGTTTACTAGGGTCATCATCAAGAGCGAAAATAGGCAAATAATCAGTTTCGCCTTTTGCGATCTCGTCTAGTATTGTATCAGCAGTACTACCCGCACCTACGATTAATGTCCTACGACGAACTATATTTTTCTTTCTGTTGTGAAATCTAGCATAATGTGCCTGATAAACAGTACGAATCAAAGAAAGGAACAAGATAGCTGTTATAAAGAAAATAATATAAGTGGGAAACACTTGAACATCAGTCCAAAACCCTACAAGTTCAATGTCAGGCTTAGCAATAAGATGCAGCCAGCAAGAATCAAGCAAAGCAAATATTATAGTAACTAACAAGATTGAAAGGACTATTCTACCATAGTCACGAGACTTCGCACTACGCCAGATAACTTTAAACACACCACAAAGCCAGAATGAAATCGTACACAAACCTAATATAATTGCAAGTGATATAAACACATCAGAGATAACACTTTCTTGAATGTCAGAATTACCTAGGACATAAATTTGAGTTAGCAAAAAAGCAATAGTAAAGCTGATAGCTACTACTGTTAAATCAACTGCTAATAAAAGCCCTTCTCTGAAAGTTTTAACTTTTAATTTGTTTAATCTATCTTTCATTCTTACCTCGTTTAGATATTTTATCAAAATGCCATATTATAATTATTAAAAAATGGCATACATGTACTTCATTATTATTATACCACATACATATTAAATTGCAACTAAATTAATATACATTATACACTCGCTCTATAAATATTATGGCAAAATCATACTTATTTGCAATTTGCACTGCGCTATATGATAATTATGATACATAATCATAAGGTACAGAATATTTTCTCTATTAATTATCATACCTATCAAAGCCAATTTATACTATCACAATCAATGGCATGAGGATAATAATAATTAAAAAACTCGCATACGTACATTGAGTTATATGCATATTTTATTCATTGCAACAAAAAAAGCGACAGCCTAAGCGGTCGCTTTTTAAACTTAATTACACATTATTTTATCTTGTATTCCATTACTGAAACTAGGCTTTTTTGAGTAAAGTTAGCAGTGTAGCTTATTACTTTATTCTTAGCAACATCAGCTATAATAGTTATAGTCACGTTCGAATAATCCTTTGCACTGGCGCCAAAAACTACTACAGGATCAACTACAGTTCCAGTTACAGTTATTACATCGTTTATATTTTTAATAGAATAACCTTCTGCAAGATTAGCAAGTGCTAGATTTACACCTAATTTTTCACCAATATAGTTTTCAAGTATTAATTTAGTTTCTGATATGGCTTCCTCACCTATTCCAGGTATCTTTTTTATAGTAGTTGTTTTAGTAACAACACCATCTAAAAGTGCAACATCAATATGAGCGTACACGGTCTCGCCAATAGGCGCAACTGTTGTTGTACTGTCGATATTCAGAGTATACCCATTAGTCACTACATGCTCAGCAATAATCTTAGCGTACTTTTCAGAATCAGTAACTGGTACTTCTGGCACATCTGGCTCAATAATAGGTGGCGGTACTGGTGGTTGTGGAACTGGATCCGGCGTGTTGACACATGAAACCAGCAAACTTGCTGCTGACATGATCAATACAAGTGCTAAAATCATCAACTTGTTATACTTTTTCATAATAATCCCCCTGTTTTCTTAAGAACTACTCCTGCTAGAGCAATTAGCCCTAGAGTAGCTACCATTGATGCAGCAGCAGCTTCTCCTACAGGAACACTTGCGCCATTACCAACTTCTACGTTATCGTTTATTTCTTTATTAATTTCATTAACTATAGTATTAAATGCAGCAATCTGCGCATCAATATCATCTTTCTTTATTGTCTTGCTTTCATTATTCAATTTGTTATATACTAATAGTAATTCCTCAATACCCATACGGCTATTAGCATCTATTTTGCCAATATATGATTTTTGAGTATTATAATCTGCGATGGTATAATATGTAGTTATATTAACAACTAAGTCACCGCTAATAGTATAATTCTTGGCGATCTCCCCAGTAGGTATTTTATTCACTGTAAAAACATATTCTGTCATTTCAGCAATATTAGATAGTACGCCGTCTCCGATTAGCTCACCACTATTACATACTATATTGCCGCCTAAACCTTCTATAAACGATATAGATATACTATCTTTTGTTTGTGTCCATACTATGTCACTAGCACTAATAGCAACTGGTGCTTTATTTATATTATACACTCTAAAAGCATTGCCATCATCATTTGTATTTAATGAGCTTCTTTTAGCTATGTAATTAGCGTCAGCTATATTAGCAAAGAAGTAATATCCGCCCTCTTTATAGTTCTTAAATTCGCTTTCACCGATAATACTAATAGTTGCGTCTATTTTTACTTTATTAACATCTAGGTAACTAGCAGAAACAGTATTCATATAATTAATACCATCGTAAGTTACATCACTTCCAGTCCATACTACATCTACTTGATTTGGTAGTATATTTATGTTTGCAGTATACGATACATCTTTCGGTGCGTTATAGTTTTTACTCTTAACACCGTCTACAACAAATGACACGGTAACAGCCGAACTATCAGCAACATCTTTAAACTGCGACTTAGAGAATACAGCTTTAGGCATTGAACCATCTAGTCCAATAGGCATAAAACTATGAGGAATTGATAAAGTCTGTACTGTTCCATCATATTCGATCTGTCTATCAGTAAAACGCATTAAACTAAAGTCATAATCAATAGGATCAATAGTATAAGTTAGTTCTCCTTCAAAGCCAGCAGTTCCTGTAGTATCAATATTAGGATTTGCTGACAAGCTAGCACTAATCTTGTATGTACCAACATTAACTGCCAAACCATCAGTAAGCTCGCTGCCATTTACTGCCGACATTTGATAACTAGCTTCAATACTACTTGGCAGAGAAGTAAGGTGTAAATCAACTGGCATATTATTATAAGGGAACTTTAACGCATTAGTATTCCACTTAACTTTATTAAGATCAATTAATACTTTTTTAATATTGTATATTTTAGAAATTTCTGAACCAGACTTTAGTGTATAATTAGATTGACCAGGCGTTAAAACAGCTGTGAACACATAACCATTTTTACGAAAATTTCTAAATTCTTTATTTTCCGATCCAATATCAATACTTAGTGGCTGAATAGCTTTATTTACATCTTCAAAGTTTGCTTTAATATCTTCTTTATGATCATTGCCATCGTAAACATAATCACGACCGATCCATATTGGCACTACAGGGCATGGAGTAACGACAAGTCTTGCAGTTAATTCGTTAAATTCAAGAGGCTTGTAATTCGGATTATCAGAAACTATATCTAAAGTAACGATATTATCACCAACATTAGTCAATGCGTTATTCGAAGATGTCCATACTGGCTTTAATGGAATTTGATCATGAATATTAGCATATCCAGCTAATATCTCAGTAATGTCAGTCAGGGTTGAACCTGTTTTGCTCAATGATAGAGAATGCTCTAACCCATCATACTGAACTGTCAATGGATTTAACATCAATTCACCTTGAGGTATCAAATACTCAGCCTGTTTCATCATGCTTTGTCTAGTTGTATTAGTCTTAGCTATATAATTCCCTTTTTCGAAAGTAGCAATTATAGTATAACCATCTTTTACGTAATTAGTAAAACCACCTTGTGCAGTTTCTAGCACTGCATTTGCTGGTACATTACCATTCGTAGTATAGAAAATGTCTTGATAAGTAGCACTGATTTTATCTATTTGATTTGTACCATCATAAACGAAATTGCCATCAAATCCAACCCATGTAAGAGTAACTTCTCTAGGGTGAACTTTTATTCTCTCACGATCAACATGATTCGCTATTACATCATACTTTATAAGTTCTTTATTCGTAGCATCTAGATAAGCAAGGCTACCATTTGCATCATTTTTCTTAATATTAAAATCATAAGTGCCTACATCTATTAGATCTCTTCTTGTAAATCTTTGATCTAAACCAGTTGCGACATTAGTATAATAATCCGTAACTAGCAAGTTTTTTTCAAAATCAGTTCCCGCGGCAAGAATACCTAAAAGATCAGACTTCCAATCAAAGTTGTGCTTGTTTCCATAGAAATAATCCAACTTATCCGCTGGCACCGCTCTTGGTGCTGGCTTCAAGCTCTTGCCCGCAAAGCAAGCAACCTTTCCTATCGGTAGGTCAGTTTTAGGCATACTTATGCTTGATAGGCACTGCTCGTAAACACTTTTAGTTCCTACGCTCCATAGTATTCCTGTCCCCGCAGCACCTTGAGGCACTGATAATATTACATTAGTATTTGTCACATCAGTCGTATCAAAAGCTAAACTTGCACCTGTAACTACTGTATGTAATGCTCCGCCTAGATCAAACCCTGATCCACTTCCAGCGTATGCAGCATGATATACACCGTATAACACAGCTGTTTGATTTTGATTAGTGTACATATTCTTTAATTGACCTGCAGCAGTACCTGATAGAACCATGCCTACAAAAAACGCGTCTGAGTTCCATCCATTATAAGCATCTACAAGAGAACCAACTGCATTAGTTACGCTTTTTTGAACGTCGATAAACGCTCCGTCTATTACGCCTACAGCACCATTTCTACCAGCTATTCCGCCGGCAGATGCAGCTGATTTTGCATATCCGACACCAACTTCTTTATACTCATCAGCCCTTGCAAATAGAGGAGCATTAGTTCCATATGCAACGTTCTGGAATACAACAGTATTATTTGTAATATTGCCAACATTATATCCTACTACACCGCCTACATAAAGTCTAGATCTGGTCCTTTTATTAGGTTTAGTATGACCGCCTATGCTTGATCCAGCGCCGAAGATAACTTTGCAATTAGTAATGTCTCCTGAGTTATATCCCGCAAGACCACCTACCATTACAGTGTTATATGCTTCCCAACCATTGTAGTTATGATAGAACATACTTCTTACATCAAGAGTTACGTTGCTTAAAGTTCCCTCATTTCGACCTACTATAATACCTTGATTTAAAGTAGTAAGATTTGAGAAGAAAACATAATTCATCGCAGTAGTGTAGAAAAAATTTGTATCCTTTATTACTGCACCTTCTTGCATAAGGTGTAGAAACGTACCGTAATGAGTTCGATTACCTGTTGTACCTTCTTGTTCATCCACTTTACCAGCATCACTTTTGTTACTTTTAAAACCGCGATAATCAGTAGTAAATACAGTAGGATCAGCTGTTACGGGCAACTTTAATATAGCCATTTCAACATGTACTGTGACACGTGTATCTGTCTTTAAATTAATATAGTTTCCTCTGCCGTCAAGTGTACGTCCAGTGGCAAGCATATAATTACCATCATGCGTAAAGTGTATGGTATTACCACCACCTGCAGGAGCTAAGTATCCATTAGCGGCTGTTCCTCTAAGCCATGCTTTAAGTTCCGCCTCAGTTGTGATTTTAGTACCTACTGGAGCGCTGACTGCACTTGTCGAGCTATCACTAATAGGATTATTACCTTTTTCTACTGAAGTAAGAAAAAAAGGCAAGGTTAAACCTACTACTAGCAACAACACTAATAGTACACCTAATCCACCTCGTTTCAAAATATTGTTTCTCATAATTTCCTCCCCCGAAAATTCAATTAACTACATATAAATTTTAACACACTATATAATATTCGTCAATATAAAATATTTTTTCACTTTAATGCAAAATATTATAATATATGCAATTATACAATAATAATTACTATATTATTAATATATGCACTAGCTAAATTTAAAATGCAATGCTTATCAGCAATTTTTATCCAATATTGCACCTAATTTGCAAAAAATACACTATTACCTATATATTTAATTGATTAATCAAATATAAGTCAATATTTATCATAAATAATAATTATTTTAATAAATCGATTAACCTTAATTTTACCTTAATAATAGATTTTTTATTTAGCACACTTTATATTTATAAACTTGTCTTTTTGATACTTATTAATGGCTAGCTGAAAATGTATTTTGAAGTTATAAAAGCCTATAAAAATAGCTGAAAATGATGATTTTACCGTTTATTTTCTATAATATCTATGCAAAATTTAATTATTTTCGCATTGTAAAAATAACATTATTCCACCAAATAAATTACTGCATCAACCATTATGTACTATTCTTTAATAATCTATCTATAGCTCTATATATATTATTATTTCCACGAATATAATAGCAATATCTGAACTTTAACAGCAAATAGCACACTCCTTTTAGTTATAAAGATTTTCATCTGTATACTACATTTAGAGTGTGCTATATTGTATTTGATTTAGTTTTTTGCTATAATTACATTATTTTAATTCGATAAGTTACATGAAATATGTACGTATAATCAATCTATTAAAGTAATCTACCGAACTTACTCATGACCACACCCGCAAAGGCTACTATGCTAAAAGCAGTAGCAATAGCCGCAGCTGCAACAGGTATATTAGCTGCATTTCCTACGTTCGTATTGTCTTCTACATCTGCATTGATACCATTTATAATAGCGTCGAATTTAGACATATACGTATCAAAATCAGCCTTGTTTGCCACCATATCTAATTGATTTAGATTATTATAAATACGATGCAATTCTTCTAAGACAACTCTACTTTCATAAGTTATCTCTCCTATAGTATCTCTATAAACAGTATAATCATTAGTTCTATATTTTGTAGTAACCTCGAATGATAGAGGTAAGCTATCACAGTAGTTATCAGTCTGAGCACCTAAAGCAATTCTATTAACAGTAAACACGTACGTTCTAAGTTCTAAAAGACCCAAGTATTCTCCGCCAGCACCTACTTCTCCGCTATTTAACACTATAGACCCTACAATTCCGTCTGCTAGCTTTATATTTATACTATTTTTTGTTTGATCAAAAATGATATTTTCGGCACTTAATTCTATAGGTGCTTTCTTTACCATAACTACTTTAAAGGCTTCACCTTGAGCATTTGTGACTAATGCATCATCTTTGAAAAGATAGTTTGCATCTTCCATAATACAATAGAAATAATATCCATCAGCATTATAATTTATTACATTTGCCACGCCTACGTTATGTACAACAAGAGCGATGACATTGCCATTTACGTCAGTATAACTTGCCGATATACCTGCGATATGGTCAGTTCCGTCATAAGTGATATCTACTCCACTCCATACTGCGTCTACACGAGCTGGAACTATCTTTATAATAGCCCTGAACTCTTTAACGCCAGCTTTGTAGTTCTTGCTTCCCGCTGCTGTAAATGTTAATACTACTTCCCCTTCGTCAGTAAGATTCGTAAAAGAATTCTCTGATACTGTAAAAGTCGGGCTAGTGCCATCAAATCCTACAGGAACAAGAGCCGCGTCATAAGTTATGACATGTGCCGTGCTGGTGTAAGGTATGTTTTGATCAGCAAATAATACTTTAGAATAATCATAGTCTATAGGGTCAATACTATACTCTGCCTCACGTTCAAGTTCACCAGCAACATTAACCTCTACATTAACATTTAGTGTTATAAGTGCGTGCACTTTATATCTACCTACATTAACAGGCATTCCACCTGTAAGCTCACTTCCTTCTAGAGCAATACTAGTATAATCAACTTGCACTCCCTCAGCCAAACCAGTAAGTGTACGGAATACTGGCTGACCTGTATAAGGAATAGCCCCCGTCTCACTAGACCATATTACTTTACTCATGTCTAATTGAATTTTTGTAATGTGGTAAGTTTTTTCAGTTACTGCGGCAGGGATTACTATATAATTTCCTATTTCTGAAGATAGGCTCGCATTGAAAGTGTAACCTTCTGTACGATAGTTTCTGAATTCACCATCTTCTGCGTTTATAGTTAAGTCATAATTTGCTGGCTTACCAAACACATCCGTATAAGTCGCTGCAATTTTGCTTTTTTGATCTTCTCCATTATACACCAAATCAGATCCAGCCCAGACGATATCTACTTTCTTTGGTTTAATATTTAATACGGACTGCAACTCTGAGAAAACTAGTGTCTCGTAGTTGTCATTGTTTGAGATTAGATCGAATATAACTGTTTTATTACCTACATCCGTCATAGAGTTGCCACCTTCCCAAATAGGTACGAGTGGAGTCTTGTCAGCACCTAAGAATGCAGCAAGGATTTCATCGACATTTGTAAGTGATGACCCCTTTAGCTTTAGCTGTAACTTGTGTTCCTTGCCATCATAGTCACCTATGTACGGCTCAAGACTTAATGCATCAGGAGCTATGTTATATTTAGCCTTATTCATAACACAATGATGAGTTAGAATATCACTAGTCTTATAATTCCTTGTTTTAAATGAAGTTTCGATGTTGTAGCCTTCTACTCTATAATCAAAGAACTTTCCACCATCTGCTACGACAATAGGCAGTGCTATTTTTTTATTATTTATATCAAAATAACTAGCTGTTATCTTACCTGTTTGATCAGTACCATCATAAGTAAATACAGTATTAAGTCCCGTCCATATTACGTCTACTAGTTTAGGTTTAACTATTATATTTTCTCTTAATGCGTATTTTTCTATATCAGTGTATAAAGCTACGACTTTATTTGCCACATCTAAATACGCTTCTGTAGCAGCAGGAACATTCTTAAGTATAGAGAACTTGTAGCTTCCTACATCAATTCGGCTACCTTCAGGATAAAAATACTGTTCATGCGTAAAGTTATCTACATATACATTCTTTACTTTCAAATTCACAGGATTGTATTTTGGAATAGTTCCAAATATATTACCCCAGTGGAATGAATGTAAGTTACCGTACTCCATTGTGATATCGGTCGGCACGGTTTGAGCGGGTATCTTGACGATAGTACCAGTGGTAAAGACCATGCTTGACTTAATATCAGTTTTTAGATACACAATAGAGGTTAATGACTGATCATATATATTCTGACCAGCAGCACTCCATAATATAGTAGTACCCGATGATCCATTCGGCACAGAGAACTTAATCGATCTTCCTGAAGAATCAGATTGATCAAACTCCACTTTCGCACCGCTTAATGATAGCTGAAGGGATCTATAAGCGCCGCTAGACACTCCCTCATAACAACCATAAATCGGTTCAGTTTGACTTGATGTGACGTACATGTTAGTTATTTTTATACCAAGAGTATTTCTGTCTACTAATCCTACAAATAACGCCTCAGAATTATATCCACCGCCACTATGTGCTACACCATCAATTATTTGACCATGTAAGTTTTTAACTGGTTTTTGAACATCGATATATACACCATCGATTATTCCATTAAATCCATTTCTACCTACGGCACCGCCGTTAGCAGTCATTCCACCTTCAGCCGTTGAACCAGCTATTGCAGCAGTATTATACCCGTAAGCAACATTTTCAAAAACTACAGTGTTATTTGTCATACGACCTATATTATATCCAGCAAGTCCACCTGTATAAATTCTAGACTGACTGCTTGTATTAATAGAAACCACCTCTGCAATAAGAGCACCGCCGCTCGGAGAAGGACCATACTTAGCTCCAAACGATACTTTACAATCCCTGATAGTTCCTGAGTTATATCCAGCAAGACCACCGACCATTACAGTGTTATGTGGCTGTGGATTTAAGTCGTTATGATAAAACATAGCTCTTATATCCAAATTAATACGCAACATTGATCCTTCATTTCGTCCTGCTACTATTCCTTGATTAAGAGTCGCTCGGTCCGCGTTAAAAACATAATTCATCTCTGTTATGTAATGAAAATTTATATCCTTAAGATATGCACCTTCTTCGATATGGTGTAAAAATGTACCATAATGATAACGACTATGTCGACCTTGAGCACCTGTAATAAAACATTCGTCCAACTTACCTACATCGCTTCTGCCAGTGTTAACACCACTAACATCAGTAGTACCATTAGCTCTAGCTGCAACAGTAACACCCATAACATTCATTGCAACAGTAGAATTAACCCTAGTATCAGTTCTAAGAGCTATGTGATAACCTCTACCGTCTAAAGTTCGCCCACTTTTTAGTATATAATTGGCGTCATGAGTAAAATTTATAGTAAAACCTGCGTTATCTACGTCCCCAGGAGGAGCCAAATATCCATCTAGCTCATCACCAATAAGCCAAGCCTTAAGCTGAGCTTCATTTTCGATCCTTGTACCAACACCTGCAGCACTAGGTGCCGTATTGTCGATGATAGTACCCTGACCATTATCTTTTCCAAAAGAATAAAAAGCTACTGGCACGGCCAAAAGCACTACTAGCAATAATGCTACCAGCGCTAACTTTATATTCGTTTTCGTAAATTTATCTCTCATAACTCCTCCCGAAAATGCAATTGTACCTATAAATAATATCATACTATCTCGCATTCGTCAATATACCTCAATTTATATTTATATTCCTATGCGTGCATAAATCTTAATAATAAAAGTACTTGGGTTAAAATTAGTATTATAATAATATATTATTGCCATAAAACATTCATTAATTTGTGTTTTTTTCAATATAAATCCCTGCTGACTTGCCACATAAAGCTTATCATGGAAAATATCGACCAATTGTAAATATTGTGTAATATTTATTTGTGATGGTCATTATAATCATATCTTAACTAATGCTTAATATCAGTGATTAACGCACCTTGATATCTATTACTATTTAATATGATGTACATATGCCATATATGCATAAAAACGCTTAATGTCTAGTAAATTTAGCATAATTTCTATACTATTTAGCATTATTTGTACAATAATTAATCTCTATCTTGATATTTCTTATAGATCAATGCCCTATTATTGTCTATGATATTACACTTAGTTTTATCTAATTTTCTATACAAAAGCATGTTATTTGCATTTACTTTTCGTCAGTTAAGACGACAAATACGGTCATTTATTTCGTATATTTATTCAAATTTATATCAAAATAAGCAAAAATATAAGCACCGAAAATCGCTTTTCAGTGCTTATTATATATTACATTATATCAATATTTACTATTTTTTCATTACTTTTTCGATCTCTTTTGCTACGTCTCCGACAGTTAGAACTGTAAGTGCTGCCTCGTAATCTACCACTATATTGAACTCGTCTTCTAGAGTAGTTACTAGCTCTGCCTTATCTATCGAATCAAGGTTAAGCTCATCATCTAACTTAGTATCTGCACTAATATTAGACGCTTGTAAATCTAACTGCTCACATAGAGCTTCTATAACTTTATCTAAAACCATAATTATTCTCCTTTTATATCACTAGCGTTTGCTAATGTAATTATTTTACTATTATTTGCTCCATTGGAATAAATATATACTCTTCGTCACGACTGTAGACTGTCAATACTGTATCCGCGAATATGTCGAACGTGCGATATACTCCATCTTCTCCACCATGCTTGAACTTACTCTCGTACTTAGTCCACTCGAGATAAAACTCATCCAGTGATTTTATTTCTTTATCTCCTAGCATATGCCTAGCAATACTATCGAAATGCCTTGAACGCTTATATTCTATATCTACGCCGACTTCGCTGTCCGACACCGCGACTACAAGATCACTTCCAGTATGAGATACCGAGATGTACACATCCTCTCCTACAACGTACGGCTTCCCCGTTCCATAGTAGGAAATATTAGCACTTTTGCCTAAATAATGCTTTAAACATATTTTTGCGTAATCTATGCTGTTTTTATCATAATTTCTATAAGTGTATATATTCATATGATCTATTATAACCTAAATACTAGATAATTGCAATGATATTTTACAAAAAAGCGTTAAAACTATCACTTATCATCTTTTTCTGCCTGAAATGTAATTATATCTACGCATCTTATCTACTCTTATTTTTGCAATAGAGTCCATAGTAATACGAACTTTCCAGTTCCCTTCACTAACTCCTGGAGTATTCATCCTTGTGTCCGTACCCCAGCCCGCAAGGTCTTGGAATGGTATAATTACTGTATCTGATACACTTAGCAGCATAGTTCTGATACATCCCCACACGTGACTACTATTCTCTCCGCCTTCCACTGCTCCGTGAACGCCAATGTAGTCGCCTAGCTTAGCCATATTATCTTCATTGAGCCCTGTAAGCCAACTATAAGTAGTATCGTTATCATGAGTGCCCGTATATACAACACTTTCTTTTTCATAAAGGTGTGGCAAGTGTGGACTTTCTTCTCCGTCTAATCCAAACTGCATTACTCTCATACCAGGGAATCCTGCATTTTTGCGTAGCTTTATCACGCCATCGTCTATGATACCTAGATCCTCAGCGATAATATCTGCATTAGGGAATTTTTTCTTTATTATATCAAATAGCTTGATACCAACGCCTTCTTCCCACTTGCCGTCTCTTGCTGTCTTAGAGCCAAACGGCACCGCCCAGTATCTATCAAATGCTCTGAAGTGGTCTATCCTTAACTTGTCATATAGCTTAAACATTCTCTCAATTCTTCTGACAAACCATGAATAACCGTCCTTTGCCATATACTCGTAATTGTAGATCGGATTGCCCCAAAGCTGTCCGTCTTCAGCAAAATAATCAGGAGGAACTCCTGCTACTTTTCTTGGATTAAGATCTTTATCTAGATCAAACATCTTCGGACTTGCCCACACATCTACGCTATCTTGACATACATATATAGGTATATCACCTATCACACCGATATTGTTTTTATTTATAAGCGTCTTGCTCTCGCTCCATTGCTGATCGAACAAGAACTGTTCACATACGTAATATCCTATTTCCCTCTCATGAGTAGATAACATTTTCGCTATCACGCCTCTATTAGGACATCTGTATTCCTCTGGCCATTCTTGCCATGGTGCGCCGTTATACTCATCTTTTAAACACATGAATATAGCGTAATCTACTAGCCAATCCCTATTGTCCGACATGTACGATATAAGCAATTCCGAACATGATTTTGCGATAGTATTATATGCATTCATTATTATTTCTTTCTTTGACTTGGAAACAAAATCATAGTCAACAGTATGCGGACTACCGTAATATTTCGCACGGTCGCATTGCTCGTATGTAATATATCCTTTTTCAAGTAGTTTTATAGGATCAATGTACATATAATTTCCAGCGAATGCTGACACCCCCGAATATGGTGAGTTACCGGCCCCAATAGTTGTTATCGGTAAAACCTGCCACCAGCACATATCTGACTGAGCTATGAACTCAGAAAATCTTTCTATCTCTGATCCAAATCCACCTATACCAAACTCACTTGGCAAACTAGAAATATTAAGCAAAACTCCGCTACTTCTCATACAAACCCTTCCCCCTGAATACAAATTAATTCATGACCTTTTTTTCATAACGAATAATCATCACCGCACATTTAATTATTATTAAATATTATTATCTTTTATATATATATTATTATACATCATATGTAGCTAAAAATCAATAGCTATTTTAAATTATTACAAGTTAATTTCAAAAACTAATGTTATAAGTCATAAAAACCGTTTTCACTATGCCCGATAAAAAATCAAATTGAAAAAATCATCAAAAATAATTCATTTACCCCCTTGAAAAATCTAGCAAAATATGGTATCATGTAATTGTATATAATAAATAATGCATTTATATTAATCATTGTTAAACTATTATATTAATTAATTCAATATTGAATTAATTCGCCTTGAATAGATTTTATTACATTGCAACATACGTAAGGAGATACATGAGATACGAAGATATATTAAAAAGTAATACACCTGCTAAGGAATGGGTAGAATGTTATCCATTAGGAAATGGCAACATCGGTGTAATGGATTATGGTGACATTTCAAGCAGTATTATTTCACTAAATGACGATAGGCTTTGGTCAGGTACTGGAAAGAGCAAAAACAACCAATCGGGAGGCAAATTTTTAGACGAAATCCGTAAGTCTATCACTGACGGAGAGTTGTCTGATGCAGAGAGCCTTACAAAGGAGCATATACTTGGAGGTTGGTCAGAGTCTTTCTTGCCACTAGCCGATATCATCACCACTAGCAACATTACTAGCACACAAGGATACAATCGTACTCTTAATATGGCTAGAGGAATACATACTGTTAGTTTTAACTCCTCTAAAGGCGAATATATAAATGAATCTTTTGTATCAGCTCCAGCGGGCTGTTACGTAAGCTCTACAAAATGTCCTACGCCGACTACTTATACTTTTACTATGGAGAGCCAGCTAAACAACTCTCTAGCAATATCAATAACTGGCGACATGGTCGAGATGATCATGTCTGGTACTGCTCCTACAGTAAACTTACCAATCTATCGAAAGGTTGCTGTTCCGACTGATTATATTCAGGAAGATCCTGGCAAAGAATGGCTTGCAAACTGCTCTATTGTTAGCGATGGTGATATCAGCATTTTAGGTAATGTAGTCACTATCAAGAACTGTACTAGTTATCAGCTTGTTATGTCATCAGATGTGAAATTCCGTACTACTAAAGATCTACAGGCTACGGCAGCACGAAAAGTAAATGCTGTATTAGCTAAGCAATACTCTAAAGTATTAGAACGTCACACCGAAGACCACGCGGCATTGTATAACAGATGTTTCTTAGAAATCGGCGGAGAGGAAACAAACCTTCCTACTGGCGAATTGCTAAAAAATAATAAAAAGCTAAAAAACAACAAACTAATAACGATATTGTTCAACTACGGCAAGTACTTAACTATCGCAAGCTCAAGACCAGATACGCAAGCAGCTAACTTGCAAGGCATATGGAATGAGCGACTGCGCGCGCCATGGAGTAGCAATTATACTATCAATATAAATACGCAAATGAACTACTGGCCAACGCTACTCGTTGGGCTTAACGAGTGCCACTTACCTATGATAGATCTTATTAAGAAGATTTATAAGAACGGCAAAAAGACCGCTAAAGAGACTTATGGCATGTCTGGCTGGACATGTTCACATAACTCTGATGGCTGGGGCATGAGTAATCCTGTAGGACATAACTCGGAAGACAATTCCGTTACTTATGGCTTGTTTATCGGAAGTGCGGGCTGGTTGTGTAGACATATTTACGAACATTTCTTGTTCACTGACGATGTAGCGTTCCTAAGTGACAACTTCAACATACTACTAGACGCAGCAAAATTTTATTTAGACTATTTATCTAAAGACAGCGAAAGCGGTAAACTAGTTTGCTCACCGTCTGCCTCGCCTGAAAACATATTCATTAAAAAAGGCGTGCACTGCATAACTAAGACTAGTGCTATGGATATCACGATAATAAAAGAGCTTTTCGAAAACGTAGTTAAGTGTAGCGAGATTTTGAACTTTAACGACACTGATGGCATTATTGATATTATCGAGAACACGATTCCAGAGCTAATCCCCGTAGGAATAGGCAGGAATGGTCGCGTTATGGAATGGGCAGAGAAACACCATGAGTCCGATAGTCACCATCGACACATTTCTCATCTATATGGTTGCTATCCTTCTGATCAGTGGACTGATACAAAAAACACTGATCTTATGAAAGCATCAGCAAAATCATTAAACCGTCGAGGCATAAACGGAACTGGATGGTCTATAGCTTGGAAAATCAATGTTTTCGCAAGATTGCACGATGGCAAGAATGCATACAAGAGTTTAATGAAACAATTACACTATGTAAAAGCGGACGGAAACATAAAAATGCACGGTGGCACATACTCTTCAATGCTTTGTGCTCACCCACCTTTCCAAATCGACGGAAACTTCGGTGCGTGTGCGGGTATAGTAGAGATGTTAATGCAGAGCCATAACGGATATATTGAATTACTGCCTGCTCTTCCTGAAGAATTTTTCAAAGGAAAAGTACGAGGGCTTAAGGCAAGAGGCGGTTACAGTGTCGACATAGAATGGTTTAGCGGTAGGCTTGTATCATACAAGATTACCCACCCTACCAAAACTACTGCTATCGTAAAAGCTAACGGAAAAATAGAAGAAATAACTATTAAATGATTTTATATATTATATATAGTGCATAAACGTCGATCTAATCGGCGATTATATAAGTAAACAACACGAAAATTACTTTGCTGAAAAGCATCTTTATATTAAAGGAGAATAAGAATGACTAAAAAACTTACTATCGACGGTAATACCGCCGCCGCTCATGTAGCTTATGCTATGAGCGAAGTGTCAGCTATCTATCCAATCACTCCATCGACTCCAATGGCGGAGTCTTGCGATGAGTGGACTACTCAGGGCAGAAAAAACATATTTGGAGCTATCCCTCGCATATCTGAGTTACAATCAGAAGGCGGAGCAAGTGGTGCAATGCATGGCTCATTATCGGCTGGTGCGCTGACTACTACTTTCACTGCATCTCAAGGTTTATTACTTATGATCCCTAACATGTACAAAATTGCTGGCGAGTTATTGCCTTGCGTATTCCACGTGTCAGCTAGATCACTTGCGTATCATGCTCTTAGCATATTCGGAGATCATTCTGATGTAATGGCTTGTCGCCAAACTGGCTTTGCAATGCTTGCGTCTAGTAGCGTACAAGAAAGCATGGACTTAGCTCTAGTTTCTCACCTTGCCACTCTAAAAAGTAAAGTGCCTTTCTTGCATTTCTTTGACGGGTTCCGTACTTCTCATGAGATCGCAAAGATCGACATGATCGACTATGATGACATGGCTAAGATCGTTGATTACGACGCAATCCGTGACTTCAAGAGCCGTTCACTAAATCCTGAACATCCTATCCAAAAAGGTACTGCACAAAATCCTGATATTTACTTCCAAAACCGCGAGGCATGTAATAAATATTACGACGCTGTTCCTTCTATTGTACAAAACTGTATGGACGATGTTGCGAGCATTACAGGTAGACAATACCATCTTGCTGATTATTACGGTGCTGCTGACGCAACAAAAGTAATCGCTATTATGTGTTCTGGTGCAGAGACTGTACACGAGACTATAGACTACCTATTATCTAAAGACGAGAAAGTCGGCGTTATCAAAGTTAGACTTTACCGTCCTTTCCCTTCAAAAGAGTTTATCAACTGTATCCCTTCTACTTGTAGAAACCTTACTGTCCTTGATCGTACTAAAGAGTCTGGTGCTGTAGGTGATCCTCTTTACCTTGACGTCATGACTGCTCTTGGCGAGGCTAAGATCAGAAACGTAAATGTGTTTGCTGGTAGATATGGTCTTGGTTCGAAAGAATTTACTCCTTCTATGGTAAAAGCTATATACGACAATATGGCTCGCGGTAGGAAAAATCACTTTACTGTCGGTATCGACGATGATGTGACTAATACTTCTCTAGTAGTAAAGACTAAGATTGACTCAGCTCCTGCTGGTTCTATATGTTGCAAATTCTACGGTCTTGGCTCTGATGGTACTGTAGGTGCGAATAAAAACAGTATCAAAATCATCGGTAACTATACTGAAAAGTACGCACAAGGCTACTTTGCTTACGACAGCAAGAAGTCAGGCGGTATTACTATATCTCACTTAAGATTTGGTGATACTCCTATTAGATCCGCATATCTTATCGACTCATCAGACTTTGTAGCGTGTCACAATCCTAGCTATGTAACTAAGTATGATATGATCACTTCTCTTCGTGACGGTGGTACATTCCTTCTTAACTGTAACTGGACAGCAAAACAGCTTGATCGTGAGTTACCTCGCGACATGAAAAAATATATCGCAAAACACAACATCAATTTCTATACTATCGACGCAGTTAAACTTGCTGGAAGTATCGGTCTTGGTGGCAGAATAAATACCGTAATGCAATCAGCATTCTTCAAGCTATGCGGAGTAATACCTTATGATGACGCATCTAAGTACATGAAAGAGTATATAGATAAGACTTTCGGTAGAAAAGGCGTAGAAGTAGTAGAGAAAAACTGCAAGGCTGTAGACATCGCAGTAAGCGGCTTGCACAAAGTAGAAGTACCTACTTCTTGGGCAAAGTGCTTATCGGGCGCAACTGTTGAAAGCATCACTGATGACAAATATTTTAATGGAATAATATCACCTATCTTATCACAAAACGGTGACAGCATTAAAGTTAGTGCTTTCAATGCAGATGGATCAGTGCCTACTGACACTACTAAGTTTGAAAAGCGTGGTATTGCAAACATTATCCCAATGTGGGAGATAGATAACTGTATCCAGTGTAACCAATGCTCTCTAGTATGTCCTCATGCATGTATTCGCCCTGTTCTTCACACTGAAGACAAGCTAGCTAATGCACCTGTAGGCTTTGACACTAAGAATGCTAATGGTTTTAAAGAGTACAAGTTCAGAGTACAGATAAGTCCTCTTGATTGTACTGGCTGTGGTAGCTGTATTAACGTATGCCCTGCTCCTAAAAAAGCTCTAGTTGCAAAAACTCTTGACTCTCAAAAAGAAGTTCAGAGTGCTAACTGGGAGTACGCATTAACACTTGGCAAGACTGACGCAACATTTAATAAGAATAGTTTAAAAGGCAGTCAATTCATGAAACCTTATTTCGAGTTCTCAGGAGCTTGTGCTGGTTGCGGAGAGACTCCATACGTTAAGCTAGTAACTCAGTTATTCGGTGATAACATGATCATCTCTAATGCTACTGGTTGCTCATCAATATACGGTGGTTCTGCACCTACTTGTCCTTATAGCAAAGACGAGAATGGTCGCGGTCCAAGCTGGGCAAATAGTTTATTTGAGGACAATGCTGAGTACGGATATGGTATGAATGTAGCATACATGACAAGACGTCTTAAGATGAAAGATAATGTTATACAACTACAAGAGTTAGGATATCACAATGCAGAGCTTGACAAGTGGCTAGAGAGTTACGCGGATAAAAATATCAATCGCGTAGACAGCGACGCTGTATCAGCTATTATTGATGCTCTAACATCAAAAGAAAAAGACAACAAGATCAAAGCACTTCTAATTGATATTAGAGATAACAAAGACTGTTTATCTAAAAAATGTATATGGATCATCGGTGGTGACGGCTGGGCTTATGATATCGGCTACGGTGGACTAGATCACGTTATCGCGTCTGGTGAAGATATAAATATCCTTGTACTTGATACTGAAGTATACTCTAATACTGGCGGTCAAGCAAGCAAATCATCTCCAACTGGTGCTATCGCAAAATTTGCGGCGGGTGGAAAACTTACTAAGAAAAAAGATTTAGGTATGATGGCTATGAGTTATGGCTATGTATACACTGCTCAGATCTCAATGGGTGCGAACATGAACCAGACAGTAAAAGCAATAAGCGAGGCGGAGGCTTACAATGGCCCTTCTATCGTTATCGCATACTCTCCATGTATCAGTCATGGTATCAATATGAGTAATACTCAGCTAGAGATGAAAAAGGCTGTAGAGTGCGGATACTGGCAGTTATATCGTTACAACCCTGACCTACTTGATAATGATAAAAATCCATTTATCCTAGACAGTCGCGAGCCTAAGACTGAAGAATATAGAAAGTTCCTTATGAGTGAGATGAGATACAAGTCATTATCTGGCATTTCTCCTACTACTGCGGATAAGCTATATACTAAGAATGAAAAAGACGCTATGGATAGATACGCTACCTACAAACGTCTTCACGACTATACTCCTGATAGCGATAAAGAATAATACAATCATATATCATAGTATAGCAACATAAAACAATTTACTGCAATTATAAGCACAGCTAAACCCCCAGTTTAGCCGTGCTTATTTTGTTTTAATTCGGCTCTTGTAATTGCAGTCATTTACTTGCAAAAATAGCATAATCGCGTTTTTATAGTTGTTTTTTGCTTGATATAAACATAAATATAGTGTATAATAATAACACTATATTATAAAAAATATATTATAAGTAACTATTTATTAATAATATTTGCATATAATAATATATTAGAGATTATAGAATAATAATATCATGATATATTTTAGGCATTCAATTTCACATAATTGCAATGTCGCAAAATACGGATTTTTTACTAAAAAAGGAGAGCCATATGAGAGTATACAATTTTTCAGCAGGTCCATCAATGTTACCACTAGAGGTTTTGCAATCCGCACAACGCGATATGCTAGACTACAATAATAGCGGAATGTCCGTTACTGAGATGTCTCATCGCTCGAGTTACTATGACGAAATCCACACAGAATGCAAGGCACTTCTTCGTGAATTATTAAGCATAAACGACAAGTACGAAATACTACTTCTTCAGGGCGGTGCGTCTTCTCAATTCGAGGCAGTTCCTCTTAATCTTTTGAAGAAAGGTCGTGCTGATTATATAGTTTCTGGAAACTTCTCAAATAAAGCATACAAGGAAGCTATAAAGTATGGCGACATTCGTCTTGCTGGCAGTTCTAAAGACGCTAACTTCACTTTCATTCCTAAAAATTGTGAAATTCGCGATGATATAGATTATCTTCATATTTGTCATAACAACACTATTTTTGGCACAAGATATACAGAATTGCCTAAGTGCAATTGCCCTATAGTTTGCGACATGAGTAGCAGTATCTTATCACAAGAAATAAATGTAGACGATTACGGAGTTATTTACGCTGGTGCGCAGAAGAACTTAGCCCCTGCTGGACTCACTCTTGTCATCGTAAGGCGTGATCTTATCACTAACGGCATGGACATATGCCCAACCATGATGAAGTGGATCACACAGTCACAGACTGAGAGCCTATATAATACACCTCCTGCATTCGCTATATACATGGCTATGCTAAATCTTAGACATATCAAGAAGAACGGCGGTATAAAGTCTATGCAAGCATACAACGAAGAGAAAGCTGGTTTGTTATATAACTATATAGACAATTCTGACTTCTACTCTAATCATGTAAATGTACCAGATAGATCTATGATGAATGTTCCTTTCGTCACTCCGAACACTGACCTTGATAAAAAGTTTGTCAAACTTGCTGCTGAGGCAGGATTCGTATCACTAAAAGGTCATAGACTAGCAGGCGGTATGAGAGCGTCAATATACAACTCAATGCCTAGAGAAGGCATAGTATCACTTATAGAGTTCATGAAGAGCTTTGAGAGCGAGAACAAATAATCAATTTGCCGTCACTTTTCGGCTAAAGTATTATAATATCTTATAGGAGAATTATCATGTATAATATCTTAAAACTAAACGAGATAAGCAGTGAGATAAACTATATCTTAACTGACGCATATAACGTAACTGATAGCTACGGTGCCCCAGAAGGTATCATGCTTAGAAGTTACAAAATGCAAGACTACGCAATACCATCAAGCCTACTTGGAGTAGCTAGATGTGGTGCGGGTGTAAACAACATCCCTCTCGACAAAATGACTGATGCTGGAGTAGTAGTTTTCAATACTCCTGGTGCGAATGCTAATGCAGTTAAAGAATTAGTACTTACAGAGCTTCTTATATCTAATCGTAAGATTATCGAGGCTTATGAGTGGACTAGTAGTCTTGACCCTAATAGTGATGTACCTAGCCTTGTTGAGAAAGGAAAGAAAGCATTTATAGGCCCTGAACTTACTGGTAAGACATTAGGTATAGTAGGTCTTGGTGCTATCGGTAGAATGGTAGCGGGTGCAGTGATTGCACTTGGTATGAATGTAGTCGGTTACGATCCATTTTTATCAGCTGAAGGTGCAGCAGAGCTAGATAGTAGCGTACTAATCGTTGATGATCTAAATGTATTATTTGAAAAATCAAACTTCATCACTCTACACGTACCACTAACAAATACTACTCGTAGCATGATAAATAGTGATACTATAGCAATGATGCCAAAGGACGTAAGAATCATCAACTGTGCTAGAGGCGAGCTAGTCAACAACTCTGATATAATAGAGGCTTGTGAGAGCGGACGCGTAGCAAAGTACATCACTGATTTCCCAAGCGGAGATATCCTTAATAAAAAGAACATTATCACTATCCCTCACCTTGGAGCGTCAACTCCTGAGGCTGAAGATAACTGTGCTATCATGGCAGCAAAACAGCTAAAAAGATTTTTAGAGAATGGTAGCATTGTAAACAGTGTGAACTTCCCTAAACTTATCGTGAAGAAGACTGATTACCCTCGTATTACAGTTACATGCAAAGGCAATGATTGTCTTTTCTCTGAACTTACTCAAATACTTGGAGACGAACTTGTGAATATCTCATCGGCTAAACGCGGAGATATAAGCTACATCCTAGCCGATGTTAAGTGCATCGCTGGAGACATCTTCGATAAGGTTAATTCTCTTGACGGCGTTATCAAAACTCGTATCATAGCATAACAATATCAACTTATATTGAGATCAAAAAGGCATTCGATAATATCGAATGCCTTTTTTATGTGCTTTAATAGCAAATAATAATTGCGTTTGTAGCATGTTCTGATAGTTTATATTTATTTTTTTTGTCGTGTTGCTCGCAAAATCAAAAAAGCTATTATCACTCTTCACTTTTTGTAATTCAGTGATAAATATGCGAAAATTGATAAATATGCAATAAAAATAGCACCCTTATATACATTACTTCGTAATGCCAAGGGTGCTATTATCAATCAATATTACTTCTTCATCTTGAAAGAGTCTTTTAGTGTAACAATGCGATTGAACTCATATTTATCATCTTGACCATAAGTTCCCACTGCACTATAATAACCCATTCTCATGAACTGGAACGAATCGTATGCACTGATACTATCAAGTGACCTCTCGCCAACAGCGTTATCGAATATCATGTGCGAATTCTTATTAAGTCTTTCGCTAAAATCGCCATCACCGTCAACTAATAAGTAATCAAACTCATGAAGAACACATGGAATATAATCATTTGCATTTACCCAGTGGATAACGCCTTTTACTTTCATGCCAGCATTTTCTCCACCGCTCTTGCTATCAGGAATAGCACGGCAAGTAACACTTACTACATTGTCATCAGCGTCCAACTCGTGAGATACGTACTCAACAATATAAGATCCGCGAAGTCTTACCATTCCACCTACTACAAGTCTTTTATACTTAGGCGGTGGAGTAACCATAAAGTCATCTCGCTCTATAAATAACTCACCAGAGAAACTTGTCTTATGATATGTCTTAACTTCATCATTCGGATTATTTTCGATATCGTATACTTCATCAGCTACGTCTTTTACTATCATACGAATAGGGTCTTTTACTACCATTACTCTATCAGCATTGCGGTTCAAGTTCTCTCTTACGCAATAATCTAGCATACCAGTATCCACTTCACTATTCGACTTAGCTACTCCTACTCGCTCACAAAACTCGCGAATTGCTTCAGCAGGATAACCTCTCTCACGCATTCCGCTAAGAGTTGGCATTCTAGGATCAGACCATCCATTTACAAAGCCTTCGTCTACAAGTTTCTTTAGGTAACGTTTAGACATAATAGTCCTATTCATACCAAGTCTTGCGAATTCTATCTGTCTAGGGCCCGGATCAAAACCACAATTGATCTTTACCCAGTCATAAAGAGGTCTATGATCCTCAAACTCAAGAGTACATATACTATGAGTAATACCCTCAAAAGCGTCTTCAAGCGGATGAGCAAAGTCGTACATAGGATATATGCACCAGTCATCTCCTGTCCTGTGATGAGTATCTCTAAGTACTCTATATAAGATAGGGTCACGAAGATTAATATTAGGTGACGCCATGTCTATTTTAGCTCGAAGAACCTTGCTTCCATCGACAAATTCGCCTTCCTTCATCTTGCGGAAAAGCTCTAAGTTTTCAGCGACACTTCTGTCTCTGTAAGGACTGTTCTTTCCAGGGCTTGTTAATGTCCCACGGAATTCGCGTATTTCCTCACCATTCATATCGCAAACAAATGCAATACCTTTCTCTATAAGCATTACCGCACACTCATACATACGCTCAAAGTAATCAGAAGCGTATAGCTCAGCGTCCCACTCGAAGCCTAGCCAAGCGATATCTTTCTTAATACTGTCTACGTATTCTATATCCTCTTTAGTCGGATTAGTATCGTCGTATCTAAGATTGCATTTACCATTATACTTAGTCTTCATGCCGAAGTTTATGCATAGACTTTTAGCATGTCCAATATGCAAGTAACCGTTAGGCTCTGGAGGGAAACGTGTGATTATTTCATTATGTTTACCGCTCTCTAAGTCATTATTTATTATTTCTTCGATAAAATTAGTTGATTTTTCCATATTAAAACAATCCTTTGATAACATTATCTTTATCTATTTCCATGCCCATTGCACTAGGATTTTTGCCTAGTCCCGGCATTAGCATCATCTGACCCGCTATCGCTACTATGAATTTTGCTCCACCTCTTACTTGAAGGTCTTGTATGTGAAAAGTAAATCCTGTAGGTCTGCCTAGTCTTGTTGCGTCATCAGTAAATGAATATTGAGTCTTTGCTATGCATATAGGATAGTTATCATACCCCATCTCAGTGATCTTCGCTAGTGCTAATTTCGCTTGTCTTGAAAACTCTACATTTTTCGCACCGTATACTTTAATAGCTACTTTTTCTATTTTAGTTTTGATATCGTCATTGTCTTCGTATGCAAATTTTATTTTTTTGCTATTACCGTCGACGATCCTTACCACCTCAGTCGCAAGATTTTCCGCACCGACACCACCTTTCGCCCAGCTCTCACATAATACTACGCTACTGCCGATATTTTCGCACTCTTTTGTGATAAATGAGATCTCACTATCACTATCAGTCACAAATTTATTTATCGCAACAACAACATTAGCATTGTATACATTTTTCAAAATATCAATATGTCCAAGTAAGTTGCATATACCCGCCTCAAGTGCTGGCATATTATCACTATCAAAGCCTGTTTTTACTCCGCCGTTGTACTTCAATGCTCTAACTGTAGCAACAAGTACTACGCAATCAGGATTAAGTCCGCCGACTCTACACTTTATATCAATAAACTTTTCTGCACCTAAGTCCGCACCAAAACCCGCCTCGGTAATGACATAATCACTACGCGATAGAGCTAGCTTAGTTGCGATTATAGTATTGCAACCGTGTGCTATATTTGCAAATGGTCCACCATGAACTATTGCAGGCACGCCCTCTAAAGTCTGTACAAGGTTTGGTTTAATAGCATCTTTCAGCAAAATTGCTACCGCGTCTTGCATATGTAGATCGCTACATCTGACAGCCTTACCCGACATGTCGTATGCTAGAATAATACTTGCTACACGCTCTTTAAGGTCGATGATATCCGTTGACAAACAAAGGATAGACATTATCTCTGACGCAGCAGTGATATTGAAATGATCCTCACGAGGCACACCGTTTAGTCTGCCCCCCATGCCTACCATCACATTACGAAGTGATCTATCATTTAGATCGACACATCTACTCCACACGATTTGCCTAACGTCAATATTAAGCTCGTTGCCTTGCTGAAGATGATTATCTAAAAGTGAAGATATAAGATTATTAGCCGAAGTAACTGCATGCATATCGCCAGTGAAATGAAGATTAATATCCTCCATAGGAACGACTTGAGCATGACCGCCACCGGTAGCACCGCCTTTAATACCAAAAACTGGACCTAAAGAAGGCTCACGGAGTGCAAGGCAAACATTCTTGCCTATGCTCTGCATGCCATCTGCAAGACCTATAGAAGTAGTCGTCTTTCCCTCGCCAAGCGAAGTAGGATTTATAGCAGTAACTAATATTAGCTTACCGCGCGCCTCGCTCGGTGCTACATTGATCTTAGCTTTGTAATGACCATAAGGGTCGATGTCTTCGTAAGCAAGGTCAAGTTTTTCTGCTATATTATTAATGTGACTCATGGTAATGCTATTAGCAATCTCGATATCAGTCATAATCACTCCTTTATATTGCTTTTATCAGCCAAACACTATTCTAATCAAATCGAAACAATATATTTTGCAATGTTGATAAAATAGTATTATATTTTTTTAATAATTATATATGTATAAAAATAAGTATCCCACCCAAATCAATTTTTGAGTGGCAACACTTAGATTTTAAAATATTGATGTTTACTTAAGTCTAGCTACATTAAGAGCTGCAACCATTTCGTCTACATCTACACCATGTACAGCAGCAGCCTGTTCAACAGTCTCACCACTAGCCATAGCACAACCGAAGCAATGCATACCAAAAGCCATAAGGCTCTCAGCGATAGCTTCTTTGTTACCTTGCTCTAAAGCATCAGCAATAGTCATATCTTTAGTTATCATATATATTTCTCCTTTTATTTTAACTTTAATTAGGATAATTATAACATATCCTATATAAAATTGCAATGGTTTATTATTGTTTATTGATATTTTACGCATATAACAATTTATTATACGTGGCATAATTACTATTAAAAGTTAATTTCTGTACTGACATTGATTAAAAAAAATGAGCGAAGACTAATCTCCGCTCATAATTATTTATTTATTATCGTATCATCTAAATTATACTATTGATATAACTTCAGTGATAACATTGTTTACATGCTTAAATTTAATTATTTGATCTTTCAATGCAAACATTAATTTGTCGCCGTTAGTAACAGTGTAGTTTGCAAAATAAATTTTGCCGTCGTCACCTTTGATAACATAGTCATAACCACTTGTTTGTGGAGCAGTACGTATATCAACGATCTTTGTAGTAACTTCTGTACCTACTACAACTGGTGGCTTAACTGCCTCATCTTTGATCATTTCTTTATATGCAGCCATTGCAGCCTCAGGCGTGCCAGCAGCTACTAATTGGCTTGTGTACTTCTCAACACTTACGAAAGCATACATTTTGATATTCTGAGCTGAGTCTTTAAGACCCATATAGTAAGTCGGTACACCATTAAAGTTTACTAACGCTGGGAAAGTTGCTTTATAGCTTGATGGTTTTACATTGCCAAGCTCTTGAACTGAGTTCATTGCCGCTTGCTCTGTCGCACCTGACATGTTGTAAATTGATGCTTCATTAGTTCTCATATCGACCATTACTGTTCCGATGATCGCGTCATCACTTGCTGACTTAGAAGTGAATCCAGTAGTCAAGTGTAGTGCATTATCATAATAAACGTAGTTGTAACCGACTGAAGTAGCATTTACCTCTTTTTTTGCGAAAACTGTATTCCAGTAACCGTGAGAGAATTCCCCCCAGTAATCAAGCTGAGACATAGTAATACTATCAACCTGTACTCTATCAATCCATGATGGAATATCAGTATCAATATTATAATATAATGTTTCACCTGTAGTAGCGTTTAGAGTAATAAGACCTACTACTACATCACCACTTGTGATACCAAATTTCTTCTTATAAACTGCTTGAGTGTAGTAAGGCACGCCAGTCTCGTCAAGCTCTAGATTGATCTGACCTGCACGAAGTGACGCTGGTCTTGCAAAATACATTGCTCTTTCAACATCATTCCAAAGGTAAGCACCTGGAGTATATTTCATTTTGTGGCTCATAACAAGCTCAGCACTTGCATTTTCATCTGTCTTAGTAGCGTCTACAAGAACGTAACCTGGAGCACCACCTTCGCTAGCACTACTTGTCCACTGGAAAAATCCTTTTGGCTCGATTGCTCCAATCCATTGTAATTTTCCTTTGTAGTTAATAAGTGTGTAATCTCTTATAGTGTACTGACTTCCTAGTCCGCCTTCAACGTTACCTAGAGCCTTTACACCTAATTGAGCTGCGAATGCTTTATCGACGATAGCAACTTGCATTTCTTTATCAGTTCCAGCAGCAGTATCAAAATCAGGGATATCTGCATTAAAAGCACCGTATCTATTACCAGGATCACTCTCGATAGTAGACTTTTGATCAGGAACTATCAATTGATTGAAGTCTTTAGCAATAAAAAGCGGTGTTGTAAATATAGCAAGACCGATAGTTATAGTTAATACAACTACAGCAAGTACTGCTGGTATTTTCCATGCCCAAAACACTTTATTAAATGCTTTGACTTTCTTTGTCTCTGTTTCACGAGCAACAAAAAATTTAGCAAGTAGTGGCACTGACCATAATAGAGCAAGGAAAATAATTCCTATTCTAAGACCAACACTGTCTACTGCAAAAGACATTAATCCAAAGTAAACTTGGAATAATATAACCACACCAGTTATCACGCCTAGAGTGATAAGAAGTGTTTGCATTTTCATTTTTCTAAACATTTCGCCGAAGTTAGGCATTGGGCGAACCGCTTTACCATTAGCACCTGTTTTAGCCGCAGCTGGTTCAGGTTGTGGAGTTTGCGGAGCAGTATTTTGCGTATTATCCATAATATCCTCTCTTATTTTTGTTATTGTTAAAGCTATAATGCTTCACTATACCTTTAAATTATAGCTGTATTATTCCCAACTGTCAAACGATATAATGTAAATTATCCATTTTAACTCGTATATTACATATTTTATATGACATTTATGTAAATATTCATACATATTCGGACATTATACCAAACTATTTCCACACTCTTCAAGCGATGTGTTAGTTAGCCTAACTAATCTTTTTAGTTAGTAAGCTCTCTTATTTGATATTTATACATCCTTTATCTATATATAATTACACTTTTGCCTCTAGTAAATTATCTTATCTAGCACACCAGTTAGTTTTGCTATTGCGATACCGTAATTAGTCATCGGCACGCCAATCTCGCATGCTTTATTCATTCTAGCCATCATGCTCCGAGCAGTTATCATACATCCGCCGCAATGGATTACAATGTCATAACCTTGCATGTCAGGCACTTGTCCTGCACTTCTAACAAAATCAATAACGATCTCTTCGCCGTATTTTTGTCTGATAAGTCTAGGTATTTTCACTCGCCCTATATCCTCGTGCGTCGTTACATGGCTACACGCTTCTAGTATAAGCACTTTACTATCGCTATTTAAGGTATCCATCGCATTCGAGCCTGATATCAGCTCAGTTATATCACCCTTAAGTCCAGCATATAGCACAGAGAAACTTGTCAGCCTTTTTCCTTTTGCCACTCGCTCCACTTCGCTAAACACGCTAGAGTCAGTGATGATAAGGTCAATGCTATCACCGTATTTATCCACCACTTGAGCCAGTGTAGACATGTCACAATTAATAGATACAGCGCGTTTATCTACAAGCTCTCTTACCGTCATTGCTTGCGGTAATATCAGCCTACTATTAGGTGCACCGACGTCTTGAGGCATTACTAGCACTACAAGGTCACCCTCTTTTACTAAGCCTCTAAGCAAACTATGATCACGCTCTGGTTTCATACTCTCTAGCTTTGCGATTAATGTGTCTATGCCCGCGGTAGTCTTGGCGTTTACAGTGATAATCTTATTTTTTATATCGCTATCTGTTACAGAGTAGCTCTCGTCATGATTATTACTTACCATCACATACGGCAAATCCTTAGCACTGAAATATTGCAACCACTCGCTATCATAATCAATATTAGTATTATCAGACATTATAAGGATAGCGATATCTACGTTATCAAGCACCGACTTTGTCGCCTTGATCCTGTCTTTGCCCAGCTCCGTTTCATCATTGAACCCCGCCGTATCAACTAGTATTACCGCTCCAAGACTGCCGAGCTCTGTCGCTTTGTAGACCGCGTCGGTAGTAGTGCCTTTCTCATCAGAAACTATTGCGATACATTCTCCTGCTAGTGAATTGAAAAGCGTAGACTTTCCAGTATTTACACCGCCGAATACTCCTATATGTAATTTATTACCCTTTGGCATTGTCATATTCATTTCTCCTTAATTCATTTTCTATTTATCGAGTTTACTTTATTATTTACCAAATACTATACCCTTATATCACGCACGCCTGCTAATACTTGTTTTATTTTTTTCTGTATACTCTCTTTTAATTTTGCGTTTTGCATTTTATCTATATAACTTTCTAAGTATGCAATGCCCACCGCGTGAGTACTTGAAGACGCGTAATCGGTTAGGTACTCCGACAGCGTTACCAGTGCATTTATCTCACATGTATTTGCTATACCTTCACCTTTTACTATATCCATAAACGCATAACCAGTACGACCTGATATGTAACACGCCGTACAAAAACTAGGCAAGTGTCCGCTCTCTAATAACCAGCATACGACTTCGTCAAGAGTTCTATTATCTGCCACGTCAAACTGGGTAGAGTCTTCACTCTCTCCGCCCTCCGCATATCCACCGACGCTTGTTCTTGACCCGCCACTTATTTGAGTTACGCCTACTTCTAGTAGCCTTGCTCTAACGTCCGCACTCTCTCTAGTAGATATAATAAGTCCAGTATAAGGCACTGCTATTCTAAGCACTGCCACTATCTTCACTAGTAACTCATCACTAATGCTATTATCAAAATCCTTTAATGAGATATCAGACGCAGGGCGAATCCTCGGCACACTCATAGTATGAGGGCCTACTCCATAAGTAGCCTCGAGATGTTCCGCGTGCATTAGCAAGCCTACAAAATCGTATCTATAATGCTCTAAGCCGTATAATACACCTATGCCGACATCATCAATCCCTCCGTCCATCGCTCTATCCATAGACTCGGTATGGTAATCATAATTACTCTTAGGTCCAGTCGGATGTAATATCTGATAATTTTCCTTATTATAAGTCTCTTGAAATAATATATAAGTACCGATACCAGCATCATGCAATTTGCGGTAGTTTTCAACAGTAGTTCCCGCTATATTGACATTAACTCGTCTAATAGCACCATTCTTATGCTTTATATCGTATATAGTTTTTATACACTCTAAAATATACTCTATAGGGCTTTCCGTAGGGTGTTCTCCCGACTCGATAGCTAGCCTTTTATGTCCCATGTCTTGAAGAGCGACTACTTCACGGACTAGATCCTCGCCTACGAGTTTTTTTCTAGCAATAATTTTATTCTTAAGATGATAAGGACAATATACACATCCATTAACGCAATGATTTGATAAGTATAGCGGTGCGAACATAACTACTCGCTTACCGTACTTCTCACTTTTTATCCGCCTTGCTAGTGCAAAAATCTTATCGTTTATATCCTTATCTTCACATTCTAAAAGTGCAAGTGCTTGCATATGGCTTATGCCTTTCATGTCACTTGCTCTGTCTATAATATCAGTTAGATACGCTTTATCCGACTTATGCTTTAACGCAAAATCAAGACTTTTCAATATCTCTTCATGGTCTATAAATTCAGTCGCAACTTTACTTACTTTATCGTACATAATAACTCCTTATGATGATTGACGTCCAAGTTTGTTTATTTTAAATTGCATATTTACTCTATCTTTTTCAATATCAGTAGTATGTGCGTTTGACGGGTATATCTCATAACACTCTCTCTCCGCTTGCGGTGTTACTTTTACCATAACGACATTAGCACCAGCGCTGAAAATCCTATCACTATCACCTAGTATAGAAAGTGAAGTCGTGGCGGGGATATTAGAGTATGGAAGCATAAGCCTAACTATCGCGATACACCTAAGAGTCAGCTCGTAATCACCGCTTTTCTCACCTTTCAAAATCGTATCAGGATGAGCTATAAAAGTCCCAACCCCTACCATATCACAGGCTAGTTTTTGTATAAGAAGTAAATTATCTATCACGAGTTCTATAACCTCATCAGGTAGACCAACTAAAAACCCTCCACCATATTCATAACCAAGACCTTTTATCACTCTAGCACTCTTCAGCCTATCTTCTAGCAAATAACCGTCATGTAAGTGCGCATACATATCAGCATTTGCACACTCATGCTTTAGCAGATACTTGCTCGCTCCCGATGATTTAAGCAATGCATACTCGCTATCACGCAACTCTCCGCAAGACAAGGTAACTATCATACCCCAACTCGATATCTCGCGTACGATGTCTCTCAAAATGCAAATATCAAAATCATGACTTTCTCCGCTCTGCAAAACAATGGTTTTATACCCGACCTCAAAAGCGGTTTTTGCTACGGTAATTATATCGTCATAACTCATACTATATCTTTTTAAATTTTCGTTGCCAAGGTTAAGACCACAATACTTGCAATTACGAAAACATTGATTAGAGAACTCAAGGAGTGCGCGGATATGGATAACGTCACCCACACACGAACGCCTTACTTGGTCAGCACGGCTAAGTAATACGTCTAGCTCTGTAGCTGTCAATAATTCTCTTATCTCTTCTCTTTGCATATTAAACTCACTCCTAGACATATAGAATACTAAATAATATTATTTTCTGAAAGCCTCAAGTCTGTATATAGGTTTACCTTCGCCCATAAAAAAACGCTCGTACTCAGTAGTAACATTATAATCGCAATCACTATTTGCAAGATCGCAAGTAACTGCCTTTAGCGTATACCCGTAACTAGATAAACTCATCACGGAATACTCAAACATCATCGCACTATCAGTCTTTTGCCAGATCTCAGCATCAGGAGTCATAAATAGGTCATATACCTTTAAAAATCTTTCGTTAGTAAGTCGTTGGTTTTCATATTTACGCTTAGGCCAAGGACAAGAGAAGTTTAAAAATACTCGCTCAATACTATCCTTTTCAAAGTAATAGCCAAGATTAGACGCGTCACAGCAAATGAACTTTACGTTTGTCAAATTACCTGCTTTAGCTTTTTCCAAAGCACATATGATTACATTACTGCTTTTTTCTACTGCAAGGAAATTCACATCAGGGTAAAGCCTTGCCATATCCGTTGCAAATCCGCCCTTTCCACAGCCGACTTCTAAATAAACTGGGTTATCATTCCCAAATACTTTTTTTGTATCAATAATACTATATCTTTCTTCTTCTTTTAACCTACGCAAAAATGGACTTTCGTCTATTAATAAATACTCGCTATGTTGCTGTATTCTTTCGCTTAAATTTTTCCTCTTTCTTAATCTCATTTTGCACTCCTTTTTTTATCGAACCTACACCTAAATGCACACCGTCTACAAAGCTCTTCGCTTATAGTTTTTCCTTTAAAACCTTCCACCAATAATCTATACCTTGTAGAAGACATTATATCGGATAATTTATCTTTAAAAATATTACCAAGACTTACAACACCGTTACTATCTAAACAGCACGGTACGACAGTACCATCTACTAGAATTGCTAGCATATCACGCCCGCCTAAGCACTTGCCATACTTAGATATTTCTTCATGTGCTACGTTCGGCCATACAAACTTTTTATCGTGACAAATATATACATTATCAGCTAACTTTTTTGATAAAAAACCTCTATCAAAATTGTCATCAACGACAACATTAAAAGCGTCTATTATATATTCTAATTCGTGGCTATCTTCTACTGATATGCTACCGCCGACATCACCACTCCACATGCGATAATTTACTATAGGAGTACCGCTTTCTCTGCACATGATCCCGAAGTCTGTTATTTCCTTTAGATACTCATCACATTCAGATACCGTTTTCCCTTCAAGACTATGTACGGAAATATTGACTTTTCTCATCGCACTATGTGACATAAGCATATCACTATTATTCTTTATAAGAGTGCCGTTAGTAGTTATATTTACAGGTAGGTTATACTCACTCGCCACATCGAGAATACTCTTAATATCCTTATGTAGTAGAGGCTCACCCAGCACATGTAAATATATCTGAACTCCTAGAGGCGCTATCTCACTAGCAATTAGCCTAAAGTCTTGTACAGTCATGCTTTTTTTAATGCGATTAGTACCACTGCAAAATGAACATGACATATTGCAAATATTAGTTATTTCTATATAAATTCTTTTCATGTTAATATGATACCACGATTTTAATTATGTGTCTATACAATTTGACTAAAATAAATCATATTTTATCCTTTTGATTGATAAAACTCGAAAACGCCATTGCTTTCTAGTCTAAAATATGATATTATTACATTATAAAATATTTGCGGGGTGCATAATGAACATAGTAATTTTAGACGGAGAAACTGTAATTTTAAACGATTATAATTATGATAATTTAAACCAGTTCGGATCAGTAACATATTATAAAAACACAAGTACGGATCTGATTATAGAAAGAGCTAAAGTAGCGGATATTTTAGTCATAAATAAAATACAAATAACCGCCGAAGTAATAGATAACTGTCCTAATCTAAGACTTATAGCAACACTTTCTACTGGCTATAATGTTGTAGATATTGACCATGCAAAAAGAAAAAACATCAGCGTATGCAATATACCTGCTTACTCGTCAATGTCCGTTGCACAGCATACTATTGCACTATTATTAGAGGCGACAAATAATGTCGGTATTCACAGCAAAAGTGTACACGCTGGCGAATGGATCGATCGTGATAATTTCTGTTACACGCTAACCCCTCAAATAGAACTAAACGGCAAGACTATCGGGCTTATAGGTTACGGTAGTATAGGTAAAATAGTAGCCACAATTTGTACTGCATTAGGCATGAAAGTACTAGCAAATACGCGTAGCATGACACCCGATCCACTCGTAGAAATATGCGAATTTAATGATGTATTATCTCGTAGTGAAATCATCAGTTTGCATTGCCCACTGAATTCTGAAAATACACACATTATTAACTCCGACAGTATAAGGCTTATGAATGATAATGTAATAATAATCAATACATCTCGAGGTGGACTGATAGATGAAGAATCAGTATACAGTGCATTGTCTAGCGGTAAAATATTAGCTTACTGCGCTGATGTTCTAGAAGTAGAGCCTCAATCAAAATCTTGCAACTTAACAACTCAAAATAATGCTATTATTACACCACATATTGCTTGGGCATCAAGCGAGGCAAGAGGTAGACTTCTCGATATATTAGAGCAAAATATACATGGATTCTTATCAGGCAATATTATCAATAAAGTGAACTGATTATATACACAATATTAATATTATTCTATCCTATTTATATATTTATTATCACAATGCAATAATACTAGATTTATTTTGTGTTTATTTCTAGTATTTTATTACGATTTTATTTAAAAAAAGGCTATACCTCTGTTTGTGGTATAGCCTTTATTTTATTTATTAAAATTTAGATTATGTTAGATCATTCCCATATCAATTAGTGTTGATAAAACTAGATATAAAGTATAAGCAAGGTAGCTAGACAGAAGTATTACTCCGCTTATTCTGCCGAGATTTTTCTTTTTATTTGAAACAATAAGTGCAAACAATAATACCGCGATTCCTATTGCGACCATACTATCAATTAGGAATTTTGGATCGAATATTATCGGGTTGATAAGTGATGACACGCCTAAAACTAGCAAGATATTAAATATATTACTTCCTATGACATTACCTATAGCAAGATCAATTTTTCCTTTTTTCGCAGCGATTACTGACGTTACTAGCTCTGGGAGAGAAGTACCTATCGCAACTATAGTTAGACCTATTAAGCTCTCAGGTATTTTTGCCATTGTTGCAAGTGCTGTAGAAGTTTCTACCACAAAAGACCCACCAGCAACTACTGCTGCTCCGCCCAATAGTATCTTCACTATTGCAAATATTAATGTTGCCTTTGACTTGTCTACCACTACTTCCTCGACTACGCATGTACAGCCGTCATTTGTTTGCTGATACATAGCACCATCACCGAGATTTAGTTTCTTCTTTTTCTTATTATCAGCCAGTGTAGTATATATCAGATACGCGAAAAACAAAGCAAACAATAGTAACAAAAGACCACCATCAATTCTACCTACTTTAGAGTCTAACGCACCGCATAGCACAAAGATTGCAGTTATTGCTATCATGAATGGCATCTCATAATGCAAAGAATTCTTCTGTATAGTAAGCGGTGTGATCACCGCACAAATACCAAGCACTAGAGCTATATTTGCTATATTACTGCCTAGAATATTTCCTATTGCAATACCATTTTTCCCTGCAACAGCAGCACTTATGCTTACTGCCGCCTCAGGCAAACTTGTACCCATAGCAACTATTGTAAGTCCGATTACCATTTGAGGAATACCAAATCTCTCTGCAATGGAACAAGCTCCGTCGACAAAGTAATCAGCACCTTTTACTAAAAGCACGAAACCTACTATTAAAAATAAAATATTAAGAAAAATACTCATTTTTTTCTCCTCATCTCGATTACCGAGAACTATTTCTTCGTATTAACATAAGTTTACCATTATTTACATTGCATTGCAAATGAATAATCAAATTAATTAATACTAAACACTTTTTACGTATTATAATGCTTTAATAATGCTATTCTTACTTCCGACGCTAAATACAGCGACCCACATATTATCAGCATATCACGCTTACCCAAAGTGTCGAGTATGCTTATGATATCATTTTTTATGTCGTACACTGCTGTTACATCTATGGTATTATTTGATTTATTACGTACTATTTCAGCTAGATAATCCGCAGTTAGTGCCCTTTCATTATCCATTCCCACCGAGATAAATTTATCCGCAAATGGTAATAATATATCCAGACTATTACTGTATTCCTTATCAGCCATCATTGCCATTGCAAGTATGATGCGTTTGTCTTTTATCTTGCTTATAGTATCCGCGAGTGCGTTTACGCCATGCACATTATGCGCGCCATCTAGCATTACTAAAGGCGAAGAGCTTAATATCTCTTGCCTTGCCGGGAATACAGTATTGCAAATACCATAACTCACATTCTCTTTTCGGATATCCCAACCAATATTGATTAATTGGTTAATTATTTCGATCACTACTGTTGAGTTATATACTTGATGCTTTCCTATTAGTGACTTTTTGTAACTATTTCCTTTATAAGTAAACTCGCCGACTTGCCAGTCATTTTTATAATAGGTAATATCCACTGCTTTTGGCACTATTAGAACTCCATTCCTAGCAGAGACCGCGTCCGACACGACTTTTAGCACTCCCTGTTTTTGGATAGGATACATTACAGTGATACCACCTTTTATAATACCGCACTTTTGTTTTGCGATATCTAATACATTATCACCTAGTAGCTCCGAATGATCGAAGTCTATCGCACATATTACCGAGACAATCGGACAGCTTATCACATTTGTTGGGTCTAGTAGTCCGCCCAGCCCTACCTCTAGGCATACTATATCGCAACCTGATTTGCTAAAGTATAACATCGCAAGTAACGTAGTCACTTCAAATTCGTTAGGTTTATTCCCACCATTACTTACATAATTATCTATATTATATTTGAGAGTCGTCGCTAGCGCTGATAATGTCTCATCACTTATCATTTCATTATCCACTTGCATTCTCTCGTTGTACTTTATAACATAAGGACTTATAAAAAGTCCTGTTTTATATCCTGCATCAGTAAGTATAGATTGCGTGATCTTACTTATTGAACCCTTGCCATTAGTACCCGCAATATGTATAAATTCAAGTTGTTTATCGGGAGAATTAAGCATATTTAGAACATCTCTCATGCCTGACAAACCTAGCCTAGTAGCACTTGTTCTATGGCTTGAAATGTATTCTATACTCTCTTGATAATCCATACTTACCTCCACTGATCACGCAATATAATTGTTATTAATTATCTTCTGTAACATCTAGCAAACTCGATCTATTGTCATCTACGATACTTTCAGATATCATAATGTCAGGAATTTCAACTTCCTTATTAGCTAAAGCCTTACGCTTATTAAGGAACTTATTAAATAATATAACGAATAGGATAATTGACATTACAGCACCACAAATATCCGATATTCCCTCAGCATAAAAAACACTTTTCGCACCCAAGTAGATAGGTAAAACAAGCGCGCTTATTATATAAATAGATTTTCTAAACATGGATAGGTATAGCGAAACACCGACTTTTCCAAGTGCGGTAAACCCGTCTACTATTGCATACTGGAAAGCTAGAGGCACGATTCCTATTGTAAGTGCTCTAATGCCCCACGCTGAAAGATATGCCAAGCCCTCTTCATTCGTAAACATGGATACAAATTCATCAGCTAGAAGCCATGCCGTACCCATCATGATCACCATAAATACTACTCCAAATATCATTATGACCTTTTCGGCTTTTTTTATCCTGTCTACATTGCCAGCACCTAGATTATATCCAAGAATTGCTTGAGTACCACCGCTAAGTCCGCCAAGCGGGCCTATTACTAGATACAAATAACTCTGAGCAATAGTAGCTGCTGCGACAAAAGACGTACCGTCTTCTCCGCCAAAGCGTTGAAGAGTAGCATTTAGCACTATTACTAGCACGCTATCTAATGCTATTATTAAAAATGGCGAAAATCCTAGCTTGAATATCCTACCAATAACACGCAAATTATATCCACCAAAAGAAAGTCTTATCGTAGACTTGCGACTAAACAGGAATGCCACGACGAATCCGCAAGAGCAAACTTGAGCAATAACGGTCGCAATTGCTGCACCCTTGACACCCATATCAAACACTAATATAAATAAAGAGTCAAGAATAATATTCATAACTGCACCGACCATTACTGTAGCCATTGCAATATTAGGAAAGCCTTGCGCGGTAATAAAATAATTTAACCCAAGTGCCATCACTGCGAAAAATGTACCATAAGTATATATTGTCAGGTACTGATCCGCATAGATAAATGTTTCCACACTGCCACCAAACCACATGATAAGGTAATCTTTCAATAAAAGGAAAACTCCAGTCAAGATAATAGACGATACTATAAGCATAAGGAATGAGTTTGACAAGACTTTTTTCGCCTTATCTAGTCGCTTCTCGCCCATGTGCATAGCCATGATAATAGATCCGCCCAGTCCGAAAAGAGTCCCGAAAGAACTCAAAAAAGTGACAATAGGAGCACATACACCTACGCCAGCAAGAGCAATATCCCCGATCTCAGGAATATGCCCGATATACATTCTGTCGATAATGCCATACAAGACATTTATCAGCTGTGCAAGCATGGCGGGTATAGCTAGCTTAAAGACTAGTTTTGTTACCGAATCACGCCCCAAATCATTAGATAATTTCATAAGCACCTTTTAGCATAAATAGTATATTTATACTGTAAAAATAAAAACATAATGCATTATATCACTATATAATACATTATGTCAATATGATTAGTATACTATTAAGTTTTAATAAAAAATAAGCACTTTTACGCATATAAAATGTAATAATATGCTAGTTTTAATGCTTTAACTACTCGAAAATGCCGTATTTCTCACGCATACGATTGGTTACTTTAATAATCGGTCTTGCCAGCACTAGCAAAAACACAATATTACTCACAACGTAAGCTATCATAAATGGCACGCTTGCAATTATCATAGTGCCGTATCTCTCAAAAGACCAGCCGTCGCCGATTGAAAGCACAGTGTACACATCCATCATCAATGAAAACATTACACCTCCGATTATTGCGACGATTACGAGCATAAAATAATTCGGCATGCTTTTTCGCTTGAATAATAGTGCCGCCAACACACCTATCATACCCCAGCTCAACATCTGAAAAGGTGTCCAAGGCCCTTGACCGAAATACATATTACTAAGTATCGCCGACAACGCACCTACCATAAACCCTGACTCCATACCAAACGCAATACCTGCAATTATAACTATTGCACTTATCGGTTTAAATCCTGGAATAGGTGCAAAAAGTATACGCATGGACACTGACAGTGCGACCATAACTGCTATCACTACCAATTCCCTCGCACCGATTTTACTATTTTCAAACGACATGAAAAATGGTATCATGCAAAGCACGGCTATAGCAATTGCGATCACGTCATAATTTTTACCATTCAGCACCACTGCACCTATCATAATAAGCAATGGAATGAAAATGAAAATTATACTTACATTCATCGCAAACCTAGCCCACTTGTTTTTAAAAAACTCTACTATAAAATTTTCTTTTTTAACTATATCTATATGTTTAGCGATATAGTTATCATGTATTTCGTAAGTCCTATTGTCTATTATTACTTCTTTACAGCATATATTTTTCGCACTATTATCTGGTGTCAAACACGCTTTTTCACTCGCTTTATTATTCATCATAAGCAATGCCTTGATATAGCAATTAATTGATTAGTAGTAACTACCCCTTCAAAAAACCCTTTTGCTATCCTAGCACTGGCAGTAGTGTAATAGCTATTACCAGAAAAGAACTCTCTAGCATTACCATCCGCGACGATACCGCCATCAAAAAACATCGAACATCTATCCGCATACATGCTACAAAACTCTATGTCGTGAGATACTATGATTATAGTCTTTCCTTGACTTTTAAGCGACAAAAGTAAATCCGCTAATACTCGCTTTGCTAGAGGATCTAGACCTTTTGTCGGCTCATCAAGCAGTACAATACTCGGGTTAGATTTCAAAACTTTTGCAAAAGCTACTTTTTGTGCCTCTCCACCCGATATGTCATAAGGATGCAAATCCAAGATTTTTTCTAAATTTAATAGCTTTACTAACTCTTCGTCAGTAACTATTGTGGATTCTTCCATGTTTGACTTCATAGATAATATTTCTTCTCTAACGGTATTTCTTCTAAATAACAACGTTGGGTCTTGAGGCAACATGCCTATAAGTCCACGATACAAACTATTACCTTTATAAGATTTTATATTTTTACCTTCAATGATTACTTTACCCGCATAAGGCTTTGCTACTCCTGCTATAACTTTCAGAAGCGTTGACTTACCTACTCCATTACCACCCAATATAGCAGTTATTTCACCGCGTTCAACACGTAGTTCAGCACCCTTAATTATATCATGTCCATTGCGATTGTATCTAAAGTAACATCCTGATATTTCGATCACATTATCATTTACTTTCGGCACAGCTTGATCTTTTTCCATAAGAATGCTGTTTTTGTTTTGTATATTTAAAGACAAATACTCCCTTGCTTCTTTCACATTAAGCGGACAAACCCCGCCTATTTCCATACCATGATATAGCCTCACCGATGTAGGAAGTCCGTCATAAATAGGATGAGTTTGCATGTCGCTCATACCACTCGCTACCTCTATAGGGCTACCAATAAGCTGACATGCACCATCTTCCACAACGACGACTTTATTTGACATACCGTATACATCTTCTAAGTTATGCGATGACATAATAATAGTTACACCAAGCTCATTATTTATACGCTTTATGCTCTCTAAAAACTCAATTGACGCGATAGGATCAAGCTGACTTGTAGGCTCATCTAAAAGCAATACTTCAGGATTCATTGCCATGATAGACGCTAAATTTAGTAATTGTTTTTGACCGCCTGACAGTTCACTGGTGGACTTATGATACCATGTAGTAATGCCGAAAAACTGCGATACCTCACTTACTCTAAGTCTTATCACATCAGGAGCAACTCCGAGATTTTCCAGTCCAAATGCTAGCTCGTGCCACACTTTATCAGTCACTATTTGCGTATCAGGATTCTGCATAACGAAACCGATTTTACGTGTAGCGTCATGATCGGACATATGCTTTATTTCTTCGCCCTCGATAGTTATTTCTCCTATCAACTCACCTTTTGGTATAAGCTGTTTTTTAAACATTTTAAGGAGTGTAGACTTGCCAGATCCAGAGCTACCACACACCACTGCAAAGTCGCCTTTTTCTATATCAATAGATACATTATCAAGAGCTTTTCGAGCTGAGCCACTATATGTAAATGTTAAATCTTTGATCTTAATATACTCCATGATACTGCCTCCTTTATCTCCATAATCATACCTATACTCGCTAGGCAAAAATAACTAACATACATCACAATGCTTGCCACCCCGATATTTATATCGTCTACATAAGGGTAATAGTCAAAACCGCTATAACCTAGTATCATAATAGTGGCAAGCGTAACACAGCCTAACGCCACGAATAAAAACATAATAGTGTCTGACATGCTCCATTTAAAGTTATGATAATTTGTACGACGTCTCATGCCATACCCACGCGCCGACATACTATCGGAAGTAGTGACAGCACTTTCTATACTATAGCTAAATACTATCGCAAACACATGTAGTTTTGCCATTAATTTATCCTTAATATTACTAGTAGCATAAGCACCTAAAGCTCTCGATGCGTCATCAGCCTCTCTGAATTTCCTAGCATAAAGTGGCACAAACCTAAGCGACATCGTAAGTAATAAAGATAGTCTTGGTGATACTTTTCCAAACAAATATATTACTTTGTCAGAAGTCATAATATAGTTATAGGCTCTAAACCAATATATAATACTTACTAGTTTTAGTGATATCATTACACCGTAAATCAGTGCTTCGAGCGTTACAGCATTACCATTCATAAAGAATAACTCTGTACCACCATCATGCACAAAAAGCGGATTTGTCAATGCAATAATTATCATAATAGGTATTATGTACAAAAGCGATTTTCCGACTTTTCTACATCCTTCTAGCTGAAATGATAGAGCAATACTTATCACGAATGATAGTATAATTATGACAGGGTGCATAGTAAACATCACAGTTATAATGCACATTAAAAAATATAAAAATACAATTATCGGATGGTATCTTTCTAGTCTAGACATATCAGCTCCTTTTAAGATATTTATTATGGATGTTTTGTTCATTTATTTTGATATATTATTTATAGTTTTATCATCATATAATTCTACTTTTTTACCACTCTAATTCGCCTAAATCCCCAGGCTCACATGTATATAACCACTCTACTATATCGCCTTCTACCAACGTATACATGCTCGCACTTTTATTCGGAAAAACTCCATTCACTTTATACATCCAGCCACCTAGATTATTTGCGTACATTTTCTCACTAAGTCCGCCGATACTTGCGATATAATTACCGCCTGTAATCGTAAGGCTTATATTCTTATTTGCACATATTTTTCGCAATAAATCGGTAACGCTGTCGCCTTCGACACACAAAACATCGACTTTAGGGATAAAATACCCGTCCTTAGGTATAAGCGGTTTTAACGTATTAGGCAATCCTTCGAACGCTCCTTCAGTGGTTAAAACTTTCTCGCAAGATATTAAAAAAGATACTTCAAAATCCCCTTCTAATTGCACGCTATAATGGTCGTCTACACTAGTAAATGTACAGCCAAATAGTAGCACCGATAAAAGTGCTACTAAAGCTATAAAACTAATTATTTTTGATTTTCTTTTTATCATAAATTACCTTCGCAAATTATTGTTTTATTTTATATTATTTACTGCTAAAATATCATTATTATTATCTGATAGATTTTGAGTAAAAAGTACCGTATCCGTACTCATTTAATTGGTATGAAGCTAATGCTCTAAGCGACTGTACATTCTCAAATGCATAACCTAAATTTCCAGTTTCGTCCTGATGACCAATGATCCACTCATAAACTTTGTCGCTACGTAGAGAATTGCTCACTTTATAATAATTACACTCGACAGCTAATGCTAATACATATGCAGTAGAACAAATATTGTTTTTTATATTATTATCTTTCATACGACTTTCTATAGTTCTTAGTGTATTATCGATTACAGTTTTAACTTCAGGTCTGTTATAATATGGTAACATTGCAATTATCGCAACCGAACCAGAATCCACATCCCACTTCATCTGAAACTGGTTATTTACAGTAGTACTCATAAGTTCAGTTATTGCTCTCTCTGTTACAGTCATTTCATACCCTGCATTTTCTAGCTCTTTGATTACTGGAAGCATTACTCCACATGTCCACTCACGAATAGCATCATCTATCCATGACCCTCCATTGATATAATCTATTGCCTCTACTGGAACAGGTCTTCCTGCATGTAAAAGTGCTGAAGTAGTGTATATTACATGACCACGATTATAGTTCATTCCACCCGCATTCGGATCAAATTTAGCCATTTCTTCTAATAGACTTTGAGTTAGTTTATCGTAAAAATCGTCAGTTAGTTTCACCCCTGCTCTTGTCATCGTGTTGATATTTTCAGCATATGCAACAGTCGGCTCTAGTTTAGTATTCATAAATTTCACTAGTAATCCGACCCTCTCATCTGCAATCATTGGAGTTACGTCTGGAGCTACTGGAGGAGCGGAAAAATTCTCTAATACAAAAGCATAACTTTCTTTATTTTTAATCACTACTTCTGATATACCTACTGATGTAGAAGTGAATTTTTTTTCACCGTGTGACTGCTCAGTACTAAACTCACCAGTGTAAGTAGCGTCGGTAGAGTAAACTCCTATAAATTGATAACTTGGATCAGGCACTAAACTTCCAATACCTGCAAGGAAAGCTCCATATTCCGAGTCCTGAAGATCAGCATAAAACTTAGGATTAGCCGCAAGCATATCTGATATAGTCGCACCCTCTTCCAATCCTTTAATACTTACATTCTCAGAAGTGGCGTTGTCTAAATTTTCAACACCCATAAGTATCGTGACATATTGCTCATCTACTGTAGGCAAGTCATCGCCCCTCATACATGACACCAAACCCGTCATGCAAACTGTTAGCATTAGTATTACTGTTAAAACTATCGCTAAAACTCTTTTCTTGTTATTCATAAATAACCTCCAAAAATTAAAAAATCACTCATCTTCTAGACGAGCGAATGCAATATAATAGTCACGCATACAAAAAGCATGCGAGTGATTATCCAACTACATATCCTCTTATCCAGAATACATTTATTACACACAAGGTAGGTAATCCGACTTAGCAAAAACACTTTGCAATACGGCAATGAAAGTTGCGACGGATTCTAACCGTACTTCCCACTACTAATAGACTAATGATAATATACTAGTTGCAAACACACAACGAATAATCATCAGGCTAATCCAAATGTAATAACATCATAGCATAATAAAATAGTTATGTCTACCTTATGAGTATGAATAATACAAATACATTTATTAAATATTACCAACATCACTAATAAAAAACCCCACTACCCGTAATAGATAGTGGGATTATTATTAAATTATAAATGCAAGATTAATCTCTATAGTCTTTTAAGAATACTGGAGTGCCTTCATTATGTCTTGACTTCTCCGCACAAAAACCTATGATATGACTTTCGATAGACATAGATACATCAGTTGCAATGTCACCATCGCCCAATGCTTTCATCATACGCGCATCACCGCCACCATGAGATCCTCCACAAGATTTAGATATAGTAACTTTCTTAGGCTTTTTGCCGTACACTTCTAAGATAAATTTCGTACTATCAGTATTACACTTCAAATCACCCAGCGAGCCTCGAATACGAGTTTCACGACTACTAGACTTACCTGAAAAAGCTGTCATAGTAAGCGTAGAAGTGATACCATTAGCAAACTCCATATTTACAGTTTGATAATCCACTACATTGTTATCAGATAGATATACGCACTTGCCATACCTAGTCTCAACTAGAGCTTTTGCTATCTTATCTTTAGTAACCTTACCATCAGACATAAGTCTTGAGTGAGGCCACATAGTGCGATATGCAGCGGCTGGCATACCTTTTAGATTATCCAAATAAAGTTTTTCAGCATCATACGGGCATGCTTCTTTGCACTTGCAACCGCCCATGCAATACTCTGTCGCACCAGCTGGTGCGTGTTCTTTATTGAAGTGATTTAGCTTGCCAGTAGACATAACTTTATCACAAGTACTACCCGCTAGATACACAGCCATATCAAGGTCATGACAACACTTCGCAAGGATCATAGGATTACTTTCCTGCTCATTTCTCCAGTCACCTCTTATAAAACTATGTGCCTGGTGCCAGTACGCTACATTTTCGACTTGCTCTATAGCAATGATTTGACCTAAAACACCGCTTTCCATGATCTCTTTGATCTTCTGGAAATATCCAGAATACCTAAGCACATGGCAAACATCTACTGATAAATTTTTCTCTTTTGACTTGTCGCGGATAGCAATGCAATGCTCTAGCGAGCAAGCAATAGGCTTTTCTAACATGATGTTGTATCCCGCATCAAGTGCTTTTATAGTATGCTCATAATGCTCCGCGTCTTGCGTGCATATGAATAGTAGATCCGCTACTTTTGGTGCAGACAAAAACTCATCAAGAGTGGCAAAAAGTTGAGAATCATTCAGTTTCATTTCAGCTTTTGCTACTTTTATCTTATCAGGGTTATTGTCAATAACTGCAACTAATTCGAATTCACGAGTTACCAGTGGGTTTTTGCAAAATTGTGCGTAAAGACGACCTCTACCGCCATATCCTATAATAGCTATTTTTCTCATAATTTACTCCTAATTGTAATATCTTACGCTTAATATAATATCATAATTAAAGTATTTTGTCTACACATCGCATGCAACTTTACGTCATATTTACAATATTGTATACATTGACAAATTTGCATAAAGATAATCAGTTAGATATAGCTTGACTTATCGGATAAATAGTATATAATAAAAGATATAAGTCAATAGTATAGTATGGAGGATTTATGGATAATAATATAATTTATGTAGGCGTCAATATAAGCGATAATGGACTTTTCGAAGGTCAATATATAACACCTGAAGGCATGGCGTACAACTCATATCTAATAGTAGATGAGAAAGTATGTCTTATGGACTCTGTTGATATAAAAGCTGGTGAGCTATGGCTAGATAATATCTCTAAAGCACTAAACGGTAGAGATATTGACTATTTAGTGTTATCTCACGTCGAGCCTGATCATTCTTACCACATTCGCAAAATTGTCGAGTTGTATCCTAATATAAAGATAGTAGGCACAGTTCAAGCATTTAAATTCATAGGTCAATTCTATGACTTTGACCTTGCTAATAGAACTATCGTAGTAGGCAATGGCGATACTTTAAGTCTTGGCGAGCATACGCTAGATTTCTATACCGCACCTATGGTACACTGGCCTGAAGTCATGATGACTTATGAGAGCTCTAGCAAGACATTATTCTCCGCAGACGCATTTGGCAAATTCGGCACTAACGATATCGAAGGTAGCTGGGAATGCGAAGCACGTAGGTACTACTTTAATATAGTTGGAAAATATGGAGCTAATGTACAAATGATCCTAAAGAAACTTAGCACTCTTACTATTGAAACAATCTGCCCTCTTCACGGCAACATTCTTGATAAAAATATCGGTCACTATATAGACTTGTATGACACATGGAGTTTGTACATGCCCGAAGTAGACGGAGTGTTTATTGCTTATTCATCAGTATATGGCAATACGGAAAGCGTTGCAAAACGTCTACACCAGTTACTCAAAGATAGCGGTATTAAGACATCTATATCTGACCTAGCACGTTCTGACATGGCAGAAAACATTGAGGACGTTTTCAAGTATAGCAAAATTGTTTTTGCGACTACTACTTATGAAAACACTATTTTTCCAGTGATGGAAGAGTTACTCTCTCACTTAGTTCAAAAAGGCATGGCTAACAAGGTTGTCGGCATAATAGATAATGGTACGTGGGCACCACAAGTAACTAAAGTTATCACATCAAAACTTGCAGCCCTTAAAAATATTGACTTTTTGGAACAGAGCGTACTTATCAAGTCCGCACCAAGTGAAGATACATGGACGGCACTAGAAGACTTTAAGAACGCATTAATTTCTGCTACTCCATATCATAAATAAAAATTAAATAATCATATAAATAAATCCGCACCGAATATCAATACTCGGTGCGGATATTTATTTAGTTATATACACTTCTAATATATATTTATAGTTGATATTAAACAACTATAAATACGTCTTACATATATAGATATAATAATTAAATATTAATACTAATACAGTATTTACTTTTGACTGACATACATATCGCCCCAAAGCTCTTCAAATAACTTTTCATCAATATTTTCGTGATCTAATGGATCGATATAGTCAGCATTAGAATATCCGAATAAATCTCTTGTACGAAGAATGCTACCAACTAAGCCCTCAAGTGCCTTAGGGAAAGGGAACTGTTCGCGTCTGTAGCCTATTTCCTCAAGACCAGTGATCACTGGCAAGTTCTCACCCTTACTAGAAGATATTGCAACGATACCGATATGCACCCACTTATGTTCGTACATGTTTATTAGCATCTCATCAAAAGAACTTCCTTTTACTGCTTCTCTAATAAATCTATTAATAACTGTCGATAAAAAATCTCCTTCAGCTTTTGGCATCAATGCAGCTGTTTCTTCATTTTTCCAGTTATAAACATTAAAGATACCTTTGATGTCTAGCTTAGCAAAGTTACTAGGAGCAACATTCGGAACCATTTTCCAGAACAACACTCCCGCAACTTGCGGATTAATTAAAACGTTATTTTCCATAACTATGCCTGAATGTCTAATATTAGTAGTTTGTACTGATACGCAGGCGTCACTCGCCTCTCTCATTACATTTCCTGTCAATACTACATCAGCACTATTGATCCAAACTATCTTATGTGCTTTCTCTAGTATACTGTATTCTATAGCACCATTTGCAAAATCGCCCTCAAGCGGAAAGTCATCAGCATTTTCGCTAGTGAATTTAACAAGAGTACCGCCTACTTCATAATCATCATAGACAACGCTCTCGCCTTCTTTAGGCACTGGATTACTTCCGATAATATGCACATTACTTATTAATACATTACTGCCTCTAGCATTGAATAATACGCTGTATTGTCCAGTGCCAGTCCTGTGCGATGCGTCGATAGTGTAGGCATTACCATACACGCTTGAGTATAATAATATACTTTCAGTCTTCTTCATCGCCTCAGTAGCTGATGGCAAATCTTGAACATTAGTCATGTCTATATCAGACTGGATAACTATGTTTTTCTTATCAACAGCAGTCTTTACGATCTCATCAGCAGTATTTACATTATAACCATCAATGACCTTGTAAGTACTTGTTTTACTCTTTATAGACATATCGAAAGATCCTACACTCATAATCACAAGCCATTCACCCTCAATACGTGCTACGTCGTTATCACTAACCTTAATATACTTCAATTCCTGATCAGGCACAAGCTCTGATAGCAATATTTTGTTTTCCACCTTACCGTCATTAATAGTCAAGTTACCTACTATATTTTCTACACGCTCAAAGCCTGTAATCTCAGACGTAGCTACATCGACACCTTTTCTACCATAGAAAATACCGAAGTATACTCCTAACACAATGATACCTATAGCGACTAATACACTAGATATCGCGATCAGTGCGATCTGCCAACCTTTTAGCCTTTTAGCCTTTTTTTCCTTTACTATTTCAGTTTTAACTTCTTTACTCATTTACCTTCCTCCATCAAGAGTTTGCACATTCCATTCGTAACTCTCGTGATTTATTATAACTTACTAATGTAATATGTATAGGCAACAATTATAGAAATCAATGTAATATTATTTAGCGATTAATTTAGCACTATTTACCTATTCAATCGCAATTCTTTACTGTGTCATTACTACTATTTTACACAAGCAAGGATATATATATCTTACATATTGTGATTTATAATATACTTTACATCTAGGCTATTTTTGTAACCAATTAGTATGCTTTTGGTCAAATTTACAGTCAAATATTAAATTACAAATACAATACATTAAGTACACTTTAATATGTTTTATGTAATATAATAATTTTCTCAAAAATTGCATGAAAAAATCCAAATTGCTTATGAAAATTTTCTAAATATGTGCTATACTACTATTATACTTTAAAATTGTATATGTAAAACACTATTTGTATATATGTATAAAAACATGTTGCACTTGGAGGAATTATGAAACTTGGAATACAAAACTGGATCGTCGAGTCATATCCAGATGAAATCAAAATTGAAATGATCGCCAAAGCTGGGTTTGACAGCATTGACTGGGATTTTTTCAATCTATATCTTGGTCGTCCTGGCTGTAAGCAAATTGAAAATGACTCTCGATCATACTACACTAATCTTAAAACTTGCCTAGATAAAAACAATATTACAGTCTCTCAAACTCATTCGCCTTTTCCTACTCACCAGAAAACAATTCTCGGCAATAGAAGAATTGCTCATGCTCTAAGATTGTCAGTAATGGCGACAAGTATTCTTGGTGCTAAATACACTATAATTCATCCACACATGCCTATTAAATATAGCAATTTCAAATATCGTAGCGAAAGAATTAAGAAAAATATTATATTTTATAAAAGCCTTATTCCGCTATTAGAAGAATTTGATGTTACTTGCTGTATCGAAAACATGTATAGCTGGAACATAGAGTCTAACTCCGCTTGCGAGACTTCTTGCTACAATGCGGGAGAGATGAAAGAAGTATTAAAAGGCATTGATCACCCTAGATTTAAGTTTTGTTTTGACTCAGGTCATGCGAATATGATAACAGGCACTAGTAATATTCACGGTGAGATACTTGCTCTAGGTAGCGACATTGCCGCGCTGCACCTACACGACAATAATGGCAAATACGATTATCATCAGCCTATAGGCACTGGAACAGTGGACTGGACAAAACTTATGGACACTTTATATAGAGTTGGTTTTGATAGTGAATATTCTTTTGAGCTTAAGCCTTATATATTAGGTCGCGACAGATCAAAACACCAAGAAAGACTTAATGCACTTCATGATAACTTGCGTGCTTTCTTACATGAACACGAACAGCGTAGATTGAATATAAAATAATAAAAGATCATTTCGCTTTTAATCTTATCATCTTTTACAAGCATTAGCTTTATTTGGCACCTACTTATATATAGTAGGTGTCTTTTTTAAGTTTATATACATACTTTTATAAATTTTTCAATATTGTCCAATCTTAGACGCACATACATTTTTTTTATTTGACATGTCAAAAAATAAATGCTATAATCTAATGATATATATTTGTTTATATATAAAACTAAAAGAAAAATAACGTTCACGAGGTACTTATGAAAAACTTGAAATCTATGAAACTTCCTTATACAGGCAAAGAAGTCTTGCTTAGCATACAGCATTTATTTGCGATGTTTGGTGCGACAGTTCTTGTTCCATTACTTACAGGATTTAGTCCTGCCGTTGCACTTGTTACCGCTGGTATAGGTACACTTGCTTTCCACTTACTTACTAAGTGCAAAGTACCAGTATTCCTAGGCTCTAGCTTTGCATTTATCGGCTCTTTATCTACAATTGTTCAGACTGAAGGTATTCCTTTTGCTCAAGGTGGTATAATTATAGCAGGTTGCATATATTGCTTGATGTCTATAATCGTTTACTTTGTAGGTGCTGACGTTATCAAAAAGATCCTTCCTGCTGAGGTTACTGGCCCTATCATCATCGTTATCGCGATGGGTCTTGCAAGCGTTGCAATTAATCACGCTTTCAATGCTAGTACTGCACCAGGCGTATTTGTTTTTGATCCTATCATGATGGCTATAGCATTATTTACTTTTGTTGTAATTATTGCGGGTATGATATTTGCTAGAGGTTTCTTTAAAATAGTTCCTATCCTTATAGGTCTTGTTTGCGGTTATGCTCTATCAGCTATTCTTGCTGCTTGCGGTGTTTTCACAATGAACTACGACGCAATTATCGAGGCACCATGGTTTAATATACCTTACGTAACTGAGGGATTCTTCTCTCTTCCTAAGTTCAGTGGTACTGCAATATTCGCTATTGCACCTATAGCTCTTGTTAGTTTCATGGAGCATATTGGAGATATCACTACAAACGGTATGGTAGTAGAAAAAGATTTCTTTAAAGATCCAGGTCTTCACAGAACTGTACTTGGCGACGGTGTTGCTACTCTTATAGCTGGTTTCCTTGGTGGCCCAGCAAATACTACTTATTCTGAGAATACAGGCGTACTAGCAACTACTAAAAACTACAATCCAAAGCTATTAAGACTTACAGCAGTATTTGCTATAATCCTAGGCTTTATAGGAAAGTTCGGTGCAATACTTCAAACAATACCTTCTCCAGTAATGGGAGGTATAGAGATAATACTATTTGGTATGATCGCAGCGGTAGGTATCAGAACTCTTGCAGAATCTAAGCTAGACTTCACTAATTCTAGAAATCTAATCATCGTAGGAACTATCCTTGTTATCGGTATCGGCTTATCAGCAGTTGGCGGAATTAAAATAGGTGGAAGTTTCGTATTATCAGGTTTATTCGTTGCTACTATCGTAGGAATTTTAATGAATCTTATCCTTCCTCGTAAACTAGATAAAGCTACAAAGGGCACTGAAAATGTAGATGAAATCCAAAAGGATTTTGGCGAGTTTGATATATTTGCAGCAATTGCAAAATTGTTTAGAAAAGTTTTTAAAATATCTGAAAAAAAATGCAAAAACGATGCTGAAACTTTAGAAAATTATGATATAATTATAAATGAAGATGGCGAAATTATTGAGCCTACAAACACCGACACAATAGAATCAGCTGAAGTAAATACTATTACCGACGAAGAGTCAACTAAAGCAGATGATACTACTGATGAAGTCGTAATCGAAGATATCGTTAAATAATATATACTGCAAGGAGAATCAAATGAAAAATATCCATATTTTAAGTCACGTACTTATAGACCATAAGATGGCAAAACTACGCAGTGTCACTACTGGCACTAAAGAATTTAGAGAACTTATTGAAGAGCTTTCTACTTTAGTAGCATACGAAGCATTAGCTGATATCCCTACTGTAGAAATAGTTGTTAGCACTCCTCTTGAGTCAGTAACTCAAAATATTATAAAAGAAAAAAGCATAGCACTAGTTCCTATTTTAAGAGCTGGTTTAGGTATGGTGAATGGTGTAATCACTCTTCTACCTACTGCAAAAGTTGGTCACATAGGCATGTGTAGGAACGAAGAAACACTTCAACCTGAGTCTTACTACTGCAAATTGCCAGCAAACATAGAAGACAAACTTGTAATAGTTTTAGATCCAATGCTTGCTACTGGTGGCTCTGCAATAGAAGCGATCAATATACTAAAAGGTCTTGGCGTAAAACACATCAAAATGATGAATATTTTAGCAGCACCTATCGGTCTTAAAGAGGTAAGCAAAGCTCATCCTGACGTACAAGTATATGTCGCAAAAGTAGATAGATGTCTAAATGAAAATGGATATATACTACCTGGTTTAGGTGATGCTGGCGATAGAATTTACGGTACAAAATAATTAGATATTATTATCTTTTATTATCAATAATTTAATTTATTTTTAACTGATAATATAATTATAATTGCAATACAAAAGTTACTCTTGTCAATGATTGAATAGAGTAACTTTTTTTATATCGTTTAACTATTTTTATAGCATGATATTTGTATCCATATCGCTTATTATAGTTAAATATATCACTTAACTACACTGCGTCATCAATTTAGGCATAAGAAAGGCACATCGCGATCATATTCGCTATGTGCCTTTCTTATATTTTTATATACTATTTATTTCAATTTTATTCTAATATTTACTCGTTATTTTATTTGCCTTTTTATCTATACTAATTGCATTAATATACATTATTTAGCGTTACCTATATTTATCACAGATCCATGCCCACAACAAACATTATACTTCGACAAATCGAATATTTTAGACAATGCTTTTCTCTCTTGTAATGCTTTTTTAGAATCAGTATTGACACTTGTCATAAGGTACGGAGCTATAAGATTAAACTCATGTTGTTCTTTAGAAAAACCTTTCACGTTTACCATAACATCACCAGTAAAAATGACTTTTAATCTCTCGCATTTTATAACGATTTCTCCAGCAACATGACCACCATTACCTTGGTATATTTCAAAATTTTCTCCAAGTAATTGTATATCCCTTAGATACTCAAGAGCATCTGGAGTCCTATGATCACGCTCACCTATTATCTCAAGAGTTTCCATTTTAGGAGGCTTATAGCCACTCATTACTTTGCTTATCTTACAATAAGGCAAATGCTCTACTTTGCTTTCTCTTATATTTGGCTCATGACTATTCTCGGCTAAAAAATTATTATAACTAGATTGTGTTACATACACTTTATCGAACATTTTCAGCAATCCGCAATGGTCGATATCCGAATGAGTTATGATAATTTCTTTTTTCATTTCCTTATATCCCGATATCATTATATCAAGAATATTAATCATCTCTTCTCTATAACAAGCAAAACCACAGTCGATGAAAAGCAATTGATTTTCCTTCTGGATAATGTACGTACATGCACCCACTGGAGGCTCGATAACATACATGAAAACTCCCTCAGCAAGAGATATATTATACAGCTTACAATTAAATGCATTACCCTTATACTTTGCTATGCAGTCAGCAAAATTACCTATAAATTCGAACGTCTTATGCGACGGTTTATCTAGCTCATCTAGTGCTTGCATAATGACATTAGAGTAAAGTAAAAGTTTGTGTCTGCCGTCACTATCTAGATTTAATTTCTCCGCAACGGTACCTGCAAAAGCCATATAGAAAACAGTATTATCTAAGTACTTTTCGCTCATGTCATAGTCCACTATTTTAACTTCACATATTTCACTAGCCTTACTTAAAAACTCTTGTATACTGCTCGTCTTTTCAATATAAATCCCTAGCTTAAAGTTTTGGAAATTCGTTCCGTTTTGAGCTGAACTTATGTATGAAATATTAAAGTTATAGTTATTAATAAGCTCCAATATAGGATATACTGATCCTGGCTTATCCTCCAACTTCAGCTCTAAAAGTAGCACCTTTGCACTTATATCCTCTTTCGCAATATATCCGCTATTTTTAAGTGCTGTCGTAATATCTTCTATCTGCGAAGGAGAGCCTGTCACGTCCAAAAACAAAGTATTAACATCTACTGCCTTGTTGTAGCTACACCTAATTATATTACCGCCTATGTTCGACACGATTTCGCTAGCTTTCATAAATGCGCCGACTTGATCTGGCAATCTAGCAATATATCTTTTTCGCATATGACTCCTCTTTAGTTCTATTTTAAATTCATAATTAATTTGATTAGTTCAATACTAATTGTTCTACAAATCCCATTACGTTTGCATTTTTAGCAGCAGCCTCAGCCTTTGTTTTGCCTTTTACACTTACGTATATTTTTATCTTTGGCTCAGTTCCAGATGGACGGACACATGCCCACTCATCGTCACTTAGCTGATACTTGATTACGTTTGTCTTAGGAAGGTCGATAGATTTTATCTCTCCAGTATATACCATAGACATGCTTTCTTTATAATCTAAAAATTCTACAACTGGCACACCCGCTAAGTTATTAACAGGATGAGATCTAAGTTTATCCATCACATCAGACATTTGTTTCATGCCGTCAAGACCGCCAAAAGCTATAGACATACTTATATCTTCAAAGTATCCGAACTCTGTATAGATACCATCTAGCACATCGCATAGTTTCTCGCCTTTATCACCGTAATAACATGCCATCTCTGCAAATAACATACTTGACACAACCGCGTCTTTATCTCTAGCGTGAGTTCCTGATAAGAAACCAAAACTCTCTTCATAACCAAACATGAAAGTATGCTCACCGCTAGACTCCCAGTCTTTTATCTTCTCTCCGATAAACTTAAAACCAGTAAGTACATTATAAACCGTTGCACCATATTTCATAGCTATCTTGTCTCCAAGCATAGAAGTAACTATAGTCTTAACTACCGCACTATTAGCTGGAAGAGTTCCGTTTTCACTATTTCTAAGCAATATATACTTAAGTAACATTGCACCTATTTGATTGCCCGTCAATAGAAAAAATTCACCCTTTTTATCTCTGATAGCTATACCCATACGATCAGCGTCAGGATCAGTACCGATAACAATATCACCTTTAAGTTTTTTTGCTAAAGATATTCCCATAAGAAGTGCGTCAGGTTGCTCTGGGTTTGGCATAGCAACAGTAGGGAAGTTTCCGTCTGGCAACTTTTGTTCTTCTACTACGCTACATGGAATACCCATTCTACTTAGTATTTCAGTAACTGGCTTATAACCGCTACCATGGATAGGCGTGTAAACTATCTTCATCTTGCTTGCAACGCGAGAAACAGCTTCTGAACTAAGAGAAAGTTTCTCTAACTCTGCATAATAGCACGCATCAGTACCCGAACCTATTACGTCGATATAATCACATAAAGGCTCTTCGTTCATCGAAAGCACCTTGTCTCTACTTACATTTAGATCAATAGTCTGCACACTGAAGTAATCCTCAACCGCGTTGATATACTCTACTACAACATTTGTAGCCTCTATTGCCATTTGTGCACCGTCATCACCGTATACTTTATATCCATTATACTGCTTAGGATTATGCGATGCAGTGATCATAATACCTGCTACAGCACCAAGGTGTCTTATAGCAAATGAACACATAGGCACTGGGTGCACATCGTTGTATAGATGTACTTTTATCTTATTAAACGCAAAAACTTTCGCAGTTTCAAGTGCGAATTCGTAGCTAAAATTTCTAGTATCATAACTAACTACTACTCCGGCATCCATAGCTTCTTTGCCAAGCCCGATAATGTAATTAGCCACACCAAGCGTAGCACGCCTTATAGTATATTTATTTATACTTGCAGTACCAAGAGCGATGATTCCGCGCATACCTGCAGTACCAAACTCAAGAGGCATAGCGAACTGTCTCTTTATCTGATCTTCGTTTTCTTTAATAGCAAGAAGTTCTTCTCTCTCACTTTCGTCCACCTTGTCTAACCACTCTAAATAAGTTTGCATTTATAATTCTCCCTTAACCGTTAGGTCGTATAATGTTTTAATATTATTGTACTATACATTATACTATACTACCGATTGATTTGTCAATGCCTACTAGCTATATTGGCTATTCTTTAACATAAATTTTGCAAATTACAAAAAAGCATGCGACTATCATACCCTTCTAATTATGCACGCTACCTTTTAAAACCTTGATCACCTTTTGCGTCGGGGTGGGTGCATATCTATCACGCCTAAGCTCCCTTTTTGCGATCACTTTTCCGCCTTCTATCACCTCGATAAGTAGCCTTGACTTATAACCCGACTTGCCTTCGTACACTACTTCGCCGACATCACTAATACTATCCACTTCTATCGTCACATCTGGCACTAAATACGATTGTATTTCAGCTATAATATCCGTAGTAAGTCTGTATTCGTACGTTCGTTTTTTGCCATGGACTGCTATGTTTAAGACATCGCCGTCAGTACAAACTTTTATGACAACGTCGCTATCAGTGTTATTAGCGAATACTAGATCTATCTCACTACTTACTGTAGCATCACGAGACAAGTCTACATAGCTAGACGGCAACGTGTGTGCTTTGCTATCCACAACATCAAGCCCCGCTAGCAACCACGCGTTGTACATGGTAGACGATACTTGACATACTCCACCACCTACGCCTTTCACATACACCCCTTTCATGATTACATTTGCATCCAAATACCCTCTCTCATAAGTTCTTGCACCTACAAGCGAGTTGAATGTTGCAGTATTTCCCGACTTCACCGTTACATTATCAAGCATACTACTTGCTAGAATTATATTATGTGCTCTATTTTTTCCGCTAGTAGCAAACGTTGTACTAAATGCCGAAAGCTCGCATATTTCGTCTTGGCTTTTGCACGTATTTACGCATACTTTCGCTTTATAGTGATTTACGCTCACGCACATTAATATAACAAGTAAAATACTTATCACAGCTATCGTTAAAATTATTAATTTCCTACCTACTCTAATCGCACTTTTACTATTATTCATATTACTACTATGTGCATTAAAAAGTTTTATATCATAACTTATCAGCAAATAAAAAAGTTGCGACACTAAATCGCAACTTGTATTTTATGGTGTGTTATAAAGGAATATCACTCGTTCTCAAACGGCGTTACCTGATATACATAGTAATTCAACCAGTTATAGAATAATAAATTCGCAGTACTTCTCCAATTGACATTAATGTCATCTACGTTGCCGTCCACGAAATAATTCTTCGGCATATCTATATTATTCCCTTTCGCAAGATCTCTCAAGTACTCATTTTTTAGTGTTTCTTTGTCATACTCGCTATGTCCAGTGAAGAAAAACTTGCTATTATCAGAACTTTTGACAATGCTAATACCGCTTTCTTTCGACTCGGCAAGAACTACTAACTCGTCGTGATTACGCACCGCTTCTTCGTCTATAGAAGTGTGTCTGCTCATTGGAATATAGAACGTGTCGTCCATTCCCTTAAGTAGCATATCGTGTGCAGTTACTGATTTAGTTGCAAATATACCGAATTTTTTATAAGGAAGCATATCTTTGCCAATACCATAATGATACTTAAGTCCAGCCTGAGCTCCCCAACATATAAACACCGTTGAGGTCACATTGCTATCCGCGTATTCCATTATTTGCTTAAGCTCCGACCAGTATGACACGTCTTCATACTCAAGAGTTTCTACTGGCGCGCCCGTTATGATAAGTCCATCAATTTTGCAATTTTTAATATCGTCAAAACTTTTATAAAACTTCTGCAAATGCTCGGCACTAGTATTCTTACTCTCGTGTGACTGCATACTTATAAGACTAACATTCACCTGCAACGAAGAATTACCTAGCAATCGCATAAGCTGGGTTTCAGTTTCTATCTTTGTAGGCATAAGGTTAACTATAGCTATCTCAATAGGTCTTATGTCCTGTTGCTCAGCTCTAATCTTAGGCATAACAAAAACGTTTTCATTCTGTAGTACATTATATGCGGGTAATCCCTTTGGTATAATTATCGGCATAATTTATCTCCCTGTATAGTTAAAAATTGTTAGGTATTATTAGTTAACTTTATCTAGTGCTTGCTCTAAATCTCTTATTATATCCGCACTACACTCAATACCTACTGACAATCTAATAAGATTATCGCTGATACCACAAGCAACTAATTGCTCAGGTGAAAGCTGTCTATGCGTCGTAGTAGCAGGGTGTATAACGCTTGTCCTAGCGTCGGCAATATGCGTAACTATTTTAGCAAATTCTAATGCGTTCATAAATGCATTAGCCTCTTCAAGTCCACCCTTCACGCCAAATACTACCATACCAGAATTATAACCTTCACGGAAATACTTTCTTGCCTTGTTATAATTCTCATCGCCATCAAGACCATTGAACTTAACCCATTCCACCTTTGGATGATTAGCAAGCATTCTAGCACATGCCATAGCATTCTCGCCATGCTTAGCCATTCTAAGGTGTAGAGTTTCTGCACCCATATTCGTAAGGTAAGCGTTAAATGGACTCATGCAACAGCCTAAATCTCTCATCATCTGCACTCTTGCTTTAGTTATAAAACTTGCTGGTGCACAGTCAGTATATACAAGACCATGATAACTCTCATCAGGAACATTAAGCTCTTTATAACGAGGATTACCCTTGAAATCAAAATTACCAGCGTCCACGATAATACCACCAACACAGCAAGCATGTCCATCAATGTACTTTGACGTAGAGTGGATAACAATATTTGCACCGAACTCTATAGGCTTACATACTAGCGGAGTAGCAAGCGTGTTATCTACAAATAATAGCACGCCTTTTTCCTTTGCAACGCTTGATATCATTTCAAGATCAACTATGTGCATACTAGGGTTTGCAACAGTTTCACAGAACAATATTTTTGTATTATCATCAATCGCCGCTAGCAAATCTTCTCTAGTGGCTGACGATGGTACAAAAGTAGTGTTTATACCATACTTTCTAAGAGTAACATTAAATAGATTGAAAGTGCCGCCGTATACAGTAGAAAGTGATACTATATTATCACCAGCATTACATACATTAAGTATGGCAAGCGTCTCTGCTGCAAGTCCTGACGAACACGCAAGTGCACCAACTCCGCCTTCAAGCGCGTTGATTTTATCTTCAAAAGCACACACTGTAGGGTTGCTGATACGAGTATAAATATGACCTGCCTCGCTAAGATCGAATAAGTTAGCAAGTTGCTCAGGTGTATCATAAACATAAGTTGTAGATTGATATAATGGTAGAACTCTAGGCTCACCATTTTTAGGCTCGTATCCAGCCTGAACGCATTTAGATTGTATATCCATGATTTTAATTCTCCTTATAAATTGATCTTTATAAAATAAACGAGGTAATATCATACAATATTACCTCGCACATTACTTATTATGATAAGAGTTAATACTTGTTTAGGTCTCTAATTTCTCTATCAAGACTTCTTTTTTGTTGTTTTTCTTGTAGCACATGTCTTTTATCATGCAATTCTTTACCTTTAGCAAGACCTATCTCGACCTTTACTAATCCTTGCTTAAAATACATTTTTGTAGGTACAAGCGTGTATCCTTTTATCTCTACTTTACTACGCAACTTGTTTATCTCGGATTTGTGTAGAAGCAGTTTCCTCATTCGCCTTGGTTCTTCGTTAAAAAAACTTCCTTTCTCGTACGAAGAAATATGCAAATTAATAATCTGCATTTCTCCCTCTCTTACAAGACAATAAGTATCTTTCATATTAAGCTGACCTAGCCTTATAGACTTCACTTCGCTACCGACTAAAACTATTCCAGCCTCGATAGTGTCCTCTATATAATAGTCATGATACGCTTTTTTATTCGTTGCGATGATTTTTACGCCTTGCATACTACCCCTCTAGCACCATAAAGGTAACGCGTCTATTCTCTATATCGCAAGCAATTACTTCAATAGCAACTTCTTGACCTAGAGTATAGCTACATCTATCACCCTTTAATAGGTATTTACTTTCTACAAATTCGTAATTATCCTTAGGTAAGTTATCAAGTCTAGCGATACCCTCACAAGTATTCTCTAGCTCTACAAATATACCGAAGTTAGTTACGCCACTTACTACGCCCTTGAACTGCTCACCTACATGACGCATCATATACTCAGCTTTGTAGTAATCTTTGATATCTCTCTCTGCCTGCTCACTAGCCTTTTCTCTCTCGCTTGAAACTGTAGAAACCTCTTTACACCAGTTAGCAAGTTTTGGTAAACTGCCTAGCTTATTATCTAGCATTGCTTTGATAATTCTATGGATCTGAAGATCAGGATAACGTCTAATAGGAGAAGTAAAGTGACAGTAATACTCTGCTGCAAGTCCGAAATGACCTAAATTCTCAGGCATGTACTTAGCCTTTTGCATGCTTCTAAGCATTATCTTAGAGATAATAGTCTCTACCGCACTACCGCTAACAGTATCAAGTACTTGCTGAAGTGTTTTTGGGCTTACTTTACCAGCAGGCATATGGAAACCACAGCTTTCTATAAACTTCTTAAAGTTAGTTATCTTCTCTCCATCTGGCAACTCGTGTACACGGTATACAAACGGCAATTTTTTCTCGCACATATACTCTGCAACGGTCTCATTAGCGATCAGCATGAACTCTTCTATCATACCATTAGACACAGTGTAAGGATATACTTTAATAGTATCTACATTACCTTGATCATCAAGTATAATCTTACTTTCTTTAGTATCAAAATTGATATTACCGCGATCATTACGACGCTTATTTAAAATCTTTGACAATGCAAGCGCATCATCTATCATAGGCACTACGGGGCTATACTTTGCACGAAGCTCTTCATCGCCTTCGACGATCTTAGTAACATTCGCATAAGTCATAGCATAGTCATTGTTTATAATACTCTTTACTAGCTCGCGATCTATAACTTCACCGTCATAATTAACAGTAATAGCACAAGTAAGCGTAAGTCTATCTTCACCACCATTAAGTGAGCATAGTCCATTACTAAGCACTGGCGGTAGCATTGGATAAACACTGCCTGGGAAATAAACACTTGTCGCTCTCTTGAAAGCCTCTTTATCTAGCATGCTACCTTGCTCCACATAATGCGAAACATCAGCAATATGAACATATAACTTATAAAAACCATCATATTTGAATACTGAAATAGCGTCATCTAAGTCTTTACTGTCGTCGCCGTCTATAGATAAAGTCATCATATCAATGTAACTTGTTCTATTATCAGTATACTTAGACTTCATAGCATTCGCCTCTGTCTCAACGTCCTCAGGGAACACGTTATTAAAGCCGTAAGACTTTAAAATAGACAACACGTCTGATTGTTTTTCGCCTATCTTACCGATAACCTCGACTATCTTTCCAGTAGGATTTTTACCGCCGAACTTCTCTATTTCCACGATAACCTTAGTGCCATTATCAGCACCGATATCATAGCCTCTTGGAATAAAAATATCAGAGTAGTAATTGTTATCATCAGATATAACAAAGCCAAAGCCCGCACTCTTTTGATAAGAACCAACTATCCTAGTGATACCACGCTCAAGCACTCTCTCTACAAATCCTTCATCACCCTTTACGATAGACACTTCTACAGTATCGCCATGCATGGCAGTATTAAGACCCTTATGTGGCACGAATAAATCTTCGCCTTCATCCTCACGGATTAGAAAAGCAAAGCCACGCTTATTGCCACGCAATACGCCTTTATAAAGTTTAGTTTGTTTTTTCTGATAGAACTTGCCATTCCTGTCCTCGTCGAGCTTACCACTCTTGACCATTTCCTCTAAGACTTTTACGATCTCAGTGATCTCAAACTTAGTGTGAAAACCTAATTTCTTAGATATCTCACGAGCAGACATGCCGTAGACACGCATTTGTTCTATTTTTTCTGATAGCTTATAAGCAAAACTCATTACATTTTTTTCCTTCTTTTAAACTGATGTAACTTACTCGCAAAGCGAGCACTACACTTAAACATATTATATAGAATATAAATATACCCTAATAATACCACAAATACACTTAATATACAATAGTAAATTATAAAATTATATACAAGCATAAAAAAACGACCGAAATCCGAGTGGAAATCAGCCGTTAAACATTCGTAAAATATATTAAATAGCAGTCAATACGAAATAGATAATAGATAATACAACTATAAGACCACCTAGAAAACTAGTAAGTATCTTAAGCATACGCTCTTTGTTTTGACCTTTATTCTTACCCATGTAAGTCTCTGACTCGCCACCAATAGCTCCGATATTGTCATTAGTACCCTTTTGCATAAGAACTATAACTATAACAGCTATTGAAAGAAGCACCATGAAAACAACCAGAACGTCTTTCACGATCTTTATTGCGGTGTAATCTACTACTCCTAGCATTGTAATAAACGAATTAATCATACTCATTTCTTTTTACCTCCTAATGACTTTAGCTTTATTATTCTACCACATATAAAACATAAAGACAAGTGTTTTAAGAGAAAAATTCATGAAATTAATTATTTCATAGCACAAACCTGCATTTTCATTGCTTTAAACGTTTCTAAATGTAGTTTTTCGTCGATTATTATTCTTTCTAGAAGTTCTTTTATAGAATAATTATCAACACACCTTACTGCTCTTTTATAAGCGCATATTGCTTTCTCCTCTAGTTTGATATCGCTATCTAACAGTGCGACAGGGTCTTTTGAGTAATTGACCATAGAGCCATTCCAAAACTGTCTATTACCGCCAGTGACAGGCGTGCCACCTAGAGCAACTATGCATTCGCCTAATAGCTCCATGTGTTTCATCTCAGCCATTGCGATATGCTCAAGCATGTGATGGAAGTCTTCATTGACCTCACCGATTATGTAGCTTTGATACATGTACTGTATTATTGCAGTAAGCTCACTATCCGCACCCGCATATAGATCCATTATACACCTCACATCGCATGCACTTTGGCAATCCACTTCTACTTGTGGGTACGGCAAATCAGCCATTAACATATTATTATTCATATTATTCCCTCCAATTATCATATTTATACTTACACTATATGAATATTTTAACAAAAATGTTATTATTGAGCTGATAAATATAATAATATTATTGACATTTTATGCTATTAGGTTTACAATTACAATTATGAAAAAGATTATTGATGAAAAAGTGCTAAAAGGCACGCTAATAGAAAATGATTTTAACACTAGCGATGTAGCTAGTGCTGATAAGCATACTTTCAATCACGAGTCTGCTGAGGTCTCGGATACAATCGACAAAATAATAGACGCGTCTGCCGATATAGACAATATAGATATAGACGAAGAAAAGACTATGCTTATAGGTCAAGCTAGGCTTGTAACCAGCAACAACACGGGCAAAAACAAACACCACTTAGGCTACTTTAAAAATGTTCTTATCCCCGTATTGCTTTACAGTACGATAGTAGGTATAATAGTAGGTCTCTTAGTAGGTCTTTATAATAAATTATCATCAGTAATATCGCACTGGTCAGTACATATATATACTCTAGTGAGAGCAAACCCAGCATATGTTCCACTATTATTATTTGGAGTTGTCATCATTGCACTCCTAGTATTTGTACTATTGAAGTTTACCCCTGAGTGCCGTGGTAGCGGTGTTCCTCGTACTGAGGGCGTGCTTAGAGGCTTATTTACTTTTAGATGGCTAAGAGTTTTACTTACTACTATTTCTTCTTCAATATTATCATACTTCGGAGGTCTGTCACTCGGTGCGGAAGGTCCATCTATTCAAATAGGTGCTACCACTGCGCAAGGCGTTAGCGAACTACTTAAGTGTAGAATGGCATGGTCATCTTACGTCATGTCAGCGGGTGCAGGTACTGGACTTGCAGTAGCTTTCAATGCTCCGCTTACTGGTATTGTATTCATATTAGAAGAAGTGCATAGACGTACTACTCCTATGATAATGCTAACGGCTGGCTGTTCTGTAATAACTGGCACTTTTGTATCTCGTGCACTTACTCTTTTGTGGGGTGGTAATCCGAACGACTTGCTATTCGGCTTTAAGTCATCTCTTGCAACTTTTGCAATGACTGATATATGGATGCTTATCGTATTAGGTATCGCGATAGGTCTTCTATCAGTCGGTTTTAACTGGATCATACTTCGCTCACAAAAACTAATAAATAAATTTGCAAAGTTCCCAGAATGGGCAAAACTTATCACAGCATTCTTAGTATGTGCATCAGTAGGTCTTGCATGGCCAGCAACACTAGGCGGTGGACATGATCTAATCCTTGAGATAGGTCTTAGGTCTTACGCATGGGACGCTCTGCTAGTTTTATTCGTGATCAAATTAGCTCTTATCATGTTCTCATTTAATAGTGGTGCGACTGGAGGATTATTTATCCCAATGCTTTCGATAGGTGCACTTATGGGAGCGTTATTTGGCGAGGCATTCCTTCTTGCAGGTCTTGATCCAGGGCTTTATAACATCATAGTAATTATAAGTATGTCTGCTCTATTCGGTGCGTCCGTAAAGACACCTATTACCGCGATGATTTTAGTTCTAGAAGTTACAGGAGAATTCCACAGCTTCCTATATACTGGTATCACGGTTATGACAGCTTACTTCATTGCTGAGTTATTTAGAACTCCAGCACTTTATGACGCACTACTAGAAAACAATCTACACGCTCACTACAAAGATAAAGAACATGAAGTAATAGTATTTGATGTGGATATTGTAGGAAAATCATTTGCCGATCAAAAAGCTATTCGTGACTTATTATGGCCACCTAGATGTATTGTAGAGAGCATTAGCCGTGACGATAATGTAATCATACCTGCCTCTGATACACTACTTGTAGAAGGCGATATTTTAACAATAAAAGTTGATACTTATGAGCCTGAAAAAACTCAAGAATATATCGAAAAACTTCTTAACGAATAAATAATAAAATTGTGCAAAAAGCAATAGTTTATTATGAAAAGAATTAATACAATAATTTGAAAAAATAGTCATGAATATAATTATATTCATGACTATTTTTTTTGCAAAAAAACTATGCAAGTCAATGATATATTACGTATAAACCTATATACGCTAACACTTTAATCAGTATAATACAATAAACATCACTATTATATAGAATACAATCTATATATCATACTATATAAATTATATGTGCTTCGCTTATAAAACTCACAACTTCTATATAGAAGTTTATGTATAATTTATCATTTATTTATAGCATTATATATACAGATTTAGATTGAAAAAAAAGGACACTTTTCAGTGTCCTTTTTGCATTCAATATTTTATTTTATTTTACCTATCTTTATCTTAGTAAGCTCTTGCAAAATAAATAGTATTAAGTGGCGTCTCTTCAGTATGGACTTTTCCACATGCTACACACTTTGTACCAACTGGAGTTTGATCAAATGGCATAACTCTAGCTGATGCTTGATACATCTCTTTTATCTTTAGCTCACACTCAGGATCACCACACCACATTGTTTTCACGAAACATTGATTATCAAGTATATCCTTCATATCTTCGATATTTTCAGCAACTTGAATGTGTGTTTCTAAGAAATGTTTTGCTTTATTGTACATGTTCTCATGTACTTCTTCTAATAATAATGTAACAGTCTCAGCGATATTCTCACGAGCTACTTCCACTTTTTCACAAGTATCACGACGGAAAATCTGAACCACACCATTTTCGATATCGCGAGGGCCTTGCTCTACTCTTAGAGGTACGCCTTTCATCTCCCACTCATTAAACTTCCAACCTGGAGAGTTATCTGAATAGTCACGATCCGCTCTGATACCTGCAACTTTAAGCTCATTATATAGCTCATCAGCTTTATCCACTACGCCTTCTTTATGAGACGCGATAGGTATTACGATAGCTTGAATCGGTGCAACTCTTGGAGGCAATGCAAGACCACGTTGGTCTCCATGTGCCATGATAAGTGCTCCGATAAGTCTTGTAGATACACCCCAGCTAGTTTGATATGGCATCTTATGTTCGCCATCACTATCTAAGTACTTGATCTCAAAACCCTTAGCAAAATTTGTACCTAAGTCATGAGAAGTACCTGCTTGAAGGCTTTTACCATCTAGCATCATCGCTTCCATACTGTAAGTAGCATTTGCTCCTGCAAACTTCTCTTTCTCGCTCTTACGACCAGTAAGCACTGGTACTGCAAGTACATTTTTCATAAATTCTTCATAGACGCCTAGCATTTTAAGAGTTTCCTCAAGTGCTTCTTCGTGTGTTCTATGAAGAGTATGACCTTCCTGCCATAAGAATTCACTAGTCCTAAGAAAAGGTCTAGTAGTTTTCTCGCAACGGAAAACATTCGCCCATTGATTGATAAGTACAGGCAAATCGCGATAGCTCTTAACCCACTTCTTATACATCTCACATACGATAGTCTCGCTTGTAGGACGAACAACCAACTTTTCAGCTAGCTCTTCCTCTCCGTAATGAGTAACTAGTGCTACTTCTGGAGCGAATCCCTCGATATGGTTTTTCTCACGAGTAAGAAAACTATAAGGAATAAGCATAGGAAAATAAGCGTTTTGATGCCCAGTCTCTTTAAATCTTGTATCTAATTCTCTCTGGATATTCTCCCAAATACTATAACCGTATGGACGAATAACCATACTGCCCTTTACTGGACCGTAATCAACTAACTCTGTCTTGATAACTACGTCAGTGTACCATTGAGGGAAATCTTCTTTTATATCAGCGATATCTTGCACGAATTGTGCTTTATTCTTCTTTGCCATTCTTCTCTCCAATAATTGTTTATATTGTTTATATTGTTATTATATTATATATCTATATTTTTTTCAAGTCATTTTATACAGTTTGCCAGTTTTAAGTGTAAAAACCTGCCTTTACTATATTTTTAAAACACATTACTACGTGAAATATATTATTTTCCTGTAAAAGGTTAATTCAAAACTAGCATTAATACTGAAGTCTTAGCCCTATACACGATAATTTATTTTGTTTTGCTTACTAAATTATTAGGCATTTCGCAAGTCGTACCGCCTATCATGTTCATAGTACCAGTCTTGATTGCACCGTGGAAGTCACTTCCGCCAGTCATAAATAATCCGTACTTTTTGCATAGCCCCGTCAATATCTCTATATCCTTTGCCGAATGCGATGGATAATAAACTTCTAGCCCGCCTAATCCATAAGGTACTAGACCTTCTATAAGTAGCTCTAGTTTTTTAGAATGATATAACTGCATAGGGTGAGCAATAACTGCCTCTCCACCAATATCGCATATTAGCTCTACTGCTTTTAAAGGAGTGATACGGTTAGACGGAATATATGCCAAACCATGGTCACCTAGATATCTTTCAAATGCTTCTTGAATACTATTTACATAACCGCTTTTCAACAACTCTCTAGCGATATGACTTCTACCAATATTTACTCGCGGTAGATTTTCTTCATTGATATAAATGTTATATTTCGCTAACTTCGCGATCATTTGCATAGCACGCTCGCGTCTTTTAATAAGCAATTCATCTAAAATTTCCGCCAATTGTTCGCTCTTATGGTCAATGCCGTATCCTAGCATATGTACAGAAGTGACACCATAACTAGATATCTCTATACCGCTTAATACCTTTAGTCCGATTTCTTGTCCGTATGCGATAGCCTCAGAAACACCACTTACAGTATCATGATCAGTAACAGCAATACCATCAAGCTCTTTGAACTTAGCAAGGTCAAGTACTTCACCAACACTCATTGAACCGTCGCTATGAGTAGTATGCACGTGCATATCAGTCTTCAATAATCTCATCACTTGCAATACCTCCTATAATATCTATAGTCAACTCGGGCTGGCTCATGTCACCCATACTACCAAGTGCTTTTTGTATTATTCTTGTCCTTTTGATACTCTCTTCCACGCTTCCCGCTACAGTATTTACTTGCTTGCCGACTTTATCTAATGATGTAGTGAATTTTGTAAATTCCGACTTAAATTTATTAAGTGCTTTCCACACATCAGCGGATTTTTCTTGTATTTGAAGTGTTCTAAATCCTATCTGCAAACTATTTAGAAGTGCCGATATAGTAGTAGGTCCGCTAAGCACTATTTTATACTTACTTTGCAACTCTTCTAACAACCCGACTTCTCTCACCACCTCCGCAAATAACCCTTCAGTAGGCAAATACATTATCGCAAAATTAGTAGTTTTAGGTACATTAATATACTTTCTACTTATTTCTTTTGCCTCTGTCTTTATCCTATTAAGTAGTGCTTTTCGGGCTTGTAAGACTGCATCTTTATCAAATATTTCGCTCGCGTCGATAAGTCTTTCATAATCACTAAGAGGGAATTTAACATCAATTGGTAATATTACTCGCTCATTTTTATCCGTTCCGGGTAAGTATATAGCAAAGTCTACTGCCTCTCGTCCTTCGATATTTACCTGCGAACCATACTGATCGGGAGTAAGTACTTGCTCTAGTAGATTATCAAGTGCGACTTCGCCCCATATACCTCTTGTCTTGATATTGCTCATTACTTTATTTAGATTATGTACGCCGTCCGATAAACTAGACATCTCTCCTAAGCCTTTATGAACTGCACTCAGTTGCTCGCTTATCAGCTTAAACGACTCGTCAATCCTCTTGTTTAAAGTATCTTGAAGTTTATCATCTACCATCTCTCGCATTTGATCGAGCTTTTTATCGTTAGCATTACGGATATCATTAAGGTTTTCGCCGACTTCCTTTTGCATTTTGTGCAACTTATTATCTAATAGCTCTCTAAGATTGTTATTATCTTGCAAGTTTCTATCGCTTTGCTTTGTTAGACTCTCGCCAACTTCTTTTCTCATGCCCGCGATATGCTCCATAAGTTTACTCTCTAGCGATCTAAACGAATTCTCTTGGTTTTTATTAAAACTTTCTACGCTTTTTACAAGTCCATCTTGACCAACAGTAATCATTTGCATCACGTTACTATTCTGCATAGTAAGTTGCCTAGTAATACTGTCTTGGACTTTTTCACCATCTTCTTTTATATATCCTTTTACTATTTGTAGAATTCCTTCTAGCTGTAAAGTAATATAATCTTCTTGTGATTCGCTAAAGCTGCCATCCGCCGTGCCAGCAGTAGGCTTATCGTTCTTAATAGATACGATTATTAAAGTGATGACAAGTAGCACCACAGCTATTATCCCTACGCTTAAAATTGCTATTTCCATAACTACTTACCTCCTTATTAACTGCAATAATTTTTCTCTACTATATCTTACACCTGTCCGCACTTGATCTTGCCACAATTCGCTTAGCTTGTCGCCGATTTGCTTTCCGCTATAGCCTGCACTGATAAGGTCACCGCCTCGCACGTCCATATCAGAAATATTTATAGGTATATTATCTTTTATCATCACGCTGACCATCTCTCTAGTCCTAGATATTACAATATCATCATAATGAATGTTTCTTGATGCCATATTATCTGCTATCCTTAGCAGTAAATAATCCTCAATATAATCAAAGTTATTTGCGATAAATCTACGAAGCGTACTATCTTTTACTGCATTATCCAGATTAAACATATGCATACTGACTAACTTTGACGTATGCTCTATATCATGATTAGAGAATTTTAATCTCTCCATGATTTGCCTAGTCAAAACCTCGCCTTCTATATCATGACCATACATCATTCCAGTTGTCGCGACCATTTTAGGTTTTGCAATGTCATGAAAAAGTCCCGCAAGCCTAAGGTGTGGCGGACAATAATCCACAGTATGCATGATATGCTCGAACACATCGTGTATGTGATATTTTGCATTTTGTACTAGTCCTATACCGCCTAAAAGCTCTGGAATAATACACTCCATGGCACCGATATCGACTAGCATTCTCAGCCCGTCACTCGCTCGAACTTTGCGTCCGTTATTATTATTGCTATTGTATTTTTCTGGCGCATTTATTATCAATATCAGTTCGTCATGAATACGCTCTTTAGATATATCCGCTAGTCTTAATGCATATTTCTTAGCACTCTCGAAAACTTCACCTTCAGGAGTAAATCCAAGCTGGCAACTAAACCTGACAAGTCGCATTATCCGAAGTGCATCTTCCGATAAAGTTATATCCGCACTTTTAACTGTTCGTAATATCTTATCTTCCGTGTCACGCATTCCGCCGACTATGTCTATGATCTCACCGCTCGCAATATCATAATATAACGCATTGCATGTAAAATCTCGCCTTGTAGCGTCTACTGACATATCTTTTGTGAATTTAACATTTGCAGGACTGTGCATTCCGCTACCGATAGGATAGCTATCTTCTCTAAAGGTTGTATACTCGTAAGTATCCTCGCTCCCCTTGATAAGCAATGTGCCCGTCCTTGGATACTCTGCCGTCACCACGAACTCGCTTTTATCTAACATTTGACGTACTTCTTCAATAGTGCAATTTGAGGCTATATCATAGTCTCCTAGTGTCAGTCCTAATAAAGAATTTCGCACCGCTCCTCCTACTAGATAAAGCGGTGACAGCGGTGCGAAAATATTAGCTAATTTTTTAAGCTCGCCCGTTAAGTTCATTAGTTATAAACTTTAGGAGAAAGCACGCAAATTTCTTTCATATTGCGATAGTGTTGAGCATAATCAAGTCCAAAACCAACTACGAATTCATCCGGAATACTCATACCAGTATAATCAGTATTTACTTCAACTTCTCTTCTTGAAGGCTTGTCAAGTAGTGTAACGATCTTTAAGCTCTTAGGATCGCGATCATTAAGTATCTCACGAAGACGCTTAATAGTACGTCCACTGTCTACGATATCCTCTACGACTAGTACGTTCTTGCCCTTGATATCACAAGCAAGGTCTTGCTTAACTACAACGTGCCCGCTTGAATTTGCACTGTCACCATAGCTAGACAATACCATAAAGTCTATTTGCATATCAAGATTTATCTCGCGGATAAGATCTGAGAAGAATATAATAGATCCACGTAATACGCATACTACTACTAATTCCTCGCCTTTAAAATCCTCTGTAATTTGCTCACCTAATTCTCTAACTCTAGTTGCTAACTCTTCTTTAGTGATAAGCACCTTCTCGATGTCATTTTTGTTCATAAGTATCTCCTTGGTAAATGTTAATTATAATTTAAAGTTTTGTGTTGATTTGCTATATTTGAAAATGATTTCGATTGATTAATCATCAAAATTCATTCTTTGATATCTTATATATAATCTTTGATGTGTCAGAAACTGCGACGGTTCGGCTTATATCTACGCCTACTAGACATAGGATGTCGCTTCCGCAAGCTATCACTGGCGTTGTATCTCTTAATCTTACTGGGACTTTTTTGTCCGTCATAAAATCGCCTAAGCTCTTACTTCCACCACCAAACTTATTTATTATATCTTTATCTTGTCTATATCTGATAACTATATCATCTTCGATGCTATCTGCCGTCATGTAGAGTGCGTTATCATCAGCTACTCTATTAGCGACTTTTTCTATTATCAATTCCCCGTCATCAAGCTCAAAAACTCCTTCGGCAAATGGTATTTTTATTTGATCAACTTCTCTATACATGGTAAGCACTATGCTTCCATATTCATTGTATGCTACTTTATTGTGTGGCATATCTAGCTTAGTTCCATTTTCTTTGCCTGCTAGTGCGATTAGTAAATCAACATGCCTTTCTTCGATATCACTCTCCACTCCTAACAGCGAAAAAGCTCTTCTTATCATCTCTGACGCGATAACTACATGCTGACCTTTTATGTCACAAGTAACGGAATTACCTACTACTTCTAGTGCAGGCGTCATGCTGTCGACATAATCCATTTGCTGACTTGCTCTTTTTGCAAGTTTTAGAATACTTGTCTTTAGCATAGGATACTTTTTCTCAAAAGTAGGTATAAGCTCACCTCGCATATAATTACGAGTATAAGCAGTATCAACATTTGTACTGTCTTCTCTATAAGAAATATTATGCTCACGGATATAGTCTTTCACTTGCTCTTTAGAAGTATTTATAAGCGGTCTTATAAGGTGTCCGTCTTCCACGCTCATGCCTGACAGCCCTGAAATACCTGATCCTCTAGCGATGTGCATTAATACACTTTCCACTTGATCAGACTCATGATGAGCAGTAGCCACTACGTACGCATGTTCATGGCATACGGTCCTAAATATATCATGTCGAAGAACTCTCGCAGCCTGCTCTAATGTCATGCCTTGTTCAGTAGCATAAGCTACGGCATCTATGTCATAGTGCAAATACTTAATATCGTTATCACGGCTGTATCCAGATACAAAGTTGCTGTCTTCACTGCTTTCTTCGCCTCTTATGTGATGATCAATATTAACTATCATAAAACTGTTTTTTGGTCTATTTCGCACAAACCATTCCGACATAGCCATGCTATCGCTCCCACCACTTACTGCTAGAGCGATAATAGGGTATTTATCCAATATAGAAATAATATCCGACTTTATCATATTATATATTATATAACTTTTTATTTCTTTTAGCAAGGGTTTAGACATTTATTTTTAAAATTTTTATACTAATCAGTACATATTAATCAATCTTTGTTTATATACACCCTTGTCGCCACAACGGTACTATCATCTCCCGCCCCGCCCTCGGTCGCACGCTTCAATATCTCATCAGTAAGTGCTTGAGGATTTTTAACATTAAATCGTCTTACTACATCAGCAATTCCTTCCATAGAAAGAGCGTCCGAAATACCATCGGTAAACATCACTATTACATCCCCGTCCATTAGCATTCTTCGCTCGGTGTATGGCTCTGCTTCCTCGACTATGCCTAATGGAAGTGCACCGCTTTCTATCACATTTACTACGCCTTGTCTCACTAATAGACTCTGAACACCGCCTAACTTTATCACATCCATAGCACCTTTAGATAGATCAATTATCGCCATATCGAGACAAGTAAATGACTCGCCGTTGTATGTTGCGAGTATTTTGTTTATAAGCGATAGTATGGCATTGTTATTAAATCCCGCCTTGTAAAAATTCTCTATCATACTGATAGTTGTAGACGAGTTAAACTTTGCCTCTTCGCCACTGCCCATACCATCGCACAGTGCCACCATCACTTTATCATGACCGATCCTCTCTACGCTATAAGTATCGCCACTCGCCTCACTTCCTTCCATAGTCTGATTACTGACGCCGTAAACTAACGAATATCTAGGTATAATCATAAGCCTTACGGTATCATAACCTACTATATCCGATTGCCTTTTTTCTACCACCCTAAATTTGCTCGATAATACACGGCTTATTATTTGCACCAGTTTAGGATTTTCCGCGTCGCGTTTCCTAAGCGTTATTGTGACCCCATATCCGCCATTCTCTCCGCTTACAATAATATCTCTTGCTATTATATTGCTATATGCTAATTCTTCTACTATCCTACGCTCACTCTCACTATCGAAGAATACCGAATGCCTTACTTCCTGACTTAGAGTTAGAAGTAGCTCGCCTATACTTTGCATTTGCTCGCCAAGTATAATCCGACCTGCACCGATCTGACTACGATTTTCTCTAGTCCTTAACATCTTAACAGTCCTATCCGATACCATGCTTATCATACCAGTAGACCTATCACATCTTGACGCTATAAATGGTGGCAAGTCGTCGATTGTCAAAACTCCATTACTTACCGATTTTTCGATCAGTTCCATAATGGCAGTACTAGTATCCCCTCCAAGCATGCCTGTGCAAAACTTCACATTCGGACAACGCCCGCAATACTCAGCGGATATATCGCTCGCAAGCCCCTCACTACTACATGATGATAGTGACACTTCCCCACCGCCAAGTACGCAACCTATTTCACGAAAAACTAATGACATATTATTCAGCTTAGACGCAATGTCGGCACGATTTCGCCCGACTATAGCACGCTCTGGCCCGACACATTCACCGCCACCGAATGCTTGCACAATATTATCTCTAACGCCCTTCGTCAATATCGTAAAAGCAAATAGGCTTATTGCGATAAGGATAATATGCTGATAACCATATGCACCAAACGCTTTAAAATACAACCCGACTAATATATCTCCTAGTAGATAAGAAATAGCGGAGAAGTATATATTTGACGAAATAAAAATCATAGCAAAAGCTACACTTAATATAAGCCCACCAACGACCATAATATTACCAGACATAATACCAGCACCTACTCCAAGAGTTAGTGCCATAATAAAAGCTGTCACTGGTCTACCTGCATATAAGCACATCATTAGAATAAAAGGTGCGAATAAATAAAACGGAGTAAACCCGAAAAAGTTAAGATTAAATAACCCCATTGAAAGACCTGCAATTATTATAGCACCGCCGAACATTTCATCTTTCGCAAAACGATATCTAACCCCTCGCACGATCACCGCATAGCAAATAATAATCGCACAGTATGTAAATATTTGCGATAACGCTATCATGGCAACAGCTTGGAGAATTGCCTGCAAGCTAGATACATTTAGCAATACTATAGGCAAATGACATATGCAAGCGTATAGATTAGCATTCAATATTTTCATTGGTCTACGCGCTAGTTTATGAACAAATACTGCGAGTATAAAAACTATCGGCGGAAATGATGCAATGATAAGTGTCGCGATAGAAACATCACAAATAATAAGTGCAAGAATATACTCTATAGACAATAAAAATATATTTTCACGACAGTAAACTAATGCTACAAAAAAACCTAAATGAAAAGGGGAAATCCCACCAGCTCCTTTCGCTATTCCTAGCAAAATCATCATGCCAAAATATGCTACATATCTAGCTAGTTGCATATAATTTATCTCGCCTTTTATGTGTTTCATTATGTTTTTTTTACTTTCAACACGATCATTTATCGACTGCTCATTAGGCTGAATTTGTCGATTATTTTCTGCTAGATCCACACCCGTGTAATATTCATTATTATTAGCACTATGCTCTGATCTATCGTCCATATTTACTTTGCCCAAATCTAGCATTCTATCCTTAGCCATACTATCTTTATTGATATTTTTATTTTTATCTACACCAGTATTATTCGCGTTGTCTTGCACTGGTCTATCATTATTATTATTATCCATAACACATCTCCTTAATTATAATATACTCTTTAATTATAACTAGTTTTATGTGCTATTGATTAGGGAATTTTTGTCGGATAAATTATACTTATGTCGATTATATTTATAGGTTTTCGTCAATTCTAAATTCTAATACTTCTTCTAGTTTGTATTTATCATCACTATACTTTTTGTCTTTTCTATTTATTAAATACCTTGTCTATACTAGAAGTCAATAATACAATTTTTTTTCACAAAAAAGACTTGCGAGGTTTTGATTTTTATGTTACAATGATATAGATTAGAAAATGTATTTTGAATACATTTAAACGCAAATGTCGTATGCGTGCTATACTATGCACGTTTTACGTGTAATATATTGCACTCGTGCGCTTGTATTTTTGCAATAGTTTTCATGAATTCATGAGGAGGAATTATGTTAAGTTACGATGAGTTATTAAAAGTATTAGAGGTCGAAGGAGTTCCAGCCGAGACTTACACAATTGAGTATGTTCAGACGCTTTATGGCGAGTTACTTTCCGAAGATAAGTTACTAGAGCTAATAGATATTATGGTGTTTGTTTCTGTCGATATGGAAACTCCACTTTATGATATCCTTGAGTTTATTGTTGCTATGGAAACTGAAAACGAAATCGACGATAATTTTTCTTGTGCTGGTATTATTATGGATAATATTATTGACAACCTTGCAGTGTCAAATGCTAACTGCGAAAGACTTTTTGATCTTATAAAAGATTCTGATATCGTATCAGCATATAATAATATTCTTAGCATTTATGGCGACACTATCCCCGCCGAGATGAAGGATGTTTTACTAGAGCGTGCACACAAACTTTTTGACCCAGAATTATTACTTGTATAATATTTCTTAACGAATTTAAATAAATATAATTATAATAATCACAAATACAAAAATAGCATACTAGTCAGACTAGTATGCTATTTATTTATACTTTTTATATTTTACTTTTTATACTTGTTTGCAAGTTGCTTTAACATATCTTCAACGCTTGAAAGTGGTTTTGATTCATTGCGATTATTGTTAGATTTATTACTGTTATCTATATAATTATTTCGCCCAGCATTGTTGTTATTTCTATTATCACGACCTGCGTTATTATTGCGGTTGTTATTACGATTATCGCGTCCTGCATTATTATTTGCATTAGTATTATTTGCACGATTACCATCTTTTGACTTCAGTTGCGGATTACGCACAATGCTTTCTGATTTTGGTTTCGCATTGCTCGCACCTTTAATTGTTAAACTGATACGGTTTTTTGCTACGTCAACGCCTATAACTTTTACAGTCACAATGTCTCCAACAGTAAGTGCTTCTGAAGGGTGTTTGATGAAGTCATTACTGATCTCGCTGATATGCACTAGTCCGTCTTGATGCACGCCGATATCTACGAATGCACCGAAGTCGATAACGTTTCTAACTGTACCTACTATCTCCATATCTTCCTTTAGATTTTTGATATCTAATAGGTCGTCACGAAGAATAGGTTTTGGCAATGAGTCACGAATATCTCTACCTGGCTTAACTAATTCGTCTATGATATCACTTAGAGTAGGTACACCTACGCCTAACATATCCGCCATCTTAGCAGTACCAAAAGTCTTTACTTTTTCAGAAAGCTCAGTTAGCTTACTTGCCTTTATATCTTCATTCGTATAGCCGAATTCGTCTAATAATTTTTTTGCTGCGTTATACGCCTCAGGGTGGACAGAAGTATTATCAAGTACATCTTTACCGCTAGAGATACGTAAGAATCCAGCACATTGCTCGAATGCTTTAGGTCCTAGCTTAGGTACTTTTAGCAACTGTTTTCTTGTAGTGAAAGGTTTCTCTTCACGTGCCTTTACTATATTTTTTGCTATAGCAAGATTTAGTCCTGATACATAAGATAATAGCTTGTATGATGCAGTATTTACATCTACTCCTACACTATTAACACAGTCTTCGACTACGCCTTCTAGCACTTCAGTTAATCTCTTTTGAGGCATGTCATGCTGATACTGTCCGACACCGATACTCTTAACGTCGATCTTAATAAGCTCGGCTAGAGGATCTTGCATACGTCTTGCAATACTAATAGCACTACGTAGTGATACATCATACTCTGGGAACTCATCAGCGGCTAGTTCGCTTGCACTATACACTGACGCACCCGCTTCATTTACTACCATATACTGAACAGGTCTATTCACCTCTTTAATAAGTGCAGCTACGAATATTTCAGCCTCTTTACTTGCAGTACCATTACCAATAGCAATAGCGTCTACATTGTATTTCTCGATCATAGACTTTAGCTTACGTGTAGCCTCTTCCACCTTGCTTTGTGGTGGAGTAGGATATACTACTGCTGTATCTAAAGCATTTCCATTACCGTCAACTACTGCTATCTTGCAACCAGTGCGGTATGCAGGATCGACAGCAAGTACTACATGGTTTTTGATAGGAGGCTGCATAAGAAGTGGCTTAAGGTTTGTCTCAAACATCTTTATTGCACCATCAGACGCCTTATCAGTCATGTCCGATCTTACCTCTCTAGAGACTGACGGGAATATAAGTCTTGCGTAACTATCTTCAGTAGTCGCCATCATCAAGTCCTTAAATATGCTATCATTATGTACATATCTAACATTGATTTTATCCACTGCAACAGCAGGATCTAACTTGATATCTACCTTTAGACAGTCTTCTTTCTCGCCACGATTAATAGCTAGTATTCTATGAGAAGGTATAGCCTTAAGGTTTTCAGTATACTCTTTATACATGCCATAAACGCCACTATTCGCTTTATCTTTTTCCTCATCAAGAGTAGTGGTGATAGTGCCAAGACCTACTAAAGTCTCACGCAACTCACGACGTACATCAGCGTCATCACTGATACGCTCAGCTACGATATCCTTAGCACCAGCATACGCGTCTTTGACGTTTTTCACGCCTTTTTCCTCGTCAATGAAAGGAGCAGCGATCTCATCAAGATCACCCTCGCGAAGATCTGACATCAATATATCCGCAAGCGGAGCAAGACCACGCTCGATAGCAACTGAGGCACGAGTCTTTTTCTTTTTCTTATATGGTCTGTAGATGTCCTCTACTTCAGACATAGTAACAGCCTTATCAATAGCAACAGCAAGCTCATCAGTCCACTTTTCTTGAGACTCGATACTCTTTTTAACTTCAGCCTTTCTATTTTCTAAATTAGTAAGATAAGCTAATCTGTCAGCAAATTGACGAAGAACCTGATCGTCACAAGTTCCGTGCATTTCCTTACGGTATCTTGCTATAAAAGGTATAGTACTACCCTCGCCTATAAGCGATATAATATTATCACTGTACTCTTGTTTTAAACTGAATTCCTGAGCTAATTTTTCACTAATATTCATTAAATTTTCTCCTTAATGGTTAGTTTTTTATAATCTACTTTACCTATCTCTGTCATCGGCAAACTGTCTAAGCATTCTATTACCCTTGGCAGAGAATATTTCATTAATTTGTCTTTTAATACGGATATGATTTGCATTTCAATATCCGAATTGTAACAGTACTCATCATGCATTGTTACAAATAATTTAACTGCAGTCCTACCCTCATACATCATCTCGACCGCAGAACATTTATCAACGGCGGGTACATTATCAGCAATGATTCGTTCTATCTCTGTAGGGAATACATTTATACCGCTTACCTTGATCATTCGCTTTAATCTATCCACATAATAGACATGCCCCGACTCTGATACGTGACCATAGTCTCCAGTCTTGACCCAAAACACACCTTCGTTATCTTGGAAAAGCACTTGATTTGTCGTCTTTTCATCGCCGTAATAACCACTCAAGATATTATCTCCCGATACACATATTTCTCCGCACTCGTCTGATAACAATCGCATGTTATCTTTACCGACCGCGATGACCTTTATATCTCCTAGCGGAGTCCCAATAGATCCGATCTTGCTATTTTCTTTAGTATTAACAGTGCATATCCCTGCCTCTGTCAAACCGTAACCTTCACAAAGAGTACAGCCAGAGCCATTCTCTATCATTATCTTGTCGAATTTGTTTTTTATATCAATGCTTAGCCTATCGCCACCACTATAGCAACACTTCATACTCTTTAGCCAGTCGCCTTTAAAATGTTTGCTTCGCATTATTTTCTCGTACATAGACGGAACGCCCGTCATGTATGTAACCTTCTCTTTCTTGATTGTTCTGACCACTGATTCAGGACTAAATTTAGGTATTAATAAGCACCTACATCCCGCAGTCAGAGTCGTGTGCATGCACACACCAAGCCCAAATATATGAAAAAGTGGCAATACCATAAGCATACTTTCACCTAGCTCGACCTCATCTCCGATAAGCGTCCTAACGCTGTATGAACATTCATTGACCGCTCTATTCGAAAGATTCGTTGTCTTTGGTTCGCCCGTAGTACCACTAGAGTGCATATACGCAGCAATTTCTTCGCCGATACCTTCATGCCGCCTTTTAGGACATAAGATATCTTCAGTACCACTGCTTATAAAATCTGAGTATTTTAATATCTTTTCATCGTATACTATTCGCTTTGTTTTACTATGAACCGCAATACTTAGTGCGAGCTTAAGTCCACCTTTTAGGTAGTCTTTAGCACTACAAATAACGCATGTTATCCCCGTACTCTTTATCGCCTCGCGGTGTTGCTCATAAAATATATCTAATAAAAAAAGCACCTTGCTACCCACTTCCTGCAACTGAGCGACAAGCAAGTCGGACGGTACAAGCGGATGGATAAGGTTTACTGGTACTCCTAGTGCATTCGCAGCATAAAAGCTGATAATAGCATTAGGCACATTCGGCAAACAAATAGCTATATTATCACCTGCAACGAGTCCAAGACCGTCTAAAGCAACCCCTAGACGATTGATTTCGCGATGTAAATCATTACTGCGTATTTTACTATTATAAAAGCTAATAAGTTCGCGGTTATCGCCCTTATCTCTATCTTTTAAATATTCATACATGTTGTAATCATTACTTTGCTTCATAAAATCCTCTACAATAATTTAATTTACCTAGTCTTTATTATACCATTCTTTTGCTTATATGTAAATACTTTTCTTTATATTTATATAAATATAATATATACATATATATAATGTGTATATGTCTCGCTTAATTTATCAGCATAAATTTGTCATACAAATCTCTTCATTAACTTGATTTATTAACAGCTATCAAATAAAAAATAGGTCGCATGACAATACGCCATGCGACCTAAAATGTTATTATTATAATACCTTTGACAAGAAAGATTGTAGCCTTTCATTTTTTGGCGAGTCAAATAACTCGGCTGGTGGTGCGTCTTCTACTATAAGACCGCCGTCCATGAATAGCACTCGAGTAGCCACTTCTTTAGCAAAGCCCATCTCATGAGTAACGATAATCATAGTCATACCTTCATCAGCAAGCTGTTTGATTAGATCTAGGACTTCGCCAACCATCTCTGGATCAAGCGCTGACGTAGGCTCATCAAATAGCATAACGTCAGGCTTCATTGCAAGTGCCCTTATTATCGCTATACGTTGCTTTTGTCCACCCGATAACGTATTCGGATATGCAAGAGCTTTATCCGTAAGTCCGATTCTCGCAAGCAATTGCAACGCGTGAGGTTTGATTTTAGCATATAATTCTGCCCTAGTTTCAGTAGATAATAGTCTTACAGCATCGTTATATACTTTCTTTTTAGCCTTATACTCCTTGCTTGCAATAGCATAATCTTCCTTAGATAATCCGACAGGATTTATCTTAGATAGTGCTACCGGCCTAGGTATCGCCATAAATTCTTTAGTAATATCAGCATTAGATATAATCTTATTTACTTCATAACCTATACTATCTAGTGGTGCAGCAGTAATATTGTCAAGCACAGTCATGTGAGGAAAAAGATTGAAGTGCTGGAAAACCATACCCATATTTTTTCTTATATTATTTATCTTGACCTTTGGCTTGCCCAAAACGCTATCATTTATCTCTATGCGTTTAGCAAGGCTATCACTAGCAACTCGCGAAGCAGTCATATTACTAGTGACTTTGGCTATCTTTTTATTTATTCCGATTATTCTTTTATCTAATATACACTCTACATTGTCCATGTCAGGATCCTGCATGTCGGAAGTAGGCATGCTACCCACGCCAGTTTCAGCATTTATAGCACTGTTATTTTTGATATCATTATATTTAATATTCAAAACTTCTAATTTTGCGGCTTGTTTGTCACAATTTTTATTTAGTTTTGGTATTTTTTTATCAGCAAAAAATAGTCCAACTTTACCTAAAGGCTGATAATAAGTTATCTCACTTTCGTCAAATAAAATTTGTCCAGCAGTAGGCTGTTCTAATAAGTTAATACATCTAAGAAAAGTGGATTTTCCAGAGCCTGATGGTCCTATTACTGCTACTTTTTCGCCTTGTTCTATATTGATGTCTATTCCGTTAAGAACTTTTAATGCACCAAAGTGCTTATGCAAATCAATTACGCGTATCACTCTTTCCTAGCCTCCTCTCTATAATTTTCATTATTTTTGTCAATACCATTACTATCACAAGATAGAAAAGTGCAGCAATAATTAACGGCATAAAAAACTCATAAGTTATTGATCTTATATCATCTGCTGCTTTAGTAATATCAATCAAAGTAATAGTACCAACTATAGCGGTCTCCTTAATAAGAGCAATAAATTCATTTCCTAGCGGTGGCACAGCATTTTTCATGGCTTGAGGTATTACTACCTTAGACATAGTTTTGCCATAGCTTAGTCCTAATGACCTACCAGCCTCCATTTGTCCTTTATCAACAGACATAATACCGCCACGGAAAATTTCTGCTACATATGCACCACTGTTTATACCAAAAGCAATAGCAGCAGTAATTATCTTATATTCAAATGAAAACAATATTGCATAATATATTATCATTAATTGTAGCATTACTGGTATACCACGAATAATTGTCACATAAAAATCACCTATCTTGTTAAGTATCTTTAGTTTTCCTGTATTCATGTGTATATTTTTAATTACTGCGACAGATAGTCCTATTATAACACCTAGTATAATAGCCAAGATAGACACGGCAATCGTAACTGCCATGCCCTCTAGGTATGTTTTCCATCTATCGTCTTCTATAAAGACTTTTTCAAATGTTTCAAAAAAGCCACACAAAAGCACTGTATTTTCCATATTTTCTCCTACTTTCTTGTTTTAATTATATTAGTTCTTTATAAGATTAAGAGCGACGAACTTATCGATTATTATAGCATCGATTTTACCATTCTTGAAATCTTGGTAAACATTCATGATCCTAGCATTATTACTGATTACTGTATTTGTATTATATAATATTCCCGCTGTAAAATCATTGTCTTCATTAGCTTCATCAACAGCTGCTTTCATATTAAGATGACCAGTTGCACCAGTCTGAACTCCTACATTTAATCCAGCAAGTTCTGACATTTTTGTATAATTACCAGTTGATTTTGAAGAAATAATGTACTGTATTGACTCTACATAAGGTGTAGCAAAGTCTACTTTTTCTTTTCTTACTTCAGTAATAGTAAGACCTGCTGCTGCAATAGTCATCTTATCCTTCATAACAGTAGGGATAACTGCATCAAAAGTACCCTTCGCTACTTTTAAAGTATAATTGTTTTCCTCAGCAAATAATATCATTAGGTCAACGTCAACACCTGCAACACCATCTACAGAACCAGCACCTGTGTTATTTGCATACTCATATGGTGCAAATCCTGCCTCAGTAACCATTGTGATAACGCCACCAGTATTGTCTTTTAGATTAGGATATACTATAGTAGTATCTGATGCGCCACTATGGAATTTCATAGAAACACCGATATTAGCAGTAGTTGAGTCTAAAGCAAAAAATGCATTTACCTTATTTAACAGCACTTCATTCTTTTTAGCAACTGCAAACGCGAACTGCTCCACGCTAGCACCCTCAACTTGATTAGCTACCGGATCATTTACTTTTGGTCCACACGCTACTAAAGCTACTGCAGACAAGCTCATCACTAACACTATTAATAGTGATAAAAATATTTTAGAATTCTTTTTCATTTATATATACCTCACAAAATTTAATTTCTTTTATGTTCTTACTATATCATACAATATTCGCAATTGCAACTATTTTGTGCATGTTTTTTTAATATTTATGTATTTTTATTCATTTAATCATTGATTTATGTATAATCATGTATAAATTTATAGAATTTATGCAAAATGATGTATAATTACTATACATCATCACTTTTTTATGCAAATATTTAATATTAGATACTTTTAAGCGATCTCAATTATAAGTTGCTATAATTCCGCTACTTTATATTGATTATAATACGTACATAAACTATATATTATAATATTAATATCCTTATATACTTTTTTGCAGTGTCGGATTATTATGGTTTTATTTGATATCGTTGATTATTACAACGCATTCACCACTTTTTACCTTGCTATCACTTGACATACTCTCGCCAGTTATCCAGTCATATCCTTTGATATCTTGGATCAATATGTCTACCATACAGTTATTTAATATTACATGTGCTGACTGACATTCGCTACTTCGGACTATATGCAACAATCCGTGATCCGACCATATATCCATAGTCCCACTCATTGCACTTCTACACTTCTCTCGCATTTGTCCTAACGTCTTGTAGTGATCTAGTAACTTCTTATCCATACTATCCCAAGGGAACGGTTTTCTATTAATAGGATCTTCGTAACCCTCTAGTCCTATTTCATCGCCATAGTATATAGATGGCACACCCGGGAGCACATATTGCAATACACTCGCAACTTTTAGTCTCTTTGTCGCAACATTACGCTCATACTCGCTCAGCGAGATATGCAACCTATCATGTTTGCTCGTACCGTGCAGATCTCTATCAGCTAGACTATTGATAGCTCGAACTGTATCATGAGTTCCTAAAAATGTCATGCAACAATTAAGCGAATCAAGCGGATAATTCTCGTATATAGTCATCACTCGAGACATAAAGTCATAAGAATCATTATCTCTTGCAAACTTTATTATCGCCTCTTTATAAGGATAATTCATCACGCCATCAAGCTGACCGCCTAAAAGATATGGTCTTCTCTCGCTGTAAGCTATCTTAGACGATGCGTCTTCCCAAACTTCACCAATGACAGCGACCTCGTTATCATCTCGCTTGCAAGATTTTCTGATCTCTGTAACCATTGCACTATCAAGCTCATCTACTACATCAAGCCTCCAGCCAGCAAGACCTAGCTTTGTCCATTTGTCAATGACTCCGCCCTCACCCAATATGAATTTCCTATATCCTGGATTTGACTTGTTAACTGTAGGTGTTACCGTTATCCCCCACCAACAGTTATATTTATGAGGGAACTCATCGAAACTAAACCAATCAAAATACGGTGATTTATCTCCGCCATACGCACCTATACCAGGGTATGTTCCTAATTTATTAAAGTATAAGCTGTCGCTACCAGTATGATTGAACACACCATCAAGCATGACACCCATGCCTATTTTTTTTGCCTCGCTAATAAGCCTTACAAGTGATTTTTCACTGCCCAATAGTTCATCAACTTTCATATAATCGCCTGTATCGTATCTATGGTTAGACCCTGACTTGAATATTGGCGATAAGTACAATAGCGTAACACCGAGACTTTTTAGATAATCTAACTTTTCAGTAATCCCCGCAAGGTTACCGCCGTAAAAGTCATTTGCTCTAAATACGCCATCACTATCGACGATAGTAACCGTTTCATTCCAGTTTTTCAGAACGCCCGTCTTATCCCACACCGCGTCTTTATCTACGCCCTTATAAAATCTATCAGCAAAAATATGATAAATTATGCCACCCTTCAAATGCTTAGGGGTAGTATATTCTTTGTCATAAACTGTAAGCTGATAACATGCACCGTCATTGCTAAGATTATTATCCGCACCACGATATAGAGTTTCTTCGCCATGCTCTGTATTCACCGCGAACTTATACCAATACAGCCCCGCCTTTTCTAGCAACAGTTCACATTGGAAAGTACTCCACCCGTCATGAGTTCCAGTATAAGACATAGGCACACTATACTCATCGTATCCATCTAAAGACACTACTAAACTCATTGCGTGAACGTATACACCATCTTTAGCGGTAATACAAAAACTCACACTGCTACTAGAAGGCACTGCTCCAAAAGGTTTTTTGTGAAATAAATCTCTACTATTATAATTAAAATGCATAGTATCCTCCTAGCGGGCTTTTATGCATATCTCTGCCCCGCACATAAAAAACATGAATACTAATATAAAGTATTAGTATTCATGCAAATAAATCCAATCCGACAAATATTAAATCATTAATTTTCCATCTCTCATTTCATCAGTAATTTTTACTTTTGTACTTCCTAGTTTAGATATAGTTTGTACAAAACTACTATTGCCATACTCCACACTAAGGATTATTTTACCACCTTCTAACTTTATGTCTACGCTAGAATTATCTTCAAATTTTGATCCGAAAATATCGACGTAATACTCCTTTTTTAATGTATGACTATTAGTACCCATATCAAAAGCATCATTTAAACTTTCTTGAGCTAGTAACAAAACTTTGTTTGACAAATTGATACCGGTTTGTTTTTCAGGGTCGTTTTTGTCAAATTCTTCACCAAATCCGCCACCATGTTCGCCGAAGCCAATACTCTCCAAATATGCTTTTTCATCCATTGGCTCATATCTAAACCAGACATTATACAAGTATTGATATATATTATATTGACCATCAGAATTGCGTTCTGTAACTACCTCAGTACCACTAAGCCTTCTAAGTTTACCATCATCAAACTCATAAATATCACGCGTAAATCTACCCGATAAATTCCACTCGTATTCCATAGTAAAGTTTTTACTCTCTGATACTTTTTCCAAATACTTATTCACGGAAAAAGGCGTACATGATACTAGTCCTAACGTCACGACTATGCACATTATCATTAGCACAAATCCACTGATTATTTTCTTCATAATTTTCCCCTTGATACACTGAACTGAAATGCCACCGATCGCCTATACAATAAGTATATTATAATAGGTATCATTTTGATACTAGTTCGTGTTTTTTAGTTTTTGCTAGATACTATATATACTATTACACTATCTTTGTCTATACTGCCACAAAGACTTTTTCCTATGGTCTGATCTCTTCCCGACCATACATCCCTTATCGAATAACTGCTACTTCTAGATAAATTTACGTATTCATCCTTAACAAGCGTTTCCATACTAAAGTTATAAAACGCTTTAACGGCACTTTTATTAAAAATACAAACCGCAACTGCTCCGCCATATAGAGGCTTCGCTATCAAATCTACTGTTCCTTTACGAACCAACTTAGCTTGTTTTCCTAGCTTATCTTGATTTACTGCGATCATTTCTTTATTGCTAAGCACATCTACTACGGCGTCTTGCAAATACCTAATATCCGCACTGATAAATAGCGGTGCATTCATCATACACCATAGACTAAAGTGCGATTTATTTTGTGCTAAAGTCAACTTGCCATTGCCCACCTGCATAACATCAGGATTATTCCATCTATCAACACTTGCATAATTATTTAGCTTTACATTATAATTATACACTCGCTTGATAGTGCTCCATTTGCTACTGATATTATCAGTATTCTGCCATGCGTTGCTTATATCTTTTGCCCATAAATACTGGTCACTTCTCCCGCACTCATTTATAAAATAAGTGATAGGTTTTATATCAGACTGAACAGCACTAGCTCTATCTTCACAAGCTAATTGAAGACACCTTGCCATATTATCAAAAAAGAGTTTTGTACTATCTTCTTTATCTGCAATAGGATTGATAAAATACAATTTATTTTCGCCTTTTGCTAGCTTTATTTTTGCTGATAATTCCCAAATTGTAATATCCTTATCGTGGACAGGTTCTTTCACTATTGAATAGGTATTTTCATCTACAGCGATAACTAACATTTTTTCGATGCCTGCTGTCGCTTTTATACTTAAATTGACTACATACTCGCCCGCTGAATCAGCATTATATTTTATACTAAAACTACCCGCACACTTATCTAATCCTGTGACATAATTCAGGTTGATATTAGTCTTATCAGTTTCTAGTTTTGCATTCCCTGATAACTCACCATCAGCCAAATTTATTTTCGTTTTTACAGAGGCGTTATCTATATCTACCGCATGTTTATCCGCACATACTTTTTCTATGCTTATTCCGCTTATTAGCGACGCATACATAGGAAAATAGTTTTGATTTCTTAGCTGATAATTGAGCAATTCTACTCCATAATTCACTATGGTATTAGCGTCATCTTTCTGATGCAATCTACTACCATTTATATTATTTACTTGATCATATCCACAAGACAAGTGAATACCTACTTTTAGCCCTAAATCATTAACGTCTTTGACTAATGTTGCCATTCCTTGCGGAAACCTGTTGATATCAGCAGTGATTTTACCCGTTATATCTCTATCCTTTGACTGCCAGCCTTCGTCAATATTAATGTAATTATATCCTAAATCTAACAAACCTTTTTGCACTAATGCTTCCGCTGTTTGCATTATTAAAGTACTGTCAACCATGTCCGTAAAAGCAACCTTACTAGACCAGCCCATAGGCGGGGTTTTAGCTAGTCCATATCCGTAATTATTTACCTTTGGCACATCTACCTTTTCTGTAGAAGTTATCCATTGTTTTAATACTGAAAATGACCCTCTTCCATTCCTTTTCATCTAGCACTCCTTCTGCAAAAAATATGTGATATTTTTGCATATACTATTACTACATTTAATCTTCGATATGGTTGGCTTTTGCGTGTATTTTCTCTGCAAGTACTTCCTATAATTCTCTACTACTAAGTATTAATTTTTTGATGATAAATATTATAAATCATAATACATTTATATAGTCTAGATTTCTTCTTGAATATATTGTTTTTTTACTTAGAAATTTTTCTTTGTCTTACTACTTCGTATGCGATAATTCCGCATGCTACTGACGCATTAAGTGAGTTAATATTTCCAAACATATCTATACTAGCTACGCCATCACATAACTTACGAGTAAGAGGCTTCACTCCGCTTCCCTCGCCACCGATTACGATAGCAACGTCGCCAGTCATGTGCAGATCATACATGCTTTTACCATCCATATCAGCACAATAAATATTGACAAAATCATCACTTAACTGTCTAAGCGTATCGTTGATATTTGTAACCATACATACCTTAACATAATTACTTGCACCAGCAGAAACTTTAACTGCTGTCTCTGTAACTGTACATGCTCTATGCTTAGGGATTATAACGCCGTGAACACCGCTACACTCCGCTACTCTTAGTATACTACCTAAATTGTGTGGATCTTCTACGCCGTCAAGCACTAATAAAAACAAACTCTCACCTTTATCTTGTGCGTACTGTTTGATCACTTCTAGTGATGAATATTTAAATTCTTCTGCGACAGCGATAAGACCTTGATGCTTTGCAAATTCAGACATCTTATCAAGATAATTCTTGTCTGTAAAATCTATACGTATTTTTCTATCCTTTGCGATACTGACTATGTTCTCCATGTCATGTATACCCTTTTGGATATATAATTTAGTTATTGTTGTCTCGCTTTTTAATGCTTCTTTTACTGGATTTTTTCCTATAATAATCATAACATACTCTCCTCAGTCATCATGTTTTCATGTCTTTCTTTTATCTCTGACATTTTCTTGCAACTCATCTTACCTTCGCTACATTTCCCAGCAATACATGCAGGTCCACAATTAGCAAATAAAGTAGGGGCTACCTCTCTAACTAGTCTTAACATTTCCCAAGATATTGCTCTTATCTCCCACTGTGCTCGGTTGCAACATCTTAGCTCAAAATAGTGCATAAGCTCGCGTGCATTCATAGTGATAACCATCTTAGTTTCCGATGCGTTAGGTAGTACAAATCTTGCGTCTTCATTTGACTTTTCAGACGCTCCGCCTAACTCACTTTGCCACTCATTATACCACTCTTGCATTGTAGCCATTTGGCTCTCGAACTTAGCTACGCTGTCAGCACCAAGCTCCTCTATTGCAGGAGGAATAATATAATTAAACACTTCGCCTTTATTAGCTGATACATACCTTTGAGACTTTACGCTAAAGCTAGCAATTCTATGTCTTGTAATCTGAGCAAGAAGACTTCTGCTGACGCCTTCTACACCGAAAGTAAAGCTCGCATGCTCGATAGGAGATAGATGTCCTAACTCAACTAATTTCGCGATGAACTTGCTGATATCTCTATCCGCAATGCCTTCAGCTAACTGGCTGATAGTGCTGTCACTGTAACATAACTTTGCTGCCACGGCAACAGTTTGCTCTGGGTGTGGCGTATATGCTAATAGCTCTACGCTTGGTTTTACTCTTGACATGTATCCTCCTTAGCTTGCATCGCACCGATAGCGATAAGCTCTTTTAATCTTTCGTGTCTTCCTAGCAAATACAAGTAACCTATTACCGCCTCGTACCCACTTGCTTTTTTGTACTCAGCAATGCTTGCATGCTTGGCGATAGTATTCATTTTAGTATTTCTCGTCCTACGATACACATCATGCTCTTCCTCTGTTAAGTGAGGCATGATCCTATCCATAAACACCGCTTGCGCTGGTGCTTTTATAAGAGCAGTAGCTAACTTGTGCAACTCGCCCGCCCTAAGAGTGGTAGTCGACGCTAGCTTTACTCGCACCATTAATTGTTGTACTGAATCGCCTACAAAAGCGAGTACTAACGGATTAAGTGCCATCACGTCTTCCATACTCATCACACCTTCATTATGTGGTAAAAATTCTATCATATTATCCCCTTAGCCTATTAATACTTTCCTCGATCCTACGAATACTCTCGGTCTTACCTAATAGCTCAGCCATCTCGGTTGCACCGCCAGGAGTCATTCCGCTACCAGTGACAGCTACTCTAAGTGCTAAGAATATTTGACCTTTCTTATACGCACCTGTCTCGATAAAGTCATTAACTATTACCTGCAAGCTATCATTGCTCCACGCATTGTCTTCTTCTAATAATGGTAGCATTGACTCAAGGATTTCCAGTGCGATAGCACCTGTCATTTTATTCTTCTTATTCACATATAACGCCATATCATAGCCATCAAATTCCTCTAAGAAATCTACTTTGCTTGCAATATCGCTTAATATCTCTACTCTCGGTATTAATAGTTTCGCTAGCATGACATAATCATACTTGCCTGATATCTTGCTCATCTCGAAGTACGGAGTAGCGACCTCTACAAACTGTTCTGGTGTCATAAGTTTGATATATTCACTATTCAACCAACGCATTTTCGCCTCGTCGAATATACTACCGCTCTTGCTTACACCTTTCACATCAAAAGCCTCTATAAGCTCGTCCATATACATCTTCTCTTGATTACCGTTAGGCGACCAACCAAGAAGTGCAATGTAATTTATAATAGCAGGCACTAAATACCCTTTTGCCAGAAAATCCTCGAAGTTCGCATCACCGTATCTCTTACTTAGCTTGTGCGTTGCGTCTTTCATTATTTGAGGTAGGTGCATGTATAATGGTTTATCCCATCCGAAACTGTCGTACATAAGATTATACTTAGGAGTACTAGATAAATACTCCATACCTCTTATGACATGAGTTATATTCATTAGGTGATCATCTACTACGTTTGCAAAGTTATAAGTAGGCATACCGTCGCTCTTGATAAGAACTCCGTCTTCCATATCGTTGTAAGGCACACTAATAGTACCGAAAACCATATCTTCGTAGCTAGAAACACCGGCCTCTATAGTCGGTATGTTTTGTCTGATCACATACGCAATTCCCGAGTTAAGTTTTTCTTCTACCTCCGCAAGAGTTAGCTTTAAACAGTGCTTATCGTATTTTTTAATACCGCTATCATTAGACAACGTATCAAGTCTATCTTTATCACAAAAACAATAGTACGCTCCGCCTTTAGACACTAGCTCTTTTGCATAGTCAAGGTACATTCCTTTTCTTTCGCTCTGAACATATGGACCATAACCACCGTCTTTATCAGGGCCTTCGTCATGAACAATACCAGCTTTTGCAAGCGTGCTGTATATGATCTCTACTGCACCTTCGACATAACGCTCTTGATCAGTGTCTTCTATCCTAAGCACAAAAGTGCCGTTATTCTTTTTTGCAAATAAATATCCGTACAAGCATGTTCTTAGATTGCCAACATGCATGAACCCTGTAGGGCTTGGTGCAAATCTTGTTCTTATGTTCATTTTAACTCCCTTTGGTCTGGTTACCAATAATGACTTCCGTCATATAATTTATGATATTTTACGATGCTTAATAATCCACATCTTTTATTCTACCGCCTACAATGCTAACAACGCTATTATTCAGCTTATCAAGAACTCCCTCTTCAAAAAATGAGTAATAAGAATTCCTAGAGATAATGACATGCTCTGTCAGTCTGACGCCTACTCCATTTAAAACGACATATACTCTCTTCGTCATATCGATATCAGCCAAGGACGGATTAGCTTTTCCTGATGGATGGTTATGTGCAAGAACTACCGACACTGCCTCATGGTTTAATGCAATATCTGCGATAGCTCTCACATTACAATGCGATTCGTTAACGATGCCTTTATCTAAAACAATATGTTTAGTCATCATACCAAGGCTATCCGCTATTAGTAAGTGTACTTCTTCTCTTGTTTTAGTCGCAAGTATAGGACTCAAATAATCCACACAGCCTTTTGCATTGCCAATATAAATACTAGCATTTCTATCCTGAGACAAATACCTTCTTGAGATATCACCCATAGAACTGAAATAAACTGCTGCATTGTGGCTCATGCCTTTGACTTTTTCAAGCCTCTCTACCGACGCATCGAACACACTCGCAAGACTCCCGAACGCCTGAAGCAGATCATGCGCTAGCTCATTAGTATTACGTCTAGGTACATAGGCAAACAGCAAAAACTCTAGCACTTCATGGTCGCGAAGACTTTCAATGCCAAAATCCGTTATACGTTCTCTCATTCTTTCTCTATGTCCGTCATGAACAGCCACTATCCACCTCTTTTGTAAAAGCAATCCACTATCAAATCAGATTGAAAATACCCTATTAGCTTATTATAACATAACCTTAATAAAATTTCCATAAAAATCTCGTTATTTTATTCTTTTTTTTGCAAAAATAGTATATAATATTATATATAATAGGATATATTATATATATATAAAGAGTTTTGATCTGATCACTACTTTTTTGCAAATAAAACATTTCAATTACTATCATAAGCATGCAACAAAATCTTGACTAATTAAACAACGTTGTCACATGCAATTAGGAGATATATTATGGATTATTTTGATAAATTTATAACAGCCACTCAAAGTGCAATACGCATAAACAGTGTTGAGGCAGAGCCGCTAGAAGGCATGCCTTTCGGAAAGGGCGTAAATGATGTATTGCTCTTCACTCTTGACCTAGCTAAAAGCCTTGGCTTTTCCGTCTTTAATGGCGATGGTTATTACGGATATGCTGAAATCGGTGAAGGGGTGGAAATGCTAGGAATACTGGGTCATCTTGACACCGTGCCGATCGGTGCGGACTGGTCAGTACCTGCACTTGGTGGTGACATAATAGATGGTGTTTTGTACGGTCGCGGTATTCTAGATGACAAAGGGCCTATCATAGCTACACTTTTCGCAGTAAAAGAGCTTGTAGAAAGTGGACTTGTGCCAAACAAAAGAATACGCTTGATCTTCGGAACTGACGAGGAATCTGGCTGGCAGTGTATTGACAAATACGTCGAGAATGAAGAACTTCCTACCATTGCATTCACTCCCGATGGAGATTTTCCTGTGATCAATTGTGAAAAAGCCGTGTCTTACTTTGATGTTACTTGTCATAAACCTAGCTATATTACTAGCATTACTGGCGGCGATAGACCTAACATGGTTATGGATAATGTACGTGCTGAGATATCAGATAATGATATATTATCTGCTCTTAGCGCAAACGCTTGTGATATAGAAATTGCTGAAAATGTAGTTAGTTCTACGGGCGTATCCGCACACGGTAGTACTCCCGAGCATGGAACTAATGCGTTATGGAAACTCTTAAAAGCATTATCTATTGTAGATACTAGTTGGGCTACTACCATGAATAATATCGTAACTAATACTGATGGTTCTGGATATAACATCGCATGCGAAGACGAAATAAGCGGACACCTTACTATAAATGTCGGCACTATTAAATCGGATACAGACAGCATAACTTTCAGCCTCGATATTAGACACCCTCTTTGCATTACTCGCGACGAAGTATATGAGAAGCTCCTGGTAACGTTTGACGGATATCATGTAGAAAAAGGGTTTTTCCACGATCCATTATACATCGCACCCGACCACCCTTTATGCAAAAGCCTTATAGACGCATACGCGGAAGTAACAGGCGATTTGCTAGAGCCTATTACTATAGGCGGTGGAACTTATGCACGTGCTTTGCCAGTAGCTGTTGCGTTCGGTCCTATATTTCCTGGTCAAGAATCTACAATTCATCAACGCAATGAACGCTGCAAGGTCAGTGACCTTAGGCTTATGTATGACATATATTTACTAGCTATAAAGAAACTAGCTTTTTGTATAGTCTAATTCTATCAATGCTATTTTTTTTAGGTCAGCGACCATAGACGTATGTCCGACATATATACTAGCTATAAAAAAACTTGCGTTTTGAATAATTTAAGTCTATCAATGCTACTTGTATTATCAAAAAGTTTATCTTGCAACATTATTAAGAAATTCAATGCAAGGATATTTAAAACAAAATAATCTATCATGATAAAAAACAATCCCCGCCAATACAAATAATGTATCGGCGGGGATTTTATATTATGATTTATAGGGGCTTATTTGCCTCTTAACTCCATCTTTATCTTTATCTCATCACAGTTGATACCAACAATTGGCTCACCAAGATCTTCAGAAAGTCTAGCGATTAGATCATAGTCATTGCGATTTTCAACAGATCTAACAATAGCGTCAGCTCGCTTAGCAGGGTTACCAGACTTGAATATACCACTACCAACGAAAACACCTTGTGCGCCTAGCTCTAACATCAATACTGCATCAGCAGGAGTAGCAACTCCGCCTGCAGAGAAGTTAGGAACTGGAAGTTCGCCATTCTCTTTAACGTATTGAACTAAGTCATAAGGAACTTGAAGTTGCTTAGCCTCTTCGTATAACTCATCAGTAGACATGCTCTGAATCTTACGCATTTGTGACTGTATCATACGCATATGTCTAACTGCTTGTACAACATCGCCAGTACCAGCCTCACCCTTTGTACGGATCATGCTTGCACCTTCTTGAATACGACGAAGAGCCTCACCTAAATCTCTAGCACCACAAACGAATGGTGATTTGAAACCCATTTTGTTAACGTGGTATGTCTCATCTGCAGGAGATAATACTTCGCTTTCATCGATAAAATCAATACCCATTGACTCTAAAAGTCTAGCCTCTACGATATGACCAATTCTACATTTTGCCATTACTGGTATTTTAACAGCGTTTTGTATTTCTCTGATCATCTTTGGATCACTCATACGGCTAACTCCGCCCTCAGCACGGATATCAGCAGGAACTCTCTCTAATGCCATTACAGCACCTGCACCAGCAGCCTCTGCAATTAATGCTTGCTCGACGTTTGTTACGTCCATTATTACTTTGCCTCTCAAGCTTTCAGCTATTTTATCTCCAGTCTTATACATAGAAATTCTCCTTTGCTTTTCATATTTCAATAATAAGTATATCACAAAATTTATTGACATACAAGTATTATTATATATTTTATATTAACTTTACTAGATATATTAATTATATCAGCACAAACAAATAGTTATATTACTTTAAATGAAATATAATTACTGCTTAATTAGTAATTTTTTGTATCCACCATGACCTTTTTGCACGCACTTAGACACTCTGCTTAACGTTGCCGACGAAATGCTAGTAGCAGTAATTACTTCCGCATAAGTCTTGCCTTGCATTAATAAGTCAGCAGCTTTAATTCTTTGAGCCATTTGCTCTACTTCTTTATAAGTACATAAATCTTCTAATATAAACTTCATGTCCGAGCTATCCTTGACATTTGCAAGTGCTGTATATAACTCATTTAGCATATCTTCACTAGTATGGTGCATATAAAATTACTCCTTTTATTGTTAACCTTTCAAGATTTTATTCATAAATTCTTTAGTACGTTCTTCTGTTGGATTGTCGATAACAGTCTTTGCATCACCCATCTCAAGAATGCGTCCACCGTCAAGGAATATAACAGTATCTGCGATCTCTCTTGCGAACATTATCTCGTGAGTAACTATTAGCATAGTAACTCCTGTATCTTTTAGGCTACTTATAACTTTAAGCACTTCACCAGTAAGCTCTGGGTCAAGTGCTGAGGTTGGCTCATCGAAACATAATATTTCAGGGTTCATACATAGCGCGCGAGCTATCGCAACACGTTGCTTTTGTCCTCCCGAAATTTCGCAAGGATATGCATCAGCTTTATCACTAAGCCCCACCTGTTCTAATACTTCTAACGCCTTTTCACGTGCTTGCTCTTCTGTAATCGCAACTTTAACAACATTTATACCGCTGTCATCGCTCATCGATTTTTTAACTAGCATTGGTGCCATCATTAAGTTTTGAACAACAGTTTTGTGAGGAAATAGGTTAAATTCTTGAAAAACAAGACCCATTTTCAGACGTTTTTCTCTTAGTTCTTTATCCTTTGGATATGAGCTTAGAGTGACGGTAGTGGGTTCTTTATCCTCAATTTTGACTAATTTTTTGAATTTGTGATTCTTTATACTGTTTAATTTGTTACAAATTGCACAGGTTTTCTTATTGGTTGAAGATAAATCCACTTCAAGTTCAACAGCGTTATCATCTTTATTGTTTTTACTTTTTTTACTTTCTATTTCTTTCCAAATATATTTACTAGGTTTTTTTTCTTTCTCGATATCCGTGATTATGCTTTCACCACCTATCTCGATAGTACCTTTTTGTATTCGCTCTAAGAATGTCAGGCTACGAAGTAGCGTAGTTTTACCACCACCAGATGAGCCTATGATTGCCAAAACTTCACCTTTTTCCATAGAGAAAGATACATCTTTTAGCACGTGATTAGAGCCAAAATACTTATTAACACCTTTTACTTCTAATACTTTCATACTCATATCTCCTTAAGCCCATCTACTATTACGTTTCTCTAAATAAGAGAACAATAATGTAAGCATTCCATTAAATGCTAGATAAAAGAAACCTGTAAATAATAACGGCCAAACTAGCGCGTAAACATTTGACATCTCTTCCGCTACCATGATAATTTCGCCAACAGCAATAACTCTAGCAAGCGAAGTATCTTTTACAAGTGTGATAATTTCATTTCCCATAGGAGGCAAAATTCTCTTGTATACTTGTGGGATAATAACTTTAGTAAAAGCCTGATACTTAGTCATTCCTAGCAAGTATGCAGCCTCGTACTGTCCTTTTGGCATTGACTCAATTCCACCACGATATATTTCTGAAAAGTATGCAGCATAATTAATAGTAAAAGCTAATATAACCGCACCGAACCTTGATAGGAAAGAAGTATCCCAACCAATAAGACCAGGTCCATAAAAGATTACAATTATTTGCAAAATAAGCGGAGTTCCTCTTATTATCCATACTAGTGTTCGGCTAAGCCATTTGATCGGTTTAAATCTCGACATCGAACCAAACGCAACAAGTAGCCCTAGCGGTAATGCCAAGACTAGTGTTAAACCAAATATTGCTAATGTACTTAAAAAACCCTCTCCAAGTCGTCCTATTATCTCGAGAAAAGATAGTTTTTCAACTAATGCTAAAATATTCATTATTATTCCTTTTTTTATAATCACAGCATGTTTATACTTACGATTACTTAAAATATAGACACCGCTTACACATATGTTATGCAAAGCGGTACTATAAGTATATTAGTTTTTTACTTTTGTATATTAGTTAAATAATGTTTCTACAAAACGCTCACCAGCAGATCCTTTTTCACAAGCTACAGTAGCCTCTTTCCAAGATTCAGTAGTAGAGAATGTTGCAAGGTTTTCTTTTTTAACTATTGCCATTTGAGTGTTTTTAAGGTAAGGTTTAGAAACAGATAATGCTTCTTTAATCTCTTCAGTAACAGTCATACCATTCCAGATAACGTCGATTTTACCACTCTTTATTTCAGTAATTTTCTGAGCCCATGTGATCTCTTGAAACTTTACTTCTACGCCCATTTGAGCAAATACAGCCTTTGCAAGATCTATATCATATCCGATAAGTTGACCCTCGGTGTCTTTGAAAGCTATTGGAGCAAAGAAAGTTACACCTACTACTACGCCATCAGTAACATATGAATCCCATTCAGCAAGCTCTTCGGCAGTGAATGTTGGTACTTCGTCAACTACTACTGGAATAGTCTCATTTTGCAAACCGTATTTAGTTGCTATTTCAGTAATCTTGCCGTTCATACCTAACTCTGATAATGCAAAATTTACTTTTTTCTCAAGAACACTGTTTTTATTAAAAGCAATACCATACTCTTCACCTGGCATTTCAATACCCTCTATGATAGAAAGTGAATCTTTGTAGCTTTCATTATTTACTATAGTGTAATTTCCCATGATAGAGTCAATAACAGCAACGTCTGATCTTCCAGTGTATACCTCTTGCAATGCCATTGCTTGAGTAGTAAGTCCGACATATGGACTACAACCTACTAATGTAACTACTGATATTGCTGCAACAGCCATAACGGCTATAATTCCTAAAATTCTTTTTTTCATTTTTTCTCTCCTTGTTAGTTAGCTACTAGCTAATTGTTATCAACCTTCTAAGGTCTCTTAACTTATTGCTGTACTGCTAATCTATGTTTGTTATATTTGTATTATACTTCATTACACTAAAGAAGTAAAGCGTTTTTAATAGGTTTTTAGACTAGTTTAGGCTAAAACAAGGTTTTTTTTGCATTTTATATAAAATTGGACTGTAATTTTTTACATTATTTTTGTTTATGGTATATTTATTGCATGACCTAGGCTGTCTATAGCGACCATTTTGAGTAGTGCTGTATTTATAGGGAATTCTTCTCCTGTAAGTTTTCTTGCATAAGTGATGATTTCTACCGTAACACTAGTCATACCCTGACTAACAACTCTACCACGCATGATAATAGTATCATTTATATATGCAGGCTCTTCGAACACTAACTCCTCTACTTTAACGGTTGTTACATCTAAGTGAGTGTAATCTCTCGCAACAACAGCCGATAATATATCTATCCACTCCATAAGTCTACCGCCAAAAAGTCTACCTACACCATTAATATCGGTTGCCATGACTATATGAACTTGCTCTATCACATTGCTATTTCTTATTTTTTTAGGAACATGACTTAATTTACTCTTGTCATTACCTGCTATATCGTTTAATATATCTCTATCTGTCTTTGTCATAAAAAACACCGCCTTACTTATTACCTTATTCGGTAATATGTAAAACGGTGCAAAAATACAAATATTGTGTTATGTTAAAAGTTATAGATAAAGATATATATATATTATAATCATTATTATCTATATATATAGCAAATATACATATAAGACTAATCTAGATCGATATAATCATCATAAGACATCTCTTTGTCAAATACTTTCTTGCCATCTTTAAGCTCGATAATACGATTTGCAACTGTACCCATTATCTCTTGATCGTGAGTTGCAAACAACATATTGCCTTTAAAGTTGATCATACCCTTATTAAGAGCAGTGATAGCCTCAAGATCCAAGTGGTTTGTAGGCTCATCAAGAGTTAAGAAGTTACCACCCGCAAGCATTGTTCTAGCAAGCATACATCTAACTTTCTCTCCACCTGATAATACTTTTGCTGACTTTTTAACTTCTTCACCAGAGAAAAGCATTCTTCCCAACCAGCCACGTATAAACTCTTCATACTGCTCATTAGGTGAATATTGACTTAACCATTGTACAAGATTAAGGTCGCAACCATTAAAGAATTGATCATTATTTTCTGGAAGGTAAGTAGAAGTAACAGTTTTACCCCATGTAACACTTCCGCCATCAGCCTCTGTTGTACCATTGATTACTTCGAAAAGCATTGATATACTAGTAGACTTATCAGCAAGGAAAGCGATCTTCTCATCATGCTTAACCATAAAGCTAACATTCTCGAAGTAACCTTTCTTAGTAAGATTTTCTACTATCAATATTTCGCGACCAACTTCACGCTCTACCTTAAAGTCCACGAATGGATACTTACGCATAGAAGGTTTGATATCATTAAGAGTAAGACCAGCTAGCTCTTTTTTACGGCTTGTTGCTTGTTTTGACTTAGACGCATTAGCAGAGAACCTAGATATGAAGTCTTGTAACTCCTTAGCTCTAGCTTCTGACTTTTTGTTCTGATCGCGCGCTTGCCTAGCAAGTAGCTGAGAAGTCTCGTACCAGAAGTCATAGTTACCCATAAAGATATGGATATGACCGAAGTCAACGTCACAAATATGTGTACAAACTTTATTCAAGAAGTGACGGTTATGAGAAACGATAATGATAGTATTCTCAAAATCCATCAAGTAATTCTCTAACCATCTAACTGTTTTAGCGTCAAGGTTATTTGTAGGCTCATCAAGTACAAGGATGTCAGGATTACCAAATAGTGCCTGTGCAAGAAGAACTTTAACCTTAGTTTTAGCATCAAGCTCACCCATCAAAGTATCATTAAGAGTATTATCTACTTTAAGATCATTAAGAAGCATTTCCGCCTCCGCCTCAGACTCCCAACCATTAAGCTCAGCAAACTCAGCCTCAAGATCAGCAGAACGAATACCGTCTTCTTCCGTGAAATCTTCTTTGCTATACAAAGCCTCTTTTTCTACCATGATCTCATAAAGACGAACATGTCCTTTAAGCACGGCTTGAAGCACAGTAAGATCATCACTAGCATTTTGATTCTGGGCAAGGACAGACATTCTCTCGCCTTTACCTATAGAAACATTACCACGAGTAGGCTCTATCTCGCCAGAAAGCACCTTTAAAAAAGTAGACTTACCAGCACCATTAGCACCTATAACACCGTAGCAATTGCCATTATTGAACTTAATATTAACTTCGTCGAAAAGTTTTCTCGACGCGAATTGTAAACACAAATCAGTAACTTGAACCATTAAACACCTCACTATAACTAAAATACGCTATTATTATAGCATAATTGCATTATTAAAGCAACCAAAACGATATGCAATAGACAATATAAAATGTAATGAATATACATAAACAAGCCTGAACAAACGCAAAGCCACGCTTAAAGCAAGACATAACATATTGTAATCATATTGCCAAGTCATATTTGGGGCGGAAAATTTATCTAAACTTCTAAGAAAATTGAAATATCAAAACCTATTTTTCGAAAAGTATTCTCGCAAAGATAATCATCATACTCGCCATAATACCAAATAAGCGTACTGTCAAATTCATGGCTAACAACTATAGTATTACCATTATCCAATAAATATTCTCCATCTTTAACTTTTGTAACTAACGATTCATCAACACATGATTCACCTTTTATAATAAAAAATCTTTCCATGTTTTCTCCTATACTCTATGAATTTTTAATTTTTGAATGATTATATATTTCTATTTATAACATTATAATACTTTTTTTCAAATAACACAATACTTTTAATGATTATTTATTGAATATTATTCAATAAATAACGATTTTCCACTAAACTAGTCGTATTTAGCTGCATTTGTATATATTTCAACTCAATATAAGAGGATATAGTATTGATATTTTACGATTAAGATAGAAAAATAGAGATAGCATAAACATCTATCTCTATTAATTAAATCAATATTTAATTTTTGAATACTATTCAATAAATACCTTAAAGTATCAATCTTATCGCTATTTATAATTATTTCTTTCTTTTTCTCGCCTTATCGTTCTTGTATTTATCCGCTTTAGTAGCTTCGTTAACTTTCTTAGTTGCGATATATATAAATAAAGAAAGGTAAGTATCTATAAGGTTACTGCATGCGCATTCGCCATGTGCCGATCTAGTGATCTGTGGTGCCATCATACAGTACTTTGATTTTCCATTTTTCTGATCGTGATGGATTTGTCTCATTCTTACTTTTGCCCACTCTCGACTGCTTGGAGTAACCACAGAGTCATAACCCAAGCAATATGCCATCATATCCATACTATACATAGCACAATCGGTAGCTTTTCCACCTAAATAACCGTCAGGATAACATACTTCAGCTAGCGGGCGTGATTTTTTATCAAAACTTACAAAATCACCTTCTATAGCACTTAGCTCATTACTTTCAGTCTTATAAAATGCTTTGTATATTGTTTCGAAATTATCGCAAATACCCTCAGGCACGCTCTCGCCTATAATCCATGACAATGCAATTGCTTTATTAGCCGTAGCTATTTTACTTATCGCATAAGGACTTCTACTACTGTAGCTTAATATATTTCCTTCTTTATCCACATTAAACACGTCATTGCTATCATCACATTGCATTTTAAATAGATTTTTATAAAATACCTCCATATTGTTTTTCCATGTCTTTTGTCTTTCATGGAAAGGTAGCATTGAGCTTGCTAGTCTAAGCAAGCTAGCAACATCATAGTTGTAGAAAATACTAGACACTGAACTATCTAAAAGCCTTCCTTCGCTATTAAAATCATATCTCGGAGAGGCACTGTTTAACATATCCGCCTCGTGCTCAACCATATTTACAACCAATTGTTGATCTCTGCAATTCAAACTATCCCACGCAAGCCATGCTGTAGAAGCAAGCTCATACACATGCCCAATAGTAGACTCTTCTCCGCCCCAACCATTTTGCTTGTTCGACACGTGATGATACACGCATGATCGCAACAATTTAACGCACCTGTCACGCACCTCAAACTCTGCATGTCCCGATGCTCTATCATCGTAGATTTTAAACTTTAACGCTAGCATTATTACCTTACTCACATAAATACTTGGTCTGATGACCTTGTCAAATGAACCTTTTAAGGTAAGATACTCTGCCTTGACTTCTTTTTCGAACGCTCTGCTTTTCCAAAAACCGCCCATCATATAACGCATAGACTTGTTAATAGAGGTGATTAGCTCTTCAGCTAGATCACCGCCCAATACATCTATGTCTATCATTGTCCAGTCTATTTTTTTAACGTGTTGTATATCATACATCTTGTTTACCTCATATCCTCACATATTACTTGATTATGGAATAATTTTATTTTACTGCTAATTAATACTGTCGATTTATCATGATACTTCTACTGGCACAAATGCAAATGAACTATAATCGAACAAACCTCTATCACTTATTTTAAGTTCAGGTATAACAACTAAAGACAAGAACGAAAGTGTCATAAACGCCTCAGCGTCAGTATTTACATGTAGCTCATCATAAGCAAACTTATTAAGTTTTGTAGTATACTCGCCTATATAACTACTATCGCGATCACTCATAAGACCTGCAATAGGCAACTCTAGTGTGTCATAAATCTTGCCATTTTTAACTGCAGTCATTCCTCCGCCAACGCGTCTGATTTCATTTATCGCAATAGCGATATCTTCATCGTTATCGCCACATGCTATGATATTATGACTATCGTGCGCGACAGAAAGAGCAACAGCTCCGCCTTTTATGTCATAACCTTCCAAAAGTGCTATGCCTATATTGCCAGTATTTTTATGCCTTTCCACAACGCATATTTTACTAAACCCGTCGCCGTCTACATGTACGTACTTGCCATTTTCAACATTTACTGTCCTTACTAATGATTTTGTACTTACGTTATGTGGCTCTAAGCCTATTATTCTTATTGTATCACTGCTAAGTTTTAACTCCATGTCGCTAGCTTTCATGACATCACAATGCACAGAACTCATCACCGCACTTGTAGGCTCAGCCTTTCCGCCAAACAATGCTTTTTTATCTTTTGCGACAAGCACGCCTTTTTTATACACTTCAAGTATATTAAAGTCAGCAAGATCATCAATAATTACCAAATCGGCTATTTTGCCTGGAGCGATTACTCCTCGATCTTCCAGCTTATAACACTCTGCCGCATTAAGCGTTGCGATAGTAATAGCGTCTATAGTCGATACGCCTAATGATACTGCTATCTTTATATTATTATCAATATGACCTATACTCTTAAGGTCATGCACTTGCTTATCATCAGTACAGAACACAAGTCTTCTTATAGTTCTAGGAGTAACAAGCCTTATTAGATCTCTTACATTCCTAGTCGCGCTACCTTCTCTCATCAGCACATACATACCACGTCTTATCTTATTCATAGCGTCCACTATATCCAAACACTCGTGATCAGTAGTTATACCCGCACCAATATACGCATTTAAAGCCTTGCTGTCAGCAAGTGGATAATGTCCATCTATAACAACGCCACGCTCTTTTGCAACTCGTAGCTTTTCTAATACTTCAGGATCACAATACACTACTCCTGGTGCATTCATAAACTCACCCACACCGTAGCAATTATCATCGAGCATATTTGCTATATCAGCACTATCTATCGTAGCACCATTATTCTCATAAGGAGTAGCAGGCACACAGCTTGGAGCCATATAGATCGCATCAAGTGGGGCTTTTTCGCTCTCTTCAACCATGTAATTCACGCCAGCGACACCACAAACATTAGCGATCTCATGCGGATCACATATACAAGTAGTAGTACCGCAAGGCATTACTTCCATAGCAAAATTAACTGGTGACAACATAGTGCTTTCCACATGACAATGCCCATCTATAAATCCTGGTGAAATATATTTACCACAAGCATCGACTACGACATCACCGTCATAATCGCCAACACCAGCAATATATCCATCAACTATAGCGATATCCGCTACTTCTATTTCTCCAGTATATACATTTATAACATTACCGCCCTTTATTACTAAATCAGCCTTTTCTCTGCCCATCGCTACGTCAATAAAGTTCTTCATAGGTGTATTCATCATTGCACTATATCCTCGCTTTTATATATTATTATTACTATTAATATAATATTATATATTAATACATTATACACTCATATTATATCAATATTTTATAGACAAGTCAATGACTATAGCTAATATAATTAAATAATGCCAAGTATCCGCCCTACGCATATAAAAATACGAGCGAACTTAGTCCACTCGTATTACAATTATTTTTACTTATTGATACGCATTATCTCCTACAATAAATAGCCATACTATTAAGCAAGTACCCTGCTGTCAGCTCATTGCTTATAACTCGCTTTATGTAAACGCAATGTCTTCGACTATAAGTCAGCAGTACTAATAATTTTTCTTGATTAGATATAATATGCCTAAGTAGTACACAATAATTCCTATCATGTGACAACGTAGGAGTATACTTTATCATGTCATCATCAGAATTATAATAACACTTCAGCAACATTCTACTACTTCTTTTCTTTATCTTAATTACGCTTGAAATCTCCTCTCTCACATCAAGCGGAGAGATCATATGCAAACGTTTTAACTGTGCTATCATATCCATTTCTAAATAATATATTTTCCCGAATAGCTCGCGTTCTTGGATATCGCTATTTCCACACTTCAACCCATAACATCGAGGGCTTCGCATAGTATTTTTATTCGGATTACTACTAACATCCTCGACACCTTTCATCAAATCAGTCCTTCTAAGCACCTTCTCATATTCTTTAGACATATTAGCAATAGCATCTTCATCAGCTATCATATCAAACTCCATCATATCACACCTCCGACATGTAATAATATATGACATGAACTAAGTTATTATGTATACGACAAGCGATTATATTATTTGATACTTTACTACGGACTTTCGGTGTCAACTAACTTGATCTTTCCACATGCACCATTTAAGTTTTGCGTTTTGTATCCTTATCATCATCTGCCGAATTAAATGAACACGCCCACGCTTTAGCAGCACTATTCACCTATGCGATACTGCATATTAATAATGATCTACTATATTCCTTGCAAAAAATATCAAACTGATATCCCGTATCAATCCATATGACACTCGCATACTTTAAGCATAATAATAGCGGACAGTAAAACACTATCCGCTATTTGTACTATTATATTTTCTTTATATCGTAACCGTCTTTTTTATCCAAAACGTTATAACCTAAAGCTACTATCTCACCACGAATGCGGTCAGCCTCTGCCCAGTTTTTCTCCGCCTTAGCTTGTATCCTTGCATCTGCAAGTGACGCTATATTTTGAGGAACTTCCTCTCTGATACTATCTAAGTACTCTTCGACATTATCAAGCGACAAGCCGAATATCTTATCCATCTCAAGAGCTAAACGATATACATCTGAGCATAGTGGTTCTTTCACCATCTTCCATAGCACGCCAAGCGCCATAGGGATATTAACATCATCTTTAACAGCATTATCGAACTCAGTCTTATAGCTTGCTAATGTTTCACGAGAAACTAGTGCAAGTCCTCTTGATTGGGCTGATATTAATGCACATAAACGCTCGTAAGATACTTTCGCAGCGTCAAGACCCTCAAAAGTAAAATTCAACTTTTTGCGATAGTGTGCGTTTAAGCAAAAATATCTGAATACTAACGGGCTATAACCCATTCCCTCTAGTTGAGAGATAGTATAAGTATTGCCTAAGCTCTTACTCATCTTGCCATTATCTACAAGCATGAACTCTCCATGCATCCAATAATCAACACACTTTCCTTTAGTCAATGCCTCGTTTTGTGCAAGCTCATTTTCATGATGTACTGGTATATGATCCACACCGCCAGTATGGATATCGAACTGATCGCCCAAATACTTTTGGCTCATTGCTGAACACTCAATGTGCCAGCCTGGATATCCCATGCCCCATGGACTTTCCCACTGTTGGATATGACTAGGATCAGCCTTTTTCCATACTGCGAAGTCTTGCGGATTGCGTTTTTCAGTATTTACTACTACTCTAGCACCAGCGATTTGCTCGTCAAGATTTAGTCTTGAAAGCTGTCCGTACTTAGGGAATTTAGATATATCAAAATAAATACCATCACTTATCTCATAAGCGTAGCCTTCTTCTACTAATCTAACTACATAGTTTATCATATCATCAATATGCTCAGTAGCCTTTGCAACTATCTCAGGCGTAGCGATATTTATCTTAGCTAGATCGGACATAAAGACATCAGTGTAATACTCCGCTATCTCGCGAGGGGTCTTACCTGTAGCTTTTGCTGTCTTATCCATCTTATCTTCGCCATCATCAGCGTCATTAGTCAAGTGACCTACATCAGTGATATTCATAACACCATTGATTTTATACCCGTCGTAAGCTAGTACTCTTCTTAGCAAATCCATAAAAACATACGTCCTAAGATTGCCGATATGAGCGTAGTTGTAGACTGTAGGTCCACAGCTATACATACTTACTTCACCGTCACTAATTTCTTTAAATTGCTCTTTTTTTCTACTAAGTGTATTGTATACTTTTAACATTTACCATATCTCCATTATTCAAGTCATAATACTTGCAGTCGTCAGCTAAGGAAAGCCCTTAAATATCCAACTGTTTTTTTTCTCTATCTGCTATAATTTGGTCAAAATTAACTTCCTCTATAACATCTTTATCTACAATAGAATACTCGCAGTTAGAGTCGATACCTACTTTGTCTTCAAGATCTTTTATCCTTAGACATAATCTCTTCAACTCCTGCATGATAGGATCGGGAACGTTCATCTGATCTAAATTCTCGACGATCTTCTCGCTTCTCATCTTAACAATTCTACCGGGAATACCTACAACGGTACTATGCGGAGGCACTTCTTTCAGCACGACGCTACCTGCACCGATCTTACTATTATGCCCAATAGTGATAGGTCCTAATACTTTCGCACCAGAGCTTATCATAACATCGCACTCTATGGTAGGATGACGCTTTCCGATATCTTTACCCGTACCTCCAAGAGTTACGCCTTGATAAATAGTACAATTATTGCCTATCTCACAAGTTTCTCCTATAACGACGCCAACACCATGATCAATAAATACACCTTTGCCGACAACCGCCGCGGGGTGAATATCAACACCAGTCTTTCGCCTAGTACCTGCCGCTATAAATATAGCTAAATTTTTAAAACCTTTAGTATGCAACCAGTGCGCTCGCCTATGTCTTCTTATAGCTTTGTAACCGCCATAAGTACACATGACCATAATTTTACTAGTTGACGCGGGGTCACGATCCATTACCGCAGCCATATCCGTCTTAAAATTACCCATGAAGCCTCCCCAAAATAATTATCAAACCACTTATGCAAACCGCAAGAAGTGATCACTTTCACCTCGCGTTAAGCACAAAAACAACTAATATTAACAATATGCAAATCGCCCTATAATAGTGAGAGATATTTGTATATATCTTCTATTATTTTATAAAGCGATTATTTATACGCAAATACCACTATGTTTATACTATCAAACAGGAAGTACAACGTCTATAATATTACTACTAATAGACTGAGTGTAACCGTCCTTTCCTACAGCGACAACAAATACTTTATCACCTACTAACACATCCTCTCCTACAATTAGAGTATAACTAGTAGCAGGAGTATTGATATGACGAGCAACTATAGTACCGTCTGCTTTCTGGATATAAATTTTATATCTAACAGCATTTTCTGCAGCTTCCCAGCTGATATTTAATTGATTATTAACGATTTCTTGTGCAATAACAGTTACTGGTGCAACTGTGCCAACGATAGGAGCGAAATCAGCTATAACAGACCCGCTACTAATAATCGCAGCATTGCTAGCATTTCTTGCAATTATCTTAACTAAGTGATTACCCACTGTTAGTTTATCTTTAACGCCATCTTGTACTGATAGGTTATGAGAAATCTCCTCACCCTCCGCAGCAGTGCTAGATATATTATATACTATATTATCAAAAGTAATCTCATAAGTATCAGCAAACTTAACAGCGTTAAACTTCAAGATATACTCATTATTGATTAGCTCAACTCTTGCATTAGAAACTCTTTCTAGAGTGATAGTATGCTCATAAGTCAAATATAGAGGCTCACTATCTAATATTACTTCACTGTCCTCTACCGCTGACATCATAGTGATCTTGATATCATGTTTTCCTACTTCGTCAAGGTGAGAAGTAAGAATATATTCATTATCAGTATTCACGTCAACTATTATTGCTTCTTCCATGCTATCTATCTGGAACTTAATCCTAGTAGCATTAGCCACTGCAGGCACATGTACTACTACATCAGTACCGATAATATTAACTGTCGCAGAAACAGGAGTAGCTAACCATGTGATATAGTTTACTTCAGAATCAATATTGATCTCACCGACAGTATTACTATCACGTATAACCCAAACTTCTAGAGTTCCTTCAATCAGCTTAAAGCCACTGCCATCTCTCATAAGAACGAGTTTTCCGCCTACAATACTTCCAAGTCCATCTTTAGTAGCGTCCGCGTAGATCATATTAGAAGATCTAAACTCACTTGTTTGATCTAAAGTAACGTTACCTACAGCCCCTAAAGTATCTATTTTACTATTGATAGCGTTTATAGGTGCGACTGCTTCGCCTTTTATTGCAAGGTTTGAGTTATTCACTACTAAACCTGTCGCGTTCTGTCCGTATGCTATTGAGTCAATCACAGCAGTAGAATTACTTATACTCATGCTAGTAGAAGCAAGCACTCCGTTACTAATCTGTACCGCCGCACAGTCTTGTATTACTACTTCATCAGCAGTGATATTCGCTAAAATGTTAGCACTAGGTATACTATTAAACACGACTTTCTTCGCGTTGATTTGTCCACCCTTTATATACTCTTTTCCGTCGCGTGTACCGATAATAAGTGCGTCTTCTTTTGTATTGTTAATAGTTATAGTACCACTTGCAGTGATAGCCTTATCATTAATATCAACACTCATTACTAGGTTTATATCGCCCTCTACCACTATATCCTTTTGGATAACGTAGTAATCTTTACCAGCTTTTACTTCTTTTTGGAAGTCTTCCGCTTTACTAATGAACTGCTTTGGTGCATTGACTACTAGTATAGGTATCAATATAGACAACACTATCACAAGTACAGTCGCAGCTGCAATACTAGCAAGGATGATTATTTTCTTTTTCTTGTCCATAGGAGGTTTTTTGCCTTTTTTACCACCCTCTGACTCTTCATTCTCTGCATCAAACTCTTCTGAGGTCATGTGACGAAGTTCGTCTTGATCTATATCACCACCGCCATTAGAGTCATTATCAAATCCTGCTTCTTCTACGACACTGTCATCAGCATCTACAGAATTAACACAATCGTCTTCCGCCTCGATATCAGTGCTTTCCACATCTATAATATCTTCTTCGTTTATAATAGTGTCATCATTTATCTCAATGCTATTGATATCCACCTCGCTATCGTCAATATCAGTCAAGTCTTGCTCGACATTAGTATCCGCAACAACGTCAATCGCCATGTCTTCTAATTCCTCTTCAGTCATATCAGCATTTGCGATAACTTCACTCTCCGCACTTTTATCAGTATTGTCGTCAACAGGCAATGCCTCTATAACGCTGATATCCTCATTTTCTTGCTCTAAATCATTAGAATTATAATCTTTCATATCAATCTCCTATTTTGAATAATAGTCTTGCTAGCTCTACTCCGCTAGCTACAGTGATGCCAGTTCCAGCACACTCATTTTCTGAATATTTCAAAACTCCCTCATGACTTACTGTACTGTCGTATATTATAAACGGCACACTATCACTCGTATGAGTTCTTGTAGCTAGTGGTGTTGGATGATCAGGAGTTACAAGAATCCTAACATCTTCGCCACTTAACTCTTTTAATATATAACCCGCAACGATATCATCAATCATTTCTATCGACTTCACCTTGCCATCATAATCACCTTGATGTCCGCACTCGTCTGGTGCTTCCATATGCAAATAAACATAATCATTCCCGTCTCTAAGTGCCTGAACGCAAGCCTTAGCTTTACCTATGAAGTTAGTATCGATAGTGCCTGTTGCACCTTGAACTTCTACCACCTTCATACCGCCAGCAATAGCAATGCCCTTTAGCAAATCAACTGCTGATATCATTACGGCCGACTTTTTATACAGGTCATAGTAAAGTGGCAAATTCGGTTTGACACCTTCACCCCATAACCAAATACTATTAGCAGGATTTTCACCCTTTGCCATTCTTTTCAAATTAATAGGGTGACTTTCTAATATCTTAGTAGATCGCTCCATTAATGCTAGCATTTGCTCGCCATATATTCCCTCTGGAAGATAGTTAGAAATAACCTTATCTAAAATATCGTGTGGCGGAGTATAAACTGTACCCATTTCACTATGTTTCGCTATTAGACAGTGTCTATAACTTACACCACTGTAAAACTTAAAGACAGCGTCACCCAATCCAGCCTCTACCGCACATATAAGCTCTCTCGCCTCTTCGGTAGATATCTCGCCCGCACTATAGTCTATCATTGTCCTATCCGCATAGTTATCTTCGTTAGATAAAGTGACAACGTTACATCTTACAGCTAGATCATCACTCGCCATATCAATACCGATACTAAGCGCTTCAAGCGGAGAACGTCCACTATAATACTCTAACGGATCATAACCTATCACTGATAAATTTGCAACATCGCTACCGGGTTTCATGCCGTCTGGAACAGTTTTCACCATACCGCAAATTGAGCGACTTGCCATATTATCTATATTTGGTTTATAAGCTAACTCTAGAGGAGTTTTTCCTTGTAATTTTTCATTAGGCAAATCTGCCATGCCATCGCCTAATAGCACTATATATTTCATAAAAAAAGCCTTCCTTATATATTGGATTGTATAATTATGAAGTAGCAATTTGATTACTGCTCACGCATATTATTATAAATATTATATATATACATCTTCATCATACACTATTTTGATATATTAGTCAATAAATTTTGCGTATAATATATATTAGTACGGTCTTATAACTGCTGAATTATTAGCTTAATATATCTTGCTTCTTAGTTATTTAATGCTACGCTTACTACCAAATAATTGCCATTTTCGATTATTTTTCAATGCTCGATTTATTAACTTAGGATTAATATACTCAAATTTGTAAAAAAGTATTGCTAAATATAACATATTATGATACTATTTAAAAGTATACTTTGGAGGTAAATTTTTTATGAGATTAAATTTAAATTACGGCTGGAAATACAGCCCTGAGTGGTCGCAAGACCTTATAAATAATGAGTTTGATGATAGTTCTTTTGTTACTGTCAATATTCCTCATGCAAATAAGGAGATTCCTTACAATTACTTTGACGAAAAGATGTATCAATTCGTTAGCGGATACAGGAACACTTTCGACGTGCCAGCTTCTTATGCTGGAAAACGTCTTGTATTAGAGTTTGAAGCAGTAGCCAACTACGCTATAGTCTACGTCAACGGCGTGGAAGCTATGAGCCACAAAGGTAGTTACACTTCTTTTAATGCTGATGTTACTGATTTAATAAAAATCGGCGAAATAAATACCGTTACTGTCATGGTAGACAGTACTGAGCGTGAGGAAATCCCTCCATTCGGCAATGCTATTGACTATCTTGTCTATGGTGGTATCTATCGTGAAGTGTACTTGTATATCATGGAAGAAGATCACGTACAGAGTGCTATGATCGCGCCTATGGACGTACTAACTAAAAACATACACTGCGACATAAAAATCACGCTTAACAAAACTTCATCAATGCCTATTCAAGCAAAACTTATTGACCGCAATGGCAAAGTAATACATGAAAAAGCTGTTGAGAATGACGGATCTAGCAATGTCATAAACACAACAATCAAGACTGGCAATGTCAATCTTTGGAGTATTGAAAACCCTTATCTATATACTGTGGAGCTTTCTTATGCGGGTGCTACTTATAGCTATAAGTTCGGATTTAGAGAAGCTAAGTTTACAAAGAAAGGTTTCTTGCTAAACGGTAAGCCAGTTAAGATAAGAGGTCTAAATAGACACCAGTCATTCCCTCACGTAGGATATGCAATGCCTGCGTCTGCACAAATCGCTGATGCTGATTATTGCAAGAATGATCTAGGTCTTAACTTAGTTCGTACTTCACACTACCCTAACAGTCATCACTTCTTAAATCGTTGTGATGAGATAGGATTACTAGTATTCACAGAGATTCCGGGCTGGCAGTATGTCAGCAAAGATAATGAAGAATGGAGAAAAATTGCTGTAGAAAGTGTTCGCGAGATGATAGACCAAGACTACAACCACCCAAGCATTATTATCTGGGGTGTACGTATCAATGAATCAATCGATGACCACGACCTATACACTAAGACAAATGCTCTTGCTCATGAGCTAGATAAGACTAGACAAACGGGCGGAGTTCGTTGCACTCCTCAGTCAGAGTTGCTTGAAGATGTGTACACTTATAATGACTTTATTCATAGCGGAAGTAATAGAGGTCTTCTACCAAAATTCCTTACTACAAAACTAAGTGCTCCGCTACTGATTACTGAGCATAACGGTCATATGTTCCCGACCAAGTCTTTCGACGTAGAGAAGAGACGTCAAGAGCATGCTTTAAGACATGCAACTGTACTAAACACTGCCTATCGCCGTGACAATACTTGCGGAGCTATCGGCTGGTGTATGAGTGACTATAATACTCATAAAGACTTTGGCTCTGGCGATAAAATTTGTTATCACGGTGTATCTGATATGTTCCGTATGGATAAGCTAGCTGCTTACGTATACAAATCACAACAAGACGAGTACCCAGTAGTAGAGCTTACTTCAAACATGGAGATAGGTGACAATAACGGCGGTCAGGTAGGAAACGTATATATATTCACAAACTGCGAAACTATAGACGTATACAAAAACGGATCACTTATAGATACTATTCACGTAGCTAACGACGCTAAAAAATCCGAATGGAAGCACTTACCTCACCCTCCTATCAAACTATACGATATCATAGGAAACCAGCTTGAGCTTTCTGGCAAATTTACAAAAAAAGACTCAGCAAGAGTTAAAAAATTATTACTAGATATAAAGAGTTCAGGTCCGGTTGGAGCGGTTATTTCTAACCTAGGAATGGCATTGAAATTATTTACAAAATACAAGATGGATATTTCTTCTATAACTGCATTGTTTGGCGAGTATGTAACTGGCTGGGGTGCAAAAGCTGTATCATATAGACTAGAAGGAAAATTAAACAATCAAGTAGCCGTTATTTCAAAAGAGCCTATCTCTAGTCAGCACATACAAGTAAAAGCTGACGCAACTACTCTTATAGAAGACGATACTTACGATACTACTAGGATTGCAATTCGTGCGGTATCTCAAGTAGGAGCAAATGCACAATATTCAAATGAGACAATTAAAGTTGATATCACTGGACCTATTGAAATCATCGGCGACAGCACTTTCTCTTTAATAGGTGGAGCTAGAGCTTTCTGGATCAAATCTATTGGAAAAAGTGGAGAAGCTACTGTTACTATTACTAGCAATATCGGCAGTGAAACTATTGATTTTAACGTGCAGAAAATTGACGTAGTGAATCCTATCCCTGTAGAGAAAGCGTAATCATTTTTTTAATGTAAATATACGTATTTGTTTCTTATTTATTTATAAACATTATCAAGTATTATTATTTATTTTATATCATCATAACAATCAAATTATTTTATGATATAATGTATAATTTTTTATATAATAGCATAATATTAAATCACAAATATATAAGTCAATTTACGTACTATTTTACTCAAAAGTTTGCAAAACAACGTATACGCATACATTTATGCGATAAATAACGATCAAATCACCCTGTTATCAGAAAAGATAACAGGGTGATTTTTGTTTTATATAATTTATTTATTTAGAGTATTTTATATGTTATTATTTGTTTTTTTAGTCATTTATATTTGATATATTTTCATGATAAAGTAGACAATAAAACTGTAAGTTCTCTCGGATCTTTTGTATAATGATCAGCACCGATTTCCTTTGCTACACTGCTCGTCAATACTGCACCCCCGACGCATATAATTATATCATTATCTATCTCTTTTACTTTCTCGATAGTCCTCTTCATATTTGCAACAGTAGTCGTCATAAGTGCACTTAGTCCTAGGACTCTTGGTCGGTGCTTTATTACTTCTTTTACTACTACATCTACTGGCACATTTCTACCTAAATCGACTATCTCATATCCATAGTTTTGGAGAACTGTTTTCACTATATTCTTACCGATATCATGCACGTCGCCCTCTACAGTAGCGAGCATGATCTTGCACTTTTCTTTTTGTTCATTTGCAGGTATATTTACCTTTATAAGATCACATACTTTCTTCGCTACATCACTAGAGCTTATCAATTGTGGCAAGAATATACTCCCTTTTTCATACCCCTCACCGACTATATTCAATGCTGGGATTATATGCTTGTCTATTATTACAAGTCCACTTATATCCTTCAAATATTCTTTAGTTATCTGCATTGCTTCCGTCTCTAGCGACTTAATTATGCACTCTCCTAGAGTTCTTTTTTTATCACTTTTCTCTTTTGGTTCTATGATATTATTTGTCGCACTTTTTATATATTCCTCTCCATTTTTGTCATGGTTTGCAAGCAACATATATGCAAGGTAACTTTCCTTCATCGGAGCTAGATTCGGATTAATAATCGCAAGGTCAAGCCCACTTGATAATGCCATAGCAAAAAAAGTTCTATTCACGACAGCTCTCTCTGGCAATCCAAATGATATATTTGATACGCCTAAAGTAGTCTTCACTCCGTATCTTGACTTAACTTCTTTTATAGCATCTAGTGTAATCATCGCCTGTTCTTGCTCCGCACCAGCAGTAAGAGTCAAGCAATCTATGATGATATTATGTCTAGGTATATTATATTCATCGCACGCTTCTATTATCCTTTTTGCTATAGAAAGTCTTTCTTCTAATGTCTTTGGCACTCCATGATTATCTATAGTAAGTCCTACTACTAACGCACCGTATTTAGCGACCAAAGGCAAAACTTTTTCCAATACTTCACGCTCACCATTTACCGAGTTTACTATAGATTTTCCTACAGCATATCTTAGCCCTTTTTCTATCGCACCTTCATTTGAAGAGTCTATCTGTAACGGTAGATCTACTATGGACTGCACTTGACAAACTGCCTTTCTCATCATTATTGGCTCGTCTATATTTGGTACACCCATATTTATATCTAGTATATGTGCTCCCGCTTCATTTTGCTCGATGGCTTGCATTTCTATATATCCAAAATCATTGTTTATTATAGCCTCACGCATTAACTTTTTGCCTGTTGGATTTATTCTTTCGCCTACTATAAGAGGCTTATTTATTTCTTGATATTTAGTACCACTTGATACATTCGTTATTTGCTTATTTGTGAGAGTAACTCGCTTGCCTTCTATCTTTCCTTTCAGATTAGATATATAGTCGCTAGTAGTACCACAACAGCCTCCGACTATACTTGCACCCATGTCGACATACTCACTCATTAGAGTCCCGAAACTCTCCGCATCTTCGTCGAACCTAGTAACTCCACGCTCTATTATTGGCAGTCCTGCATTTGGTTTCAAGACGAATGGAATACTGCAAACGCTCGCAAGTCTAGCCACTATTGGTCTTAACTGGCTTGGTGCAAGTGAGCAGTTCAGCCCTACAGCATTTACCCCTAAACCTTCCATCACCGCCACCATAGACTCAACTGGACAGCCTGCAAAAGTTCTGCCTTTTTCATCAAAACTCATAGTAACTATTATCGACAAATCCGAGTTTTCTTTTACCGCAAGTACTCCTGCCTTTAACTCGTATAAGTCGCTTATAGTCTCTAACACTACTATATCTACTTTATCTTTTGCGATGTCTATTATTTCTTTAAATACTTCGTACGCATTATCAAAACTTAGATCGCCCATTGGCTCCATAAGTTCACCTAGAGATCCTATATCCAGTGCTACTATACCGCTACCAAACTTCTCTACCGCGTCTCTTGCACACTTTATTCCCGCTAAAATCATTCCCTTATAATCTTCGCCTTTCATCTTCAAACTGTTAGCTCCGAAAGTGTTCGCATAAATTATATCCGCACCCGCACTTAAATAATCAAAGTGAATTTTCTCCACTATTTTCGGATCGGTTATGTTATAAGTCTCTGGTTTTACTCCTACTCCTAGACCTTGCATTTGCAACATTGTACCCATTGCACCGTCTAAAACTAGTATTCTTTTAGATAGTATATCGTTTATTTTATCCATTGTTTTCATGATTTTCTCCTCGGGCATATATCGCTACCGCACTCTTTCAAAAGACAATTACTACAGTCATAATCTATCGGCTGTGGCTTAACGCCAAAGCCTTGAAATGCTGTAATAGTTTTTAGCGGTATCATAAGATTATTAGTATTTACTATCACTCCTGCTCTTTTAGTTGCGTTAAGTTCGCTTATTAATTGAGGTTGCAAAAGCATCGGAAGATCGCCATATCCTGGACTGTATCTCACTGTCATATACTTATCTGTATTATCGGCTTGCAACTCTTTTGATAGCTCATTTGCCATTTGTTCCACATATACATTAGCTAATGCATCAAAAGCTATCATTCGCATGACGCTTGTCCTCGAGTAATAATCTATTCTTTTATCTACAGCTATTCCTAAGGTTATGCACTCCATGGCTATAACATCAACATTATTAAAAAGCCTATTTATATCGTTGCTTTTTAGAACAATATCAGTACCTTTTATGATGTAGCTATCGTCTAAATGCTCTACTTCGTATAGTTTTGCGATCTTTCTTGGCGTAGCAATGTATAATAATTCTCGTTCCATCTCTACCATGATGTTCTCTAATTGTGGGGTAACATTCCCGACCTTCATATATGCATATGCTTGACTATAATCTATCACACTCATTATCTTAATAATCCTTTTATGTTATCAGTGATTTTTCTTGCCACATAGACATTGTTCATAGTATATAAATGTATTCCATCTACATCACTTGCTAGCAAGTCAACCATTTGTTCTGTAGCATAAAGTAGCCCCGCCTCTCTTAAAGCGTCTTTATCGCATGAGTATCTAGCAATTAGCTTTGTCAGCTTAGCGGGCAATGTTGATCCAGACATGGTGACCATTCTTTCTACTTGTTTAACATTAGTAAGTGGCATGATACCACACACTATAGGTACACCAAGCCTAGCTTTTTCAGCCCTTTCCAAGAAGTCGTAAAGCTCATTATTATCGAAGAAAAGTTGTGTAGTCAAAAACTCAACTCCACTATCTACCTTTTTCTTTAAATTGTCCATATCCTCATCGAGAGAATTACTGTCCACATGACCTAGAGGGTAACATGCACCACTGACAGAGAACTCATTCGGTCTGCTCTCATGTATATAACTAGCAAGATCGCTTGCGTATTTGAAATCTCCTCCAGTTACACCGCCGACAGCACCATCTCCGCGAAGTGCAAGGACATTGCTCACTCCATTAACAGTCAAACTATCAAGCAGTGCATCTATTTCGCCCTTAGAAGATCCCACACATGTCATGTGTGCGACTGGCTCTATAGCAGAATTATCACTTATAAGTTTGCATAATTCTACTGTTTTATTGTTTTTAATTGCACCGCCTGCACCATAAGTAACACTCATATAGTCAGGGCCAATGCTCAACAACTCGTCAATAACACTTGTAATAGTCTCTAGTCCCGATGTTGTCTTAGGAGGGAATACCTCAAAAGAATATACTGTGTGATTGTTTGCAAAAAGATCTTTATTAAACATGACTTTCTCCTTTTTATACCTTTTCCACCCTCATGTATTAATATAAAATATTTCCATATTGCGACAAGACTATGCACATACATCTCGCACTTATACAAAAATCGTTTTGTTGGATATTTATTTTATGATTTTTATTTGATATTTTTTTTACAAATTACATTATAGAAGTGTAATACATTCATATCTTTCGCAATATTTTTACCATGCGATCCTAGCAAATACCACTCTCTATGCACGCCGTGATCAGTCAATGCACCTACTAGTGTATTATGCTCATGACAATTTTCCTTAACGCAATTAATTATTTTAGTGTAACTATTATTATAGTGAGTAAGCGCACGTTTTGCCCATAAAGACTTAGGATGTGACCTATGCATTACATCGTCATACTCTTGATTATATATGCATACAACATCATAATTATCTTCTTTTATTACCTTTTCTGCGACGCTTATCACCTCCGCATCAGTATCACAAGAAATCACAGGAACGCCTCTGCCTCTAAACAATATATCCATACTCTGTTCTTTAACAGTGATAATGATCGGTTTTTTATTCGCACGGATCAACGCATCAAAGAATGTATCTATCTTAAGTTCACGCTTGACATACTTCTCTATGCCATGCTCTGCTGGCGTTGCACCGCTGTACATGCTAGCAAAACAAACTGGTGTTTTGGACGGTATCATACTAAGCATAGGCAAAACAAGCTCACTATTATCAGTAAAACTGTTAAGCCTTTGAGGATATTTATCGAACAACCACTGTGCTATAGCATCAGGATTATATAGGACAATTTTATCTACTGGCATGCCTCCAGTTTTACTATTCACATAATTTTCAAGCTCTGTAATGCCACACCTAGCAAACTCCGGTTGTGTAATATTTAAAACATGACACAATGCACCCGTAATTGAAGTAAGAGGTGTACTATTAAATCTATTGTCTTTCATTATGCTTCCTCCATTTTAATCTTGTAAAATCATTAATTGGTATTATTATTATTATGATTCTTTATTCCTATTTAATACGATATTCGCATTCATTCAGTAGAACATGCACTAAAACGAACATTAATATTAGAATAAATCTTTCTTTATATTATCCAGCTCTGCTACATCTTCCTCTGACAAACTATCCATTTCACCCGCTCTCTGAATTTCTATAAAGTATCGTACTTTTTCACTCTTTGTTGTGGTTATTTTTAGCATATACGCTGCAATAAACGCAACAATAAGACAAAGTGGAACTACAAGCCCTAGCATAAGTCGCATACCTATAATAGCGCTGTCTGGCTGAACTGCACCAGTCGCGAGCTGTTCATCGTAACCCATAAGTTCTAATACCCAAGCCATAACAAGCACCGCGATGCCTGAAGTGAATTTTTTAAAGAATGTCATTGTTCCATTATATGCGCCAGGATTACGGTCATTAGATTTCAATTCTGCTACATCAACAACGTCAGGAAAAACAAGCCATGGTATCATCTGTGCCATACCAAAGCCTATACCCGCAACCGCAAGACATAAAACTATCAGTACAGGATTAGAACTATTCGCAGGGAAAGACGCAAGACCGATAGTACCTATCAAGAATGCTGGAATACCGCACATGAAAATCACTGGTTTTGCTACCTTTTTGCTAAGCATAGTAAGAGATACCGGCATTACGACCGCTGCACCTACTAGCATAGACATATTAGCAACAGTCGAAAGTGACATGCCTAGAATTTCTACGCCCGAATTATGTGTTACATTATACACATATATCATGATAATATTTGCTATGATCTCATTACAAACAAAGCTGAAAACATACATTACTAACAGTCGCCTAAAACATTTAAGTTTAAATGTATCTGCCAAATGTCTAAATGAAAACTTTAATTTCTCATCAGGTAATGGAGTACGTTCCTTGCTCATTATAGCCGAAAACACTATCGGCACTGAAAAGAATACTGAGAAAACTCCTGCAATAATAAGAGAAAACTGATTTGCATTTATCGCACCAATAGTGTACTGATCTTTAAGTAGTGAAATAATAAGATAGCAAATACCCGTAGATCCCATACCACAAGCAAGCCTTGCGAAGTTCATCGAGCTTCTTTCCTTCACGTTTTCAGAAATCTCCGAAGTAAGTGACAGGTAAGGCACATTGAACACCGTAGACACGGTGCTATATAGAATATGAGCAAAACAGACGTAGGCAATCCTGACGCCAAGACTATCTATGTTTTGAACTGGCATAAAGAGCACGAATAATGCACCGACAACTAGAAATCCCGAAACGAATATGTAAGGTCTGCGTCTACCCCATTTAGTGCGGGTATTATCAGAAATACTTCCCATCAGTGGATCGGAAAGTGCATCCCAAATCCTAGCAGCCATGATAATTGTACCTGCAATACCCATAGGGATCTTAATAATCTCTACTATAAACCATAAATATAGCAGCGAAATTATCGCAACTCCACCAGAACCATACAGCTCACCACTAGCAAATGCGACCTTTTCGCCTAAGCCTATTTTCCCCGCCTTATTCTTACTCATATGTTCCCCCATCTTTTGTAATCATATATTATAATAATAACATTATTTTACAAAATTAGCAATGTGTTTATATAAAAACTACGTATAAAATCAGTTTTTTGTTAATCTTTTATTGTCTTTATAATCCAATTTTAATTCAAAAGTATTATTTCAATTAATTATATTGCTTACTATTGACAGTAATTGACTAATATGCTATAATTTTAATAATATCAAAATATTCAATTATACTAAGGAGAAATTAAAAATGGAGTTAAAAGGTATATTTATTTATAGTAAAACAGCTAACGGTAATTATAATTTCAGATTAAAAGCACCAAATAAAGAGACTCTTGCTGTATCAGAAGCACCATACCCTACATCTACTGGGTGCAAGTCAGGAATTGCGTCTTGCAGAAAATTCGCAGACGTACACGTAGAAGACCAAACTTTAAAAAGAGGTTATACTGTACTTCCTAACCCTAAGTATGAGATGTATGAAGATAAAGCTGGCAAGTTCAGATATAGACTTCGTGCTAATAACGGTATTATTATCATTATTTCTGAAGCTGGATATGCTACTCGCGAAGGTTGTAAAAAAGGCATTGTAAGCGTTAGTAAATGGGCTGCAACTGCTGATATAGAGGCTGATCCTAAAAACTAAACGTCTTAATTAGAAGTTAAAATATTATAATTTTACGCATTTAGCCGTTTAAGCTAAGTGCGTATTTTCATCACTTACATATAATAAGGTCAATATTAACAATAAATTTACCTATCTATATACCGAAACGCATTTTTTTCCTTGACGATTTATTCATTAAATGATATAATTATCATATTAAGAAAAAGGAGAAATAATTATGAAGAAAAAATTATTAACTTTAGTAACATGCGGACTAGTTATAGCATCTACTGTTATGCTTACAGCCTGCGCGGGATTTGATCCAAATCTAGAATCATACAATATGAACATTATTGATTTGTCTTCAATGCCTCAAGGAATGTCTAGTGAATATGAATATATGTTTACTAATAATATAGTAGATACACCGAACGCGGAGGTTCTTGTTGCAGGAGAAAAACAGTCTTATTTAGGTCACCCTGACAATGTACTTCTTGACAATGGTAACATTATAACTGCTTACCCTATTGGTCATGGAAGAGGTGAAACACTTCTTGCAATGAGCAAAGATAAAGGTATCACATGGGATCAGATAACAGGAATGCCTGATACTTTTGATAACACTCAGGAGACACCTACTATTTACAAACTAGACTTTGTAGGCGATAGAACTGGTGACCAGAAGTTACTAATGTCGTCTGCTAGACCAGGTTGGGGAAAGAAAGGCGAAGGCTTTGATGTAACTATTTCTAATTCAGGAACACGTGACGAGGATGGAAAATTCCATACTGACGGTCAAGTTTGGGAGCCACATAAGAACTATTTCAGCGATCACGCAGAAGCAGGCTTTACTGCAAAAGACGGCACTTACGAAGCAATCGTTGCTTTTGCTAGTCTTACACAGCTTAAAGACGCTAACGGAAATCTTGAAAATAGATGGATGGGAATCTTCCACGATTATGACTATCACGTATATAAGACAATCTTGACTTTTGACGCTAATGATCAAATGGTCTGGACTGAGCCAACATATCTTCTTAACAAGTCTCAACGTAAAGTAGAAAAAGATTTACTTTTCTGCGAGCCAGAGACAATAAGATCACCTGAAGGCAATGAGTTAGCAATGATATTCCGTACTCAAGCTAAAAAATCTCTATCATACGTTACTTTTTCAACTGATGAAGGCGTGACATGGTCTACACCACAACCTCTTTCAAGAGAGCTTACTGGCGAAAGACATAAGGCAGAGTACGATCCTGTTACTGGCAAGTTAATCATTACTTACCGTGCAATCAACTGGAAGGCAGATCAAGAGTTTACTAAAAAACAATGGTACTCTCGTGGCTGGTTAACATGGGTTGGTGACTATAGCGATCTAAAGAAAGGTGAAGATGGTATTGGTGACTACGTTCTTAAAATGGCACACACATACAGCGGTGAAGACAGTGTTATATCTGAGTATGCACATGCTGATACAGGATACGCTGGTCTTACAATAGATCAAAACGGTCTAGCTGTAATGACTTCTTACGGAAAGTTCTCTCCATTCAATGATCCTACGCTTGGCGGAAAAACTTATATTGTTACAAAGAGATTTACTCTTAATGATATAAACGCTGCTTTTGGACTTGCACCATTCGCTATTAACTAATAACATCAGCGAATAATCAAATCAACAAATAATAAACTAATAAGGCTATCAGCAATTGCTGATAGCCTTATTTTTAATAGTCTTATTAATATTCATATTATGAGATAGTAACATATAATTCATCTATCAATCTGAAAGTTAGATCTTTAGTGTACATATCAAACTCTATTGTTAGCTCACCATGTCCTACATTTTCAAAAGCAAATACATTATCAGCATCTAGTGGCAGCCCGCAAGTTGCACTATAGTATGGCACTGTATTATCCCCTTTAACAAACATAGATTCACTGACTTTATTATCTACGATATTATAACTTAGATCAGTTGCACCTTCATCAAGACCGATTATAAACTTCGTGTTTATAGTGTGAGCGATATGAGTTCTAACACCGTCTACGTCCACGTATACTTTATCTGTTACTTCTTGAGCTGCTTGTATTAATTGCTTTGCTTGACCATCAGCGCCTTTATTAAATTGCATATCCACAATTGCCGCGATGTACTGATCATAAGTCTTCACGCTAACACCATTGATATTAAAAACTTCCTCAAGTGCATTCATCTCTGGCATCTCAAACATTTCTCTTGAAGGGAACAACTCATGGATACCCTTCATGTTTTTGAGTAGATTTTTAAGATCTTGTTCGATATTTCCAATAATTGATGGTATAGCATCCGTTTCTAATCCCATGAAGAAATAAGGATCTACTATCGCACTAAAACCTTTTGATGCACCATAGTATGGTGTACCGTACGATACATGCATTTCAATTTTTTCCGCATTTTCTTCGCTTAACGCTGCGTACTGTGAAGAAACTAGACCACCCATACTATGCGAAAGCAATATAACATTCTCATATCTATTAGTTCTTACGACATGATCTAATAGCTTTGCAGCATCAAAAGTAGATCCTCTCCAGTCATAATTAAACACGAAAACCTCATGAGTATCCGAGTATTTAGACTCTAGCGAAAGGTACATTTCTTTATAAAAATCAATCGCACCATACTTAATCTGATCACCCTCTTTAAAGAAATCCGAAGGTCTAATGTCTGGATTTACTGAAGAGCCATCGTCATTCATAGCCATTACTTTAAGCAAGCTATCAGGAGTTTTCAGATCACTAACAAGTCCCATAATTGTCTCATTTTTCAATAGCTCCATAATATCGCCATTGCCTAATGATTCCATGATTGCAGGCATTTGATCTCCTAGTGGATCCCACTTAGGAACAAACTCACCATCGACATCAACACCAAGACCACTACCCAATATACCCGGAACTATTATAATTGCTTTACTACCGGAAATTGGTTTTTTATATTCGCTACACCCTACCAATAATGCAGAGGTGCCACTAATCATAAGTACAACTAAAAACAAGCAAATAGATTTAAATGTTTTTCTTCTCATTTTATTCATCTCCTTAATTGATTTATAAATTTTTCTTATTGTTATTTTATTTTCTTATCTCCGTCCATGCTTATCTTGCAAGTAGTATCGACAGTTTTTATAACACATCCTAGTGTCGATACGAAGAAATCTTGCTTTCCTCTTGCTCCGTATATTTTATAATTGAACTGAGGATATTGTTTCTCTAGCATATTGATAATCTCACTATAATTCGCCCAACCTTCATTATAATTCTTGCTTTTTTCCATATACTCAGCTACTTTATTCCTTAGCTCATCTTTCTGAGGTGCTAAAACGTTTTGATCATCTTTTTCAGGTGCGACCATCACTTCTTCTTCATCTTTAACAGTGCGTTTTGCACTAGATTTAGGTGCTGCTTTAGTAGCTATTTTCTTAGTCTTATCTAGCTTCACAGGCTTTACTGTCTTTGCTTTTTGTTCGTCTAGTATTTTCTTCAGCTTGTCCAGCATGATGAATTTATGACAAGAGTTACTTAGTGACTCATGAGAGTTTTCTTTACCCGCTATGATCACATACTCGCCACCTTCCTTCAGTCTTTGTGCAAGCCTACAGAAATCACTGTCCGAAGTTGCAAGACAAAAAGCATCTACTTCAGAATCATGATGTAGATCCATTGCGTCAATAGCGATAGACATATCAGCTGTATTTTTTCCTTTTACTGGAGTGAAAGCATGCACAGGCATAATGCCTTTAGAAATCGCAAGGTTTGACCAAGAACTATTAGTTTTGTTTGAAAAGTCCGCATATGCTCTTTTATACCTTACCTGTCCTAGCTCTGAAAGCTCATCTAAAATTATATCATAGTAGCTCGTAGATAGATTATCGCAATCTATTAAGAGTGCTATCGTTAAGTCTTTATCCATTATATTATCTCCTCGCACAATCTTGTGCTATATTGTAATTACTGTACTTTCAAAAGCACCTAAAAATCAATTACATTATTATTATAACATAATTTTTTTCTATTTACAATACTAATATATTAATTCTTAAATTTACTGCACCTATGCTCTTATTTTTAATACATTTTCACCATTTAATCGACATAAAAATTGTTTTGAACGTTTGTTTTGTCTATAATACTGTTTCTGAAAATACCTAGATAAAATAAAAAAGCGAGAGATTCTCGCTTTTTTATTTGTCAATGCTTTATATCATTATGTAATATTATTGTTATGTGCATTACTTATAATCTATTACTTAACTGCTATAGTGTCTATTTCTACAAGCACATTTTTAGGCAATGTCTTTACTGCAACGCATGATCTTGCTGGCTTACCTGTAAAATAAACAGCATAAACTTCATTAAAAGCAGAAAAATCTGCCATATCTGCTAGATAACAAGTAGTCTTCATAACCTTTGCAAGGTTACTGCCTGCCTCTTGCAATACTGCAAGTAAATTTTGACAAACCTGATGAGTTTGTCCCTTAATTGTCACTGCATCTATCTCATTAGTAATAGGATTTATAGCAATCTGACCAGCCGTATAAATAACTCCATTATGCTCAACTGCTTGAGAATATGGACCTAACGCTAGTGCTGCTTTTTCCGTATTAATTATATTCATATTTACCTCCTTAACTATTGCGATAAATTCATATTAAAAAAGTTTGAATCCTTCGCTGATAAGTCTTGCTTTTATTTGCTCTATATGCTCGAAGTTTCGAGTTTCTGTCTCCACCCTTAAGAAACAACCTGTGACAGAACTGCCTTCATTTGACCTTTCATGATGTACAGCTATCACGTTTGCACCAAGCTCTGATATCACTCTCGACACATGCGTCAACTGACCCGGTTTGTCTGGTAACTCTATAGACATAGCGAAGTTCCTTCCCGACATCAATAATCCTCTTTTTATCACCCTAGACAGTATTGTCACGTCGATATTACCGCCCGATACGACACAGCAAACTCGCTTTCCTTCAATAGGTATTTTCCCGAACATCGCAGCAGCTACTGCTACAGCACCTGCTCCCTCTGCTATCATCTTGTGTTGTTCTATAAGTGCAAGTATTGCAGAAGATATCTCTTCATCGCTAACCACTACGATATCATCAACGTACTTATTGCACAAATCAAATGTTTTTTGCCCAACTTGCTTGACAGCAATACCATCAGCGATAGTCGATACCGAATCCAGTCTCACGACCTTACCCTCTCGAGTAGAGTCTATCATGCTAGTTGCACCTTCCGCTTGTACTCCATAGACTTTAACATTTGGCTTTAAAGATTTTATAACATACGCAATGCCTGATATCAATCCGCCTCCGCCAATTGGGACTATTACAGCGTCGATATCTTCTATTTGGTTAAGTATTTCTAGTCCGATAGTTCCTTGACCTGCGATCACGTCGACATCATCAAAAGGATGGATGAATGTGTATCCACACTTATCTCTTATCTCTATAGCCTTATTATATGCATCATCATACACGCCCTTCACAAGGCAAACCTCAGCACCATAGTTTTTAGTAGCTTCTACTTTGCTGATCGGAGCACCATCAGGTAAACATATTATGCTTTTTATTCCGCATTTTGTCGCAGCAAGTGCTACACCTTGAGCATGATTTCCCGCAGAGCAAGCAATAACGCCCTTCGATCTTTCCTCGTCAGTCAACTGCGACATCTTATAGTACGCACCTCTCACCTTGAAAGATCCAGTAATTTGCAAGTTTTCAGTCTTCAAATATATCTGTGCATCTTGTCTTAGATTGGGAGCATGAATTACATCCGTTTGCCTTATAGTGTCTTTAAGCACATATGCAGCATGGTATACCTTATCTAGTGTAAGCATAGTATTTTATCCTTATTTATTGTTGCAATTTATTTTAGTACAGCACCTTGATCAGCACTAGTAACTAGTCTTGCATATCTCGCTAACCAGCCCTTCTTGATAGTCGGCTCTGGCATAACTAACTCTTTTCTACGTCTCTCAAACTCAGCATCGCTTATGTCTGCATTGATTGAGTTGCTTGGAATATCAATAGATATAATATCGCCTTCATTAATAAGACCAATATTACCGCCCATAGCTGCCTCGGGTGCTATATGACCAATAGCCGCACCTCTTGACGCACCACTGAACCTGCCGTCAGTAATAAGAGCCACGCTTTTATCTAATCCCATGCCTGCAAGAGCTGAAGTCGGATTAAGCATTTCTCTCATGCCTGGACCACCCTTCGGTCCTTCATATCTTATCACCACTACATCGCCTGATACTATTTTACCGTCATATATTGCTTCTATTGCTAAGTCTTCACTATTAAAAACTCTAGCAGGTCCGCTATGCTTTAACATCTCAGGAGCTACAGCACTACGCTTTACTACTGATCCTTTACTTGCTATATTTCCCCAAAGAATAGCAATACCGCCATTACTACTGAAAGGCTCATCAATACTTCTAATAGTGCCGAACTCTGCAAGATGAACATCCGCTATATTCTCTGATACTGTTGCACCTGTTGCGGTAATAGCAGAAGTATCTATCATGTTTTTGCGAGCAAGCTCACTCATGACAGCTTGTACTCCGCCCGCTGAATTTAGATCTTGCATGTGCGTATGTCCTGCAGGAGCTAGATGACAAAGATTTGGAGTAGTGTTACTGATCTCATTTATAATATTTAGATCAAGAGGGAACTCTGCCTCATTTGCAATAGCTAGTAAGTGTAGAACACTATTACTAGAACATCCTAACGCCATATCACAAGCTAGTGCATTTCTAATAGACTTTTCATTTATAATGTCTCGTGCTTTTATATCTTTTTCAACTAAAGTCATGATCGCCATACCTGCATGTTTTGCAAGTGCAATTCTAGCACTAGCAACTGCGGGGATAGTTCCATTTCCTGGCAATGCGATACCAATAGCCTCGCAAAGACAGTTCATAGAATTAGCAGTATACATACCACTACAAGAACCGCAAGTAGGACATACCTTTCGCTCATACTCAAGCAGCTCTTTATCGTCTATCATGTTTGCTTTATGCGCACCCACTGCCTCGAACATTTTAGATAGGGATACTTCTTCGCCTCCGACACAGCCCGCCATCATAGGCCCACCGCTACATACTATAGCAGGTATATTCATACGACATGCAGCCATTACCATTCCTGGCACTATCTTGTCGCAATTAGGCACTAAAACCAAGCCATCAAAACAATGTGCCATGGTCATAGTCTCTACACTATCAGCTATAAGCTCACGTGACGCTAGAGAATATTTCATACCAATATGACCCATTGCGATACCATCACATACGCCTATAGAAGGCACCATAATCGGTGTACCTCCAGCCATGCGAACGCCCGCCTTTACGGCTTCGGTAATTTTATCTAAGTGAATGTGACCTGGCACGATATCACTATGAGCAGAAACTACTCCGATAAGCGGTCTATCTAACTCCTCACGAGTAAGACCACACGCATATAATAAAGATCTTTGAGGTGCAGTCGATGCACCGCTAGTTATATATTTGCTTCTTAATGCCATATATCTTATCCTCTCTAATATTAGCCTTATAACAGCTAAATATTTATAATTCGTACAATAATACTATTACAAACCATGTTAAATTTTATAAAAAAACCGCTAGCCAAAAAAGGCGAGCGGCTTTTAATTAATTATTACTTTTTAAGCCAGCTCATCATCTCACGAAGCTCAGCACCAACTTTCTCTAGAGGATGCTCTGCCTCAAGTCTACGAGTAGCAAGGAATTTAGCACAACCGCCACTCTTATTCTCAGTCATCCACTCGCTAGTGAAAGTACCGTCTTGGATCTCTCTAAGAACTTTCTTCATCTCGCGTCTAGTCTCATCAGTGATAAGACGTTTACCAGTACGATAATCACCATACTCAGCAGTATTAGAAATAGAATATCTCATCTTACCGAAACCACCACTATTGATAAGGTCAACGATAAGTTTTAACTCGTGAATACACTCGAAGTAAGCCATCTCTGGCTCGTAACCTGCCTCTACAAGAGTATCGAAACCAGCTTTCATAAGCTCAGTAACACCACCGCAAAGTACTGCTTGCTCACCGAAAAGGTCAGTCTCAGTCTCTTGACGGAAAGTAGTCTCTAATATTCCTGCACGACCACCACCATTAGCACTAGCATAAGCAAGAGCGTAATCTTTAGCCATACCAGAGAAATCTTGATGAACAGCTATAAGAGATGGTACGCCGCGACCTTCTTCATATTGAGTTCTTACAGTGTGACCAGGACCCTTAGGAGCAACCATGATGATATCTATATCAGCACGAGGCTTGATAAGGTTGTAATGTATGCTCAATCCATGAGCGAACATTAGTACATCACCTGACTTCATATTAGGAGCGATATCAGCATTGTAGATATCGGCACATAGCTCATCAGGAACTAGCATCATAACTAAATCGCCGATTTTCGCAGCTTCAGCTACTGGTAAAACTTTAATGCCAGCGTTCTCAGCTTTAGCAGTATGAGCACTACCTGGGCGAAGACCTACGACAACATTAACACCGCTATCATGCAAATTCATAGCATGTGCGTGACCTTGTGAACCAAAACCAATAATAGCAACTGTCTTGCCATCTAACAACTTAATATTGCAATCTTTATCATAAAACTTATTAACCATTTTCCTATCCTCCAAAATATATATACTAATTCAAAATTATATCATCAATAGTCTTGCCCGCTGGTATCATAGGCAATACTTTTTCGTCTTTGTCGATTATCGCGTCGATAATGCAAGGACCACCACTCTTAAACGCCTCCGCAATAGCTATCTCTAGCTCCGCTTTGGTATTCGCTCTAAAGCCTTTTGCTCCGAAAGCCTCCGCTAGTTTGACATAATCGGTAGATCTATCAATGCTAGTCTCGGCGTATCTCTTTTCGAAAAACTGTGTCTGCCATTGTCTAACCATACCTAGTACGTGATTATTAAATACCACTACTACTATAGGCAAGTTATTCTTTACGCAAGTACACATCTCGTTAAGATTCATATGGAATGATCCGTCGCCCGTTGCCAGTACGACGCGTCTATCAGGACAAGCCATCTGTGCACCAATTGCACCACCTAAGCCATATCCCATAGTACCTAGTCCGCCAGAAGTCAAGAAACTTCTTGGTTTTACTCGTTTGCTGTATTGTGCAGTCCACATCTGGTGCTGACCTACATCAGTCACTATAATACCATCATCACCGACAGCGTTAGAAATGCAATCAACTATCTCGTGAGGTCTAAGAACCCCCTCAATACTATTAGGTTTGTAGTCGCCCTCTCTCCATTTGTCTACCTGTGCGATCCACTCATCACGATTAATGCAATTGATCATAGGTAAAAGAGCAGTAAGAACTTCCTTTACATCACCTACAATACCTATATTGCTTGCGACATTTTTATTTATCTCCGCCTCGTCTATATCTATATGTATGATCTTAGACTTGGGTGCAAATTTTGTTTTATCAGTAGCTACTCGGTCTGAAAACCTAGTACCAATAGCGATCATGACATCAGACTGTTGAAGAGTTTTTCCAGCGGACATGCTACCATGCATACCTACTAGTCCAAGATTCAACTTTTCGCCCCAACTCATTATTCCCGCACCCATAAGAGTATGAGAACACGGAATATTCGCACGCTTGCTTAGCTCGAGAAGTTCATTCTCTGCGTTAGAAATGAGTACACCGCCACCGAATAATATAGCAGGAGACGACGCGTTATTAATAACATCCGCCAATTCTTTTATTTTCGCCATATCTAAGATCGGATTAGGAGTAGTAGCAAGTACTTCTTTAGTCTCAAAATCAGCCAAGTCTATAGTTACATCTTTAGTAATGTCTACTAGTACCACACCAGGTCTACCGCTATTTGCGATCCTGAACGCTTGTCTTATAGTTTCATGCAGTTTATTTACATCGCGAACAACAAAAGTATGTTTTGTGATAGGCATTGCAATGCCTGCAATATCGACTTCTTGAAAACTATCTAAACCAATGAGTGATGAATGAACATTACCTGTTATCGCGACGACTGGGACACTGTCCATATTCGCAGTTGCAATACCAGTTACGATATTAGTTGCACCGGGGCCTGACGTAGCAAGTACCACACCAGTTTTACCAGTAGCACGTGCATAACCATCGGCAGCATGTGCAGCGCCTTGTTCATGAGCAGTAATGACGTGCTTAATTCTGTCTTGGTTTTGGAATAGTGCGTCATAAATATTAATGACCGCCCCGCCCGGATAACCAAAGATAGTATCAACGCCTTGCTCGATAAGTGCTTCTATTAGTAGCTTCGAACCATTGATTTTCATAAACTCTCCATCTTTTAGAGTGACTTGACATGTTTATATTGCCTATCACCATTCGTCCATATAGTAACATTAACGTAAATAAAGGATAAAATACTTGTAATCAACAGATTTAGTATTAAAATCTTTATTAAATATTATTATAGCACAAAATTTAAAATAATTCAATAGCTTATTAAAAAAAAGTCATAACTATTATAGTTAGCACCATAAACGTGTGCTTATAACACAAACCGCCCTAAGTATTAGGACGGTTTGATACTTTCCTTATAAAATTGTCATTAACATAATTGAATACATAAGTATGATCTTACATGAACATCATATCCAGCATGCTTAAAACGCACTAGCGTCTTTTATGTGCGATAAGTAGTTTTGGTTTTGATATACTTTTACGTAATCAATTTCCATTGTCTTACTCTTGATATTTGCACTCTCTTTACCTATAGATTCTTTCAATTTATTTATCTCATTACCAAGTAGCATATATGACTCGACGCGAGATACACCGCCAAAGTCTGACGCCCAAGTCGCAACACCGTCTACATAAAACACATAGTGCGTTGGTGTCCATAGCAATGAATATATATGAAAACCGTCATAAATATCCGTGTCAATACTAGATATTCTATTTAATCTATTGCTGCCATAAATATTCACATCGTAAGATAGAGAATGACCAATAGTTTTAGAATTCATCTCCATTATTTCAGAGTCAAAAACTTTTACTCTCATTCCGTCTTGACCTTCATTTCCTTTATTTACCATAGAATCCGACTGCAACCAAAAACTTGAGCTTACATTCGCATCTGTTGGTACTTTTATTCTTGCTTCGTAGAGTCCAAAAGCCTGATCCATAGTATTTGCAGATTGTATGCCCGAAGTGAAGTCTCCCTCAATAGGACATACTGTGCAATTATGATTTTTTTTATGCTCAGCACTGATTAATACCTTACCGCCATCAACCGATACCATCTTAGGACACCAGTAAGCATTCCCTCTTTTTCCATGAGGCAATGTACTCCAGTTATCATTATTAAGTTTGTCGCCATTGAAGTCATCTCTTAACGTCGCGAACCAGCCTTCGCTGTTCACAACATTACTACCAGGTATCAGCTCATCGCCTAACTCCGGCATATCTATATTGAATCTTTTTCTCCATGACTCATCTTTATCTATCATTGGCCCGACGCATGCAGTGAAAGTAAGCATAACGATAGAGCATATTCCTAGTGTCATTAACAATATTTTCTTCTTCATTACCTCTCCTCTGCACTATCTTATATTCTATATTTAACTATATCATGATGACTATTCCTTATCAACATAATCCATGTAAATCTTGGTTATAAATTGTGTATAGTATATATTACTATAATAAAATGATAATAATAATCTAAATATGTGTATATTTTCTACTTATTATTATTGATATTTTATATAAATAATATTGCTAAATATTGGTGTATTGCTTTTATCAATCAGTCTTCTTAATGATTTCTGTTTTGTTAACTAGCGTTTCTGTTACTACCGTCTGTCTATTTACTATCTTAAAAGACGCGGCTTCCTTTTCTAGCAATTCGCTTATATTACTATCTACTATATTATCTTGTACTACTACTATTTCTGCCGCATTTCCAACCTCGCGGGCATTGATATTTTCACTGCTCTCGTTTTTCTTGCGACTATCTATCTCACTGACCTGCGAGTCGTGGATCGGCTCGCTATCAATATTTATTACTGCTTTGCTTTTTTTCAATGGTGCTACTTTCTTTATCAACTCTTCTGCACCTATCGAAGTAAGTCCGCTTGATCCGCCCATTAATATCGCAATGACTATATTTTCTGACATAATCATATCTGGTACTACATAATACAGCACGGCGCCCATTATAGCACCGAGAATTAAAGACAGCAATGGTACTAGCCTTAAAAAAATTGCATTATTCTTAAATGCAAACTTTAATGTTGCCATTATCCAATAAATACTGCTTGTCATCACTGGCACGCATACAAGTTCTATATACTCATTCATCTCCACCTCATTCCGTTACATTTCCTTATATCAGCTCTCCGACTTAGGTAATGTAACATTTGTCCTTATTACATTATATGCAAAGCAGCTAATATTTGTCATTATAAAGTGGCGAAGATCTTTAACCCCATATCGCAGTATAACACTATCAAAAGCAACTGCTACGGCATGGCAATATCCCCCTAGCGATTTGCTTAGGGGGATATCTTTTTTAAACTTTATTTTTAATTTTTTTTAATTATTGCATGCGACTTTAATTGTCTTTACCAACGATTTAACTTAAGGTGCAACAATAGTATCTATGTCCGCTAGTATCTTAGCTCTTGCCTTTGTTTTCTTGACAATGTCAATACGTTTTTTAATAAATTTTGACAAAAAGTTTATTCCTATCATACCAACAGTGGTTGAACCTAATACTATGAACATTTGACTAACGCCTATCATGTTTCCAAAAGCGTTCATTTTAAGATCATATTGCAACTCAAGCTGACTTACGATATTATTAACTACTTCTACCGATGAACCATCCGCTAGTATGTTTGCTATCTCCTCTATAGACCCTGTCATAAATAAGTTTCTAAGAATTCCTCCTGCATGACTGCCCGGCACTACTACAGAAAGGTATTTAGCAAAATCTGGCATTATACTCATAGGCATGTATGCACCGATAAGGAAACCTATCGACGCGCCTAAAATACCCGATACGGCACCAAGCACCGCCTCAGACTTTATAAAACTTGAAACAAAAACAGTAATGCTTGTAGCAGACAATACGCCTAGAATTATTGTACCGAATATACCGAAGACCTCACTCACGCTCATATTAAAGCTACCCGTAGCAGAAAGATATATGAAACAAATGATAGAAGTAATAAGTACAAGCGTAAGCGTTATTATAAAATTAAAGAAATAATAACTTAATTGCAACACCCATTGCTTTGCTGGAGACGCGATTCCGTCCGCTAGCACGCCCCTTGTTTTATCCGCAACCATAACGCTATTTGCAGACAGCGAAACCGTGATCATCGCAACTGCTATTACGCCTGCCATCATCCAACTATCGACCATGCCTTTTAGCACATTATCCTCTACTGTCACGCCGTTAGGTGCAATTGCCGATATCATCATTTTCACGCTATCAATTTGCATATCGCTTAAAAATAGCACATACAATATCAGAACTATAAGCGGAGCGAGCATAGCAAAAAACACATTCATTTTATCTCTAAAAAATAGCTTAATACATCTTTCAGTCATCATGCCGAAAGTGTTAAAATCATCGCCAATTTGCTTTGTATTTATCTTCATACTCATACCCCCAGTACTACACCAGTAGCATTTAAAAATACGTCGTCCATATTACCTTTTACGACCTCGAACTCGTCGATTTCATTCTTGTGATCTATAATAAATTGTTTTGACTCATTAGAATTATTTACCTTTATCACATAACAACCATTACTATAACTAAAATTCCAGTTCTCCAGAGTTAACATGTAGGCGATCTCGTTGCTGTCTTGCACGTACCATTTTATATAGTCTCCAGAATACTTTACCTTTAGATTTGCAGGGGTATCATCGTCAATGATCACGCCCTTATTTATAATCACCACTCGATCTGCGTTGTTTGACTCTTCCATGTAGTGAGTAGTTAGAAAAACAGTCATGCCAGTATCGCTTTGAAGTTGACGAATGATTTTCCAAATAGACTGTCTTGTCATAGGATCAAGTCCTGTAGTAGGCTCGTCTAGAAATAGTACTTTTGGTTTATTGATCAGTCCTCTTGCTATATCTACCCTGCGTTTTTGTCCGCCCGATAACTTAGCATATATACGCTTTAGTATGCTTTCTAGGTCAAACATTTCCGTAAGTTCACTCAATCTTTGTTTCCACATAGCTCCGTGAATGCCGTAGTAACTTGCTCTAAATCTTAGATTATCCGCAACGGTAAGTCGATCGTCCATCACTGAGTTTTGGAATACTATTCCTATTTTTTTCTTTATACTATCAGCGTCTTTGTCGATATCATGACCGCAAACGGTTACTATACCGCTATCTTTCTCTAGCAATGTACATAGTATATTTATCGTCGTACTTTTACCCGCTCCATTGACACCTAAAAATGCGAATAAACTTCCCTCTTCTACACTGAAAGAAATATCATCTACAGCTTTTACATCGCCATAGTATTTTTTTAGGCTATTTATTTGTATGATTTTTGACATTCAATACCTCCTTAAGCGAGACATATTTCACGCTCTTCTAACCTATAATCTTTATATAAATACTTATTGTATCACTATATCACAACTAGAAATAAATGTCAATACAGCTATAATTAACTGGCTGAACGTCCTTTATTAATAAAAACAAAAGGCTTATTTTCCCATCAGATATACTTTTACAACTAGCTCCGAACACCACAAGATTGCACACTTTAAAGGTGATTGTAATTAACATATATTATTTGCTTAAAGGTTCACTATTACTCTATTAAAAAATACACATATCCTTTACAAATAAAACACACATAAAGCCGATTTATACTAAAATAAGCTATTAACTATTGACTTAAATGCCAAGAAGTATTATAATCAAATTATGGATAAAATATTAAATGCGTTTATACACGCCAATACGCAAACGGTAACAGATTTTGATTATCTTCATGTACATAATGGATACCAGATAATCTATATCGCCGAGGGAACTCTAACAATAAATATTAATAATGAAGTACACGAGATCGCAGGACCGAGTGTGCTAATACTTAACTGCTTTGAGCAACATTATATCATAAGTACAAGTAGCGAGTATTCTAGATATGTACTAGAGATAAATCCTTTTTATCTCGACCAGGTCATCAACAAATCACTATTCAACATGATCAAACTTAGACCTATCGGTCATAAGCAATACGTCTCTCTAAATGTAGAGCATAATGAAGTAGTTAATAGTTGCATGCAAAACATTGAGAATGAATATAATAATAATTTTTCACTATCTGACAACATGATCACCTCCGATATAATAAAAGTTTTAGTACTTATATATCGCAACATCTACCAGCAAGGTTATGAGGATATTTCTCCTAACGTCGCACTAATCCATGACTACATTACAAATAATTATTCTCAAAAACTAAAGATAAGTGAGATAGCTGATAAGTTCTTTATATCACCGAGCTATCTAACTCACAGCTTTAAGAAGGAGATCGGATATAGTCCTAAGCAATATCTATTGCTTACTAGATTATTCCACGCTCAACACAAATTAAAGAATACTAACGATACTATTAATGCGATTTGCTTCGCATGTGGATTCACCGATATCAACAATTTCATTAGGTGCTTCAAAGAGCAATACCACATCACCCCTCTTCAGTATCGCAAGCAAAACGTATAAAGCATATTTATCATTATTTATAATGATAGCAAAATAAAATTCAATATATAAATATTAAATACTACGACGAGTTAATCGTCGTAGTATTATTTTTATGTCTACCAGTAGTTTGCGATCCTTTTGCCATTTTTGAATATCATTATCTTAGCACTACCGCCAACTCCTTTCGCCTCTATATACTTCATATGCTCTTTGTGAGTAAGTATAACGGTGAAATCATCTCTTTCAGTCCTAATTGATATCGCGCTAGCTGACTTTGCATTAATTGCTTTACCGTCCATATTTATAACAGGAATTTTCTTTACTTCTGCATTGCTATTAGCGTCGATTACTACTATTCTATTTTGCGAACCGAACCCATGGCTTTTTTCCGTGATTCTCTGATTTTCGGCTATCTTATTATACTGTACTGAGTGACGTGACCAAGACTTCACTAGCTTCACACCCTCGCTTATGAAATGGAATGTGCTTTTTGCGTGCTTAGTATTACACACTACTTTTTTGCCAAAAACATCAACTGTTGCTTTTGGAGAAAAATTGAAATACCTCTGGATTGAATGACGACCTCTTGTGAAGAAATTATCCACTACTATATATATGTCAGGCTTTAGCCAAATAATCGTTCTTTTCGTAAAAGTCTTTTTCTTCAGATATCCTAAATGTCCACCGCTTACTATTGACAATTCTTGTGTGTCATAGTTAGGCATTTTTATATTTTCTGCTAGCGTGATAAAGCTCCAGCCAGTTGGATCATTCATCATTATGTTTCGGTTATCTATAGTGACAGTATTGTGCGACTCAGGGCGTTTTAATAAAAACCTTTCTTTTACTGTAGGATTATAATTGTATCGTCCCGCGTCTATCAGTACATCATCACCCTTTATACACAAATCTATGTGCAACTTGTCATTGTGTGCATGACCTCCACCAGTATGAGTATTGATGAAGTGCAAGTAATTTGATTCCCCTGACCAGTCCTCTCTTAGAATGTATTGACCGCTATCGTCAAGCATGCAATTAACAAACTCTGGTGCAACGGCGACTATCTCATCATATTCAAAAACGCCCTTAATGCCATAAATCCATGCACTTTCATAATCCAATTTGACACTACCTCTATGCTTAAAGACACCGTCTTTGAATATCATTGCTAGCTTATCCATCATGTCTCTCATGTCTGTATGATCACTATCACCCATGCAAGGCTGATGATGATCAGGCTTCATCCATGCGATCATTGCGATACCCATTTTACGTACTCTAGTTAGGAATAGCTCAGGCATATCCATGCCGTATTTACGCATAAAAATTATACTGTCAAGGAAACAGTTAAGTACTTCGGCATGATACATAGGTGATACTTCCCAGTGCACAAAATCCATTGAAAGCTGTACGTCTAGCTGCTCGCAAAGTCGCTCTATCACTATCTTTAATGTATCTTTTGTGATATCCCTTTCGCCTAAAAAACAAGATATAGCTAGCAAGCCATGATCTTGTATTACCCCCCAGTTGCTCAGTTTAAATCTTCCGTTATGGATCCTGATTAGCTCTGATTGGTGTATCTTTAAAGATTGTGTTAGCATTTCCATAAATTTACCATCGATCAGCTCACAGCCTATAAAATAATCTAGAGCATAAAGCCATGTAGTCGCACGAAGACCTATCTCTAATGGTCGCCATGTATACCGATTTAGTTTATCAGTCTCTAGCGTCTGCGTAGTTATCCAGTTAGTGATGATATCCACGTATTTTTGTGCAAATCTTATGTCACCTGTCAATCTGAACTGTTGACCTAGATTGATTAAAAACCTATGGCGATTGAATTGGAAAATAAACTCATCATCACATGTAGGTTTGTACATCCAGTCAATCCCGTTTTGAAAATGTACGGCTTCCTGTGTCGCTTCCATATCCCATGGCATGTTAAAAATAAATTTATCTATTAAGTAGTCTTCGCAAAGCTGAGTATTAATATCCACTTGCTCTGGATAAGTTTCCTTAATATATTTGGCTATCTCGTTATAAAATTCATTCATAATTATTCTCCTTTACGCACTGACATACACTCTTTAAGTCTTGCAACGTCTTTTAAAAAGTTCTTTTTATCGTGTTTCTCACAAAACTCAAAAATAATATTTCCTTTATACTCTTTATCTATCAATTTATTGATTACTTTTTCTAAAGCTAATTTATCTTTACGTCTAAATATACCACGCTGATTATACGTCACCTCAGAAAAAGAAATGTGAGTGTTGTCCACATATTCAAATAATTTATCTATCTTATGAAGATCAGTTGGCATATCAAGATACCTAGACTGATAATAAGTCCTAAAGTTATCAGCGTCCACGGCTTTTATAAACTTAATCGCACTATCAGTAGTATCATTATAAGTATTCTGATGACACTCGCTTGCGATAATTATATTGAGCACTCTAGCCTCGTCAGCCATTTTTTTACCTTCAGCAACTAGCTCGCAAAACTCGCTTTGAGTATATTTATCACTGCCTTTTTTGCCAAGCCATACTCTTATCACAGGTGCGGAAAGTTCGCTAGCAATAGCTACGATATTTGACCATTCGGATATATTTCCTTGTCCTAGTGTGTAATAGCTACCGTACGCAGAGATTTTCAATCCTTCATTCTCGCATTCGGTACGTGCTAACTTCGCACTTTCTATATCTGTCACATGCACGTCTCCGCCCCACTCTATACACTCCATTCCGCAAGACTTTGCAAATTTCACATTTTCAGCAATGCTCATACTTCTAAAAGTCACCGTTGTATAACCTATCATAATATATCCCCCTGCCGACTAAGCCATACGCTCAAGCATAGCTAGTGTCACTTCATAATTTAGAGTCTCGCCCTTAGAGAATCTATCCATATCACTTATCATATAGTCGCCCATACGCACTACTTCTCCACCAGTACTGCCAGCAATGTGCGGAGTCATAATAGCATTTTTCGCCCAAAACAGCGGAGATAAGAATGGTGCATTTTCATTCTTTATCACGTCGATAAGTGCCGTTCTATGCTTGCTACGTCTTAGTGCTTTTGCAAGATGTGCCTCGTTTACTTGCATTCCTCGACCAGTATTTATAAATGTTGCATTTGGTTTCATTAAAGAAAATAAATCATTATTAAATATATTATTAAGCTCCACCTTATTCGCTAAATGATTAGATATCACGTCGCACTCTGCGAATAACGTCTTTAGATCTACAAGCCTTACATTTATTTCCGCTGCTCTCTCACTGCTAATAAATGGATCGTATGCCAGTACTTCACATTCAGTATTTTTTAGTTTTTCTGCGATCATTGAGCCTATAGCACCTACGCCAACGATACCTATCTTACTGTTATAGTTGCCTGCACACTTATTGATATGTGATCTTGCTCCAGCGCTGTTTTTCTTGTATTTTTTACTCGCTTGAAACATGCCCTTAGTAGCCAACGTCATTTGTGCAAAAGTATACTCAGCTACTGGTATAGCATTCGCCATCGCCGCACAACATACTCTTACCCCACACTCAAGAAAAGGCTTTGCAAAGTGCTGCACTGATCCCGCGCCATAAAATACTATTTTTAGATTCGGTAGGCAAGTTTTGATTTGCTCTACTGTAAATGTAGGCATACCCCAAGTAGTAAATATTACCTCTACTTGACTGCTATATTTACTATCCGCTAGCAATTCTTTTCCATTCATAAAGCTAGAAACTTCGCCGTATTGACTTATACGTCTGATACTCTCTTGCGTGTAAACGCGTTTTAAATGATGTTTTTCATTGCTCAATAATGCTATTTTCATACTTATCTCCAATATATTTTACTTGCTTTTCCATAATATAATTGCCTATCTATATTATAATCTTTATCTGCTTAACATCAGATATCGCCTGACTGTTTACTAAGCAAATCTTCAAACCAACTTACCTTTTTAGGCACATCTTTTACTTTTTCAAAATGAATTTTGCCATCACGAAGTATGCTCACGTTCTTTCGACTGCTCGCTCTTTCTCCGACGATATTTCCTTTCTCTATATACATTGCTCCGCCACGACTTCCCACAAAACACATAGTCCCTAATATCGCAATAAGTAAGCCTTTTGCCGCCACAAGCATGTCACGATCGTAATAATATTGACTTAAACTTAAGCCGATATTTTCATCAGCATTTAAATATTCTTCAACTTCTGCTAACAATAATTGCATCTTCTCTCTATCGCGATTAAATCCCGCATACAAACTCATACGGTCTATAAAGTCTTGATAAAAAACATTGCTTACTCTAAAATTTTCTGCTTTCTTTGCAAGTGTAGCTATCTCTATATCCCCACACTTCTCGTCCGTAGATATAGCTTTCTTTTTGCTAATATGCCCTGCAACTCTAATACCCCCGACTTGGGTGCTATTTAGTGCCGTTCCGCCTTGACGAGTTACACCAAATACTCCAGCTACCTCACCGACAGCATACAACCCTTGAACAGTAGTCATATAATTAGTATCTACTTTCACCCCGCCATTACAATGTTGCGCACATACTGCTATCTCTAAAAGCTCGGTATATAGATCAATACCATTATCTTTGTATAACTGTATTGCTTTGCTGTTTATTTTAGCTAGCCTTTCAATAGGAGTTTTCAGATTAGCCCCGCACTTTTTTAGGTACTGACTAGTTTCTTCATTTAATAGCTTAAAGTCATATCCCTTGCTATTTTGGCGATAATCCAAATACACTTTTCTGCCTTTTTCAATCTCGTTATTAACTAAAATATCTACCCTTGATGATCCGTTTATTTTATTTACATCAAACGGCCATTGATAACCTTTTAAAAACACGCGATCAAGGCTGTTGCCATGTGCATAATATTCGCTTAAAAACTCTCGCTCCACTCCATCTTCATCTATAGATAAGACTCTAGGTAGTGCTTGCATATAACTTCCCGATACGTTCCATCTAAACTTAGTAGACGCCATTCCGTACTGCCACTCTGTATAGTTCGCCATATCACAACCGCTATTTATAAGCACTCCTGTCATACCGTGCTGTGAGATTGGATATACCCTTTTACCGTAAACACATGCTGGTGCACCAGTAGCGACTATTACATTTTCGGCAAGTATTTTCTCGAACTTATTGCTTAATGTATCCAAAACAATAACGCCCTTGCATACATTTTCATCGACTAATATTTCCACTACTTGCTTATGGTCAAGCATACTAGTTTTGTTGCGATCAAGTACTACAGCTTCTAGTTTTTCTGTCATAACTTTTGACGTAAGAGGTCCTATAGAAGTCGCTCTACATGCTTCGTCATGATCAGTTTTGTACCCCGCGTATCCGCCATACTCATCAGTAGGAAAACCTACTCCATACTCTATCAATCGGTAAAAACACCTTACACTATTAACCGCTTCGATATAAGCAAGCTCACCGTCACACGCTCCACCGCTAGCTATATCCTGTGCAAGTTTGTAAGCACAGTCATCCGACTGACCATTCAATGACAACTTATAATAAGTTTGTTTATCACTGCCAGTATTACGGGATGTGCCCATGTATTGACCTTCCGTGATGATAGCGATATCAGTAATACCCGCCTTAAATAACCAGTCCGCAGTACTATAACCCGCCGCACCTGTTCCTATAACTATAGCCTTATAACTCATCACAGTCTCCTTATGCTGAATCCACCATCACAGTCAAATACTGAACCAGTGCAAAAATCCATAGCACCCGACGCTATTGAGTTTACGCAACCTGATATATCACTAGGAGTGCCCATTCTCTTAACAGGCGTAAGCCCATCCTCTATCATTTTCACATACGTATCACGCACGCCACTAGTCATATCAGTATCAATAACTCCCGGACGAATCTCAAATACGCCGACATTAAACTCCGCCATACGCACTGCAAATAGCTTAGTTATCATAGAAATCCCTGCCTTTGCAACGCAATACTCGCCACGTTTTACAGAGGCAGTGTATGCGGATACTGAAGAGATATTTACAATACGTCCCTCATTGTTTTTTGTCATATGATTAGCAATAAGTTGAGTCATGAAGTAAGTACCCTTAAGATTTATATCGAGAACATAATCAAAGTCCTCTTCTGATATATCTAGCATATCACGCCTAACTTTAGGTGCAACACCCGCATTATTAACTAAAAGGTCTATTTTCAAACTATTATTATCAATATAATCAGCAAGCAAAGCTCTACTTTCTTTGCAAGATATGTCTACGCTCAAAAAAGTAACTCGCCCTACGAAATCTTTAGATAGCTGTGCTACCTGTTCGCTTTCACTTCTAGCAGTGATAATGACATCATAACCAGAATCAAGTAGCCCTCTAGCAATGCCCATTCCTATTCCACGACTTCCGCCCGTAACTATAGCTAACATAATAATTCTCCTTATTTTTTCATAACTTTAGACATGTATAATGGCAAGTATGTATCTTTATCCCTGATAGGGCAACCTGATACACTTCCCGCTCTCATAAGCTCGGTGCATTTACTGCAACAAATACAGCACTTTTTCTTATCAAGAAAACCATTATTTTTAAAGTCTTGATAAAAGCTAGGGTATGCAAAAGTCATACGTCCAAAACCAACCAACTGACACACTCTTTTATCTAGCATTTCGCCCGCATACTCCATACACTTCTCACCTAGGTAAGTAAGTGCTGATGATACTATCTTCATGCTAGGGCGGTACGCTTGAAGCTCTGCCGTTGCATTATAAATACGGTTTAATGCCGTCGCTGGGCTCTCTGGCGTTATACCATTATGCGGTCTATTGATATGTGGTATTACATACGGATTACCGATACTGAAATTGATCATCTCCACGCCCTGATCAGCAAGTTTATCCATGATGAGTTTCGTTTCATCAAGATTGACACTGCCATCTTTATTCACGCCCCAGCCATAGCCGTAAGGAAAACAGTCGGAAATATTAAGTCTAGTAGTAAGGATTTTGCCTTCTGGCATATTAGCTTTTACCGCACTTACCGCATCGAAATATAACCTTGTTCTATTCTCGAAACTACCGCCATAATTGCCTTCTCTATTATATGCACTTAAAAATTCATTAAACAAATATCCATGACAGCACTTAACATCTACGCCGTCAAAACCTACCTCGCAGGCAAGAGTCGACGCCACTGCATATTTACTAGAGATAGTATCTAAGTACTCATCAGTAGCAATAGTATAGTTTTGACCTTCGCGTCCCGCCTCCCATATAGAATTACGATAAGCGACTATCGGTGCAGGCACGTCAATAGGTCTTGCGTATCTTCCACTATGAGTAAGCTGAGCAATGATAATCGGTGCTTTGCCATATAATTCTATAGCACGGGCTTTCATCTCAGATATTAGATTACTAAAACTTTCTTTAGTCACATCACTTATATACAACTGACGTGGATTTGCACGACCTTCTGGAGTTACAGCAACTGCCTCAAACCAAATAATACCCGCACCCGACTCAGCAAAACGCATGTATCGTCTATGAGTAAGCTCACCTATACTGCCGTCGCTATTTCCATCACAACCCTCCATAGGCTGAAATACTACTCTATTATCTATCTCTATGCCGTTTATAAGTAACGGCTGATTAACCATATTTATCATACATTCACCTTTTAATAATTCTTGCTTTTTCCGCTTTTTTTATCGCTCTACTCTACCACTACCATTACCACCAGCTAGTTTAGAAACTTCTGAAACGGTAGCGATATTGAAATCACCTTCAATAGTATGCTTGATAGCAGAGCTTGCAACTGCAAAATTGATAGCATCACTAGGCTCGTATTCATTTGAAAGAGCGTGGATAAGTCCCGCACTGAAGCTATCACCACCGCCAACACGATCTACTATATTTAATGTGTACTTTTTGCTGTGGTAGAATTTGTCATCTTCGATTAATAGCCCTGACCAATTATTCACACTTGCAGAGATGCTCTCACGTAGCGTAAATGCAATAGTTTTTATGCCGAATTTTTCACGAACTATTTTTGCCGTAGCAAGATAGCCATTGATATTAAGCTCACCCTTTTCGATGTCCGAATTTGCAGGAACTATTCCAAACACGTCTTTGCAGTCTTCTTCATTAGATATAAGCACATCGACATACTTCATTAATCCGCTCATAACTAAGCAAGCCTTGTCTTTAGACCATAGCTTATTACGGTAATTCAGATCACAAGAAACTGTTACACCATTAGCTTTGCATACTTTAAGCACGCTCTCTAGATACTGTGCCACCTCGTCACATAGAGCTGGAGTAATGCCAGTAAAATGCAGCCATGACGCACCCAATACCGCTTTTTGTATATCAATATCACCATCAGCTAAAGTATTGATACTAGCATGTGCTCGATCATAGATCACTTTGCTTGCACGTTGAGATGCACCTTTTTCGCAAAAGTAAATACCTAGCCTCTCTCCACCTCGTGCGATATGACTAGTGTCAACGTCCCACTTCTTAAGCTCCATTGCACACATGTCACCGATATCATTAGCAGGCAACTTAGATAAGAATACTGCATTTTCACCAAACTGTGCAAGAGAAACTGCCACATTAGCCTCACCGCCACCAAAGCAAACATCGAAACTATTAGTCTGTTTAAATCTTTTAAAATTAGGAGGCTGTAGCCTCATCATTACTTCGCCAATCGTCAATATCTTTTTCATATTAGCATCTCCATAGCTTTCTTAGTAAGCTCCTCTATTTTATCATAGTCCTTTTCTTTTAGTGCAGAAGCTGGCACTATCCAGCTACCACCACACGCGAATACATTGCTTAATTTTAAATAATCATTAATGTTAGACGATGTTATTCCGCCTGTCGGCATAAATTGAATATTTGAAAATACCGCACTATATGATTTTAATGTATCTATTCCGCCAAAGTTAGAGCAAGGAAAAAACTTTAATTTCGTAATGCCCGCATCCATTGCATTTATAATCTCTGTAGGAGTAATTACGCCTGGAAGATATAAAACATCATGCTTAGAACAAACATTTGCGACATCCAAACTAAATCCCGGACTAACTATAAAGTCCGCATTGTTTGCAATAGCAATCTCCGCTTGATCTTTATTTAAAACAGTTCCTGCACCAACTAACAATTCGGGAAAATTCTTTTTTGCAAGTTCAATGGCCTTTGGGGCACACGCCGTTCTAAAAGTTATCTCAAGCACACCTACACCGCCATTTTTCAATGCTTTTGCAAGTGGTAAGATATCCTCAACATTGTCTATCTTTATAACGGGAACTAACTTTGATTTGCATAATATTTCAAACTCTTTGTTCATATTATCTCTCCATTTCTTTAAGTAAGTAAATTAGTAATTTTAAATACATGTATATCATACTAAATAGTATCATATATATACACATATATTATATCACAATTGCTATGATTTTGCATCATTATTTTTTGCTTAATAATCGCACGATAAAGCTGATTAGTATTATTTATCCGTTTACATTGATGTGCATATTGACAATATTACCTGAAAATACATTAAGCATTTGCATATATTTTGCACACAGCAGTGACGCTACGATTACGGTGCTTTGCTGTTAGCTATTTTCTGTTATTATTGATACTACTACATTTTCAATACTATTTATAATTTATCCCGTACAGTATATTTAAGTATTGTCATCGCTTTCAACTTAATTATTTGAATAAAGTATATTTTCTAGAAAAAATCACACATAATCAACATTTTATGATTTTGGTACTGATTATTACATTATATACTTACGTTCAAAGCCAGTGTCATATTGCGTCGAATTTCCCGTAAATATGATAATTTTTTGAATTGTAGCCTAAAGACGGCTATTTTTATATTGAAAACGTGTATATTAACGTAAATAATGCGATATTTTTAATTTAATTAGAATTTCTATTGACATATGTACTATATAGGTGTATACTAAAAATAGAAATTCGATCAAGTTACTCCATTTTAAGGATATTTAATCAATTTTCTAATTTTTAAATGGAGGTATATAATTATGGAAGATAAGAAATTAACTTGTAAAGATTGTGGCGTCGAGTTCGTTTGGACTGCTGGTGAGCAAGAGTTTTACGCAGAGAAAGGTTTCGAGAACGCTCCAATGCGTTGTCCAGATTGCAGACGTGCTAAGAAGAATAACAACAATTCTTTTAACAGAAGATAAGTTTGATAAAAACTTGAATATTAACCACAGCTTTTGCTGTGGTTATTTTTTTGCTTTTTTTTATGGCTATGCTCTTTCATACAAATATATATTTTCCTATACAGCAACAAAAAGCCGACTTTTATCAAGTCGGCTTTTTATATTTAGCTGATTATAATATACGATGATTTTTATTACTCAACTATTTCTATTTTTACGATATTAGTTGCGCCACTCTTTCCTATGTGAGTACTTGCTACTAATACGACTTTGTCTCCAGCAGCAATTAACCCTTTTTCTTTGCATATTACTGTAGAATCATTATACAACTCTTCAAAAGAATCTATACTTTCTTTGAATATCGGTGTAACGCCCCAGCTAAGAGCAAGTTTGTAATATGACTTGCTATTATGTGCAATTGCAAATACAGGACTTACTGGTCTAAATCGGCTTACCATACGTGGGCTTGCTCCTGTCTCAGTTACTACTATTATCGCGTCCGCGTCTATGTCGTACGAAGCTTTAACAGCAATACTACTGATAGAATCAGCTATATTTAGTATTTTAAAGTCTTGATTGTTGAATCTCTTTTTATAATGTATGTTCTGCTCAGTATGCTCTAGGATATCAGACATTGTCTTTACTGCTCTAACAGGGTGTTTACCCGCAGCAGTTTCACCACTAAGCATAACAGCACTAGTACCGTCATAGACAGCATTAGCGACATCACTCGTCTCTGCTCTAGTCGGTCTAGGGCTAGATATCATACTCTCTAGCATTTCAGTTGCGACTATTACTCGCTTGCCAGCGTCACGACTTTTCTTCACGATACATTTTTGCAACTGTGGCAGTCTTTCATAAGGTATCTCGACACCCAAGTCACCTCTTGCGATCATAATTCCTTGACAGCAAGCCATTATCTCTTCTATATTCTCTACGCCTTTAGCACTCTCTATCTTAGCGATGATATCTATATCGTTCGCTCCATTCTCTTTAATGAATGAGATCAGACTTATCAAGTCCTCACGAGTAGATACGAATGACGCGGCTATAAAGTCTACATCTTGCGCTATAGCAAAAAGTAAATCTTCTTTATCGCTTTCGCTGAGGTAAGGTAATTGCAAGTCAATTCCCGGAACATTAATTGACTTATTATTACTAAGAACTCCGCCAATAATAACTACTAGATGAATATTTTTACCGTCAACGTCCATTACTTGCATCTTTATAAGTCCGTCACACAGTAGTATTGCGTCTCCAGCATTTACATATAAATACAAATCCTTATATGTGATACTTGCCTTAGTCTTGTCGCCGACGATATCCTCATAAGAGAACATAAACTTATCACCAGCCTCCACTTCAATATGTCCCTCTGCAAACTTAGCAAGCCTTATCTCAGGGCCTCTAGTGTCAGCAAGGATAGCGATAGGTATATCTAGCTCATCTCTGACCTCCCTCACTAGTCGGATGTTTTCTGTATGCGTTTCATGGTTCGCATGACTCATATTTATTCTAGCGACATTCATTCCTGACTTTGCCATTTCCGTGATTATTTCCTTACTATTGCATGCAGGTCCGATAGTAGCGATTATTTTAGTTTTTTTCATCTTGCCTCCAATATAGCTATTGCTATACATTCTTATTTCTCTTTTAATTATTACATTATAACATAATATTGATTATTTTCAATCTGTTTTAAAGCAATTTTTTTGCGATCGATCTTATAAGCGTGCATTTTTTTGTTCAATATTTATACTTACAATACATTAATCGCATTCATTATACTCCTTGATTACATACCACTTACTATTGTATCTATCAAAGTATATTTTTTTCGGTTTTCCTTTTATAAGACATTTATACTCTAGTGCTGCCGAAAATCCGCCACGAGGAGTAGTCATTTGTGCAGTATAAACTTTATCAATAATGAAAATATCGTCTTGAAAAAATATTTTTAGAGGCGTTATCTGTCCGTATTCGTTGTACTTGACAACTACCTCTACCGGCACCTGAATTATGCTACTCATCCTTACTCCTTTACTTTTTTTATTATAATTACCTTGCATATCAACCAATTTAGTAGATACTATATGGTTAATAAAATTTAATGCATGATACTAGCTTGCCTTGAAGTTCTAGTGTGTAAGGAAAGATATCCGCGTATCGGTCATTCTCTGCGACCAAACGAACCACTCCGTCTTCATTATAATATCTCTTTAGCGTATTCTCATGGCCGTCCACCAACGCAACTACAATATCTCCACTACTTGCCGTGTTGCAACGGCTAATCACTAAAGTGTCGCCATCTTCGATACCCGCACCCGTCATACTGTCACCACATGCCTTTAGCATATAATATTCACCTTCACCGAAAAGTGACTTTGGAAGTAATACCTCATCACCATAACTCTCTTCTTGCTCTTCGCCAGGCAACCCACAAGATATATTTCCAATGATCCTTGTCGGTGTGAAATTTTTGCTTAATATAGGTCTTATCATGTCAATATTTCTAGATTTAAGTGCATTACGCCTGATTTGTCCGCTATCTTCTAGTGCAGACACATAGCGTGACACAACATCACGAGAATTTGTATCCAATACGCTCAACATCTCCGATGTAGTAGGTGACATATTATTTTCTATTTGATAATTGCTTATGTAAGCATATAATTTATCTAATTTATCTTGATCCTTACTTCTCATACAAAACTCCTTTTTCTATCATGTCTTATACACTATTATATTTATTTATGTATAATATATACTTAAACTACTTTTGATGTTTTTTACTTAATTTCTTTGTTCATGTTACGCGAACACTTGTACTATTTACATAATACCACTATACTTATGTATTGTCAATGCTTTTCACATCTTTGCATTGTCAAATATTGCCACACTTACTTATTTACTTACCTAATTATAAAATATCGCAACACTAATAATAATAGCGTTGCGATATAATACATTATTTCTCATTTATTTGCAAAATAGTCTTTTCTTTATTTTCGGAGTTTTACCCTCGACAGCCTTTATCTTAGATAGGAGCTGATCGCGTAAATCGCTACGAACTTGAGCGTATTCAGGATCTTTGATAAGGTTATTTACTTGATGCAAGTCTTTATCATTATCATATAAGATATCTTCTACATACACATTTGAGCTAGCACTTTCTATACCGAAACTGCCACGTTTTTTCACGCTATAAGTATATTTATCCGTCTTTATTGCTCTACCTAATTGAGATTCGCTTATTTGCATAAACGCAGTATTATTTTTTATTTTTCCGTCAATCATGTCTAATATACTTTCACCCTGATACTCGCTCGGCACTTTTCCTCCAGCCATTTTCAATATGGTAGTCGGCATGTCAATAAGGCTGACAGTACCGTCAAATACATGCCCGTTTAACACTTCTTTAGCACAATCAGTATTGATATACTCCGCAAGACCTCCACCTATCATAACCATTGGGATATGTATACTCGCGTCATGGCAAGATCTTTTATACTCAAAGTTGCGTGTCTTAAAATGGCAACCGTGATCAGAAGTATAGATAATGATAGTATTATCCCACTGCCCACTTTCTTTAACCGCTGATACCAAGTCGGCAAAATTACTATCAAGCCTATTGCAACTAGCAATGTACTTAGCAAACTCTCTATTATAATCACCTTTATTATGACTTGTCAAATCCTGCGGAAGTGGGTAATCCTTAAACTTCTCATCAAGCCCCTTCACGCACTCAAAAGTATTAGTCGTATTTTGCTGATGCGGTTCTAGTTGCGATATAAATAAAAAGTATGGCTTCTCACTGCCTTTTTTACTCTTTATATAATCAGTAGCATAACCATTTAGCGTGTCGCTTCTGACTCCCTCAAACTCCACTTTTTCATTTGATTTATCGAACACGAAACCACCATAACAAGCCGAAGTGAACTCCAAGCAATCTGCAGCCATCCAGTAATCTTTATAGCCCGCTCTTAAGTCTTCAGGAACTGGCAATACTCGAAGGTTATTCCTTTTCTTAAGTCCCATCGTATCTGACGCTAAATGCCACTTTCCAACATATGCCGTATCGTATCCTAGACTATCAAGCTCGTTCGCCAAAAAATGCGCATACGTTTTGTCGATAGAAATACTGTTTATAAAACAGCCATTTTCACTCGCATATTTACCTGTTTGCAAGCAAGCCCTAGCAGGTCCACATACAGGCTGACATGTATACGCATTTTCAAAGCGAATACCGCTTTTTGAAAGGCTATCAATATTAGGCGTTATCTCTTCACAAATCGTATCCGCACGTTGCTGGTCGCTAAAATAAAATATAATATTCTTCATAATTCTCCCCTATTTATCACATATATTATTATATCATACATTGCATATTGGTGCAATAGCAAACGCTTTTTTACCAGACTATTATTAAGATTTTAACAATATAACTAAAAATGTACTAATAACGCCTTAATATTAAATAGTTATCCTTATATATTCACGCTACATTACGTCTAATTAATAGGATTTGCAAGATATGTACGATTTTTACTTGTCAACTCTTGTAAAACAATGTAAAATAGAATAGAGAATTATTATTTTATTATTCTAATTGCAATAATACTATTAATTAATTCTAGATTATTTTATATCAACGCGCAATATCTTGCAAGATATTGCAAACAAGGAGAAATAATGGAAATACTATCTAAAATAACCAGTTTCGTTTGGGATTATATTTTGCTATTCACTCTGGTCGGTGCGGGAATATTCTTCACTATAAGGCTAAGAGGTGTGCAATTTACGCATATAGTTTTAGGATTTAAAACTACATTCAGACGTGCTCCAAAACCCGATGGACACAAGTCAACTTTTAGACGCCTTCGTGATGGTGAAAAATACAAACACATACAAGCTACTAAGATAGATTTACCTCTTTCTCCTTTCCAAGCACTTGCTACTTCAGTAGCTGCTCAGATAGGTACTGGTAATCTAGTAGGTGCTGCCACTGCTATAACAATGGGTGGTGCTGGTGCAATATTTTGGATGTGGGTATCAGGGTTGTTCGGTATGGCAACTATTTTTGCCGAAGCCACTATGGCACAACGATACAAGCGTGAGATAAACGGCGAAACTATTGGCGGACCTATCTGCTATATTAAAGGTGCTTTCAAAGGTACTTTCGGTAAAGTATTAGCTGTAATTTTTGCAGTACTTATAATTCTTGCCCTTCCTATCGCGGGCAATATGGTTCAAATAAATTCTATCACCGACGCCTTTAACACTGCTATACCTCAAATCCCTAACTGGGGTTACGGTATCATTGTTGTATTCTTTGCGGCTATTATCTTCCTTGGCGGTGCTAAAAGAATATTTAAGTTCACTGAGAAAATTGTTCCTATAATGGCACTTCTATATATAGTAGGAGCTGTAGTAGTTTTAGGTTTCAATTATCAGTCTTTGGGTCAAGCCTTCTCTAATATCTTTGTAGGAGCTTTTGCACCTCAAGCAATAATCGGTGGTGTCGCCGGAGTTACCGTAATTAAATCAATGCGTTTTGGTGTCGCTAGAGGTCTTTTCTCTAACGAGGCTGGTATGGGCTCTACTCCTCATGCTCATGCACTAGCTAAAGTAAAACATCCAGCCGAGCAAGGTTGCGTAGCTATGATGGGAGTACTTATAGATACATTTATCGTACTTACACTTACTTCACTAGTATTGCTATCAAGCGGACTAGTAGGTCAAGAAGGTATGGTCGGAATAAAACTAGTTCAAGAATCATTCGCCGCAGTATTCGGTGATTTCGGATATTTCTTTATCGCGATTTGTCTTTTCTTTTTCGCTTTCTCTACGATCATAGCATGGTACTTTTTCGGTGTTACGAACGTTAGATATCTTTTCGGAGAAAAATCAGTTAAGTTTTATGCGATTATTGTTTTAGCATTCTTAATGCTAGGATCTTCTTTAAAACTAGATCTTGTATGGACACTATCTGACCTTATGAATGGACTGATGGTACTGCCTAATATACTTGCTCTTCTTGCTCTTAGCTCTGTTACCGCTAGAACTCTTAAGGAGTTTAAAAAACTTAACAAAGACGGTACTCTAAAGAGTTATCAACAAAGTGTACATAGATACAACTCGCTAAAAGATTAATTAATTTATTCATAATACTAACGTATTGTTTGTCTATTAGATAATCTTACATTAACAAACTAATATTTTATTTTATATAATATAAATACTGCAAAGCGTTATGCCTTGCAGTATTTTTATATCATTCATATGGCATATGTTTCGCGGCGCTTAGTCTTACATACGCCGCATACACATTCTTACAGTACAAATATAGATCTAACAAACTATCTTTACACTACATATCACAATCATTTAAATAGAGAGGGTTTATTATTTTTTCTTTATCCCTTACATACTTTCCTTTTTATCTTTTATTACTTGTTTATATCATAGTGCTTCAATAACTTATTTTTAAGATCACTGATTGCTTTGTCTATATATACACCTTATCCACTTCTATATTTTGAAACACTAGTTAGCACTCTTTCGTCCTTCATCAAGCATGAAAAAAGAGCGGTAAATAATTACCGCTCTTTTTATTATTTTATATTAGTGTTTTACTTCCTCGTCAGTACTTGCGTCTTCTGCATTTACTTCCTCGTCAGTTTTATCCATGTCCGCATCTTCTAAAGCAGCTGCGTCCATTCCTTCGATGATTTCTTCACTAGTAAGTGGATTACCTACTAATAGCTGATCATCTAAAGTCTCGTCAATAACAGTAATAGACTCATTATCAATAACAATACCATTCTCTTCTATAAAATCAGATAATGCATTGATGTCGCCTTCTTCTAGTCTAATCTCTAACATGTCTCTATCTTCATCACTAATAGTCTCGTCATCATGTAAAGCTCTTACTTTTAGTACTTCCATTATCATCTCATGTTTTTTCTCTGGTAGATCCCAGAAGAAATAAGGAATAGCTGACAATAGACAACTTACAATACAAACACCTGACATAATAGCTACGATAGCGTATAATGCCTCATGACCTGGAGTCAATAAGATATCATTGTTCATACCGTCATAACCTTGTGAGTTAAATACAGCTGGAGAGATAAGTGCTGTTGCCATACCTATAGCAAGAGTTATCATACCGCCAAACTGAGATAAGAAACCTTCTATACGGTCGCCTGTCTTATATTGTTGATAATCATTGATTTCCGCTTGGAAAGCAGGATTAATAACAAGCTGGAATCCAGCAAAGATAGTAGTAACATATATAAAGAATATTCCTGCCCATGGATTATGGACAAACGTCAATGGTATCATCGACAAAGCCATACCTATATTAGTACCGATAATTAATTTCTTCTTACCGAATTTCTTAATAAATACTGGAGCAAATAACATACCTGGAACACTAGCTGTACCTATAACAAGCATTAGAATAGACTGCATTAACTTAGCTAAGTCTTCTAGTCCTTGTGCTTTCAAATCTGGGCTTATAACAAAGTTAAGATACCAAATAACAAAGTTCGTCATAACGAATACTTTTATAATTGCAAGTACCATTGATGAATTGTGAATCCAGAAATATTTATTTTTCGCAACCTTCTGAACACCTTCCATGAATTTTTGTTTTTGCTTAAATTCTTTTGATATAACCATACGCTCTTTAACGCCGAACGCCATGATTAGACCTAAGCCAAAGAATACGGCTGCCATGATTGGTGCAAGCACCTGAGCGGTAGCAACAGTATTAACACCATCTGCGGTATCAGTACTATATATAATATTAGAAAGTGCAGGGTATACTGCCCATACGATTGTCGGTCCAAGCGAGGTGAAAATCGATCCGATGGACATTAGCTGGGTTCGCTCTTCCATACTCGGCGCCATAACTTGTGCAAGACTTACAAAGGCTAAGATATATACTCTATTAAATAAGTTTACAAGGTTGAAAAGTATAGCGTAAGTTATGATCATAACTAGACTATCCTCGATCCTTAATACCTGACCTAAAGCAAAGAAACAAGCAATGATAGGAATAGGTAAGACTATCAAATACGGTCTAAATTTACCATATTTGGTATTAGTATTATCTATCAACCAGCTTACTAGCGGAGAAGTAACAATTGCTACTACCGAAGTTATCATAACAACGATTGCTATGTGATAAGCATCTATTGATCTTGCATTTGCAATGTAGAAACCTGTTTGTAGAGCATACAAATTAAGGAATACAGTTGCACCCATTGCGCCCATACCACCAATTGCATATAGCAACCACTCGCGAAGCGTTAATGACTTACCTGGACACGGAGTGCTCCACTTTGGTAATCCATTAATCATTTGCTTTATTTTACCATTTTCTTTACCCATAAAAATACCCCTCTATAGTTTATTTGACAATCCCCATCATCAATGTTGAAAATTATTACAATTTGTTTATTTATTATATAAATATGTATTTTTTTCTAACATATAATACTTTTTATCTATATATAATAAACGTACAACAACTTATAGTAACATATTCATCGCACATTTGTCAAGGCGGTATCGACTTTTTAATGTAAAAATACTATGATTTTGTATATTATGCAAATTATTGCTTGCACTTTAATTCTATATGTATTATTTTTCTTTTTTTCTTGACTAATGCATTTATGAGAAAATAAAAATAGATGGAATGTTATAACCCCATCTATTACTTACTAGCCTTAAGATATTATATTTGTTGTCTATATCAATTCTTCTATTTTATCTATCTCTTCTACTGTAGGCACATCGTTAAAAGCAGACATATCATCACTGATTGCTTGCTCATCAAACATGGCAAGTATGTCTTGTTGCCCTACTGACGAGCCATATATACTATCATTTTCTACATACGCCGACTCAGCCATGTCGAAGGTATCAAGCACGCTCTCCAAACTCTCTTCACTATTCATCTTAGTAGCATTTACACTATTTAGAAATTTAGATAACTGAGCAGGTTGTTTTAACATTTCATTAAGCGAGATGTTTGCATTGTTAGATAAAAACTCTCTATCGTCCATTGCAGATTTCAGCTGATACATAGCACTCATATTAGTCGCGATAAATTGCAGCCTCTTACCATACATTGCATTATTCTTCTTTAGGTTTTCTATGTTCTTAGCATAGAATACACGCATGTTTGTGTCTTTCTCGGCTTTACCCTTTGCAAATAATCCCGTAATAGTTACGTTGTTTTCTTCAATACTTGAGACAATGCTTTCTTGCTGTTTCTCTAGCTGAATTATAGAGTCAACTACCTCAGTTCTTGATATCTTATCGAATTTAGTTTTTTTCTTAAATATGTCAAAAAAGCCCATATTTCCTCCTTAGATAACTATAGTTTTTCTCTCTGCGATTAACACTCTAAGCTCATTTATTTCATCTATCACTCTAGCATCTTTTTTCGGATTGCTTACGATTATTTTTATATCATCTAGTTTAGATAAAATTTTATGCTCTACTTTTTCTGCTGATGACAACTCGCTAGGACTAAGAAATTTCATATCCTCGCGTAAACTGTCTAGCATAAGTTTATAATCCTTATTTTCAGTCATCTCCATGAGTACTGATATACGGTTACATGCCATTAATTGCATGTCCTCAACTGTGTCTTTTACTAATTTTTTCTCGCGCTTATTTGCACGTCTTCTAGCTAAAAATCCCATGATTACATCCTCCTCAATTATATTTCTTTGCCACACGTTTGACAAAACTTGCTGCCCGGAGCAACTACTGTACTGCAACTGCTACAGACTCTTGACATGCCTTGAGCCTCACCACAATTTCCGCAAAATTTACTACCCACTGGCATAGATATGCCACAATTTCCACAGAATACAGTATTGCTTTGTGCGACAGGTCTTGTAGCTTCAGCTACTTTTGTCACCACTCGTTCGTTACTGTCACGCTCTTCTTTGTCTATCTCTAGCTCTTCTTTGCGTAATTGTGCATGGCTGGTATCTTTTTGCTGAAGCATGTATCTTTCTTCCATTAACTTTATCCTAGTCGCTTTTATATCTTCAGGAAAGACAATATTATCGATAGTAAATGCTTTTAATACAACACCATACTCATCAAAACTATCAGTAAGCTCTACTTCTAACTGTTCAGAAAGGTTTTTCACATCTGATGCAAGATCAAAATAACTAGTACCCTCATCGACCAATTTTCTAGCAAAAATATCCTTTACGTTAAGAGAAATAATGCTTTTCAGAAAGCTAACCAATGACTTAACATCAGCGATCTTGCCAGTGCCAAGTAATCTTTTGTACACTTTCATAGTGTTATTTATCTCGAAAACAACGGTACCGCTAGCACCTAAGTAAGCAGGCATCTTCGTATCAACATCGATAAATTCTATATGCGAAGGAGTGCCCCACAGCGACTGTAATCTGACTTCATTATTGATAAAAGTGATATCTATATCTATTTTTTTCTCGCCCTTTGGCTTAGCAATTTCATGCTTGCCCGACTGCATTATTTTCATGTCTGTACCATTGACAACAACTACCGCCTCAGTATTAACTGGAACCATTAAATATGCGTCTACCTTCACATCTCTATGTGCAGATCTAACTACTAGGTTATCGCCCATACCACTATCAAGTCTAATTATTAGATCATTATTAAAAATACCCATTTAATTTTCCTCCTACTTTTTACCTTTCATGTCTTGTTCAAACTTTTGCAGAGCCTTGATATCAGTCTGTAATACTGACGAACTTGATGACTCCATCACTTCATTAAAATGCTGTCTTGTGATAGGTAGCATTTCTTTGCTTTGCATTTTGATTAAATCTTTTAATATACACATTTTGATTCTATCGCACAGCTCATTACAATCCGCACCATTATACCCTTCAGTAGCAACGGCCATTTCTGCAATAGTTACACCATTCAGTTGCATATCCTTTAGCTTTCTATTTATAAGATATTCTCTTGCTTCAAGATCTGGCAATGGCACATATAATAGCTCATTGAATCGACCTGGTCTTAATAATGCCGAGTCAATATCCCAAGGTCTATTAGTGGCTGCCAGTATCAAAAGTGTATTTTCACTGTCACCAAAACCTTGTATTTGAGCAAGTAACTCAGGCACAATTCTATTCATAACAGTAGAATTTCCGCCACGCTTTACGCCTATAGCCTCGAACTCGTCGAAAAATATTACTGCGCGTTCATGACTTCTTGCTTCAGCGAATAGATTTTTAAGATTTTTCTCCGCCTCACCAAACCACTTACTAACTATATCACTACACTTAACTTGATAAAAATTCCCCCCGACCTCGCTAGCTATAGCCTTTGCGATCATGGTTTTACCTGTACCAGGTAGACCATACATTAGTATTCCGCCACCTGCTTTTAGGTCGACCATTTTATAATACTCGGGGTACTGCAACGGTAGTAATATCCTGTTTTTGACAGCATCCTTTACTTCGTTTAGTCCCGCTACGTCTTCAAAAGTAATGCCCGTGTCTCCTGTCGCAGTAAACGAATTACCATCATCTTCGCCATTTTCTTTTCCATCTTCCCCTAGACTGTTGCCACAATTACTATTCGATTTCTTAACAGTATTACTAGTAGGACGCACGGAAGTGTCTATACTCTCAGCAATCTCGATAATGTTTTTCGCTCTCTCCATTTGACTACGTTTTACAGAGCCGTCATTTTCTTTCGCTGATGAGATAAGCATTTCTGCAGCTTTCATTAAAAACTTTTTGCAAGCAAGCATGTCTCCAGCATTTTTATAAACGATAGCTTTATCATAATATAATTTAAACATTTCATAATGTTGACTACCAGCCATATATTACTCCTTAATGCTTTGCTTTAAGTCCGCAAGTGACTTCTCAATATCCATATCAAACTGTGCATCCTCTTCGTCTTCCTGAGCCGCTAAATACTTCTCCACCTCTTTATCATCAATAGATGCACCTTGATTTGCAACACTGCTATAACTATCGTTAGTAGTGTCCATTAATATCTCAAGCTGTGCAGACGCCATCTCTACGCCAGTAATAGCACTTTCAAATTCTTTTTGCACTTTGACAAAATTCATATCTTTAGTAGTTTTACTCATCTCTACACTAAGCATACTCATGCCGTCAAGAAATAATGATGTTACTTTTGTTAGATCTTTCATCTGTGACGCTAGCTCAAAATTAAGCTGCATTTCTTTAGCCTTTTTTTGTTGCATCATCGCCATCTTCAGCCCTGATAAAGCAAGATTATACTGTGCGTCCAATCCTTCTTGCTTTGCCCTCTTTGCGGCTTCAAGATATTTGCCTTTTTGATCTTCTAACTCACGTATATGCTTGTTAAATTGGTTAATAGTTTTCTTAATAATCATACGTTGTTCCATTTCTTTCTCTTGCTTAGACTTAAAAAACCCCATTTTTTTCTCCTCGTAATGCTAAAAGCAAACTTTATTTTTTCTCTATATAATTCGACTACTTAAATCACGTAAATCAAAAGCACGCAATTAAGCGTTGTCAAATAATTGTATTTTAACTGCAATCCTTAATATATAATATTTAGAATTGGATATATATTACATAATACCATTTTTTGCACTAAAAAGTCAATACTCATTACGCATACGGCGTATATTTTACATTTTAAAGCTTCTAAAAGCCAAAGTTAGCCTTTATTTGTCCGTAATGATAAATTTTTCTTGCATTAGTTTATTATATTTTACCCGTAAACCGCAAAGAAAACAGCCCACTGATAAATAGTGGGCTGTCGTTATTATAAAATTATATGTATTTAAAGAGATACTATCTCTTATATATTTATTTCATTAATCCCCGCAATTATAGAATAATTATTGTTCGATATATTTATTGTACCGTCCTTAATCGCCCTTATGACATATGTTTTCACATGCTTATCATCAGAGTAAAAAATATCGTTTTTCATATAGCAATTATACAATTCATATTTCCCGTCATCGCATTGGTGGATAAAAGCCCTACCAAACACAGTTTCAGTTAAGCACTTGAAATGTTCATGCACGTCGTTATCGCAGCTACCTCCAGCACTTCTTTTAAGTTTTAGTTTCTTAAAATCAAGAACGTATTGGAATATTAATTTCTCAGGATCTTGTCTATACCAGTCGGATATCATTGGCATATATTTTTCCCCGACTACAGTAGGCACAAGTACCGCGTGACCATCATTGCCACGCTCAAATGTCTCCCCTACTATACAAGGGTCAGCCACAAACGCCCAGTTTAGAACACCTTGCTCGTCTATCACTTGCATGCACGCACCCATGGTATCCATTGTTAGTTTCAAATATTCGAACTTCCCTGTCAGCATGTATAAATAATAACATGCACAGTTTTTCCAGCTTGTCCAGCCGTGAGGAGTATTTAGCATATTATACCTAAAGTTTATATCATATCTTGCTTCCCAAAAACGCAATGTCGCACCAAATGTTCTACAATCAGGAATTATAGTTTGCTGCAAACACTTGTGTTTCTCAAAAATTTCTTCTGCAACGCTCGTTAAACCTTCACGATTTTTACTCTCATTATAAGCCAAGAATGCAAGCTGCAGTACTTCACACGAGATCATTCCGTCCTCAAAAGTCATCTGTCCTTCCGTGCCTATATTGTCCTTATTTTTATGTAGATCATAGATAGCACGCCTTGCACTGTCCCAGTGTATTTTACTGCGATCTAGTAGTCCTATTTCTCTCTCTTTTATAGCCAACATAAGCATGCTTTTTGCCGGATAAATGACGCATGTATAGTGTATATTATGAGAGCGATAGCTACCATCAGCATGCTGACACTTTAACAATACTTCAGCATTATTATTAGCTCTTTCCATGTATTTCATATCGCCTGTAAGCGAATAAAACTCTAATAACAGTTCGAAAAAACCTGACGTGTTTTGTATCCTATGCGGAAGTGCTTTTTTCGCTAATGTGCCATGCCTATTTGTTATTACCTTATAAAACTTTTCAAACTCACTTACTAACTGCGATGTGTACTCAGTATTATTTAATATCTTTGCGTAGGCTACTCTAGTAAAATATCCATACCAACTCTCTACGTGAGAGCCTGCTTTTTGTTGACAATTTTCTGCACTTTTACTTGCATTTTCTAGATAATAAAACCAGTCATGTCTTACATATACACTCGTTTCTGCGTCACCTTCTTCGCTTATAATGTGACGACCTACTTCATCAAAAGTTATCTCTTCACCCTTGTGCGTAATACTCTCTTTTGGCTGCATAATATACCTTGATGGCAATTCGAAAAGTATCCCTGTTTTAGCAGTAATATATTCATATCCTTCTTGCACGCTATCCACCATCTTATAGTATATATCTATCTCGTACTTATCATTAGCATTTATCTCTTTTGCACTCTTCGCATGCCTCAATGGTTGCTCATGAACATTAAAAAATTCTATGCTACTAGTATATATTCGATGTCCCACGTCAGACATTAAATAGTTTGACCTATTATATTCGTTCTTCCATGACACTATATTTCCAGGACATGCCACGGTAATTATTTTACCTAACGGCGATACGAACATTCCCCAAAACCCTTCCTTCTCACACCTTAGTGCCGTTGGGAAGAATTTATCATTCCACTCTGGATACGTATCCATGTATGTATCTATGCCGAGTCTAAAGCCTACCGCCTCACAGTCTATGCGAGATGTTGCAATAAAAGATATGTGAGTATGCTTTTCACCCTCTTTCACTTGGTTTTCGGTACTTATCATCGCTAAACTTGCACTGATATCTTTACTTTTTCCCTTCACAGTCATGTAGACCGATTGCTTGTAATTATCCGTCCTAAAATACTTTTCCATATAACCCCTTATATACGATGTGTTTTTATATATTGTTTGTTTTTTCGTTACACTATTGAATTATACACTATTATGATTATTAAATCAATAGCAGCATTAAAAAAACATTCGCTTTTATTAAACAAAAATAGAAGCAGCGGTTTTAAAACGCTACTTCTATTATTTCCGTTTTGCTGAAGCAAAAACTCTTTATAAGAATTTCTTTAATTGCTCGATATTATTAAGCTCTGTTTGTTCAAGTTTTTTCATAAGCTCTACGCATTCTTCGCAAGCATCTTCATTTTCTTTGACCTGTCTTATTGCTTGGATAATACCCATATTGCTACCGATGATAAGCATCTCCGCGATATGTGACGGAGAATTATCCGCCATCGTCTGGAAATTAATCATCATATACGTCTTGATTTTATCGAATGTGCCTATATCGACTATATCCTTACCCTTAGCCTCAATGATTTCTTTTGCTCGACGATTTATCTCGATATACTCATTGTACTGCACTTGTAGTTGTTCAATGAAATCTTGATCCTCAACAATTGTCAACAATTGCTTAACAGTGGTTACACCCATCTCCGAATTTTGATAAATATAATTAATCAATTCACCTTGCTTTTTCATAGTTATTCACTCTCCTAATATTATTTATAAAAAATAGCCTAACATAGTTCTTCACTAAAATGTTAAGCTGATCTCTACTTTTTTATTATGAGCATTGATACGAAAATTATCAATTATTAACTGCGTTTTGTTTCCATTATTTCCCTAGTCTTGACCGCTGTCGGTAATGCTTTACTTGACTTGCTATTTTAACCAACTTATACCATTTATGCCTTTATCCCAGAAATACCCAAAAATATAGCTGTCTTTTTCGTTAGGCATTCTTAGATATAGCTTATCACAGTTATAAAATGCTCTCTCACCTATCTCATTAAGACTCTCGCCGATATAGAATGATGTAAGACTTGTACAATTATAAAACGCCGTTTGATTTATTTTAATTAGTCCTTTGATTTTTGGTGCTGTTACTAGACTCGTACAATTACGATATGCATCAACTGGTATTTCTGTAATCGTGTCAAAGCCCACGCCTCTTACGATTATCAGGCTCGAACTGTTTGTAAATAGCGGATGAGCTGACATTTCAGCATCGATACAAATTTCCTTTATAATATAATTGTTGGTAAAATAATCCAGATCTACAAATTTAACTTTAAGATTCCCTATTTCTTCAGCTATCTCTACCATTAGCACGTCACCTTCAACGTGTGAAAATTCATAATACTCTTTGCTTTCGTTCAGCGTGTATGCAACATTATTATACATAACTTCCTGCTCGACATTTACATCCGTCGACGCATTAACATCAACATTCATTGTTACTACGCTTACTACTGCTATTACAATAATAAACAGACTAATTAATATGAATGGTAGAATAGGACTTTTTTTCTTCGCTGCCTTTTCTTCCTTTTTATGCTTACGATACTTCTCTTCATGATATTTTTTATTAGCACTTGTTTTCTTAAAAGTATTATCCTTGTTGTTGTCATAATAGCTTGGAGTACTACCATTAAAAGTAGTCTTTACATTATTAGCTATGTTTTTTCCTGTTATGACTACGTTATTAAGAACATCAGTGATTTTGCGTTCTAAAGACGGATTACCATAGTTTTGTTGTGCATTATTGTGGTTGTTTGTACTTGACTGCCTCGCCACAAGATTCTCTTTTGCTCTCATAACCAGCCCTGTCCATATTATTTTTTGCTCATGGTCACTAGAGTAAGTTATTGCATTAATATAGTTTATATCCGAAGTATAGTCAGCCAATACTCCCGCAATATCTTTTTCGTCCGAAATACGATTGTTTGCAAGCATTTTAAGCCACCACATCTCGCCACAGTTTGGTGCTAATTTTTGCACCTCTTCTAATACTTCTATTGCCTTTATAAAGTTAAGCGAATATAACATACCACGTGTCTCTTGCAACATCTGATCGACCTTAATATTCTCTCTCGCACCATTCGAATAATTTGTATTGTAGGATTTCCCCTCCATACTTTTTTCATACTTTGCCCTATCTATCTCTCTAAATGACCTAATACATAGATCAGCAAGCTGTCTCTTAGTATTACCTACACCGTCCACCCACATTTTTCCATCGAAAAAGTCGTTAAACAATGATGTATGTACACTATTATCTATCTTGTACTCTACTCTTGCTTTGCCTAATGATTTTGCTATATTGATCTCGCTTTTGATGTCTTTTGACATCATTGCGTCTTCACTAGATATTACCAGAAAGATAGAACAACTATTTATAGCTTTAGTTATATTATCCCAATAGTTAATTGTATCGTTTGGTCGCAAGTTCCTAGTGGATATCCAACACTTATGACTATCTTCCTCTAGCTCTGTCACTACCTGCTCTGCCACATCTATATCGGTACTTCTATGACACACGAATATGTCTCTAGGAATATCATCATAATTATCTTCCATAGCACGTCTTGTTGCGTATTGTGCTTTGTATAATTTCAACTCATCACAATTATCTACGCCATCAAGAGCCATTATGAAAGACTCTATATCTATCCTATCTCTTAGGTCACTGTACTCGTATACGTGACTTAATACACGCCTTGTGTCACTTGGTGTCAAGTTCACACTTTCACTACCGTAATAATCTTTAATATACGCGTTATGTCCTAATACATTTTCGGCGTATGCATAGTAATATTGAGACAGCCCATCACCAGCGACTATCTCTAATATATCATAAGACGACTTGGAGATGCTTCCTATGTCATTAGCACCCACAGCGTCACTTTGTATATTTCTAAGGTTTTTTAGTTTGCAAGAAATTGCCTCGTCAATACTGCCTAGTTTTTTGCTAGACTCTACAAAATATTCACTTCCGCAAGCGGGACACTCGGCAACACTTACGCCCTCATCAGCACTTACATTCGCCCCGCACATAGGGCATTTCATTAATTCTAACATCTTTATTCCTTTACGTACAAAACATTGTTGCGTTATTATAAAAAATTCGTTTACGGCCGATTTAAACGCGTACCGTGTCACTTCATAATATTATAATATTAAAACAATTATACTATATTTATGCCAAATTGTCAATGTTAATTTACTCATAGCACGTTACACCTAGCATAGCACTCATATATTGAACTGCTTAGTTTATCAATTCAGTCGTCAAATACATATATCTGCAAATAATAACTTACATAAATGATTGGCAACAACCTTTATCGCATATAACAAATGGAGCATAGATATCACATCTATACTCCACTTTTATGATTTTTGATTTTATCAATAATATGATATTATCGACGTCTTTCACTTGTTTATTTGATAACAATTAGTTATATAAACATTATTATATTACCAAGAGCTACCACCACCACCGCCGAAACCGCCGCCGCCTGAGCTTCCTCCGCCGCTAAATCCGCCGCCACCACCGCCACTGCTTGACGATGAGCTAGGAGGCTTAGCTGAGCTTGCCGATCTCATAATGCTGTTTGCACTATTGATTGCTGAAGAGAATACCACATAATTAAACATTGCTCCGCGACCACTAGGGCTATTATCCCAAGAAGGTGCAGTAAGAGGTATATCCTTGAACTTATCTTGCCATACCTCACTTACACCCATTACTTGTGCATAAGGCAGTACTTTATAATAAAACTCTGGATATTCTTCTATCATTGTCTCTAGTTTGTCTTTTTCAGCTAACAAAATGAAGTTTCTGAACCCTTGTATTTCACCAAGTATTGCACAATACTCTGGATCACGCTTTAGTATAAATGGCGTAAGAATAAGTGGGAATACCGATGCAATTGATACAAGAATAGACGTCATTATGTCTAGCTTGCCAAGATACGTAAACACGGCAGCAATTATCGCCATCAACGCGACGCTTGCTACTCCATATATGATAATGTGTGTCTGATGTTTCTTTTTATCATGCTTTATATCATGCCTAGAGATGATACCACCCAAGCTAGAAAACGCGAATAATAAAGCACTTAATACAATTCCCATTATAATGTTAGGAACATTAAGGACCCAACTAGACAAGTAGTCAAGACCTACCATCAATGCAGGAAGTGCACACGCCACAACAGTCAAACCTGTTGACATTGTTTTAGAAATCTTTGTGTATGAATATTTTTTCATGTCTTCTTTCAGCTTACTACTAGCAAGGGATACTACTGAACCAAACTCGTGATCCAAGTCAGCTATTCTTACCACATTACCACTTTCAAATAAGCCGTCGAATAATTCTTGATCATAAATATCATCGTTACCATCTTTGCCTTTTGGCGGGTAATATTCTCTAACTTTTATGAGTTTTGTATTAGAAGGATCGATTTCATCAATATCTATTTTTATCAAACCTTCATTAGCCCAATAGAAAATCATGCATGTGATATCTTCTTGATCTATATCACCATCGATGATATATCCAACCTCGCAAGGATAAAGTCCTCGCGGAGCTTTAAAAGCTACTGGTGCAATTAATTCATCCTCTCGACCACGAATAGCAAATACTATAGTTAGTATGATTATCACTATTCCCATAATGCCTAGTATTACAAGATTCCACTCGATACGTAGAGTAAATACTCCATCTTCGAATTGCATTCTAGAAGTGACACCGCTAAATGCTTGCAATGCGATACCCGTATCACCACTAGGCTCCATCACGAAAAATTCAACACCCTTAATAGTCTCCGTTTCCTGTCGAACTACTACGTTTGCATTATTGTCTTTCACGCCAATATTACCTGACACGGTATCATATGTAGGAGTAGCACCCTCAGGGAAGGCTAACAACACCTTAAAATCCTCTATGTATGTATCAAAGCCAAACGGCACAAGGTTTAGATACAATTCGTCATTAAAAGTCGTCCACCCTGGTAAAACCATTGTATAACTTACGCTATACTCATGATTGCCCGTCAAGTATTTTCCTTTTGATCCAATTTTTAACCTTAAAAAGTCACCCTCTGATATCACCGACATTTTTTGACCGCTTGATATACGCACGTCATCATACTTCTCTCCGCTATTACGAGGCAAATCAAGTATAATACCTTGCTTTCTTGTATTGAAAACAGCAGTTAAATCAATATTAACTTTGACTTTTTTGTCGCTTGTTACCTCATATTTGTAGTCGATATTTTCATAATAATATGTATCATCCACGTCTCCAGGTCTTGGCACAGACGAACTGCCCACGAAGTTTGTAATGAAAACTATTAAGAAAAACAATACCATGACACCCGCGATTATAAGCGGCACATACTTGACTATATTATCTCTTATTTTATCTTTACTCACTTAGACCTCCTAAAATGAGAACTTGACATTCTCTCGCTCAGTAACCTGAGCCTCGAAGAACGGACGTTGTTCAAGGTTCATTTTTTTAGCGAAGTGACTACCTGGGAATTTTCTTATAGCAACATTAAACTTCTTAACCGTTGCATTATAATATGACCTTGCTTGTGCAATTTCATCCTCAATATCAGTAAGTTCTTTTTGCAACATCAAAAACTGTCTATCCGCTTTTAATTCTGGATAAGTCTCTTGCATCATCATAAGTCTAGCACATTGATTACCAAACTCACCTTCCGCCTCGAACTTGGCACCGCCAACAGCAGTACGCGCAGAGTTACGAGCAGCTATTACACGCTCTAGTGTCTCGCTTTCATGCTTAGCATAACCTTTTACTGTCTCTACTATTCCAGGGATAAGATCATATCTCTTTTTAAGATAAACGTCCATTGTAGAAAAAGACTCGTCAACAGTGACTTCACTCTCTACAAACTTATTTTTGCTAGAAATACTCCAGCCTACATACGCAATACCACCAATAACAACAGCGCCAACACCGACACCTATACCTATTGTCACGCCCACACTTAATGCACTTACTACCATATAATTACCCTCCGTATATTTGTATTTCTGTTTTGATTTTACTTTTATAACATATAAAACATTGTATGCAATTACTACAAATAATATATAATAATTATACAAGTTTTTTACATTATATCATAATTCGTCAAATTTTGCAAGTTTTCTTTTTTTGAGTATTTTGAGGAAAAATCAAAAAAAGAGTTAGCTTATAAAGCCAACTCTTCTCGGAATATTCATTTTATAATACTAATTACTCAGTGATATTATCTTTATCCTTTTCGATAGTAGCTTCTTCATCAGCTATCTTGATGTCGCACTCCGATTCTTTAAGCTGAGCTTTCTTTGCGATTACTGGTAGTACCGCTAGGCATACACCGAACTTTCCATTTTCCATTTTTCCTATTTTGATAGCCTTGCCTTTTAATGCTAGCACGCCTGTCAAAAGAGGGAATGATATAAATATAATCGACATAAAGAATAATAAAACATAGATAACATACAGCCCGCCAACACTTGGTATAAGCAAATTGAAGTCCGCAACTATCTTGCCTAACATCATTATCTCACCAACTGAACCTACTAGTCCGCTTTGAGCTGGGAATATTGCGATAAATACATACACTAGGGGCAATGTCAATACTGTACTAAATATAGTTACACCCATAACCATTGCGTTTCTTAGCTTGTCATTCTCGATTAAAAAAGACACATTAGAGAAAGTCATTATTCCTGTTGCCATAACTATAATTACGACAGCATACTTTGCGATAACATTAGGTATCTCTGAAAACCCCTTAAATACTATTACTGCTTCCATAGCCGTAAGTAAAAACATAATACCTACTGTTACGATACATACCGATAAAGTTATTAAAGCGATCTGTATCGCCTCTTTCTTGCTCAATTTATCCATTTAATTACCTCCAAAGAAAAATCAAATTTTTCTATTACTAGTATACATTATATCACATATTGCATTTTCTCTCAATCATATTTGATATAAATAAAAAAATTTATTTGCCTACTTTAAATATAGACTTCTCCAGAGTTAAGCCTTTGAAATACGAGTAGGCTCAATACTGTTTTTTGCAACATTATATATATTCCCTTTTAAGTTGTTTTGATTATTATTTTAAACCTTTAAGTATCTCGAAAACCATACTAATTACGCTATAATTCCGATCTATTCTTCTAAGATCTTTACTGCTTTGATTATCAGAAATGACGGTCTAATTATTTCTTTTTTCAGGGCTGGGAGGATCTCTATTGCCTCACTTGTCGGCATAGGCTCTATCACTGATGTTATCCTAAACCCCGCACAAATTATGTCATTTATAATTACACCCATAGGTCTATGATATATAACTACATCGGACACAAACCATTCATCCTTTCTTATACCAGGCTTCATATAATTAGATAATTTATAAGCGAATTCGTTGCCGTTTTTATCAGTTAAATAATCTACTTTTTGTCCACGACTTGCAGTAGATACAGGATGTTCCATTGATAATAAAAGCTCACCATCCTCATAGGTCATATTACCTATTTTTCTCATAAGCTCTGCAAAGTTTTCTATATAATGTACTGCTAGAGAACTGTATATAAGATCAAACTTTTCTCCTACTTTTTCTATATCCATCATATCATAATTATAATATCTGATAAGCGGATCATCGGTGTTTTTTTCAGCAAGTGCAAGCATGTTTTTTGATATATCAACGCCCACAATATAGCTCGCTCCATCATGAGAAAACTGTCTACAATTCTCTCCAAAACCGCACCCAACATCTAACACTCTTCTACCTTGCATATTCGGAAGAAGTCTGCTCATCGCTGGTTGCTCAAGAAGATCATTATAGTTACGCCCCTCATCTTTTCGCAGTTTTATATATCCGTCAAAAAACTTATCGTTATCATATATATTATTTTCCATATACTCACCCCTTTTTTATACTAGATATAGTATTGACTTTATTACTAGAAATAATTCATTTTATTATGTAACTTTATTGTGTTTTTAAATTATTTTGTTTATTGTATTTGTGCTTTTTGCTATCTAAAACACTGTTAAATTTGGTCAAAATCCATATACGTACATGGTTCACAGCCTTATTATATCATACTTCTGTATTCAATTGACAAATAAAAGTAAAAACCATGCAAGTATTTTTAATAACAGCTTTGCATAGTTTTACGATTTGTTTCTTTATTTTATATTGCAAATATTATAAAAAATATTTATGATATACACATTAAATAGATAGTTTATAACTATGTGTTTTTGTTGGTTATTTACGTTCTTATTCCGCCGAATAGTATGCCTTTATTTTTTTCTTTATACTGCTTAAATGGTTTCTAACGGTGCTAGCAGGAATACCAATTTCTTTAGATATTTCTTGGCTATTAAAGTTATGCATTTTCAATAGTGTAATTTTTTTCTCAAGGCTTGTAAATCCAAAGTCATCAAGATTGATCTCTCCATCTAGGCTATTCCTTGATATTTTATTTTCTACATCTTCAAGCGGAATAGTGCTTATTTTTGATCGTCTAAAATAATCAGCTCTGATACTATTAGCTATAGAATATAGTAAACCTATCTCGCTTGTAATATTAGCGTCTACACGTTTATAATATCCCCAAAACTTCAAAAAAGTATCTTGCGTTAAATCTTCAGCAATAGATGTATTACCATAGATTGTCGATCTAAAATACGCTATTATTTTTCTCCGATTGTCCACATATATCTTAGTGAACTGTATATATTTTTTCATAATATTAACTATTAACTAACGAACTATTTACCGACATGTAGCCTCTAAGTTCCTTACTGCACTTATAACCTTTGCCGAAAAATACGAATTTAATATTTTTGTCCTTCAAGTCTTCCTCTTTTACTGATCTATCGATCTTTATTATATCCTTATTTTGACAAATAATAAGCGTATTGCTTTCGATGTTTGATATGTGTGATATAGTTATGTTTTTATCTTGAATTGTCTTATACGATTCAAAATCAACATACATTACTTTTCCATTTATATCAGTTTTTACATTCGACATTTTTACTAAATCGGATTGCAATATTACTACGCCATTGACATTTATATCTATATCTTTTTCAGTACCAGGTTTGCCAAAAATAACCCCTGCACCATTGATCATGCATACAGTGCGTTTCTCTATTCCTTTACCGCTTAGGTCAATTTCTCCATTTCCGTTATGTGATATAATCTCGTCATCTATATCCAGATACAAGGTCTTTGCTATGTTTTTTATACTCACCTTTACCCAAGCAGATTGTTGCTCTGGAGTATTTGCACGCGGCAACATAAGCAATGCAACATTGCGAATTTCTTTTATTTCGCTTATCGCTTCAGCAGAATTAATATGCCTAAGATCAAGAGTTGCGATATTTAAATAAGAAGTCTTATTATCCGTTTGATCACTACTTCTCATTACACTTAAGATCTCTTTTTTTATCTCATTAGCTATTGCCTTATTTGATATCTTTTCTAGTCTTTCAGTCTTTTTCATATTATCCTCCAACGATTGTTTTTTATTCGTGATTTCCCTTCACAATAGTTAAGACGCACAAAACTCGCTATTTGTCCAGTGAAAGTATAAGTTTTTTATTTACTATTAAATGTCCTATATATTATATCATTCTTTCGATTGAATATCAATACCAATCTTTACAATTTCGCATAAAAATGCCGACTAAAAATTTGCCTAGTCGGTATCTCTTTATTATCTTTATATACTTACATCCTCTTCTATTACTTGCTCTCCTACCCCCGCAGTTACCGCGATTTGACCACTTAGCATGGTTGTTTCTTCGTCGCTATAATACAATTTACCCTTTTTCTTATCGTAAAAGTATAATGACCAATAGTAAGCTAGACACACTCCTAGACACACTGCCGAAGAGATAGATACTGCTAATCCTATATTGAAAAGTTGTGGGTTGTCTTGATTTGCAAATACATACGATAACGGTATCCTAACAAGGAACGCCGTACCTAATCCTTGTGCCATTACGAACAATGTATGACCCCTACCATTGAAATAACCCAACATGCAGAAAGATATAGAAATTAAAATATACTCAAAAGAAGTTCCTCGCAAGTACTCTCCTGTAGCTGCTATTACTGCTGGGTCTTTCTCGAATATGCTCGCAAGAAGTCCACCGCCAAAATATGTCAAAAGAGTAATTCCAACGCCCATCACAGCGGATATTCCTATAGATATATACAGAGCTTTTCTTGCTCTATCTGGTTTATTAGCTCCTATATTTTGTGCAACGAACGCAGACAGTGCTGACATGAACGACATCGGTACGATAGACAAGAACATAAATAGTTTTTCAGTGATACCTATAGACGCTGAGGCAATAAGTCCAAGACCATTTACGATACCAGTGATTATTAGAAATGATGTAGCAGCCAGAAAGTCTTGAAGTGCTATAGGCGCACCTATCTTTAATACTTTAAGAGTTGATCCTGTTTTTATAAAGTCGGACTTATTAAACTTAAAAGGCAACTTTGCTTTTTTGATATAGAATATTGAAAATACTACCGAAATGCCCTGTGCTATTACTGTCGCAATCGCCGCACCAGTTGCATTCATCTTAAGCCCCGCAACTAGCACAAAATCTATAATAATATTAATAACGCAAGATATAGCTACAAAAATAAGTGGCGAAAGTGAATTACCAACTCCTCTAAACACGCTACTAATTCCGTTATACATACCTACAAATATAAGACCGCCCGAGCATATTCGCACATACGAAACTGTTTCAGAGACAGCCTCAGCCGGAGCATTCATAAGCCAAACTAGAGGCTCTGCAAGAGCAAGACCAATCACCGCAAGCGTGATTGTCGCTATCGTGATTATCTTCGTAGATGCCATCATAATACGATTTGCACCGTCATGGTCGCCTGCACCTATCCTTTGTGCTATTAGGATAGTATTACCCGTAGATAGTGCTATGATAACAGTCGTGAAAGCGTGCATCAACTGACTTCCGGTACCGACCGCAGACACACTAGAAGTGGAGCTGAACTGTCCCACGACAAATAAATCCACAGCACCATAAAGGGCTTGCAGTACAAATGATAATAATAATGGTAGTGCAAAAATAATAAGTGACTTTGCAATACTACCTTCTAAAAATGTTGTTTTTTGCTTCATATTTCTCCTAATCTCGTATACTCCTAGTAGCTTATGCCTAAAAAAAAGGTGCAACTTACACAGTTGTACCTTGACGACGCTGACGTACGAGCGTATAGATTTAGTGAAAAAGCATAATTTTACAATTTCTTTCACACGGTTTCTATAACATATTTATATATCAATTATATAGTATCAATACTATATTGTCAATTAAATTTATAGCATTTCAATTATTTTAATATCAACAGCACACTTAATCGTTTTAAATAACTGCTTTGTTATAGCGAAATAGGTCTCTTGCAAAATAATATTACGCAATTATTTGTAATATAACCTTTTATGTGATATACTCATATTAATAAGCTAGTATACCGCAAACACGCAGGAGATAAATATGGAAAAAATTATATTAGAAATCAAAAACAGCCAAGAAAAGCTAATAAAGATAGTAATGAGCGATATGGTTAAGGACGGCGAATACAACAAGACCACTCTACAACAAATCACTCTAAAAGGCGAGCTTTACTGGCAGGCGGAGCGGATAAAAAACAATCAAGCACATCACTCAAATATAAGTAATGCGGACATTGAGGCATGGCTTATAGCAGAATTGTCACATTATAGACAGATCAACCTAGTATGCAACGGAACAAACATAACTTATTTCCTAAAACAAAACGGAAAATATCGCAGGTTACAAGCTGAAAATAAACTTGCTAAACCTACTTCTAAAGCACATAATAATGTCAAAAATTACATTTTAGATGAGGGCGAGAATATCCCTGCACTCATAGACTTAGGAGTCTTTAACAATGAATATAAGATCATAAAATCAAAGTACGATAAGTACAAACAAATCAATCGCTTTGTTGAAATTGTCGATGATATGTTCAAAGATAGCGGAAGGGATAATATAACTATTTTAGACTTCGGCTCTGGCAAGTCTTATCTAACATTTATAATATACTATTATTTTACAGTTAAAAAAGGTATAAATGCGAAGATTATCGGATATGATCTTAAAGCCGATGTAGTGGCGGACTGTAATGCTATTGCAGAAAAGTACGGCTATGACAATCTAAAATTTATCGTCAGCGACGTTGCGGTGGATAATCTTTATAATGAAAAAATCGACATGGTGATATCGCTTCACGCTTGCAACACTGCTACCGACTATGCACTTGCGAATGCCATTACACGCGGAGTACCATATATTTTATCAGTTCCTTGCTGTCAGCATGAAGTCAACAGCACCATTTCTAAAGGCGGAGATTTAGACATAATGATGCGTCACGGACTGATCAAGGAGCGTATGAGTGCACTGCTTACAGATAGTATTCGTGCTGAGGTATTAGAGCAATATGGCTACAAAGTAGACATGATGGAGTTTGTAGATTTTTCTCACTCGCCTAAAAACATCATGATACGTGCAAGGCTAGAGGGCTCGGGAAATAGAAACCTAAGCAATGTCAAATCGCTTATGTCAACATATGCATTTGATCAAACCTTAGTAAAGTTATTAGAAAAATAATATACCAATTAGAAAAGGGCTGAGATGTAATATCTCAGCCCTTTTTATTTTTCAATGCGTTTATAGACAGTACTTACTAATGTACACATCCATTCTAGCTAAAAGCTCCGTATCTTTTTCTACATCCTTTATGTACTCATATATATCGTAAATACTTACGATAGAATGTACTTTGATGCCATATTGCTCTGTCAAATACTGCCTAGTACTGATAGTTCTATTTGGAGCAACCTCACTCCTATCAACAGCAACTAATAGATCAGTAACATTACTATGTTTCAGGATCGGCATGCACTCTTCTACTGAAGTTCCTGCTGTAATCACGTCTTCTATGATCACTACTCTCTCGCCAGCTTTAGGCTTATAGCCTACTAAAGATCCGCCCTCGCCATGATCTTTCACTTCTTTGCGATTGAAAGAAAAAGAGATGTTTTTATTATAATTATTATACATGTGAGACGTAATTCCCGCAACTAGAGGAATACCCTTGTATGCTGGCCCGAATAAGATAAGATCATCGCCTAGTCCATCAACTACTTCGCTGTAATAACCAGAAAGTTTGCTGATCTGCTCACCAGTACAGTAATTACCTGTATTGATAAAATAAGGAGTATTTCTACCACTCTTAGTCACAAAATCTCCGAACAATAAAACATTTGAGTCAAGCATTAGCTTGATAAAATCCATTTTCTTAGCTTGCATATTACACCTCTTTAAATTTGTATTTTGAAAAATTCGATTTCACAAACAGTGATTTCTTTTATCAATTATAACATAATATACGCACACTTGCAAGTAATTAATATATATTATGCTAAAGATTATACGCTGCTTTTTGTGCAATATATATCATTTTCCTATTTTAACGCTACAAATATCAACAATTGTCATTGACATTTCGTCTCATATAATGTTACAATGTATACAGCACTAGGAGGTGTAATATGGCATTTCACGAATTTCTGAAAGATAAGAAAAAAGAGCTAGGCATGAATATGACTCAATTTTCATCGTTACTTGGAGCTAAAAGACCTATAGTTGAAGACTGGGTTCTTGGCGAACGTAGACCTAGAATTGATACTGAGCGTGAGATACGTTCTCTACTTAATAAGATGACTGACCCTGAAGATTTTTAAGGAGCAATTGTCAAGCTAATTAATTTTATATAAAACAATAAAAACACTGAGATATAATTCTCAGTGTTTTTTGTTTTTTATTATTTTGATATCGGTTGCATGAATAGAGAAGAAAACATATTACTTGCACACTATAAAACATACCTCCAACAACTTTGATAGGTGATAAATGATTATAATGAGTATTTTTTTCTGTACGCGATAAAGAAACTTGTATTAGTAATAATTGCAAACAACTCGCCAATAGGCACTGCAAGCCATACGCCTATTACCTCTTTCCCTCCCAAGGCTACAGATACTGCTGGCCACGCAAAAAGCCCAACTAGTACAAACACAAAAGTTCTTAAGAATGAACTTAACGCAGATACTGCACCATTAGAGTACGCGGTAAACATACCTGACGAGTATGTGTTTATTCCTACAAACAATATAGCGAAAGCAAATATTTTTAGGCCTTCATTTGCTAGATCAAAAGTTCCACTTTCTCGACTTATAAATAACGATATTAGCTGCTCTGATCCAAAGAATGTAATGAAGAATAAAACTACTGACAAAACAGAAATGAACATCATACTACTTCTGAAAATGTATTTTAACTGTTGCGAGTCACTCTCACCAAACTTATAACTTATAACTGGTATAAGCCCAAATGAATAGCCCATAAAAGCAGCTGTAAGCATAAACTGCAAGTACATTATAGCAGATATCGCTGCTACACCATTTTCGCCTGCAATACGTAATAATGTAACATTGAATACAATGGTAATTATAGCCGCAGATATATTTGTCACCAGCTCCGAAGATCCGTTAGTACATACTTTTATGATTTCTTTAGGCACTATTTTAAACTTGGTAAAATACAGCGTACCTTTATGATTAATTGCAAAATATCCTAAGAATAAAAATGCTGGTATGCAATAACTAACTCCCGTTGCAACAGCAGCACCCATTACGCCCATGCCACAAACACCTACTAGAATAAAATCAAGCAGAACATTAAATAAGCCACCAATAATGATAGACGCTAGTCCGTATATTGGCTTTCCTGCGGTAATGAAAAAGCCCTGCGCGAAAACTTGCAATACATTTAATATACTAAACCCGCCAAGAACTAAAAGATATTTTTCTGCATGTATAATAGTTTCTTGTGAAACATCTTGCGAACCTACTAATAGTTTTACAATTTGCTCTGAGGCGGACATTACAACAATTGTCGCTAAAACTCCGAATATGATCCCTACTATTGTTACTGCGGTAAATGCACTTTTCGCCTTTTCGTCCTCACCCTTCCCCATATAATTAGATACGAGCGTAGATCCTCCTGACGAAAACATCAGCCCTACCGCTAGTGTAATTGATAGTACTGGCATTACAAGATTTATTGCAGCAAGTGCACTTTCGCCCACATAATGCGTGACAAACAAACCATCTACCATAGTGTATACAGACATAAATATCATACTAAGCAATGTAGGCATAGCAAAAGTCAAAAGTGAGCTTAAATTAAATTTTTTCGCTAAAAGGTTTTCCACCTTTACTTCTTGATCATTATACATTTATACTCCTCAAATAACTTTTTGTGATATCATTACTCTAGACATTATCACTTTTTTTACACTTAACAAACCCTTCAATAAAATGATTATTGTACATGTCGATCATTTCGAAAAATTTATCAACCTCACTTTCACTATATTTACTTGTAAGCAATGATATTATCTCACTGTCAACATCCACCCCTTCTCCAAAACAACTATTAAATATATCACCGTACTTTTCAGTGACAGATAGATAATATACCCTTCTATCTTTTTCGCTTTGGATTTTTGTTATATACCCCGCACTTTCTAGCTCGTTTATTTTTTGAGTAACCGAAGGTCTTGCCACATGCAAAAGATCAGCTATATTACTAGCTGTATAGTATCCATTTTTTCCGTTTACAATATCTAAATACAACGTACTATTATATGTCAATACTTTATCTTTGCGTTCCATATTATGTAGCAAAAGTTCAAATACTGCTGTATCATGTATGATCTTACTTAATGCCTGTCTATATTTATCTTTCATTTCTCACCACGCAAAAGTAGTTACTATTACCTAATTATTATAACCTTCCCATATTTAATTGTCAAGCACAATTGCTTGATTTTTCCACACACCCTTAATTATATTATTTCCACAATTAATTCATTTAAACACTTATACTTTTATGACACTAGTTGATAAAAAAAACATTCGCCACAAAAATCGTGACAAATGTTTGTATATGTATTTTTATGATATAATTTTCGGATGTTTGTCGCAATATAGCGGTTTTTTATCATATTAACGCATGACGTCATCACTTTAACTCGCTTTGTTGCAAATACTAACCACCTATAAGTGCGATAACATTCTTATGTTTATAATGTGATTTTTTACTGAAATACTATATTTATTATAATTATTTCTTGTATTTATATCGTCTTTATCGAATTATAAAAAACATTAAAATGCCTATAATTAAAGGCACAACAAGGCAAACAATCATAAACCATTTTATAAAACTAACATTACTATCCAGTCTTTTAATCGCTTCTATATTCGCTATATTTAATGCCCTATCAATCTCCGCATCCGTCCATTCTAATAAATCTTCCACATGGTAAAACTTAATATTTTTACCGTCAGAATCTCTTTGAATGCGTATGCCCTTAGGTAGTTTTTCTTTACTTACCACCATTTTTTTATATTCTTCTGTCTCTTTTGCATTGCAATACTGACGAGTTAAAACTTGCTCGCTACCTATAGTTTTTCTTACTTTTTCCATTAATCCTTTATTCATTATCTCCCTCCTTTACTTTGTTTATATATTATATCATATTTTATATAATAATGCAATATTCAATTTTCATATAATTTTCCACATTGACAAACAACTTCATATATGGTATAATTTATATATCTAAACAGTACGCATAGGAGGACTTATGAAAAAAAATAGCACGTTAAAACAGCCTAAATTTAAAAACAAATACATATGGGACGAATTGATCTCCGCAGATAGCAGAGCTAAACTTCTTGCTTTAAAAAAAGTAAGAATTGACATGCTTTCTGTTTTTTCTAATTTTCCAATATCGCTACTTCTTACTATTAATTTAGTCTTTTATTTGCTACTGAATAATGATGAATCTTTTAGCGGTATGTCTATTGCAACATCAGTTTATATTTGCGTATTTATATTGATAATGATCGCCACTATTGCAATAACGATCACCAGAGCATTTAAGGACAGCCAGAGAATAATCTTGCTTGGATCTAACATTCCATCTACAAACACAAGCACTGAGGATTTTAGTACCTTTAAAGCTTGCGATGACATTGTTATCAACAAATTCACCATATTCAAATGGTCATGCGTATCTATTACTATTGTATGTATTATCTTATCAATAATCGCATCAACATTATTCACGGCGGGACATTTAACTAATGAAAAATCCCTTTGTTTTGCAGGCGTGTACATTTTAGCACCAGCATTTTTATTTCAAATAATTTCTTCAATTATTAACCTAATAAATATAATCGCTTGGGAAAACTATTACAAAACTACAATGATAAGTTATAACGAAGATAGACTTGCTTTAGCAAGTGCTAACAATGAAACGGCAAGCACTACTATAGTTCTTGATAATGTTACATCATCTTTAAACGATGCAATTAGTAGATAATTTTTATTTGTAAAATATAATGCTAATTGCACTTTCTTTAATTGTTTATTCGATTTTAAAAGCCCTATCTTATACAAAATAAGATAGGGCTTTCTTTGTTTATATTGATTATTTTTTTGGGGCTGCTGCAAGCCAGCTAAGCCACGTCTTGCTGCCATCTCCGACCGTTGCCCTTCTGCCCTCACATTCTCTTACTACGGGCGTTATTATCAGCTTAGGATTATCTACAAGACATTGCTTCTTCGCGTCCATTGTTCGTAACATACCATAAGAGGTTGTCTTATACAATGGACTTTTACTATCTACTAATAACGATATATCACCTATTCCAGCAATAACGCTTTCTAGTTCTCTTAAACTCATTCCCTTTTCTAAAATATCAATAGACTGGAACTTTATTTTTCTTTCCTTAAAGAATCTTTCCGCGGACTTTGTTTTAAAGCACTTTGTTTTGCCATAGATTTGTATGTTCATTGCCTCTCCTTGATGTGTTGATTATGCTAGTAGACTACATTATCACATGCTTGTTTTATTGTGTCTTTTACACATGATAACACATTACATATATTATGTCAATTGCGGAAAGTGTTATTATTTATTCGCTATGGTTAATATTGCTTTTAATACTATTTCAATATCCTCATAGTTAGTATTGCTGACATTAGTTATAGTTACTGATACTAGATACTCTCCCACATTATTAAAAGAGTTCTCCGACCACTCAACTACAAATCCTTCAGGAAAATCATCAGAAACTAAATTTAAGCTATAAAAAGAGCCGTCATATATTACAGTTTTATCCTCAAAATAATAATTAGCCATTTCATACACACCTTTACTAACCGTTATGGTACTGGTTATCTGTGGTATTTTTTCATAATACTTATTATAATGCGTAAAATTGACAATGACTTCGTATTCTCCGGCTTGATTATGTCGATTATTTTCAAAATCTACAGTTACACCTTCAGGCAAAACACCTATCAAGCTCGCACTATAAAAAACTGCTTCTCCTTCTACTACTTTATACTGACCTTCTATAGGTGGCACCTTGATTACGGACATATCAAACACTCCAAGACGAATAGTTAAAGTAGCTTTTCTAGGCATAATCTCGGTATAATTATTTTTATCATAAATAAAATTCGCCTGAACGATATGAGTGCCGACACCGCTTACGTTATTTCCAACATAGCTTATTTTTACATCAGCAGGAACTTTGCCACCAACTACTAAACTATGTTTCTCTCCATTTGCTACGATATCAGCATCTTCAAAAGTCAACACTTCACTATTATATCTCGATTTTTCTATTCTCCATTTTATAACGATATCTTTATTTGAACCCTCAGCCCAAGAATTTAGATTCTTATCATTTATATACGCTATTGCTGTATATTCACCAGCATTAGTAGCCCTACTATCGCCTGATATAGTATATTTATCTGTGCTAATAAGTCCGATAAAATGCTCTGTATTATCATACACAAACGACGTTTTATAGTCAGGTAAAACTATAGCAATAGACCCGATCTCTCCGTCGGAATTATCAGAATCATCAGCGTTACCCTCTATAATATTTCCGTTGTTTTTATCCATTACATATATCACCGTAGCCGCGGTTATTATGCTCATCAGCACTAATATTACTATAATAATCGGCAATATCGTTTTTCTTGCGTTCATTTTTTTCTCCTGTTACTTGAGACTTTTGATTTTTTCTTTAATACATTATATACTCTTATAGCGTTATAAAAAAGCCGTGAATTTGTATTAATTCAAATCAATTCGCAAAAAATTTGATTTATCTTTATGATTAACATTGTTTTTACCTATTATCACGATGTTTTTAGCCTATACTCTTCTTTAGTAATTTTATGGCTAAAATATTCGTATGATTTAGTATAAAAACAAAAAAACCTGTCTTTACCTTTGTTAGGTTTTAAAAGACAGGCTTATTTTTTATAAATTTTTTTGATTATTTTTTATTTATTATAAAATCGACTTGTACTGCAAGCCATTTTACGTAGTACTCAGGAGTTATAGAGTTCATCAATTCGACAGTCTCCATTGATGTTTTTTCGCCATCTATGTCTATAATTTTGAAAATTAGATTTCTGTAAATATCACTGAATACAGCCATTCCTTCTTCATCATTTGTCGAGAATTCCTCTACGATCGGCACTAGTATACCGCAAATATTTACTTCAGCATACTTCACTACCACACCTGAATTATTCGACTTAAGTACTCCTATCATCAAACACTCTTCTTGTATCAAACGATATACTTCATCTGTCTTGTTTTTCGCGTCTGAACTGAAACAATCTAAGGCATCTTGATGTGCAATTATTCCTTTGTATTGAATATTGCTAGGGCAAAAAACCTTACACTTAGCGTTTGTCAAGAACTGGCTTGTTCCGTTTACATACTTAAATTTATCTAGTTTTATTTCTTTTTCATTGCACTCGTCCGCTATCATATTTCTTATGCTTTCATCGCATTCGTCGCCTAGTTGGATTTCTCCGTCTACTTCTACAATATCAAGGCTTGTTGGGATTTTTACTTTTTCAATCTGTACTACTTCAGCATCGAAAATTTTTGTTTTCGCATTACCGTCGTTGATCCATTTTTTCACACACTTATGTTCATTTATCTCGGCGTCGATTTGTGCGATTGTTAATTGTTCTTTTGCATTGTCTTTGCACAAAACTATTTGCTTTTCGATCTCTCCGCACTCAGCTATTTCACTAGCAAGCCTGATAGTACCGTCTAAAGCGTTTTCCGTCAACGTTACTTTTCCGTACTTCTCTTTACTTAAGAATTGCATTTCAGCTATTGCTTCTTCGCCACGACTAGTCAATCTAAGAGCACTCATCAATATGGTTTTCGCCGATATGTCAGCGATAATTGCCTTTACTACTTCTATCATTTGACGATTGACACTTTTATCTTTTAGTGCGTTTCCGATCGGGATAGGCATGCATCTAGCATAATTTATCAGGTTGATACTTATTAGTTTTCGAAGTCGACTCTCAAACATAGAATGCAAGTCCTTAGAAAAACCTAGATCAATCAACACTGATTGCAATGTCGCACCTTTTAACTGTAAATCTTTACTCTCTACTGCCTTCAGTAACACAAGAGCAAATACGTCTAACTCCCTCGGCGTCGCATAACTAAATGATACAGTGTATTGCTTGCACTCAATCGCTAGCGGTAATGTTCCTAGTTTTCTCATTTATTACTCCTTGTTTATACCTAGCATCTCACTAGCACTCATGTACTTTGCACTACAGTTATCGTATATTTCTTTATACGCGTATTTCATCTTTACTTCTTCACTTCCGATATCTGGTACGTTTATCTCTATATCCTTATAGAAATCAGGATTTCCAATCATGATAAGCATGTTCCTCGCCCTTGATATAGCTACATTTATTCGGTTGTACTTAGTCACAAACTCTCCATAGCCGTTGCTTTTGAACTTTTTATTATAGCTCCTAACAAGATTTAAGATAACAATATCTTTCTCCTTGCCTTGGAAGTTATCAACGGTGGCTATATCTCCTCTTACATTAAAGTTGATATACTTAGCTTTAAACTTATCCGCTCTAAGTGCATTTTGAATATTCCTAATCTGCTCACCGTACATTGTAATGACTGCAAGAGAGGGTTTATGTCCAGCTCCATCGCCCGACGCTTTGTCATAATCGGCCCTGTTGTTCTTATACAATTCACCGTATTGCGCATCTATTTTCTTGATTAACTTCACAGTCATTCTCACCTCTAATTTATTTACTTTAGAAGTCTCTTTTACGCTTCCTTGCTCCTCAAAAGCTGGAGTTCCGTCCGCGTATTCTTTGCTCGACATCCAGTACGTCATGTCTTGCTTGTTTATTATATTATAGTTTCCACTGTCAGCCTTTACTTCTAGATAATGTTGCTTTTTATTATTTTGACTTTCTCCTCCGCCTAGCTTTAGCGGATCGTTATAAAATACATTTACGCACTCCATTATCTGCGAATTAAATCTATACTGCTCAGATAGCATTGCTTTATTATTCTTCAGCTTATTATAAATCTCTTCAAACAAACTAGTTTCTACCATTTTTTTAAAGTCAAATAGCGTCTTGTCTTTCATGATCGCTTGCTTCTCAGCAATAGACATATCATCAAATATATTATCCCGATACTTGAATACTGGAGGCAATTGACGCTGATCGCCAACAAGCACTACGCTTTTTCCATACAGCATAGGTATAATTATCTCCATAGGCGTTGCCTTAGATACTTCATCAATAATCACCACATCAAAGTCCTGATCGGCCAAATACATGCTACCTAGACCGAGCTCTTTAAGATACGCATTATGCTCTTCTCTGTAGCTAGAACTTGCCGTGCAAGTAAAGCCATACACATTTGCATTATGGACAAAAAGCGGTCTTGTGAATAATTCTTTTTGCCAGTCAGATATCTTGAGTTTATTCTCACCCTCGACCTTCATGCCGTCTATAAGACTTACTACACTATTATATACTGCCTCACATCTTTTAAACTCTTCTTCTATTTGTATATATTTGCTTTTTTCACTTGTGATAAATTCATTTATTTTATCCAACTTTTCTTCGTCATTTTTTGGCAAACAATTATCATGCAACTCTTCTTGATAGAATGATACAAAGTAATTTTCTATCTTTTCATTCTCATCTTTTATCTTGCTAAAGATTTCATCCTTTTCTATCTCTGCTCTTTCTATTGCACGCTCATTCGCTTGTATTTTTTTCACGATTTTAAGTAGCTTTGCACTGTTTTCATAATAGTTGCTTTTTAGATTTTCTATATGACTTTCTGTTATGCACTCGCTACATACCTTCTTATAACCATTAGAAACTGCTATTACCATAGCTAATTCATCGGTTATATTGTCCGCAAAAAACAGCTCAATATCGTCATTTAACTCTATACTGCCGTCAATGCTAACAATTTCTTTTTCTATGATTGTTTTTCTTTCTTCTCCGCAATGCATTGCGACAAAATAATTGATATCCGATAGCACTACACCATCACAACAAAGGCTTTTAGTATCACAAATCCCTGTCATCATTTCCATTAAAGCCGACGCAAGTTCAGCATTATTTATATCGCAACTTATTTTACACGGCTCAAATCCAGCCTCCACATAAGTTGTCGCAAGAAGGATTTCTTTTTCCATATTACTCATCTCACTTTTCACGTGAAACATTTTATCATGATACTTCGTAATTCCTCTAGACAGCCTTGAAATGACTTTCGCTAAATCAAGCACCTTTTCTCTCCTGCTCGATATCTGCTCAATAAGATCTTTGCTCTCCATGTATGCATTTTCTTTTGCTGATATATTCCTACTGAAACTCTCGACTTTTTCTATCTTGTCTCCAAACATTTTATGCGTATTTAAGTAGAAATTTTCTAGTAGTTGATCAGGCAAATACTCTGAGTTTCCACGTCTTTTATCACTTACCATTCGGATAGGCAATACATTCGGCTCTTTTGGCAATCTCTCTAGTACGTTATCTATCGCAATATGCGTTTGAGAAGAAACTGCCACTTTTTTACCCATCTTGTTATATTGATATACAAGCTCGGTTATTGTCTGTGTCTTTCCCGTTCCTGGAGGGCCTTGTATAAGGAAAATACTATCACTATTAAGGCACTTTACTACTGCATTTTTTTGACTATCGTTTAGGTTCTTCTGTTGGTACTCTATCTCTTTTTCAGAAATGCACTTTATGCTACTTTCAAATTTGTCTGGCTCGACTATCAACCCTGCTACTATCGGCGATTTAACATTGCCGTCATAAAGATCTTGTATCGCCTTCTCTGCTCTTTTGCATAATGCCACTTCACCAGTTACTGCATTGCCTAGATATAGAGGTGATTTTCCTAGCTTTTTCTTGCTATTTACATATCCACGTATATCATAACTGTCCCCATTCATTGCTTCTGGCACGAAGTAGTATGCAGTAAATATATCACTTTCTTTAATTGACTCTTTTTTCACTCCAGTCGTTTCACTTTTGCTATTTAGCTTTTCGCCTTTTGCACTATTAGTAGTGATATCTTTTCTTATTACTTTTTTACTAAATTCGCTACAAATATAATCACCTAGGACTATTGCCGAAGGCTCTTTATCTAAAGTAGGGTCTTTCTTTAGATCATTTAATAATTCGATATCAAATTTATCCATTACGCTGGCTTCTTTTCTAAAAAAGCGTTCAGCGACTTTATTTCTTTTTAATCTTGCTGTTTCAGTAAAATTCTTTGCACTAATATTCACTGACATGATTACATACTTGCTTGAGCCCTCTACTGACGGACAAGCGTTAGACACATACAATTGCGACGTTGTACGTGCTATTATATACCCTTCATATTCAGTATTGTTTCTCTCGTTATTCTTAACTTCTACCGTTTCGTGAAATTGTAAGTTTTCTATTTTTTTATAGTCAATGCTTGCCATTGTAATAGCTCGTTGAAACTCGACAAAAGCACTCCACTTCCCTACGAACTCTGATAGTTTTTCAGTAGAACATAACATCGGCACAGCGATAAACTCGTCTATATTTATTGCATTTGACTCTTTTGAAGAAAAGTCTTTGTCTCTTGTCTTGCAATCTATCGCAACGGTCATTGCATGCTCATAACTTTTACAGTCGCTATTGCTAGTAAGATATATATCAACTACTTCTATATAACTTCTCTCTATATTATATTTATCAGTCTTGACTACAACATTTCCTTTGATAGATATAGTATTTCCGCCTAGCTTGCTTGCCTCGTGCAAATTAACCATACTTCTGAAGAAGTAGTTTCGTAGCCTCCCTAGTCCTCTATCCGTGCCCGTAACTTCTCTGTTAAAATTCGGCGTAGACACTGCCCAGCGTCTACAACTACTTATCATCTCGAAAAATTCGCTGTACGATATATTGTACTTCGTCATCATGTTTTCTATTTTGTCTTTCAGCTTGTCCACATTTTTTAATGCACCAAAACTGTTATTGAAATCAAATCTTAATACTTTCATTTTGCTCCTAATCTTTAAAATAATTGCGATTAAGTGTATACGCAACTATGCTGGCGACACTTCACTATACAAAATAAAAAAGTTGACCTATCTCTAAGTCAACCCGATTTATTGCTAAAACCATGCTATATTAAGCCCGTTTTATTATTCTTTTGCAATTTCGGATATAGTAAATGTAGTTAGTTTATACCTCATTATACTATATTCTACATAGATTGTCAACGCATTGCATGCCTTATAAAACAGGGCACGTATCCATGATTACAATAAATAAATTAGAAGACCGCCGAAAATAGTCGCATATTTAGTTGCCTTACTGTTATTTTATTCGTTAGATTTATTATATCATAGTATTATCTCAAACGCAATACGCATATGATAGGCATAAAAAATAACAGCACAAATCACTTTATGCTGTTATTAAATATTGACTTGTATTGTATCATGAACTATCTCATAGACATTTCAAAACGTTACCTGCAAACTAATTAGTCTTCTTTTTTATCAAGTCTTCTCTGTCTAGCTTTCTCGCGCTGAATGTTTTTCTGCTTTTCTCTCTCGTCCAAAATACGGTTAAAGTTTATATCAACAAGATCAACAGAAGTTTTAAGAGCCTCGTCATCAGTGATATTTAATTTTATAGGTTTTTGTTTGATTTTTGCATCTGACGCATTTTGATACATCATCAAATCATCATTAGGTAAGATCATTTCAGCCACGATGATATCGTTTTTGATATGAATTTTGATTAATTGTTCTCTACCTATCTTGATAAGATCATATCTATTAGAATCAGTAATAGTAGCACCATCTTTATCCAAAGAGTATTCTTTCAATATATCGTATCTTTCTCTTTGTCTTTTTGACAGCATTTTGTATTTTTCTACTTTGTTGAAGTCGTCTTCTTTAGAAACGATAATTTTTGCGACTTCATTTTCTTTAAGATCAGTGAATAACGACTCATCGATATCTATTTTGCTGACTAACCCATCATGGTTAGCAGGCATAGGCAATTCGTTATTATTCTTATAAGGCAACTGCTCAGACTGAGAGCTAATTAATTGAGGAAGTGACTGCAACATTGTCTGCATGTTGTTGCTCATCATCTCGTACATATAACTCATAATATCTTGCATGTCGTCCTTCACCATACCACCGCCATTAGAAACAGCGATACTATTAGACTCATCATAATGCCACTTAGCATAAAGAATAGTATGATCGATAACAGGAGCATTGAACGCGAATGGTTTTTCACAATTCATATCAGTACACCAGCTAACAAAAGTATAGCCCTTTCTTTCAGTAACAGTTTCTATTTCTAGTTTCTTATTACAATCAATAACTACATTTTCTAAAGGCGTTCCGCTCATAGTATTGAACTTAACAATACACTTGCTAGGACCCCACTTAGCGAAAAGCATCATATTATCTTTAATAGTAGCAGTTTTAACGAACTTATTAACAAGCTCTTCTTCGGTAAACCAGCCTATGAATTTAAACCCATCTTTAGTAGAATAGTAATCTTCCGTATGTTTAGCACCTACAAGGATTTTAACAGTCCTAACCTCGGTACCGCCATTAGCGTCATATATAATAGTCCACTTTTCAGGTCTCCATTGTGCATAAAGTTTAACAGTTTCATTTTTAACATTAGTAAGAGCGCTAACCTGTTGTCTATTTGCTAGCAGTGCACCGACACCAGCAGGGTCAGTTGTCCAGCCTGCGAAGCTATAATCTTTCTTTTTGAACTTATTATTAGTAAGTGCAAACTTCTTATTCATAGCGACTTTCTGGTTATGCATTCTACCCTTTTCTTCGCCAAGCGTTTCGAATGAAACGACATATTTCTTTCTAAGGACTGAATAAACTACGATAATCATAAGAAGTAACGCAATAATGCAAAGCACGTAAACATACCAGTAATTTAAAGACCATTCTGAAATCGCCTCAAAAGGAGTAAGAGCACGAGCAACTACAAGACCGTAGATACTAAAGTGATTAGTAGTAAAAGTAACAAATCCGTCAGCAATCAAGTCAGGGTTTATAATTTGAATAGTAGATCTATCGTCATTTACATACGCGATAACAAGATTTTTCGCCTGAGGTAAAAGTTCATCAGGAATTCTGATTCTTACCTTTACATCTCTAGCTACAGACTTGCCATCCTCTAGCACGTCGATATCATACAAGTATTTAACGTTATATCTAGCATGTAGCATACCGTTATTTGCAAAAGAAACGTCATTAACTACAGTAGAAGATATAATTGTATCGCTTAAGAAACCTTTGTTCTCGTCTGAAACATCTATATTCTCATCAATACCCGTAGTAAGTTTCAATCTTTTAATAGTATATGTTTTTTCATATCCTAGGATATTGATAGTATACTCACCAGCGAATTTAGACTCGCCATTGATAACTCCCGTGCCACTAATAGAGTGTGGAAGGATATCCCCTTTATAAGAAGGAATTGGTTGTTGGTGATAATCAGTCTCGATAAAGAAGTCGTTTAGCGGTCTTGCGATATCGTAAGTGTAGTTAATATCTGGAATAGCGATAATATTAAATTTCCAATTATTATTACCCGCATCTCCTGTCATAACCATATAGTTAGTATCAGCTAATACATCTACAAACGCGCTTGCAATGCTAGAAGTATTATCGATAAGCACCTTGCTTACCTTAACAGTCTCGCCTTTGATATCAATGTACGTAGCAGAAGGCATTACTTTACCCTCAAGCAATACATACTTAGTATCCCAAGTAAGTCTAACGCCCGCCTGCAAGATTGTATAATCTAGCATGTACTCGCCGTACTCATTTTCAGTTTTGATAATGAACTTATATTTAGCTTTTCCGGCATTGATATTATTAGCCTCGCCGATATTTTCAAAATCCAAATTATAAGAGTATTTGCCGATATTCAATTGCTCAATCTCAAAAGACTGCACGTCACCGTCGTAAACGATTTCACTAGCATTTTTGATAGTGATACTTTCTCTTGAAACGATATTATTCATTTCAATCTCGCCAAGAATTCTTCTATTCACTACATAAACCGCTTCCACCTTAGCGAAGTGGTAGTTCGTATATCTCTCGACTAAAGCAAGTACAGCATAAGTATTAACGTCATAGAAGCCTTCTGCGTTCATATCACCAAGGATATTAGTAGCAAGGACTTTTTCATTACCTAATACATCGCCCATTGCAGGGTTAAAATACGCCTTAGGAGGACTATTTGTACCATAAGTAGACTCTAGGTTCTCCCAAACTACTTCCGTTTTATAAGGAGTTATAGCAAAAGATTTATTAATAGTACCGATATAGTTCTTGACATGTATCTGAACAGTCGCAGTACCGACATTAATATTATTGTTATAGCTAATAAACTCAACTACTGGAGTAATGATCGCACCGCCTACACTAAAAGTAAGCTCTATTTTCGCAAATTGCTGTTTTTTACCGTTAAACACAGTCGAAGACGGGAATTCTTGAACTACATCACTATCATTCCAAGCTACAAATATTTCGATATCCGACATCTCTGGAAGGACTAAAATTTCTTCACCCTCGCCCTTTACATATATAGAGAACTCAAGCCCAGACTCGAAAAGGTTAATATTTTTAAGCACACTGCTATATCTAGCAGCGTCGATAAACGCTATGTATTTACCTTTCTCAAGGATGATAGCATTATGAACGACGTCCGCGCCCTGAATTTTATTGATATTGATCTCAAAACTAATAGTATCTATAAGTTTATTACCGACCTTAGAGTAAACGCCAACTTGAACGCTGTGCTGATTACCATCGTAATCGATAAGACCTTGCGACTCGCCGATCGAGCCCATATCTACTGACCAAAGCAGTTTAGCGTCAAGAGCGACAATGTCAAACTTGCCGATAACCAAGCCAGAATATTCTATAAGCGAAATTTGAAGCTCGTAAGTACCTACATTAATAGCGATTGAAGGATTAATAACATACCCCTCGACAGCTTTTTCTACGTTATCAACGAACACCTGAATACTAGAAGGAGTCTGTGCAGTACCGTTATAAACAGCCTGTTTAACGACAACCCTAACACCCTGTCCAGGGATAGGTGGAAGACTTACTACTTCGATACCCAGATGAACATTACCTTCTATAATCTTGATATTAGCCAGTAGCTCATCAGTAAGGAAATTACCAGTTTTTGTAACTATAGCATGGTAGTCACCTAAAGCCAGTTCGCCGAACACCTCGACGCCTGGAGAAGAAACAGTACCATTAAACACCTTGATATCAGAAGAAACTACGCCCAAATCATTTAAAGAGAAAGGCAATCCCTTAGCATCCAAGATCTTAAGACTATACTGTGAAACGTTGTAACCGACCTGAGGTCTAGCACTACCCGTCCAAACGTATCTTGCCTCTTTAAGCTCGACTCTGAAATCAATTTTCATATTTTCAGCACTGTAATTACCGCCAGCCTTGCCGTAATTAATAACAACATAAGTATCGTCTTTATTCACGCTAGCATTGATACCGCCAGTATATCTATAATCAGTAACGCTAGTTAATCCAGCAGGATTAGCCGCCTCGACCTCTCTGCCGTCTATCATAACACTGATAACCTTAGGCTCGTACTTTTGATTGTTATAGATATAAGTATCATCATCAAGCTCAAACTTAACGTCATCATACTCAGTCAACACACGCTGATCGATATAGAATTCTTGATCCTTGCCGGCAGACGAAATATCTCCCTTCCAAGCATAGTTTTCAGTATCTAAGATATCCGCTCTAGCAATATAAGCATAATTTTGCTTAGCATTAATTGCTCCGTCGATATAATCCTTAGTATAAACTTTAACAAGTCCTTTTTCTGCTGCTGAACTATAACCATTGATAGTAAATCCAGGAAGTTTCACTGTACCATCGTACTCAAATCTAATAAGTCCATCAGACACATTCTTGCCTAGCCACTCGATAGTCAATTCTTTTTTCTCTATCTCGAAGTTAACCGAAATAGTACCATAGAAGTTACCTCTAAAAGAAATAACTACTTGAGGTTGAGCGCTACCCGAATCAATACTAGCATTAGTATTGTGTAGGTAAGAAAGAGTATAATCATCTCTTTCGTAAAGTGCTAGCTTAGTTGCAAATTTATCATAACTAAAACTACTGAAAGTCGGAGTAATCTCACTACCATTATATATAAGGTTGCCCGTCATAACATGAGTGATATCATTATTCCTACCAGTAATATCTAGCTGAGTGATATAGAATTTTTGCTCAACAGTTTTAGCATTCAACGAATAGTTGTCGTTATCAAGCGACGCACGCGCGACATGCCCACCAGCAAGTACATTTGTCATAGCACCATTTATAGCAAGGTCGATCCTTTCTCCATCAATACCAACACCCTCAACATACGCTTTAGGTGCTTGATCTTGACCGTTGAAAGTGAAGTTAAAGCTATTATCCGCATTCGCCTGCCACTTTACGTCTACGTTTTTCGCAGTGATAGCATAGTTAAATAAAATATTAAAAGTATAGTTTTTATTCTCTTTACGAGCAGTAATTACTCCTGTGTAGTCGCCTACATTGAAAGAATTACCGTTCGGGTTTACTGTAGGTATAAAGTCACTATGTATAGTACCATCATTGAATACGACAGTAACTTTAAAGTCACCGATCTGCGCGCCACTATACTCGTAACTAGCAGTATTCTTGTTATCATACTTGATAGACTTAACGTCATCTACACTATCATAAACTCTAGCTACGATACTATAAGTTTTCTCAAGGTCACCAGTAAGGTTATAGTTCTTTGGATTTAGGTGCTCCGCGATCTGAACAGTCACTTTATAAGACGCAACTGATATAGGCGAGCCCATTTGATCTTTATACTCTACCTCAAGACTTCTCTCGCCACTCTTAATAGTAGCTGTAGGACGTATCGCCTTACCAGTATATATATTCCAGCCCTCGTTCTCTACATTAAAAGTAACTGTAGCATTTGCCTTAGCGATCTCGAAATCCCATCTGATACTACCAGAGAAGTTCTCTGATAGTGCTACGATTACGTACGCCTTAGCAAACTCTGTAGTAGCATTTACATTACTATCATAATAATAAGTATTCTCAAAAGTAACTACTGTATTATCCTTCTTCTTAATACCAGTGATATTCGGCTCGATCGCCACACCATGGTTATAAGTATAAGTAGCACTATCTAGTGCAACAGTAACTTGCTCCTTGTTCAACACTTGAGGAGTGATAGTATACTTCGCCGCCTCATTACCAAGCACATAGTTCTGCTTGAATAACGCTACAGAATCATTAGTAAACTTCGCTCTAGCATTATAAGCAATACCGCCGTTTACGTTTATATTCTCTACGGTCATACCGTCCTCGCCTAAAGCAACGCCGACATAATAATTCATCAACCCTGCATTATCCGCACGATCGCCGTCAAGTAGCTCTATCTTAGCATAAGGACTCAATGCCCCGCCAGTATACACCATGCTCAATTGATTAGGTACGGTAGGAGTTTCGCCTTTTATAGCCTCCCACATTACGTTTACTTTATATGGAACGATATTAAATGTGATTTTCTTGCTACCTTCGTAATTATCATTACCAATATTAATAGTAGCAGCTACTTCTCCCACATTCCTTCTATTTCCATCATGGATTACACTATTGACTTTTACATCACTTAGTCCTACTACTCGTACTGTATAATCAGCGATCGCAAGATCCCTAGCACTATAAGTAAAGCTATCAGTACCATTAGCAAGCGACACTGTTATGTCCGACTGCCCAATAGTCTTTTTAGTTATGTAGAACACTGCGTTTTCAGTCACATTAGTGAAGTTGTTTAAGTGCGTTTCTGTTCCTGAGATATTAAATATTACTACATAATTACCTACATTGATCAGCTTACTCACGTCGATAGGATTACCTACGTTATCTTTGTAACTGTATGTACCTGATATATTATTTATACCCGTAATGCTCGCTACTACTGTAGGCTTTACTGCATATCCAGTATACTCTGTAGATAATGTCTCGCCCCACTCATAGCCAATAGTCGCTTGCGTAATAGTGAATTCATGCTTATAAGCCTTCGCACCATTACCGTATATGAAGTTTCCACCAAACGCTACGTGTATGCCAGCTTGTCCAGCATTAGTCGCATTAGAATACTCTGCAATACTAAAGTTAGTCTTGCCCAGCTCACTTGTAGCAGATATAGTATATCCGTCTACCTTCAGCGTCTTTATCGTCGGAGTAATATCCGCACCCTTATATACAAAGAACGAATCCACTTCATTGAATACTATCTCTACTGCTAAAGTACTTACATCAAGTGCCTTTATAGTAATAGGCAATATCTCTGCCGATATTATAGTATAGTTATTTTCATATATCTCTGGTATGATCGCTTTCGCGTCAAAACTTCCTACTTCCTTAGATATATCTTTTCCTGTCACTCTATCTTTTATTATTAGCGGTATCTTTCCTCCTAGCCCATCAGCATTTGCCATCTTCGCCTCTAGGTCTATTGCCGCGCCATAATTATACGCAAAGTCAAACTGCGGATTGCTCACAGAGCTCCATAATACCGCTACTTGCTTCTTCGATATAGTAAAAGCCTTATTAAAACTACCGCTGTACGCTCCTAAGAACACTACGTCTACAGTAGCCTTTGTGTCCGATACTCCATCATTCGCATTGATATTATTTAGCTGATTTTCTAGCCTATAATGTCTGCCTAGAGTAAGCGGTATATTATTATGAGTCATAGTAAGCACTGGCAACTGTGCTGCCGCATTATACTGCAATGCACCTACTGTCAGCGTCACATCACTCTCACTAGCGATCTTCGCATATATATAGTACGCCTTATATTCCTGAGCACTAAATGTATAGCTCGCTTTTAAGTTCTCTTCTAGCGTAACATACGCATGATACTTTCCGACCGCAGCATACTCAGTGATAACAGCGTCATTGTTTTCATTTTTGATCATAGGCTTATCTATTGTTATAGTTTGTCCGCCTGCGCCTTTAAAACTTGCTGTTATATGCTGATTCAATCCATTGAAAGGAAATTTCCAGTCAGTAGTAGTAGTCTCCGCACCATTCGGTGCCCAGTCAATACTTGTTACATTATACGGTGTAATATCAAATCTTTTTCTAACATTTGAGTCAAAAGTATAGTTATACGCACCGTTAGCATTCTTCTTCGCCACTATCTCTAGATAATGCACGCCCGCTGTAGTCGTAACTATAGTATTATTACCAAGTCCGAATACGAAGTCTATATCATACTTAAGTGTAGTATCACCTGCTAATGCATTCACTACAGTGATGTTTTTATTTAATACATCACTGAAATTATACTGACTACCCTTATACTCATAAGTACTATTGACATACGGAAGTAGTGTATTTACATTCTCTATCACTCTACCTATATAGTTCACTTCGACCTTAGCCTTCAGCTCATATCCATTGTCGGTATTTGTGATGATAAGCGGTATATAATACTTAGTCTCTCCGCCAACATTTGCCGTAGGAGTTCCTTTTATAGTACGATCATTTATATTAAATATTAGTCCTGTAGGCAATACAGGATTGCCGTCCAGCCTATAAGTAAAGCCCTCATCACTTGCCGCCGTAGGCGTAGGTAAGGTTATAGTATTGTTAGCATTGTTATAGTCCATGCCATACTCTACATTTTGCGACTTATGCTGATACTCAAATGCATCTTTAGTAAATCTTACGTATACATGTATAGTACCAGTATGAGTACTGCTCGCTCCTTCAGTAGTGAAGTTCTCTTTATTATCAGGGAAGTAGTTCGCTGGCAAAGTAAACTTATTCGCCGCTGTACCTGCTATTGCTCCCGTGCTACTATTATAATAATCTCCTACATTAAAGGCATGATACTTCTTCGTAGCATTCTCTGTAAAACTCGTCGCTGTCGCGAACTGATACTCTACTGGATAGTCTCCGGCAAAGTATGCGTCTTTCGCATTTGCTCCGTTTGATGTCTTTGTCATCTCGCGACCAGTCGTAGAGTCGATGTACTTGATATGATAATTCTTCGCAGAAGTTACTGGTTTATCAGGAGTTACGTTTACAAAAGTAATATTTAAATCTTTTGGTAGTATACCATTTAATGTGTTTTTTCCTACATCAAAAGCATAAACGTATGTATTTATCTTCCCTTCTACAGGCACACCTTTTACGTCCTGCACTTCTGTATCACCCGCTTTCCTAAGTGTTGGGATACCATTTGCTAATACATATCCTTGATTTAATTTAAATTCAATATTTAAACTTCTATCTTCTTGAATGTGTGTTGTGTTTGATGTTATAGTATAGCTATCGTCTGCATCAGGCAATACAATTTTAAAAGGTCTTATATGTACTGGCTTTCCTGCAACTATTCCCCATGATGAATGAGATCCGCCTACAGCTTCACTTATTAATGTTAAATCATATCTTCCTGCTCCTCTATTAAGCACATTTATTATGTTTTCGCCATTTGTTACAGGCAAATATTTTTGCGTATCAAAGCCTGGATTTTTTTCTAGTCCTGATATTGCCCCATTCGACTCTATCCAGCCTATATTACCTAGCCCCGACGCTTTATAATTAGGTGTGTACTTCCCAAATAATGTATTGGTTCCTCCTGTCTTTACCGAATATGAATTGATGAAAAAATTATTTTCTGTTAAATCATAAGCGTCTGCACTTCCTACAAGACCTCCGTCATAGACAGGATCCGAAGATGCAAATGTAGAATAGTTTACCGAGTTATAGATTCTCACAAAATCGTGGCCTCCTGAACTATAAAGCATTCTACCTGCGAGACCTCCGTATATTACGCTTCCACTAATATTAATAAATGTTGCATAACTAACTGAATTATATATTCCGCCCCATCCACCTATAGATCCCGCTAATCCTCCAACATAAGCACGTCCCTTTAGTGTCCCGTTGAAAGATGAAGAAACGATCTTACCTTTTCCATTAGATGTATTTCCTGCTAGCCCTCCGATATAGCTATCACCTTCGGCTCTTCCATTTGACGAGCAGTTTATTATATTTCCTGAATTTGATCCTGCTATAACACCTACATTCGCGTGTCCATTCGCATAAGACTCGTTTACTCTTAGATTTTTGATCTCCTCCGCATACACAGTAAATAATCCTACAAACTCTCTGTAATACTTGTGATTTACTGAAGATGGTTCAAACCTCTCATATGCAGATCTTACTGTATACATACCTGTAATTGATAGTCCATTGCCATCAAAAGCCTCTATCGCTTTTGATGCAGAATAAACCTCTGGTCTTAATGGATTATATACAAGAACACCCATACCTATCCACTCGTTTTTTGGTCTATTTGGATTTACTCCATAATCATTTTTTCCTTTATCTTGTATTTTATTATCTTCAACATACTCCCAGTTTTGCCATCCATTTCCGTCATTAAGGTCATTTAACCTTATATTTCTAATTAACCTGTAATGCGCTTTGGTCATATCTTGTAAGTTATAAGAGTATCCATTTATCACTTCTATTGCGCTATAATTTGGAGCATAATCATTCTCTGGATCTCCACCACTCCTAGGATTATTAGTTAGTCTTGCTAGTAATGCTAATTGCTCAGCTGTTCGTATCAAATACGGATTTTCTTTTGAACCGTTTCCATCATGAAAAGTATAATCGTATAAACCTGTCCATATTTCTTGATCCAAAGCTTGATGTGCTGTTTTAAATTGTGCAGGTGTTTGCTTATTGTAAAGCGATTGATAAGGTAGAGGATATTTGCTCCATACAGACTGTGAAATTTCATCTCCAGTAGACGGAATTCCCGGACCCACATACTCTACGTCGGCGCCATTTTCAGCTACGCCATCATCTATGTCTCCCACAATATCATCAGGGGAAGGGATTTTTATATCCAGGACGGCTAAAAGCGTGCCAAATACATTAAGTATCATGACAAGCACTAACATCACCGCAAATATTCCTTTTAGGATTTTTTTCTTCTGTAAATAGTTCATATGATTTCCTCCAAATAATTATGCAAGACAACTCTCCGCATTTATTTCCGCGACTCGCTCTTCCACTTTCTTGTTAATTGCTTTTTTGTTTTTTATAATTCTTCGTTTTGCAAATTGTCTTTCTGTTACACAAATAATATTTTTTTTCCCAAACTCGCTTTTCCTTTCTAACCAATTGCTTTTTAAAATTGTTTTTCTGTTACACAACTTGTTTTAGCAAATTGTTCTTTTGTTTTGATTCTCATTTCTTTATATCCCCACGCAGTTGCCCGCATATTGCTATTATTTATTATAATTATGTATGCTCTATATTAGACATATATCATCATATCTCACAAGCACTTAACTGCTTATATTGATCTTAAAAATCATTTTAATAAATGCGTAATTTATGTGTTCGCATGTATGCAAAAATTCTCTTAATATACATAGCGGAATTAAGACTGAAATACACTCGTAAAATCTTCAAGTTTTTTCTTATTTTTGTCATTGTTTTTTTGCTCACGTAAAGCGTTTTTAATACTATTTCTTTTACTAAATATTGCACGTATTAAACATAGTTTTTACAGCAAATAAAGTTGAATAATACAAATTTTGAATATATATCTCGTCTCTACGATTACATAAATACATTTATCGCTATATAATCTGAAATAATAAGGTATTTTGATGTTTTTTAATGTCTTTTTTAATGCTAAATTACGTATTTTTAATGTTTTTGTGCTTTTTTATTAAAAATAGTAATATTTACTACTTTACCTATGTAATTTTAGTTTATCACGCAAAATTCAATTAGTCAATGCAATTGCAATTAATAATTACTATTTTGTATTATTTTGTCGAATTCGTGTCGAAAAAATCTCAAAACTAACACACGCTATGCTCAAACACGTTTTTTATCGTTCAAAAGCGAACATATAAAACCACTTTAATTACTGCGTATGTTTTTATTTCGCAAGGTTTTGCATTAAATATACAGTTTTCGCTTAGCATTATATTAACGCATATTACCTACTTTTTTGTGCAAATTTTTGCTTTATTTTCTTTGATATTTTTATGCAATAATAATACTTTTCAGCTTTATGAAAAACCTCACTATTATAGCATGCTTTTATTGCACTTTTTTATGCGTTTTTTATACCAAATATTACCACTTTCAGCTTTGCTTTTTTCTACTCTAGCACCGTGATATTTTACCTACTTTCTAAGTGTTTTATCTTCTCTCTTTTATATCGCATTTACGATCTCTTTTCTTTCTCTTCCCCTTGCCCCGCTCTGCTCTTTTATATCGTATGTTCTAGCTTTTTTATCTCTTGTATTCGCCCTATTTTAACCGCCCCAGTATTATCTTATTTCTTGATCTCGTTGCTTTCTCCTTACCCCGCTCTGCTCTTTTATTCTTCATTCGCCTTGCTCCGCTTTGCTTTTTTATATACTCTTCGACACACTCTCAACGCTCCTCTCTTTGCCCCGCGTTGCTCTTTTATCTCACTGCATACTCTTTTACTTTCTTCCCCTTGCCCTATTCATTGCTTACCTCGTTTTAACTCACTTACTATCGGTTGCACCAATACATGTCAATGCCCTTCGTCACGCTCTCAACGCCCCTCTCTGTTGCCCTACATCGTTTCAAATTGTCTTTATTACATTGTTTCATACATTGTTTATATGATTTTATTTATTTTCGTTTATACCTATCCCAATATATTAACTCCAAAACTATCTTTTTATTTCTCCACGTTGCCACCAGCTCAATGCACCACACGGCTCTATTTGCATTGCTCTTTTATCTTTCCTTTGCTTGCCCCTTTGCATTGCTTATCTCGTTTGAACTCACTTACTATCGGTTACACCAATACATGTCAATGCCCTTCGCCACGCTCTCAACGCTCCTCTCTCTGTGCCCTTATACGTTTCAAATCCCCTTTGCTACGTTGTTTCATACATTATATATATGATTTTCTTCACGCTCTCAACGCCCCTATCTCTGTTGCCCTACATCGTTTCAAATCTCCTTTGCTACGTTGTTTCATACATTATATATATGATTTATTTCATGGTGAATAATTGCAAATGCAACTTGTGCGTAAAAAAATGACGGTCTTTCGACCGCCACATGTTGCATTTGTTAAAATTCTTCACCGATAATATCCGCTTTTTGATATTCATAGTATATGTATTCTCATATATTACGTGCTATCTCCCCCGACTTTTCTATGTCCTATAATACCCTTATAGCACACAACTTACTATTGATCATAACTATAAAGATAACACTATTCTACTACCGCTCTACTTGCAAGCGAACATACTTTACCATTCACTTGTTTGCATTTGCTTGATTATACTTAATTCTGCTTGCACTTCTATACAATAACTTATATCTTTTTGTATATAGACAGCCTTTATTTAGTAGTTACTATAATCTTTCTTTTTTAAATATCATAATTAATCATTTTAGCCTAATACATAACTAATTACTTTAGCTAATACCTACTTAATCATTTTTAGATTTATATCAAAATAACCCTTTCTAGGCTAATATCATAACAATATTCTTCAACATTATATCATATAAGCACTTTTTGCCTAATATCATAACAAGACTTTTAGCAATTATCATCCTTACTCTTGCTCTTTTATTTATTTATTCATTTTATTCTATATTTTGTTATCCATGCTCGATATTATCGAGCCGTTCCTCATATTATTATTATTTCATGACCGCTTTATATTTTTTATCAGTCTGTGCATTGGTATATTTACCCCAAAGATACAAGGGCACACTGTTTTTTATAAAATCAATGTACTATCTCCTCCGTTCAATTAATATATAATATTTCTCTTATCAGTTATTTTTATTCTATATTTAGTTATCCTTGCTCGATATTGTCAAGCCTTTCCAAAAAAACAATGATTTTGCACTTAAAATCACACTTTGAGACACTAAACCCGCGGAAATTGGCATAAAAAAAAGACGGTTATAATATAACCGACCTTTTCGTGGTGACCCGTGGGAGAATCGAACTCCCGATTCTGCCGTGAGAGGGCAGCGTCTTAACCGCTTGACCAACAGGCCACATCTGGTGGGAGTTACAGGGCTCGAACCTGTGACCCTCTGCTTGTAAGGCAGATGCTCTCCCAACTGAGCTAAACTCCCATAATAATTATGGATTGGATTCCACTAGATGTGTTTAATTGTAATGATAATAACTCTTTAAAAGAATTAATGGTGACCCCAAGGAGAATCGAACTCCTGATTTCACCGTGAAAGGGTGATGTCTTGACCGCTTGACCATGGGGCCTAAATATTAAAATTTTTTTAATTGGTAGCGGCGACAAGATTCGAACTTGTGACCTTTCGGGTATGAACCGAACGCTATAACCAACTAAGCTACGCCGCCAAAGGAATTTTAAAATGGTTGCGGGAGTGGGACTCGAACCACACGACCTCCGGGTTATGAGCCCGACGAGCTACCAACTGCTCTATCCCGCGTTAATGCGTTAACGAGTAACGTCATAATTGCTTAGTAATAATAACTTATTTTTCGCGATTTGTCAACCGTTTTAACGAACTTTCTTTAAAAAGTATAAAATTAATTTTTTCGGCGTGTTTTTCATTAATTTTATTATTATATTATATCATTATTTTATATAGGTTTATTGTATTATGGTCATATTTTCGGCGTTTTATCGCGTCTTTATATTATTATTTGCCTTTTTAGTGGTTTTATTACATTTTACCGTCAAGTTTCATGATTAAGTAACCTTCTAGGTTATCAGACTCGCTAACGGTTATTTTTTCTTGCTTTAGCAACGACATTATTTGATACATTGCGTGCATTGCACCGACTATTATGTCTTCTCGTCCTGCAAACATGCCTTTTACCTCTCGCCTTTCGGCTAGTGTAAGCGGAGTTATCACGGCGATAAGTGCTTGCAAATTTTTCTTTGTGATCACTGATCCGTGTATAAGTGCTGGATCGTATGGCTGTACTTGATGGATTAATGCCGCGATAGTAGTTGCAGTACCACCTATCGAAACGGCATTCGCACATACTGGCAATTCGCCATACTCAGCAAGTTTTGTAGTAATATAATCATTTAGCTCTGTTTCGTCCTCGCCACACGCGTCTCTCAACACCACTCCGCCCATGCGTATACTTTTAGCATAGTCGATTTTGCCATCTTCTCCGAAAATAATCTCCGTGCTCGCTCCGCCGATATCTACGACAGTACATTTACCCGATTGACCAACGCCGACATATCCTAGCTGGGCTTCCATTTCGCCCGATACGACGTCTACTTCTATGCCTGTAGCCTCATACACCTTATTAAGTAGTTCCGATGAGTTAGTAGCACGTCTTACCGCCTCCGTCGCAAATATCATCACCGTATTTGTCACAGTTCTTGCTTTCGCTACATACGTTATTATCGCTTTAGCAGTTCGGTCTATTGCCTTTGCTGCCAGCTCAGACGAATTTACTATGCCTTCAGCTAGTTTAGTAGTGCTAACTTGCTTGCTTATTGTATGCTCTCCGTCGTGGAGCATTAACCTTACCGAATTACTTCCTACATCTATTACTGCGTACATACTTATCCTCTCTGGTGTTTTTTTATCTGTTTAGTGTTTCTCTTTATATAGTATATTAATTATATATATTATTTTATTATAATTATTATAATCTTTATATACCTTTATACTTACACTTTTATCATGTCACATTTCGTTCTTTCATTATATCACAAAACTTTGACTTTTATACTTTTTCCGCATGTTTTCAGCAAAATTGTCTTCACAATGGCTTACTCACACTATTAGAAGTCGCTTCGCTATGCTTTTTTGTACGCTTTTCTATTACAATAGTTAAGTATTTGCCTATCTTCATTACCGCAATTAGTAATAACACATAGGTCAATACATGATAGTATCTTATCGCGCCATTACATGATATTAACATCGCGACTACGAAACTTGCGACCGCACAAAAACCTTGCAAACACTGCCTAATTACGCCAGTTTTTTGCCCCGATATGAATATCGCCGTGTATCGTATACTAATATGCAATATCACATATGCTATCACCGCAATTACTATAGATAAAAACTGGATAAGATGTTGATTTATCAGTCCATTCACTTCAATAACCTCTTTATAAAGCCTATCTTCTCGCGACTTGATGAATATATCAGGCTTGATACTCTGCCGTTTATTAGCACCATGCCACGCTCGATATCCAACGTTTTTATGTCAAGCCCGATGCCTTTTATGTTTAGCACGTTATCAGCGAGTTTTAGACTTACACTCTCCTCGTCATAACTGATTACGTTTTCTACGCCTGTCACCTCTACGCTTTCGCAGTACGCTAGTCTTATGTTATGCTTTTTGCTTACTTTCTTTTCTATATCTGTCATACTTCTGCCCTCCTTTACCATTATATAATCAGGTCGGGCGAATTATTCCATTATTATTAGACAGTGAAGGTCAGTAATTTCTTTTAGTAGGTCGAGATTTTTTCGATCATTCTGCTATTTTATTTATTTTTTCATATTGATTTCAACTGTTCGGCTTTTTCTTGTCGGTTTCTCTTGATCCCTTTTCTATAATTTCGCTTTTTGCAAGCTACTTTTTACTTATGCAATCATGCTTTTTCGCTGACGTTATGCCGATTTTGTATTTTTGGCAAAAAAAATAAGCCCCCTTTCCAGTTTTCTGGATAAAAGGGGGCTTTTTTAATTAATTGTGTTATGTTTACTTTTTAGCAGTTTTTGCCTTTGCTGGCTTTGCCGCTGGAGCTACATCAGCAAGTATTTCTACCGCTTCAGTTGTTTCCTTTGTCGGCTTTGCAATTCTTGTTTCAGCTAATTTGCCTGGGTTTACTAGGCTTGGTAATGTCATTCCCGCCATGTTGAACATTTCTTCTAGTGGTGGTAATGATTTAAGCATTCCCGATAAGAAATTCGATGTTCCAGTCTTGCCGTCAGCACCATTTCCGCCGTCCCAAACTGTGATCTTGTCGATTTTAATATTCTTAATCGCTTCAACTTGTGTAGCTACTAACGTCTCTAACTTGTCTGCTACCATTAACTGTACCGCACTGTTTGCGTCGCCATTAGCCGCTTTTACCATGCTTGCAATACCATCAGCCTGCGCAGTTAGTATCGCGTTGATACCACGTGCTTCCGCCTCCATCTTTGCATACATTGCCTCAGCCTCGCCTCGTGCAATTCTTCTCTTTTGCTCCGCTTCAGCCTCCGCTTCAAGCTCTAACTTTCTCTTTTCAATCTCTGCTTTTACGATAATATCAGCTTCTTGAGTTGCTTTTTCTTTCGTTGCTCTTGCATTCTCGGCTATTTGCTCCGCTGCGTATGCTTCTTCCAACGCGCCCGCCTCTTGAGTTTTCTCTGATGATACCGCTCTTCTTAATGCCTCAGCTTGACGCTCACGCAAAGTTGATTGTGCTTCAGCAATGTCAGCTTTAGCTTTGTTTTCTCCCGATATCGCCTCAGACTCCGCAAGTGATACGTTTATACGCTCGTCTCTTTGTGCTTGGGCTTGACCAATGCTACCATTCTTGTCCGCTTCAGCAACTGATACTTTCGCTTCATTAATCGCTCTTGATGCCGCTTCTTTACCTAATGCCTCGATATATCCTGATTCGTCAGTAATATCAGTCATATTTACATTGATAAGTCTTAGACCGATCTTCTTTAGCTCGGTTTCTACATTTCCTGATATTGCCACCAAGAATTTATCACGGTTTGTATTGATTTCTTCTATATCCATTGTCGCAATTACTAAACGCAACTGTCCAAATATGATATCTTTCGCTAGCTCTTGTATCTCTGGTAACTTTAGTCCTAATAACCTCTCCGCTGCGTTTTGCATTACCGCTGGGTCTGTGCTGATACCTACAGTGAATCTTGACGGTACGTCAATACGGATATTTTGCTTTGATAGTGCGTTCCTAAGGTCAACACTTATTGATAACGGTGTAAGATCTAAAAATGCGTACGCCTGAATCATCGGTACGATAAACGCCGCACCGCCATGAATACACTTTGACGATCTGTATGTGCCGTCTTTGTTTGTGCCTATCTTACCATAGATAACCATTACCTTATCTGATGGGCATTTTTTGTATCTTGTGAAAAATACAATAATCGTTGACGCCGCGATCAGCACCAATACGACTACTATAATGGCTATTACTCCACCAACGCTTATTCCTGTTAACATATTTAACATATTCTACTCTCCTATATATAATTCTATTTCTTATATGTGTTTTCTTGTTTTACTTCTTTTTTCTTTTTTTCTTTGCTTTGTCGATATTCGGAATTTCAACCACTACGCTTGTGTCTGATGAAACTTTACAAGTATCGCCCGATACACTAAGTACAATGATGTCGCGTCCTGTCACAATTGGCTCTTCCTCGTCAGTAATAGCTTCCATCTCTGATAGCTTTCCCTGCACAACTATGCTTATTTTGCCCTTTCCTGCATTTTTCTCAGGAATAGTCAAATACACCTCGCCAATTTTGCCAATAGCATTTTCGCACAATACCGCACCGTTTGCCTGTAGTTTTTTGATAGCCTTGTACGCATATCCTATTCCTACAAACGCCAACAGACCGAAAACTGTAGATATAACTACACTCCACGCTTCATGCAGTCCGCCCAATTGGCAAGCAACGCCTACCCAGCCAGCGATAGCAAAAAAGCCTACTAGTCCTTTGATCGTAAATAATCCTATTCCACCGTCAGAATCGCCGTCAAAATCCACCCCAGCGTCACCGAATTCCATGTCTCCAACACCAGATATACCTATTATAAGCAACACTAACTGCACAATAAGCACAACTGTGGCTAAACAAGCTATAACAAAATATATTTGCCCAAACACTTGTAAATCATTCCAAAACATACTACCTCCTACCATGATATTGTATCGCAATATTAGTTGATACAATTCATAAAAAAAATTAAATCTATAATCACAAACAGCTGTTCATTAATATAATAGATTGGACATATTATAGCATATTATTAAAGCAAATGCAAATCGAGCCAAAAAGTGGCTAGATTTACATTATACGGTTTTCTTTATTTTATATTAAAATAACTTCATATATGGCAAAATAAACACTTCTTTACGTTACAAACTACTATATATATATATTTTAGCTTTATTATTATATTCCAAATTTATACTATATAGAAGAATAGTGCCGTCTGCATCAACGGCACCATTTTTAAAATTTTATACTGTTTTGATTAATTTACAGAACCTAATTTAGCAATAAGTTTAGACACAGCTTCTGTATAAAATGTGACGCCAGTCTCTATAATGCTCTCGAAACTGTCTTGAGCCTCTTCATCCGCGTTATCGGATACCACCTTTAACATCACGCAAGGCACATTGAAGTTTAAACAAGCTAAATATATACCCATGCTTTCCATATCGCATATTTCACAAGCAAAGTGATTAATTAGCCAATTTCTTGTATCCGTAACATCAATAAACTTATCACCTGTTGCAATTCTGACCTCTGGATAATCACCGATAACACTTTTAACTAGGGATAATATCTCGTCATTTATTGAAAACACAAAGCTATCACGCTTAAATGGATATTTACCAAACGAATTAGGATCGCTTGACTGTAGCGAAAAGTCGTAATGCACAACTTCATTCACTAAAACGATATCCTTACACTTATATTTATCACTTAAAGAACCTACAACACCAAAATTAATAATAATTTCAACACCATACTTCAAAATCAATAACTGTGTAGCAAGTGTTGCGGAAATCTCGCCAATACCAGAATCAGCCATATAAATACTAACGTCGTTTAGTTTAAATTCAGTAACTTTAATATTACCGAACACATATTCCCCCACTAAATCACCTAATTTATCAAACAAATCTTTTTGCTCAGAAACCATTGCAACTACTAAACCTATTTTTTTCATATAAACTCCTTTGCATATTATATATATGTAACCTATATTTTTACATTTGTACTTTATAACCATTATAAATATTTAATTCGCTTTTGTCAACAAATATACAAATATAGATAATTATATTACAAAAATGTTGAAAAATCCACAATAAGTGGGTGATTTGATAGTTTCACATGGAACTTTGCTTAAAAATGTTGAAAACTGCGTGTTTTTCGATGATTTATCCACATTTAAGGGTAGTTGTCAACAGGTTTATGTCATTTATTTGCAAAATCAAAATAACTAATGGTTATACTCATCTATCTAAATAGGATTAAATCATACTTATACTAACTTTCCACATGTTTTAAACTAGTTATGCACATTGATTGTGGAAAACACAAAAAATCACATATAAACCTATATTTTACTATAAAACACATAATAAAATATGCCCTTGCTTGTTCCTTTCATTGTGGAGAAAAAACTTATAAACTCAAGTTTTATACGCTGTTATCCATCATGTGCTTACGTGATATATATTGTTTGCTAGGGTTTAATTACAGTTCGACATATTATAAAGATTAAAAACGTACTTCACAATCAATATAGTCATTATACTAGCTCATAAAAAGGTGCTGCACATACACTATTAAATGTGAACCTACTTGCGACGGCAACAAATATAAATCGCTATCAGCATACAATATTACTTGATTGTTGAAAAAACACAAGCATACGCATAACAATGACGCCACCACAATATTATTTTCACAACCACCTATAGCGTACAAATGTTCTATATAAAAACGCATTATTGATAGACAAATATTGTTAAATATTATTATATTCTATACAAACTCTGCATATTTTGAACATTTCAACAAATATACAGGTTAAACATGAATATTTAAGCATTTTATAGTAAAATCACTGACTTGATCATAATTTATGATTAATTATTTATGTTCATAAAAATTTATTTGCTAAGTAGCATAACTATATAATTGTTGTTTTAACGATGTGACGCTCGGAACCGATACATATTGTATACGACAAAATATATAATTGGATATTGGAAATCAATTGTTTCATGTGAAACAACCTTGACAAACGCGATATAGCCAATTTGCATTATCCACCTTTAACATTTATTCATAGCGACACAGGCTATAAAATATATACCACAGACACCACATTTATGCGAACTTGTACAATCGCTACTATCATACTTTACATTACGAATTAAGCAAACCAACCCCTATAATATTTAAAACAATACTTCTTTATCACCACTACAACTCTGCAACCCTACACAAGTAACAAATTTTAAAAATATTGCCATCAATATAACCATTATCAATAACTACGACTAAAAACAATATAAACTTACGCACCCTACAAACACAGCTAACATAAATGCACAAAATTAAACAAACACTTTTTTATGCGTTTATAATAGTTTTTGTATATTATTACCTATTAAACATGAACATATACGTGGCGTAATCATTTATTTTTCAAATGTTTCCCGTGAAACAATTATAGACATTTGCTGGCTAAAATACAATTATTTTCCATTTTTAAGCATGAACGCGGCTAAAACTTATTAATTTTTACATTGCATTTGACTCAAAAAATTTATTATCCTAAATTTACGACGTAAGTGTTTCACGGTTTTTGTGAAACATTAATTACGTCGATTTTAATTGTTTATTTTCGTGTTTTACCTCATTCACACCTCGTTTTTCAAAGTTCACTTGCTTAGATTCACGATTTTGCATCTTATTTCTTGTGTACTGTTCGGTTTTGGTGCTTAATTAGCGTGATTTCTGCACTTTTATGACTTCTTATAGCTGCTATTATTATGTTTTTGCTACCTATGCCATTATGCTTTTTCTCCGAGTTTTTAGTTGATTGTTTTATATTTATTCTTTTTTTGTATTTTTTATGCATTATTTATGTTTTTGTACTGCAAATAAGTCATTCAGTTTGCTAATTTTCAATTATTCATTGCAATATAGTTGACATACATTGTTTTTTCATATATAATTATATAACAAATGCACGCATAGTGTTTTGTAATTTTGATAATAACTACAACTAAAGTGAGGATATAACTATGAAAAGAACTTATCAACCAAAAAAGAGACAAAGAAGTAAAGTACACGGCTTCAGAATCAGAATGGCATCAGCATCTGGTCGCAAACTTATCAAGAGAAGAAGAGACAAGGGTAGAGCTAAGCTTTCTGCTTAGTATTTAATTATTTAAATAGCGAGAGTTCTAACTTTCGTAAAATTTCTACATTTATTGCAATATTGCCGATAGCTTGTTTATAATTGCTTTTTATCTGCTCTATTGCTATTAATTTGTATAAATATATTTTGATAACTGCTCAGCTTATAACATAGATATTCGTATTATTTGCGGTTTAAATTTCATGTGTTATACAATCATGATTTCTAAACAATTAAATATATGTTTTGACATGTCTAAGGAGGCTGAATTTATTAAGTTCAGTCCTTTTTTAAGCGAATTTTTCGACTAGCATGGCGAATGCCTTGCTCACGCAACATATTATCTTTGTCATACATGTCACATGCATACATTGCTTTTACAGCTAACTTGCAAACGAGAGGTTTTAATGAATAAAATACACAGATTAACATCATCTAGAGCCTTTGACTATGTCCGAAAAAGAGGCAAATCCGTTGCAAACACTAATCTTGTGTTAATTTGTGCACCTACTAAATACGCTCTTCGCGTTGGCTTTTCAGTCAGTAAAAAAGTCGGTAAAGCTGTTGTTCGAAACAAGACAAAGCGTAGACTTAAAGAGGGATTTAGACTTTTACTGCCACATCTTGACCAAAGATTTAATTATGTATTTATAGCCAGAAACACTGCTGCCGAGTGTGATTATCATGTCCTACTAGGATCTATGAAACACTTGCTTTATAAGTCTGGCATGATTATAAATAAAGACGAATTTAACGCTATAAAATGATAATTGTTTATGATTAAGTAAAGATTTTTAACTTACGGCTTGTATTTTATAATCTTTTTTGTCAATAATGATTAAATGTATTTGTTTTCTGCGTACTGTTAAGAGTTATTAATATTTAATTACGCTTATCTTTAATCGCATTTATATCGTACTAATAATTATAAAATTTATTTTATATACGCGCGTACGTTATACATAATACATTATTACTGTGACTGTGGTATAATTAAGTTTTTAAACTTGAATATCTTAGCCATGAATGTAATCAATTTAATAATGTTATTTATAGATATTTATCTATAAACTATTTGTCAATACACTAGTATTTCACCTGTTTGGAGGTATAATTTATGAATATTGCTCGCAAGACTTTTATCATGCCAGTCAAGTTTTATAAATCTTGCATAAATCCTCTTCTTAGGTCAAACTGCAAATTTATACCAAGCTGTTCTGCATACATGTCTCAAGCTATAGAAAAGCGTGGGGTGCTTATCGGAATTCCAATGGGTATATATAGGATTATAAGATGTAATCCTTTCACTAGCGGTGGTTTCGATCCCGTGAAAATCAACTATAAAGGGAAGGCAAAGTGGCTATTATGATGAATTTTTTACCAGCACTTGCTGCCGCTCCAGAACATACTAACCTTATCGCTCAGTTTATAGACCTTTTAAATACAAATATTGGTTCTATCGGTGTTACGGTTATAGTATTTACGCTAATATTTAAATTTGCGTTGATGCCTCTGGATTTATGGCAGAAGTTTTCTTCTAGAAAACAAAATAAAAAAATGGCGGCTCTAAAACCGCAACTTGCTAAACTAGAGCAACAATATGCTAACAAGCCTGATATTTTGAAACAAAAACAGGCTGAGCTTTCTCGTGGTCAAATGGGAATGATCGGAATGTGCTTACCAATGATAGTTACTATGATAGTATTCTTCGTTGTCTTAGGCGGATTTAATGATTATATTAGAGTTGAGAACGAGCGTATCGTATATACCATTGCGGAGGCATACAACACTGCTATTGCTAATGGAGAAGTGCTAACTAGCGCTGCTATTGCTGAGCTTTACCATGTTGAAAGTTTCTTATGGATCGAAAATATTTTTATGCCTGATAACTGGTCGGCTGTAATCCCTACTATTGATCAATATCTTGGTGCAGGAATGGGTGCTATCGATGGATTCCGTCCTGATATCGCGAACATACCTAACTGGTACGAAACACTTATTGGGCCTGCTGCGGACTCTTTAAATAGAGGCTCTGGATTTACTGCATTCTTCACTGATATCGGTAAATGGAATGGTTATATGGTATTACCAATACTATCAGTAATCACATCAGTTTTCTCAACAAAACTTATGTCTTCTATGACTCCAGCTTCTCCAATGGGAACTACAGCGCAACAAGAAAAAAGTAAGAAAACACAAAAAATTATGATGTACATGATGCCGGTTATGTTCGGCGTGTTCTCACTTTTCTACTCTTCTGCATTTGCACTATACGTTTTCACAAGCGGATTATTCTCATCAGTTTTAGGTCTAGCATTTAACTTAATTACTAAATCTATTGACAAGAAAAAAGCTGCACAACTAAATGCATAATTTAAATAACTTTGAAAGTATATTATAATGTTTTATAACTATATATTATACAATTCAGCGAATATATAAGTAAAAGTACAATTACTGCTAGCTAATAACAGTAATATTAGGAGAATTTATGAGTATTTATAAAGCGAAAACTACCGAAGAAGCTATAGAAATCGGACTTGCGGAGCTAAGTCTTACTACAGATACGGCTATCATAGAAATCATCTCTCAAGGCGGTTTCTTGAAAAAGGCTGAAGTTAATATCACTGAAAAATGTCATGATACGGCTTGCACATGTGAAGTTGCTGTCGCTATTCCCGACGTTTCTTTGCAAGCGACTGCTAGCAAGACAACACCTTGCGATTGCATAAATAAAAGTGAGAATACTGACACTATCACTGAAAATGCTTCACGCAATGCTAAGACAACAAAAATTGACGGAAAGCCAAGGTTCGCTCTTCATGAAAATGATATGCCTGTCGTGAATTTTCTAAAAAAACTTTTTGAGGAAATGGAGTTCAATTGTACTCTTGACACAAGATCAACAAAAGATATACTGGCTATTACTATAAAAGGTGAGGATTCAAGTTATATTATTGGTCACCGTGGAGAGGCTTTAGATAATCTTCAATACCTTTGTCTTTTAGTTGCAAACAAAAAAACTAGGTTTAAGAAAAAACTAATAATCGATGCTGAAGGATATCGCGAGATACGCTCTGCTGCACTTACTAGCCTAGCACTAAAACTTGCTCAAAAATGTATAACCACTAATCGAGCAGTCGAGCTTGAGCCAATGAATCCTTTTGAACGTCGCATAATACATACAGCCCTTCAAGAGAATGAACTAGTAGAAACTACAAGCGCGGGTACTGATCCTTGCCGTTACGTGGTAATAAACCCAGTCATGTCAAACATTATCACGCCTGCACCTATCGCTGATCCTATTGTCTCTACTACTGATAAACCTGTAGAAAAAGTAGAAGCTGCTGCAGAAGTGAAACATCAAGTATGCAGAACAGACGTGGATATTTATGACCGTTCTGTTAGTAAAGCATTTACCACTTCAAGAGGAAAAACTCAATCTTTTGGCAATAAGAAAAGATAATTTTTTAATATAGTCAATTAATGAGCGAGTACTTAATATTCGCTCATTTTTTTATACAACAACTGACTTATATCTAAAATATAACCATACGTTATCAATTTATAATAATTCTTATAAATAAGACGTTTTTAACATAATTTTTTTGGAGGAAATATGTATAAAACTTTTGCGGCTATTGCTACGCCCCTTGGCGCAGGTGCAATTAGTATTGTAAGACTTTCTGGCCCTAATGCTCTTTGCATTGCTAGCAAAGTTTTCACGAGCTCAAAACTAAACACTTTCTCGAATGCAATACCTAACGTCATGTATCTAGGCACTATATTTTGCGATGGTTTTAACGATAAATGCTTGGCGGTTTATTTTAAAGGTCCGCACTCTTTCACCGGTGATGATGTCGTTGAATTTCAATGCCACGGCGGAGTTCGTCTTACTAGCGAAGTTCTTAAAACACTGCTATCAAACGGTGCGAGCATTGCCTCTCGAGGAGAATTTACTAGAACTGCTTTTTTGAATGGAAAACTATCGCTTTCTGAAGCAGAAGGCATTGTTGAAATGATAAATAGCGAGAACATTGCTAGCCTTAATGCCGGATATAGAATGATGAGCGGTCACTTGAATAAAAGCATTACAGAGATAAATAAAATCATATTAGACATTACCGCGTCTCTTGAGGCAAGCCTTGACTATCCTGAAGAAATGGAAGATGAAGTTCGCGAAAACTTAGAGTCTAGCCTGAAAAGTATTGATAGTGCAGTTAGCAAGATTTTATCTACCGCTCAGCTTGGTAGGATTATCAACAACGGTATAAATGTTGCAATAATTGGAGAGCCAAACATCGGAAAATCTTCTCTACTTAATGCTATCTTAGGAAAAGATCGAGCTATTGTCACCGATATAGCTGGTACTACTCGAGATACGCTTGAAGAGCGTGTAGAGTATAACGGCGTATTTATCAATTTTATAGACACTGCCGGTATTAGATCAACTATAGATACCATTGAAAAAATAGGAGTAGACAAGGCATTTGAATCAGCTAAGTCATGCGACATAGTAGTGATGATGATGAACGCTAGCACGCCTGTATCAAGCATTGAAAAAGATATATTATCGAAATTCGACAATAAATTAATAATCAAATTATATAACAAAAGCGATATAGCAGTCCTTGACCATTGCGTAGATGGCATAACCATATCCGCCCGCGACAAAACCGGTATAGAATCACTGCTTGCAAAGATAAGTAGTATGTTTATTTCTGGAGATGTGGACTTGTCGGGTGATATCCTTACAAACTTTAGACACATTGACTCGCTAATTAGAGCCAATACAAGCATTAAGTCAGCAATCATAGGGGCGAATAATTGCGTCCCTTCTGAGTGTATTCTTATAGATCTTAGGGACTGTTATCTTGCACTTGGCGAAATAACAGGAGCTACGGCGAGCGAAGATATAATTGATAAAATATTTAGCAAGTTTTGTCTTGGAAAATAGCCTAAATAATTATGAATTAATTATTCCTACATTATTTTACTTACAGTGCGTTCTCACGCCTAAAGGAACATTATGAAAAACAATACTACATACGACGCAATAGTAATTGGTGCTGGTCATGCTGGGGTAGAAGCAGGGCTTTCTCTTGCTCGCCTAAACAAATCCGTTTTACTTGTTACTCTTTCGCTTGATTCTATTTCCAACATGGCTTGCAACCCTAATATAGGCGGTACTGCAAAGGGTCATTTAGTACGAGAAATAGACGCGCTTGGCGGTCAAATGGGAATTACTGCCGACGAAGCTGTCCTTCAACTTAGAATGCTTAATCTATCAAAAGGTGCTGCCGTTCATAGCTTGAGAGGTCAAGAAGACAAGATAATGTACCATCTTAACATGAAGAAAATTGTCGAGAATGAGCCAAATATCACTATTTTGCAAGGTGAAGTGGTGAATATATTGACTGCCGATGATGGCAGTGTTTGCGGCGTAACTACCGACATGGGAAACACTTATAATACTTGCACCATTGTATTATGTTGTGGCGTGTATCTGAACTCTGATATAATAATAGGCGAGTGGAGAAAAGCAGAAGGACCAAGTGGTTTTTCTCGTGCAACATCGCTTACAGAAAGTTTGATATCTCACGGTATGACTATCAGAAGATTTAAAACTGGTACTCCTGCTAGAGTTGACAAAAAAACTATAGACTTCAGTAAAATGACAGAGCAAATGGGCGACAAAGATATATATCCTTTTTCTTTTATTAATGATAAAAGCAAGCCTTGTGATGTCTCGTGTTATCTAACTTACACGAATGAAAACACACACCAAATAATACGTGATAATATACACCGTTCGCCACTATATAATGGTACTATTAAAAGTATCGGCCCTAGATATTGCCCAAGTATAGAAGATAAGGTAATGAGGTTTGCGGACAAAGATAGGCATCAGATTTTTATAGAGCCAGAAAGCATGTTTACTGACGAAATGTATGTACAAGGCATGTCAAGCTCCCTTCCTATTGATGTACAGCTTGAAATGTACAGATCAATTGCAGGAATGGAAAATGTAAACATCATGAGATATGCATATGCTATAGAATACGATTGCATAGACAGCACAGAGCTTGACTCTTCGCTTATGGTAAAGAACATAAAGGGTCTATTCACAGCGGGGCAAATAAATGGCAGTAGTGGCTACGAAGAAGCCGCTGCGCAAGGGCTTATTGCGGGTATAAACGCAAGCCTTTATATAGATAAAAAACCTCCATTTATTCTTACTAGAGATAAGGCATATATTGGAGTTCTAATAGATGACCTTGTGACAAAAGGCACTAACGAACCTTATCGAATGATGACAGCAAGAGCGGAGTTTAGATTAAATCTAAGACAAGAAAATGCCGATATAAGACTTACCGTAGACGGCTACGAGCTAGGACTAGTAAGCAAAGATAGATACGACAGATATCTTAGGAAAACCGAGCTAATAGAATTGTATATAAACGACATACTTAATAAGCATGTACAAATAACTGACCTTACCGACTTTTTTAACAGTATTGGAGAGAGCATTCCAAGCCGATCACTGTCTTATAAAGACATGTTAAAGAGAGCAACCATATCGGCAGATATGATTATGTCAACTTTTAAAGAGCTTAGTGAGCTAGATGTACGTGTTCTCAGAGAAGTAGAAACGATGATCAAATATGAAGGATATCTTACAAAACAAGACGCATCAATAAGAGAGCTGAAAAAACTCGAAGATAGACAAATACCTTCCGATACTGATTATTCTATTATAGAAGGATTAAGACTCGAAGCAAAACAAAAACTTGCAAAAATCGCTCCATTAAACCTAGGTCAAGCCTCTAGAATCAGCGGAGTTTCTCCAGCTGATATAACAGTACTGATGATAAGTTTATTTAAAAAATAAGTCTTCCTTTTTTCTATTTATAGTCACCTATTCAATAAACTTTATAGTAGACTTCTTTCTTTTTATTCAATGATTGTTATAAATTATTTATGACATATCGACCTCTAAATCAATCACAAAAGGCTTGCTTTTTGTTTTATTATTTATAAGCAGAGTATATTTATAAGCATATATTAAAATTTATAATATTATATTCGATATTAATATCTTTTGCTTAAATATTCTATATGTATCCGAATTGCTTTAGAAAAATTATTCTTTACTTTTATAGTAAAATGGTGTATAATGATATTACTAACTAAATTTTTAAAAAAATTAAATATTCCATATAATGATGACACATTGCACTCTTTTGAAACTTTTTACAATCTTCTAATTGAGTGGAATCAAAAATTTAATTTGACTGCTATTACCGAGCGTAATGACGTTATTATTAAACATTTTGCAGACAGCTTATACGCATTCCCTTATATAACTTACGGCGAGTGTGTCGTAGATATTGGAGCAGGTGCAGGGTTTCCATCTTTGCCACTAGCAATAGTATTGCCTAACGTTAATTTCACATTAGTAGACAGTTTAAATAAACGTGTTACCTTTTTAAATGAGGTCATTTCTCAGCTTGAACTAAAAAACTGCGTAGCAGTTCATGCAAGAGCGGAGGACTTTGCTAAAATGAACGTGCATACTTTCGATATCGCACTGGCTAGAGCTGTTTCTCCATTGCCTACATTATTGGAGTACTTAATACCTTTTGTCAAAGTAGGCGGAAAGGCTATTTGTTATAAGACGTCAAACATTTCAGAAGAGCTTGAACTGGCGAAAACTGCAATGCGAATATTAAAATGCGATCTTTCTATGAGACAAGATTTCACCATAGAAGACACTGACATCGACAGGAGTCTAGTCGCATTCACCCCTACTAGTTTTTGTAATAGAATTTATCCTAGAGATAAAAACAAACCAAAAACAAACCCACTTTAATATTAATTTTTTACTACAAGTATAGTATACTTTCGGAGGAACTTTTATGGCTAAAATTATAACATTTTCTAACCAAAAAGGCGGAGTTGGCAAAACTACAAGTTGCGTTAATTTAGCTGCTTATGTAGCAAGTTATGGATATAAAACGCTTGTTATTGATATGGATCCACAAGGCAATGCAAGTAGTGGTCTAGGCATAACTGATAAAAATTCTAGACTTACTATATACGATGTACTAGTCGGAAAACATGACATAACTGATGGTATTATATGCAATACACCTGTCAAAAAACTAGATATTATACCTACTTCTACAAATCTTGCAGGAGCAGAATTAGAGCTAGCAACAATTAATATTAATCGTGAAAGAATATTAAAAGATGCGATTGACAAAATCTCCGAAAATTATGAATTTATAATGATAGATTGTCCGCCATCACTAGGACTTCTTACAATAAATTCTCTGACAGCAAGTAATTCTATAATAATCCCTACGCAGTGCGAGTTTTACGCGTTAGAGGGTATGAGTCAATTGCTTTTTACGATAAAGCAAATCAAAAAATATCTAAATCCTAAAATTGAGATAGAGGGAATCATTCTAACAATGTATGATAAACGTGCTAAACTAACTCAAAACGTGGAAGATGAAATCAAAAAATATTTCCCTGATAAACTTTATAAAAACACTATTCCTAGAAACATACGTCTTGCTGAGGCGCCAAGTTATGGACTACCAATAGTTGCTTATGACAGCAAGTGTAATGGTGCAAAAGCATACGAAGAGCTTGCAAAAGAGTTTCTAAAGCTTAATAATAAAAAAAGATTAAAGAGGTAATTAATTATGATAAAGAAAGGATTAAATTCTGGTCTAGGCACTGGTCTTAGCTCATTATTAGGATTGTATGAAGAAGATTTAGTTTCGCAAGAAACAAAAAATGATATTACTGGTATTCTAGAAATAGATATTAATAAAATCATTACAAATCCAGATCAGCCCCGTAAATCTTTTAATCAAGAAGCATTAGAGGAGCTTGCGAAGTCTATTACTGCACACGGTATAATTCAGCCTATAACAGTTGTCCCTAAAGATAACTATTATGTAATAGTTGCTGGTGAGAGAAGATTTAGAGCGTGTTGTCTTTGTGGATTGAAGCAAATCCCTGTAATAATAAAGAATTTTTCAGAGCAAGACGCTAAAGAAATAGCCCTTATAGAAAATCTTCAACGTGAAGACCTAAACTCTATAGAAGAAGCAGTTGCTATGCGTAGTCTTATCACTGAATATGGCTTATCTCAGGAAGAACTTGCTGATAAACTTGGCAAAAGTCGTCCTGCTGTTACAAATGCACTTCGTCTTCTTAATCTGAATGGTAATGTACAACGTTTAGTTATAGACGGTAGACTTTCTGCAGGTCATGCTCGTTGCCTTGTTTCTATAAAAGACGAAACTATCCAGATCAAGTACGCTCAAGCAGCATGTGACAAAAAAATGAGTGTTCGTGAGTTAGAAATAATGGTAAATGCTTACCTAAACCCTTCTTCTAATGAAATAAAACGCAAATCAATTAAACTTACTACTGAAATCAAAGAATTAGTAAACGACATGCAAAGAGTTTTTGCAACAAAAATTAAAGCTGTCGGCACTGAAGACAAAGGACGTATATATATAGATTATTATACAAAAGATGATCTTCAACGCATATTCACTATAATTGAGAGTTGTAAAAACAACAAAGATCTTTAATCCTTATCAATTTAAAAGCTCCATTCATCACGAATGGAGCTCTTTTTTACTTTAATTCTTTTCTTTTCAATTCCTTTATTCTTTTTCTATTTTTATAAATTTAAAAAGCTCCATTCTTTGAGAATGAAACTTTTTTATATTCTTTTTCTGTTTTTATTGTTTTTTATAATTAATTTGTCATTACTCTTACTGGCAATATTAGATATAAATAAGAATCTCCTGCTATTGGAGTTATTGTACATGGCTCTGTGCTAGAAGCAAAAGACATTGTAATATATTCTTCATCAATTGCATTCAAACAATCAGCTAAAAACTTAGAATTTAATGCTAGTTTGATATCTTTTCCTTCCATACTTACTGGCACTTTCTCTATAATATCACCAATATCAGCTTTTGCTGACATTACCATTGTTCCATCAATTATTTCTATCTTGATAAGATTTGCTTGCAAATTACGTGATATTATTGATACTCTATCAAGTGCTTGCTCGAGTTGCTCTTTAACAACCTTTATAGTTGTGCTGTAGTTTTTTGGTATAATTCTCTCATGACTGATGAATTCGCCTTCTAATAATGACGCTATCACTTTTGTATGAGCCATATCTACCATTATCTTTTTATCACTAATACTCACGGTCACGATTTCATCACCACCTGTAAGTAGGTTATTTATGTCTTTAAGAGCCTTTGCAGGCACTACAATGCTTTTTTTATCAGTATTCTTATATATCTTACTCTTTGTTATTGCAAGCCTTAATCCGTCAATTGCAACGCTTGTAATATTGTCGCCATTTATATCTATTAGACAGCCTTTAAGTATAGGTCTTACCTCGTCAGTAGCCGCACAGAAAATTGTTCTTACTATTATATCTTTTAATTCTTTTTGAGTTATATTGAATGAAAGATCATAATCATTATTAGCAAACTTCGGATACTCTTCATAATTAAAAAGATTTATCTTAGAATTACTATCTATATACTTAATATTTAATATCTTATTATCTATACTATCAAGCTCTACACTTTGTCCGCCCATTTTTCTTACTAGCTCTGAAGTAAGTTTACCTGGCACTATAATATCGCCTTCTAGCATTATTTCAGCATTTATTGTATTTTCGATAGTTATCTCTGTATCAGACGCTGTCAATATTAATTTATTTCCTTTTGCTGATATTTTAACACCTTCTAGAATAGGTATAGTTGATTTTCCTGTGATAGCCTTTGTAACTTTACTAAAAGAATCTGCAAGGTCTAATCCATTACATACTAATTTCATAATTACTCCTTTTTATTATACCTTTTGTAGGTAATTTAATATAATAATCAATCATTTTACTGTTTTATTATATTATTATTGGCTTTTTTATTTCTTTTTTATATTAATCATATTCTTTATGTCTTTGACATAAGTACTATATTGACTATCATTTATAATTAGTTCTGACATTTTATTACGTGCATGTATTATAGTAGAGTGGTCACGACCACCAAAATAATCACCAATTGTAACTAGAGGTACGGGCATTAGCTCAGATATCAATAAAATAGCTATTTGCCTAGCTTCATTTATCTTTTTCGTTCTCTTTTTGCTCATTATCTCTGATTGTTCTAGCGTAAAATACTCACACACACAGCTTGTTATAAGTCCCATAGATATAGGTCCAGTCTTATTATCAATCTCATCTTTAAGAGCTCTTTTTACTACATCAATATTGTCTGCATTTATTTTATTTAGATCGCAATAGAATTTTACTTTTATAAGTGCACCTTCTAGCTCTCTAATATTAGTATTTATACTCTCTGCAATGTAATTTATTACTTCATTGCTTACATTAAATCTGTTTTGGAATGCTTTTCTCTTTAATATTGCAATTCTAGTATCAATATCTGGACTTGATATATCTACTGTCAAACCGCTTTGAAATCTTGACTTCAATCTATCGTCCATATTATTCAATTCTCTAGGATGACAGTCAGAAGAAAATACTATTTGCTTTTTTGACTGATATAATTCATTAAAAGTGTGGAACAATGCCTGTTGACTTTCCTTTCCTCTCATAAATTGAATATCATCTAGCATTAAAACATCTACATTTCTATATTTGTCTCTAAATTCTTTGTTTAATTCATTGTTTTTTGTGTTTTGTATACTCTCTATATAATCATTTATAAATATTTCTGTATTTACATATATAATTTTTTTGTTAGGCGTTTTCTTTAATATATTATTACCTATAGCGTGCATTATATGTGTCTTTCCTAGACCTACTCCGCCATAAATGAATAATGGATTGTGTTTTATACCTGGATCATCTGCAACTGCTTTTGCTGCTGCAAACGCTATTTGATTACTTTCTCCTATTACAAAATCATCGAAAGTGTATCTCTCTTCAAAGAAAGTATTGTTTATTTTATAATCATTAAAATATTCTTCCGTTACATTCTCTGGTGTTGGCTTTTCGTCTTTTACTAGGCTTATATCATTTTCAGTAATTACATTTATCCCTTTAACAAAAGGACATACGGAAATAAGGGCAGTTTCAATTATCCCTTTATAATTCTTATTAATCAAATTTTTAGTGTTTTCATAAGGAGCTATTAATATAAATTCCTCGCCACTAATACCTGCTGGCTGAAGGTTCTTGATCCAAATATCATAAATTATCTGATTTACCTGTAAATTTATAAGATTAAGAGTATCACTCCACACTTTTTTTATATCTATATTATTATTCATGAATACATTATACTATGAATTTAAAATATATTCAAGGCTTTTTATGTAATAATATTATTTTTTTATTATAATATTAAACATTGATAAAATATACATACTATGATATAATGATAATATAATAATTTCTATAAAATAAGGCTATGTTCATAACTATATAACAATTGTTTATATATGTGGACAAGTATTCATTAGTTATACACATTCACTTTTGACAAACTATAGTACATTTAGTTTTAATTGCCTCTTTTTAAGGGTTTTTTATCACTTTTTTATACTTATCAACTTATCAACTGTGCTTATTATTACTAATATTATTAACAACTACTATATAATAATATAATCCGCCTTATAAATTTTTACTTTTTTATATAATCAATTGTTATCCAATCCAATATTTATTAACAAAAAAATACAAACAAAGGAATTTAACAAAATTGCAACTATTAGGTATATCTCTTAACAATTTTAGAAACTACAGTAATGAAGTCATCCGATTTAGTGATGGCTTAAATATTGTATCTGGAAATAATGCCAGCGGTAAAACTAATCTTGTAGAAGCAATATATTACGCAGGATTAGGCAAATCCCCTAGAACATCAAAAGATAAAGAACTAATAAAGTGGGAAAAAGATAGTGCCTTTATAACAATAAAATTGCAAAAAAAATACCGATCACACATTATAGAAATAATGATAGATAAGCAAGGAAAGAAAAGAATAGCAATAGATAAAATACCAGTAAGAAAAATAAGCGAACTAATAGGAATATTAAATGTTGTTTATTTTAGCCCTGACGAACTAGATATTATAAAAGAATCTCCAGTAGAGAGAAGAAAATTTTTAGATATAAGTTTATCTCAACAAAAGAAATTATATTTCAATAATCTGGTAAGATATAATAAAATAATTAGCCAAAGAAATAAATTAATAAAGAATAATCGCGATATAAAAATAATAAAAGATAATTTACCTATTTGGGATAGCCAATTATCAAGAGTAGGCGCAAGTATTATAAAAGATAGATACGAATTTGTAGAGAAACTAAGCGTAATCACAAAAAATGAACATGATATGCTAACACAAGGAAAAGAAAATCTATATATTAGTTATGAAAGTAAAATAAAAAATGACAGCTTGCAAGAAATGGAAAAACAAATAAGTGTACTTCTTAAAGAAAGTTATGATAAAGATATAAATTTAGGATATACTACTATAGGATCTCATAGAGATGATTTATCTATAAAAATAAATGATATAGATGTGAGAAAATTCGGATCTCAAGGTCAAAAGAGAACAACAGCATTATCTTTAAAATTAGCAGAAGTAAAATTATTCACTGAGCTAGGAGAAAAGCCTATATTAATACTTGATGATGTTCTTAGTGAGCTTGATGAATATAGACAATCTGCATTATTGAAAGTAGTAAGTGAAGTACAAACGTTTTTGACTTGTACAAACTTTGATGGAGAATACAATAATAAAATAATAATAGATAAAGGAAGTGTAGTCAAATAATAATTATACCGATGATATCATATTATTTATATTATAAAATTCTACTAGATGAATAACTATATTAGATATTTTATTTACTAAATTATCTATTAATTGAATAGGAGTATTTTTAAGCTCTGAGTAAACTTCTTTTTTAATATCTCCAACTTGACCTAATATACCAATATTACCGATATTATTAAGATTTTTATTAAGTGCTTTACCTGGGCACACTCCATTTTTAATGATTTTAACACATCCAATATTATCTTTATTTCCTAGAGCGCAATCAATAGCAATAATAAATTCATTCTTGTGTTTTTTGTTTATATAATCATAATAATCACTATAATTAAGGGCAGTGATAGGTCTATCAGTAGTGCCATAAATAAATGCATTGATATTTTTAATAAGTAGGTTATCAGCCACTCTCGGTGCAACACTATCACCTATTACTTTAGGTGTTCCTATACAACATATTACCATTTATACTCCTTTTATAACGAAAAATATAGTAAAAATTAATTAAGAATTGTAAATAAAACAATTATTATTAATAGAATTATAGACAAAATAACAGGTTTTATAACTTTTTAGTGAGTAAATTTTAATAAATTGTAAAAAGCTATTGCATTAATGATAAAAATAATGTAGAATTATAGTATATTAATTATATTAAATAAATAAAAATATATAATAATTGATCTTGTGATTAATCACTTAAGAAAGTCAATAATAATATAAATAAAATTTTAAGGAGTTTATTATGAAATTTAATCCATTAGATATAACGGTATTAGTAATAATAGTATTGTTTTTTATATACGGTATTATGAAAGGTTTTATAAAGCCTTGTATATCTCTAGTAGGCTGGGGCGTTGCAATAGCATTAATTTATTTTGTTGCCGCAAAGTTTGGAGAAATGCTTATGGGCACTGCAGTAGGTACATGGGTAGAGTCACTAGTTGGTAAAACTACGGGCATACTTGGTAATAGTAGAGATTTCACAGTAGTTAATGTTGGAGGAGAGTGGGTGTTTGCTCATGATAATTCCAGTGTAATAGCATTACTTGAGTCAAAACTTATATTACCTAACTTCTTAGTAGAAAATATAATGGCAAATATGACTGTAGGAACTCTTGAAGTGAATGTAATATCTTCTTTAAAAGCCTACGCTGGTCAATTCTTAGCATCAGTTATAATATTAGTAGGTACAGGAATAATATTCTTCGTTATTAAAATTTTCGTAGGTAGAGCTATTTATGGTAGACCAGTTGGAGTAGTTAATAGGATTTTAGGATCGATATTATATCTTGCAATAGGTGTAATGTTTGTATTCTTAGCATTTAGTATTATGAATGCAGTTATAGGTATGTTTAATACAGAAACAGCGATTAATATTTCAAAGATGATGAATGAAGGATTCTTAACTCAATATATAATGAAATACAATCCTATTGATATGATTTTTAATCTAATAAATGTAGCTTAATTAAATTAAATAAATTATGATATTTATACACCTAATAACAATACAGTTATTGGGTGTATTTACATATTATAATATAAATATTGACTTTATGACTAGTATATGTTACAATATCAAAGATATGATTTATATATTGTATTGTAAATATTTTGATAGGAGATTATTCAATGCCTGATTATATTATAAAAAAAGTAGCATTAGTTACTGGCGGTGCGCGAGGCATTGGAGAGAGTATAGTAAATAATTTAATATCTAGTGGTTATAGAGTTGCATTCACTTACAATAATAGTGAAGAAAATGCAATGAAGATGATAAATGAATTTAACAAAGACGGATCATTAAATGCTATTGCTATAGAAACAGATATAAGAGATTATAAAAGTATAAAAAATGCTGTAAAAAATGTAATATCAGTATATGGAAGGGTAGATGTATTAGTTAATAATGCTGGTATTGCTGATTATACATTGATGATGGATACGGATCTTATTAAATGGAATAATATGATAAGTGTTAATCTAGATAGTATATTCAAGTTCTGTCATGAAATAGTGCCTTATATGTTAACAGAAGGTGGAAGTATTATAAATATTTCATCAGTATGGGGAATTTATGGAGGAAGTGGAGAAGTTGCTTATTCGGCGTCTAAGGCGGGTATAATAGGTTTTACAAAAGCACTCTCTAAAGAAGTAGGATTAAATAATATAAGAGTTAACGCTATAGCACCAGGAGTTATAGACACAGATATGTGTAAAGATATAGATGATGATATAATAAATGAGCTAAAAGAAAAGACAGCTTTAGGAAGAATAGGCAAATCCTGCGAAGTAGCAAATGTAGTAGAGTTCTTAGCGGGAGAAAAATCAAGTTTCATAACAGGGACAGTAATAGAAGTATCAGGAAATTTTAATTGTTAAAATAATATAAAAGAGGAGACTATATAAATGAAAGTATTATTATTAAAAGATGTAAAAGCTCAAGGAAAAGAGGGCGATATAATAGAAGTAAATGACGGATACGCAAAGAATTTTTTAATTAAAAAAGGATTAGCAGCTCCAGCAAGCAGTAAACTAATAAATGAGACAGAACAGAAAAATGCGGCACTTGCTAGAAAAAAAGAGCTTGAGAAAATAGACGCTCAAAAAATGGCAGATAGAATGAGTGGAAGTGTAGTAAAATTAGCTATGTCATGTGGAGAGAATGGAAAAATGTTCGGCTCAGTGACTACTAAAGAAATAAGCGAAACATTACATGAAAATGGATATGATATAGAAAAGAAAAAAATAATCATAAAAACCCCAATTAAGACACTAGGAACATATGATGTAGAAGTAAAAGTATATGCAAATATATCTACAAACATAAGCCTGATAGTGCATAAAAAGTAAAGATAATACAAATAAAAAACCTAAAAAAAGCACCTTTTTTCATATGAAAAGAGGTGCTTTTATAATATAGAAAAGCATAGAAAAAGTAAGCGAAAACAAAGTAGAATTATAGTAAATTATTGATATATAAAGGATAAAAAAAATATAATACGAAAAACAAAGAAAATAATACAAAAAAACAAATAAAAGTACGAAAAAACGTCGATTAATAATGATTTTTGTGTAAAATAACTATTTTTTTTTGCGAAAATGTGATATAATATAGTTACTATAATATTATAATATAATTTATATTAATATAAAGAAAAAATTATTTATCAACGAAAAAAGAAATTAAAACTTTTTGAAAAATTATAGAAAATTTAAAAAAAATTAAAAGAAAAGATACTTATATAAAAATATTTATATAAAAAAGGAGCATATTATGAGTGAACAGCAAAATTATAATCAAGACGCCATTCAAGTATTAGAAGGGTTAGAGCCCGTTCGTAAAAGACCGGGTATGTATATTGGTTCTACTGATGAGCGTGGATTACATCATTTAGTTATAGAAGTAGTTGATAATAGTATAGATGAGGCTATGGCTGGTCACTGTGATATTATACATGTAGAAGTGACTAAAGAAGGTGCTATAGTTGTTGAGGATAATGGTCGCGGTATTCCTACGGGCATAATTGCTAAAGAAGGTAAGTCGGCCGTTGAGGTTGTTCTTACAAAACTGCATGCGGGCGGTAAGTTCGGTGGAGGCGGATACAAATTCTCTGGCGGATTGCACGGTGTTGGTATTTCGGCAGTTAATGCTCTTTCTGAGGATCTTGAAGTAGAAGTTTACCAAAATGGCAACGTTTATTATCAAATGTATCATAGAGGTAAGGCGGATAGTGACCTTGCTATCATAGGAAAGACTGATAAAACAGGTACTAAGATAAAATTCTTGCCTGACGATACTATCTTTGAGACTGTAATTTTTCAGTACGACAAACTAATACATAGACTTAGAGAGCTTGCTTTTTTAAATAAAGGACTTCGTATAATGCTTAAAGATAGCAGAGATGGTCAAGAGCGTGAAGAGCTTATACATTACGAAGGCGGTATTAAAGAGTACGTAAACGAATTAAATAAAAGAGAAGGATTATTCACTGAACCTTTCTATCTTAGTTTAGAGGCGGAAGATTATCAAATAGAAATAGCTATGCAGTACAATGATTCTTACAGCGAAAGGATTTATTCTTATGCGAATAATATCCACACAGAAGAAGGCGGTACTCACGTAGACGGATTTAAACAAGTGATCACAAAACTTTTTAATGACTACGGAAAGAGCATGAATATACTAAAGGGCGAAGAGAAATTATCGGGTGATGATTGCCGTGAGGGTATAGTCGCAGTAGTAAGTGTAAAACTTATCGACCCTCAATTCGAAGGACAGACTAAGACAAAGCTAGGAAATAGTTATATGAGAGGTGTTGTATCTGACGCTATGAAAGAGTATATGGGTACATACTTAGAGGAAAATCCTAAAATAACTCGTGACCTTATACTTAGATCGGTAACAGCAAAAAAAGCTCGTGAAGCGGCTAGAAATGCACGTGACCTTACTAAGCGTAAATCGGTACTAGAGTCAAACTCTTTACCGGGCAAGCTATGGGATTGTGCGGAGAAAGATAGAAATATTTGCGAGATATATCTAGTAGAGGGTGACTCTGCGGGTGGTACTGCTAAGCAAGGCAGAGACGTTAGGTTTCAGGCTATTATGCCACTTAGAGGTAAGATCCTTAATGTAGAGAGAGCTAGGCTTAACAGAGTGCTAGAAAATGAGGAAATAAAAAACATGATTATAGCTTTCGGTTGTGGAATACACGCTGATTGTGATCCTGATAAGCTGAGATATGATAAAATAATATGTATGACAGATGCGGATGTAGACGGTAGTCATATAAGGATATTATTACTTACTTTCTTTTATAGATTTATGAAACCGATAGTAGAACAGGGACATATCTACATTGCGCAGCCACCTCTATACAAAACGACGATTAACGGCAAGCAAGAAAAATACTTCTTTGATGATGAGTCTTTAGAGCAATACAAAGCAACCACTGAGAGAAAAATAGAAGTACAGAGGTACAAAGGTCTAGGAGAGATGAATGCGGATCAATTAAAAGATACGACAATGTCTCCATTAAGTAGAACTTTATTACAAGTAAGTATTGAAGAGGCAGAAAGGGCTGATGATATTTTCTCTATGCTAATGGGTGATGAGCCTGAGCTTAGACGTAAATTTATCGAAGATAACGCAAAACTAGTTACTGATCTAGATATTTAAGGAGAAGTATAATGGCAACTAAAATGGGAAAAAAAGAATTATCAAGAGAAGAAATAAGAGTGATGCTTAGTGCTTCTCAGGTAAAGACAATAGAAGTAGAAAGCGAAATGAAAAAATCATTTATAGCTTATGCAATGGCAGTTAATGTTTCTAGAGCAATACCTGATGTAAGGGACGGTTTAAAGCCAGTACATAGACGTATATTATATTCAATGAGTGAGATGGGTTTAACACCCGATAAACCATTTAAAAAGTGTGCGCGTATCGTCGGTGACGTATTAGGTAAGTTCCACCCACACGGTGACACTTCAGTATATGATGCTTTAGTGCGTATGGCACAAGACTTCTCTATAAGATACACTCTAGTAGACGGACAGGGTAACTTCGGTAATATGGACGGCGACAAGGCTGCCGCATACAGATATACCGAGGCGCGTATGAGTAAGATTGTAAGCGAGCTAATGCGTGACCTAGACAAGAACACAGTAGGATTCTATCCTAACTTTGACAACACTGAAATACAACCAGAAGTATTACCAGCAAGATATCCTAACCTTTTAGTAAATGGAAGCGAAGGCATAGCAGTAGGTATGGCTACGTCAATCCCTCCTCATAACTTAGGAGAGGTTATAGATGGCGCTATTGCCGTTATGGAGAATCCAGAGATAGACATAGAGGAGTTGATGGAGATTATTATCGCTCCTGATTATCCTACTGGCGCGCTTATAATGGGTAAAAGCGGTATCAAAAAGGCATACAGGACTGGACGTGGTAGTGCGATAGTTAGAGCTAGAGCAGAGATAGAAGAAGATGACGGCTACGGAAGACAGCGTATCCTTATCACGGAGCTACCATATCAAGTAAATAAAGCAAGACTTGTAGAGAGTATTGCGGAGCTTGTAAAGACAAAGAGAATAGAAGGCATTGCCGACTGTATGGATTATTCTACAAAGGGCGTAAATATCATAATAGATATCAAAAAAGACGCTCAAGCACAAGTAGTATTAAATCAATTATATAAGCATACAAATCTTCAAGTATCACATAGTATGATAATGCTTGCACTAGTTGACGGAGAGCCAAAAGTACTTAATCTAAAAGAGATACTTTCTCACTACATCGTGCATCAAAAGGAAGTTATTGAAAGACGTACTCAGTATGATCTTAATAAGGCTTTAGAAAAAGAACATATTACAAAGGGCTTAGTTATAGCACAGAGAAATATCGACGAAGTAGTCGCTATTATAAAGGCGTCTAGCGATAGACAGTCAGCTATGGCACAGTTGTGTAATAGGTTTGAGTTATCAGAGAAACAGTCAAACGCGATAATGGAGATGAAACTAGCAAGGCTTACAAGTCTTGAAGTGGATAAACTAGAGCAGTTGCTTTCACAATTAGACGCGGATATTGCAGAATATCGTGATATAATATCTAAGCCAGAAAGGATTATAGAGATCATTAAAACAGAGATGTTAGAGATAAGAAATAAATATAATGATCCACGTCGTACTGAGATCAGTTATGATTATAATGATATAGACATAGAAGACCTAATAGAGCAAGAAGATATCGTAATAAGCATGACGCATCAAGGATATATAAAGAGAATGGCTACAGACGAGTATAGAGCCCAGCGTCGAGGCGGAGTAGGAGTTTCTACTCACAAGACAAAAGACGAAGACTTCGTAGCAAATGTTATCAATACAAATACGCATGAGCCTATACTGTTTTTCTCAAACCTTGGCAAGGTGTATCGCATAAAGGGATACATGATACCAGAGGGATCGAAGGTAGCTAAGGGCAGAGCGATGGTAAATGTATTAAATCTTGCAGAAGGCGAAAAAATTAATGCAGTACTTCCACTACCAAAAGAAAGCGAAGGATACCTAGTACTTGCTACAAAACGTGGACTTATTAAAAAGACTGATCTTACTGAGTTTGAGAGAATACAGACTAATGGTAAGATAGCTATAAAACTTCAAGATGGTGATGAGCTAATCAGTGCTATGCATACTGATGGCGATAATGAGTTAATACTAGCATCTAATGGCGGTAAGTGTATAAGATTCCATGAGGGAGATATACGCGATACAGGCAGAACATCAATGGGTGTTAAGTCTATAAGTTTAGAAGCTGATGAAGTAGTAGTAGACGCAACAAAAGTAAGAGAGAATACCGAAGTAATGACTATTACCGAGAACGGATATGGAAAGAGAACTGACATAAGTGAGTATAGATTCCAAACACGTGGCGGAAAGGGTGTTAAAGTAGGTGTACTTAACGAGAAAACAGGTAATGTAGTCAATCTTAAACTTGTATCAGAAGACGAAGATGTAATGATCATTTCAGATAATGGTATAGTTATAAGAATGAATGCAGATAAGATAAGCAAGATCGGACGAAATACTCAGGGCGTAAAAGTAATGAGAATGAAAGATCAAGCAAGCAAAGTAGTATCATTCACTATCGTTCCTAGAGACGAACTAGAAGAAGAGCTATTGGATGAGAATGGTGAAGTTATTGTTGCGGAAAGTGCTGATGTAGCGCAAGAAGGAAATGTGGTGGAAATAACTGCTACAGAAAACACAACAATAGAAGAGTAAAAACAAATAAAAGAATAAATGAATAAATAAATGGCTCGTTTGTAATTCAAACGAGCCATTTTTCATGATCATTATTAAATTGTTAAGATTAATGGGTTATATATTAATATGACTAACTGTCGCATATAACGCGATGGGTAATTGCATAAAAGTTAATTATTAAAAGTCATTTTAAATATTGACCATAACTTACGCCTTCCAAAAGCAATAGTTACAATAAGAGCAATAACGCCGACAACAGCAGTGACTATAACCATTACGCTAGCGTACATCACATTGCACAATGCAAGTATTAGCGGTAGCAAAGATAGAAGCGAAAATAATGTAGAAGAAACATATAGTGACGCGTTGTAACTATGTTTGATTATAAGAAAAATACTATTCACAGTAAGTGCTATCGTTATAAGTGCCGGTAGTGCAATTGATGAAGCAAACTCAACGTCAGTAACAAGTGTTTGAATTGAATATGATAATAATATAAATCCTAATAGTTGGTAAGCAATTCTCATGCCATAACCACAGTCGGATAAAAAAGTATTACGAGCGGTGACATAAGATATAAAAATAACAGCACCTATAATCAGTGACCACGTAGGATTGGTAAACATAACTATATCTAGCACAAGTGACATTATAAAAAGAGGCAAGAAAACAAGCAAGAAAACCGAGGTAATAGGAATATTGTCCATAGTCTTCACGCGTTTAATTCTCTTAGGATATTCTATAGTAGGCAGAGCAGTTGTTTTGCCTTGCGTTCCATCAGTGGTGACGGAAGTATTTAACACCTCATCGACTACTAGCGAAGAGTGGCAAAGAGGGCAGATAGGAAAGTCCGATTTAACAGAAACCTTGCATTTTTCACAGTACATGATCCACCTCCCAGTAATTGCTTGTCATAGTTAAGTCAACGCCGTTATTTGCAAGATAAGAGAAATAGAATTGATCTATATCAGTATCGACAATAGTACGCGTAATAGACATGCTCATCTTGTCAAAAGCACTAAGCATTGACATAGAAATAGGTATAGACTTGCTTGTACGAATGTTGAAATTTATTCCACTTATATGCTCACGAAGTCCATCGGGCAAATTAATATATCCAATATTGCTGAACGTTGAAGTTTTAGTAGGCTTGATGCCGTTAGAAAAATTAGTAATTTTAAATATCATTTTTTTTGCAAAAAGCGGCAGTACACGCATTGCGATAAGTTTTTCAGCGCGAACTGCAGTGCTTATATTTTTATTTATTTCAGATACTTCAAGTTCTTCTTTTAGTACTATTTTGACAGAATTTATAAACTCTTTTAGTGTGATATCTTGTCTATTCAGAGGCATTGTAGCACGAGAAAAAAGCGAAAAGTTCCTAAGTGTAACACTATTATATATTTTCCTAAGATTCATAGGGATAAATACAACTAGGTTGGCAGGGTTTGTTTCATGTCTTCCCTTTGCCATGTAGATACTGTACATATATAGACCGCATAAATATTCAGTTACGGTACAGCCATTGCTTTTGGCAAGAGTTATTACATCTTTTGTAGGACAAGTGCCCGTTACCACGCCTTTGCCGTCGTCATTAAAAGTCTCTCCGCCAACTCTATATACCGAGGTCATGCCTGTCATCTTAGAGATTGACATGTCGCGGATACGCATTTTTTTGTAATTAGTAATGAAACTATCTTCATACTCTTTGCTGTCTACAGGCTCATCTATCATTTTTACAATACCATCAGTATCTATATTGTGACCTAGAGCGGCAAGGTATATTATAAGTAGAGACTTGATAAATTCTAATAGCCCAGAGCCGTCCGCAACACAATGATATATTTCAAAATTCATACGGTTTTCGTGGTAAGAAATCCTAAAAGGAAAACCATTATTTGAAGACATGTTCATGCTACGCATTATTATATCATCTTCCTTTACGATATTATATCGTCTTGGATTGTTTTCAAAGTAATACCAAAAAACCCCACGTCTAAGACTTACCTTAAAGGAAGGGAATCGGTTCAGCGTAGTGTTTACGCTCTCTTCTAAAATTTCAGGGTTGATAAGCTCATTCAACTGGACGGATATGCGAAAAATATTTTGATTGTCCTTATATTTCAGCATAGGGAAAAGTTTTCCGCTGTTGTCAAGTCGTAGCCATTGAACATCATTAATCATAATAAAAATCCTTATATTTTCTCTATCGAGACCATAAAAACATTATACCATAATTATCAACAATTTGCAAAAATATTTATCTAGTTATATAAAGTAAAGCCATTTTCAGGGTGAAAACAGCGTTTTTAATGTATATAATTGTCGAGTATTCTTATAAAATGTGACAAGTGCTTTACATTTTACTGAACGTATGTTAATATAAATAAGTATAGGAGCGTGTATGAATAAACTTGATTTAAGCGGAAAGTGGTCTTTTCATGAGGTAGGCAGAGGAAAATGGTTCGACGCGATTGTGCCAGGTAGTAATATTGCGGACCTGATAGAAAATGATATATTGCCACATCCTTATTATGATGAGAATGAATTATTGGTGCAATGGGTAGGCGAGCGTGATTGGGAGTATGCTCGTGAGTTTACGCTGTCTCAAGATATGTTGAAGAAAAATATAATCATGCTAGAATGTGATGGATTAGATACTTTTGCGGAGATATTTATCAATGATAAACTTGTTGCAAAGACGGATAATGCTTTTATTTCTCATTCGTTTGATATAAAAAATTATGTCAGCAGGCTGACCAACAAGATAAGAATAAAGTTCCGTTCGCCTATTGCACATATAGAAAAAATGCTAGAAAATTCTCCTCTTTTCCCGAACAAAATGGGTATGACAGGAGCAAGTCTTTTGCGTAAACCGACTGTGCATTTTGGCTGGTGCAATGCGCCTATTTTGCCTATCAGCGGTATTACGGGTGATGTCAAGATATTGGGATACGACGAAGTAAAGATAGATAGGGTAATTATATCTGACAAATATGTGGACAGTTTTGCTACGATCACGGCAAATATTTCTCTTAAGGGGAATATAATACACGACGAGGATAATAAACTTCATCTTACAATGACAGTTACAGAGCCTAATACAAACGTACTAACAAACTCGCTTACAAGGCTTAGCGAACTAAATGAGTTCTCTGTAGCTATAAACAATCCAGAATTGTGGACTACTCACGATATGCTTGACGAAGATGAAACGCCTAAAAGATATAACGTAGAGATAAATCTATACAGAAAAGATACGCTAATAGACAGCGTTACTAAACGTATTGGACTTAGGACAATTACTATCGAAAGGGACAAAGACGAATACGGTAGAAAGTTTGACATAGTGCTTAATGGAAAAAGAGTTCTTGTCAAGGGCACAGTTATAACACTTCACGATATGATAGATCCGTCTTTTGACGTTGATAGGGTATCAACAACTCTTGACGCGATGATGGATGCTAATATAAACATGATAAGAGTATTCGCAGGCGCAGGTTACGAGACGGAAGAATTTTATGAAATGTGTGATGAAAGAGGTCTTTTAGTATGGCAGGACATGCCATTTTCAAGATATGAGTACCCACTTGGCGTGAAGGAATTTCAGGCAGCTATAGCAAAAGAAATAGCAGTAGTCACAGCAAGACTACAGTCTCACCCGTCGCTTGCAGTTCTATGCGGTTCGCATGAAATAGAGCATAGATTAAGCAAGTTACATATCGTAGGTAAAAAGGGAAAAACCGCTCAAAAATTCTTTTATGAATTTGTGCCGGGCGAAATAAAAAAAGTAGCAGATAATATTAATTATATCCCAGGAACCCCACTTTCAAACAAGTTTTTAGACAGGGTAAATGGTGACAAGCAGGGTACTGCACACTTGTGGGATATATGGCGAGGAATGAGGTCTATAAGCAAGACATCAAGACATGCTCCTAGATTTTGTGGCGAGTTTGGTATGGCGTCAATGCCAAGTATAAAAACGCTTTATGGCTATACGGAAAAGCAGTCGCTTGACATGCAGTCTAGAGAAGTACAGCTACATCAAAAGTATCAGGGCGGAAATGACCGTATTATGTTTTATGTTTCTTCGAGATTTAGAGTGCCTAAAAATGTAGAAGATTTGATATATTATTCTCAGCTTACACAGGCGGAATATTATAAAGAAATGGTAGAGCATCTAAGACGAAATATGAAAAAGTGTAGCGGCGTAATGATGGCATACGGCAATGATTGCTGGCCGGGAATTGACTGTGCAATGGTGGATTATTTAGGAAACTATAAAGCAGTTATGTATAAAGCAAAGTTATTTAATTCACCCGTTATAATCACTTTAAGGAACAAAAATGGAATAGTGAAAATTGATGTAATCAATGATCTAGAACAAGCTATACCAGCGAGCGTAAAGTGGCATATAGAAACTTTTGATGGCGACAAGGTAGCAATAGGGGCTTACGAATGTGAGCTAGGTGCTACACAAAGCACGTTAACAGCAACACTGAATTTAAAAGAATATATCAAAGACAACAACAAAGATAGAGTGTTAGTAGTAGAGCTTTATGATGATGAGGGCGGTATAATAAATAGAGAAATTATGTTATTTGTGCCAAATAAATTGGCGACATTCCCTGATCCAAAACTCGAAACTAGTGTAACTGTTGCGAAAGGAACAGCGACTATTACTGTTAAAGCATTGAAGTTCGCAAGATATGTGAAGCTGACAATGGAGGATACATGCTTGCCGTTTTCTGATAATTATTTTGATTTGTTATCGGGTGAGGAGTGCGTTGTGACTATTCCTGTAGACAAGGGTGTTAAGGCAGCCGCAATCATAGAAAAATTAAGTGTAAAGTCAGTTGCGAATATTGAACAAAAAGGTAATGCTGCAAGAGATGTAGCAAAGAATGTAGGGGTACTTCTTAACCCATATAATATCTTAGATGCAATTGTGCATAAAGTGAAAAGATAAGCACATAAAAGCAAAAATAAAAACTTTAAAAAAACAAAATATATTGACTAATAAAAAGCAGTAAAACAACAAAAATAAATAAAAAACAATTAATTAAATATTGTGAAAAAAGTGCCTAAACTCGATAACGTAATCAAGTTTAGGCACTTTTTGTATGAAATATGTCCTATAACATGAGTTACAGGACATATTATTTTTATGAATATTAATAATTATTACTTGCAAAAATCACTTAAAAAATCGTTAATATTATATTGTTTTTGCATTTAATAGATTTAGTATTTTTATTATGCTTGAGTAGGCATTTTAAACAATAATTTACCATAAGCAAATCCATCAGGAACAAGTCCATCTGTAGTAATATTAGATAACCCTTTTATTACATCTGATAGAGGAAGTTTGTAGCTATATCCAGTGCCTAGATCAAGGGTTACGGTGTGAGTAAATAGATTTGTAAGAGCCAAGTCAACCGTAGTAGCCATATCAGAAGTTCCTGTATCTGGCGTTGTCATTAGGATCAAGTAATCGTACTCAGCTTGAGTTAAGTTGTTTATTGTAAGATCTCGCTGTGTATCCTGATTTTTGATATCCATTAAAATTGTTAGGTAAGCGAACTCTGGCAAGAACTGATTTATTATAGAATTCGTATCACTTGTTATTGATTTTTTTGGTATCTTGAATGTTGTAGTCAAAGTATCAATATTGTTGTATGTGTCAAATGCTAAACATTCTTTTAGATAAGCATCTTTAGTAAATCCTGTGACAGGATTTGTTCCCTTGGGGAATACTGCTAGCTTAGATAATGTATATTTTCCCTTGTCTGGAGAATCTGGTGCAGAGATAGATTTAGCTAAAGAATGTCCTAGTAATAGATCATCAATTATTATTCCATCAGCAGTTTGTGTAGGCGTAGAAGGCGGATTTGCGTCAGTGTACACGTTTCCTTTTCCTTCACCTGTATGAGTTAAGAACTCGCTTGGGTGATTAAGTTTGTATAGAATACTTCTTAAGTTCTCATCACTTCTATTTGGTTCTGTATCAGAGTAGCCTTTCATCTTAAATGCGACCATATCGTAAATATTATTTCCTAGAATGCCGTTGAATGAATCAGTTATATCAGAATATGATGATGTCATCTTTATGCCTTGATCTTCAAAAGATTTTAGCATTGGCTTGATCTGTTCATCAAGATTTGCAGTGATTTTGTTCACATTAATATCAGTATTTGAGCTAGTGCCTAGTATCTTTAATAGAGCAGTCATTTGCGTCTCGTCTTTAGTATCGTTTATAGTTATTGATGTTTTTGTACTAGACGTAGAGTTAAGCGGAATGCAAGTATTTATAAAGATGTAAGGTGTAGCGAACTGTGATAGACTTATATTTCCGCCAGTGCTAGAAGGAGGCGTGGTATTATTTAGAACTCCTACTATTGTTAGGTTCATATTTCCGCTAGCGTCGACAAAAGCATTTGATATTGTGAAGTCTTTGTATATAGATATACTTGACTGAATAGAGCTTAAAATATCGCCCTCTAGCAATATTTTTGCGAACTCAAGGCTGTCAATATTTATATTGTTATTGCTTGCTGGTTTATCGTTATTTAAGAACTTTGGCACAGTAATTGTGTCATTGATAGACGTACCTATTAGTGATCCGCCGATAGTAGTCAAGAAATCATACACGTTTTTCTTTGTAGGATCGGAGTTGCTAATATGCCCCGCAGTATTCAAGAACATTTTTTCCTGAAGCTCTCTTTCTACAAAATTGCCTACGCCGTAAAGATCAATCGGTGCGACAGTATTTGAAACTGTAGTACTGCCTTCGCCAGTCATGTATCCGCCAATGTTATAATAAGAAGATAACACGCCTTGCATATCATTAGTTGCAACTGCATTATCACTCATGTCGCTAAGGATTTTATATACTGTAGGTAACTGAATACCTCCATCCGCAAGATCTATTGTAATAGGAGCTTTTTCAGTACTGCTACCGTTTTGTATTTGCTCAAGTGCTGTATATACTTTGTCGTCAAAAGTCGCAAGTATTACCTCTTTATCAAAAGTAACTTCAGAGCTATCAAGAGTAGACATTATCTTAGACAGTGTAGATAGCATTGCATCACTTTCAGCTTGAGAAGAGTTACCTTCGGCGTCAAAGAAATTAAAAATTATATTGCTTGAAGACTTCTTAGGATCAGAGTTTCTGACGAAAGGAGTAGTTATCTCTACAAATAAATTTTCGGGGAAAAGCGAAGACATAAGCGTCTTTAAAGGATTGCCTTCAAGCGAGCTACTGATGATACTCATCAAGTCGATGCTTGCAATTATTTTAAAGCCGTCAAAAGTAGGTGACTTTATCATGTCAAGCTCTAATATGTTTAGCTTGAAAGGGAAATCAAGTCCTGCGGTCGCAGGCTTATTTATCTGTGCTTGAAGTATTTGCGCGAGAGCATTGTCAGAGAAGTGCGCAAGAGTGTTTAGCGAGCTTTGATTGTAGTCATACAAGTGTTTTCCATTTGCATCTACATAGTCCACTATATTTATAAGGTTTGGAAGTTTTGAGATATTGTTTACGAACTTGTCTGGAGTCCAGTCTGCTGTCGCATGGTTTGAAACGCCATAGCCACTAAACACTTCCTTTATCTCGGCATTATATTTTTCAATAGAAGTACGGTCTTCTTCTTTGACCATAGTGTTTACATAATCAGTTATAGAAATATCAGGAGTAAGTGAGTGGTCTACAGAATGAAGATGCTTAACCATTAGTAAAAAGTCAGTACTAGAAACATTTTTAACGTCCATTGCATACATCATTGCTTGAAGGGTGTCGATATTCATGATCCCGCCATCCGTAGAAGATGCGAAAGAGATGCCTTCATCGCCGACAAGATTGTTGACTTTTTGGAATAAATCGTGTACGGTATTTCCTACTTTATTTAGAATACTAGTAAATTGTCCAGCACCATCAGCACTTTCGCCACCGCCCTGAAGTCCAAGTACATTATCCATCGCAACGATGATTTTTGACATAAGCTCAGGCTTCATGTGGTTTAGTTGAATGCCCGGAGAACTAGCAGTTCCTGGAGTAAGTTCCATTGAGAAAAATATAACATCAGGCATAAGTGCAGGGATCATGTTCTTAACAAAGTCAGGAACACCGCCCATGTTAGCGACCATTGAAGTCATTAAATCACGAATTTTCATAGAAAGAGTTATCTTAAATTTTGCGTTTGAAGTGTCTGCAACGCCTGCAAAAGAAGATTTAACTGCGTCAGAAGTGATGATCACCTGATCTACAGAAAAAGCTTGAGTTAGGGGCATTCCTAATGTTTTCTCGAGTGACGCAAGTGCTTCTATTTCGCTTGCGATGCTGAAAGCATCGTCTAATATTGCAGCGAGCATTTTATCTGTAACAGCAAAACCTGGATTCATCGTACCGTCGAAGTTTACAAGCGAAGAAAAGTCGAACTCTGTATCCGCAAGAAGTTGATCTAGGAAAGTGTTTCCAGTAGAGCCACTGCCATCAGTTCCGCCGTCGGGTTTTGAATTAATACCGTTTGCTATATCACTAATAGTAAGGATTTTATCTATACGAAGAGAATCGCTAAGCCCTTTGTAGAATTTTTCGCTATCTACAGTCGGATCGTACGGATTGGTAACTATTTTATCTTTATCAGAAGAGTATAGGTTAAATACAACGTCAAAAGCCTCAAACAAACTCATTTGCGTAATAGGCTGAGCATATTTATTGTAAAGCACTAAACTTGTGCCGAAAAGACCTCCTACAACTAGTACAAGAGATATTATAATAGAAGAAAAACAGCATAGGCAAGTATGCTTCTTTTTCCCTTTTGAATTATAAGAAGATTTTTTGTTTGACTTCTTTTTCCTACGGTTTTTACCTTCTAGAGTATTAGCATTCTCTGACGAGTCGATCAAAGAAGAATCGTCAATAAAAGACACAACAGTACTTTCTTGCAAGGGATTTGCTTGCTTGTCGCGATAGTATTCCTTTTTTTCTTTTCTAGATAATGTTTTTATGTATTTCTTTTCTTCACGCATTTCTTGCTCGAGAGCTAATCTCTCGACCTTTGCGCGTTCTTTTTTCGCTCGTTTTTGTTCTTTAAGTTCTTTACTCATAAATAAGCTCCTTGTGTTAAAATGGTTGCGATAAAATATGCATATAGGCATGTCATTTAACGCAGTTATCATCAGGCGAGTCGGTATTTGTAATGTCTTCGCTATCCTGTGTCGTTGTAATTAATGTAAGACTAAGTTCTTTGCCGTGAATAAGTCTTATAAAGTTAGCTCTGTGAGCTATTGTGACCGTAACTATATATGCACTAGCCATAATTACAGCAACATACCAGTATGGCTCACGAAAAACACTATTTAGTGCGATCGCTGTTATAGATGGAATGTATACGCCAATAAGAGAGCCAATAAAACCAGCCTTAGCGACTTTTAGATATATCAAAAGTATAACAAAGGCTACAGCCCAAGAAACAGTATTTGTTACTGCCAGTACTCCTAGTATAGTTGCAACACCCTTTCCGCCTTTAAACTTAGTGAAAATAGGGAATATATGTCCAAGCATACAGCTAAATCCAAGTACATAAGGGGCGATATTTGAAAGTTCTTTAAAGGCAAACATGCCTATTAGTGCAGAGGTAATACCTTTTGCAAAGTCAAGAAAAAACGTTACTATGCCTAGAGTTTTACCTACAGAACGTAACATATTCATTGTTCCGGGGTTGCCAGAACCTAGCGCCCTTATATCTTTATTTTTAATAGAGCTGATAACAAGTGCAAAATTTATACTGCCAAGCAAATAGCACGCGGGTATAAATATGCAAAATAAAATCCAATCTTTCATGATTCTCCAGTTGCTAGGGAGCAGAAAAGCCGAAGCGATAATCTCGATAACAATAATGATGTTTTAATAGTTTATGTATATAAAAGATTATGAGTTAAGGCACCCGAACATATACGGTTAATCTTCATATAAACATATAAAGTATTATATACTTATATTATACTCTATTATTATAACATTAAATACTATAAAAGTCAACGATAATGAAATTTGATAAAAAAGTCGAAAGGCATAGTGAAAGATGCAATAATTAATAAGCACAGAAATATTGTATAACAAGAGGTCTAGGATTAAAAAGAAAAACACTTGCAAGAAATGCTTGCAAGTGTTAATGATCGTAGATGAGAAAAAAAAGCTCGTTCGTTTATTTTAAAAAGGGTAGTTAAATACATCGTGACAAATCATTTAAAGTAGCACGATACCTTTAACTTGATCTGTGCTTATGCATCCGTAGTTTCTGCCGTCCATAGAGCACTCGTAGTTGTCGCCAATGGTGAATAGCTCGTCAGCACCGACCGTAAAAGAGTGTTCAGTGTAAAGGGCAGTTAAGAATAAATATTGATCGGATAAAAGCGGAAATGATACTTTTTCCTCGCTGGCGGTAACTTTTTCTAGTGAAAAAGACGCATAACCGAGGCTATCGGTATGTTTTACCAGATTAAATTTGTCACCTTCTACTCCAACAACACGTTTGACAACGGTATAATCAGTGTCCACACGCTTGTAAATTATTACATCATCGACGTTTATACTGGTGAATATTCGGCTAACAAATATCATCTCACCATCTTCTAGCGTTGTCGACATTGAGTCTCCTGATACGAGCATAGGAGTTAACATGAAAGATAGAACTAAAACAAGAACAATCGCAACAAAAATTGCTACGATTATTGTAATTTTTAATGGTCCAAACTTCTTTTTTGTCGGCGTGCGAGAAAAGTTGATTTGATCATTTTTCATATTGGCGCCTCCTTATAGCAAGCACTATAGTGTTTAATAGAAATATATTAAAGAGTTATATCCAAATAATATTGTTAAAAATAACATTTTCAGCGTCAACAAACGAGAATGCTTTGATAAATTCCCATGTTCGAAGCGGCTTAGAGTCGTTATCTTTGAAGTTTTGTGCGTCTAACGTTAACTTAATCCATTCATCATTTGCAGTAATTGAGATAATTGCAAAATAATCTAACAGGTTAGTATCTGTTAATTTAATAGTAAAAGTCTTTGATTCGGGTGTATAACAATCAATCTGCAATGCATTATCAACACTTTTATTTTTGATATCGCCTATGTTGTAGCAAACTAATTCCTTGCACGAAGAAGTAATCCCCACTATGTCAAGGGGCCCACTTTGTAGAGTAATAGTGTCAGGGTCAATAAGTAAAGACTTGTCTTTTAAGTAAAAAGCCCTTGTGCCAAGCGAGCGTTCGTATAAAATACGGTTGTTTTTTACGCTCTTTTTAATCCCTAAAGAAATATCCGCGGGGCGAAACGAGTCCAGCTCGGTAGTAAGAATAACGTTATTTGAGTAAACGATAGTTACCATAGCGGTAATTTTTTCGTTTAAATCAAAGGCTTTGATAGACGCTCTACCGTTGCCGTCCATTCCCATGCCTACATTTATAGTTTTCCAACTCATTAATGCACTCGGTGCATTGCCGTACGAAACGTGTAGCTCTGCTTTTAGTACTGTTGAAAATCTTACATCTGCGGAAATATCGAAAAACAAACCGCCTTCACTTACCGATCTAGTAAGAGTAGGAGATGTATAATTTTCTTTATCGTCAAGTATGTTTCCGATTAAGGAAACTATAGACGAACGCGCACGAAAGTCGAGATTTTTATCTGTACCTATCGTAATGATCTCGGCACGATAAGTATCTATAGGTAACATGTTTATAGTGTTAGCTAGAGATAATATATCATAATCTCTTGAGTTGCTTGCTCCTACAAAAAGCACGGGACAAGTAACAAACTTAGCGTAAGAAGGGACAGCAAGACCGATTACCCAACGTGTCCTCTCTGCCTCCGCTGAAACGTCAAGAGAAGAGTAATTTGATATATTGCCATTGAATTCACTAAAGCCAGTATTGTACACTGGTACGATAGCACGTAGTCGATGATCAGTACCAGCTACTTGCCACAAGATATTGGCGCCGGTATTGTGTGCAATACTGACAATACGGGAACTATCGCAAGCAGAAAGGCTTTCTATAAAAGTTATTACCCTACGAGCTATCTTCGACCAAAGAAATATCGAGCAATTTTCTATGCCAAACTTTGCAGTATTGAAGTGTTCTCCACTATTTTTAATATTACCATAATCAAGGCTATTAGGATAGTGCGTGTACAAGTTGCTTTTTGCGTCGATTCCCCTGTAATCAAAAGAAACAACAGTATAGCCTAATTTAATAAAGTGCATAACATTTTCTATATTATCATCGGGATAAAACTCGTCAATAAACATGATTGTTGGATTGTTTATAGAATTTGGACGACAAAAAGATTTTGCATAAACGCGAATTTCACCATCCTCTGCAGTAAGCGCAGTAAAGTAATATTCAGTAATTGCAATGTTATTAACTATTTCATATCCCACAATGCTAACATTGAGCGGAGTACAGTAGTTGTCAAAATCCTGCCAAAGCTGGACAGGTGTTAAAGTCTTTTTTTCCATAATTGTATTATAACAAAGATTGAATGATATTGCAAGCTAATAAAATGTTTTAGAAGGAATACGACAAGAATAAGTAAAAAACATTACAAAACACAGATAAAAAAGTTCATTCACCTGTACAAATTGAATACTACGTAATGCAAATTTTGACAAAAAGAAACAGGCATGGACATAAAATGGCTAGAAAAAATTAACAAAAGCGTACATAATCTTGTCGAAATGTAGTATAATGAAACGGTAGATAAAAATAAAAAAAATTATTAACTTCTTATATAGTTGTTATAAACCTATTAATAGTGAAAAAACTGGGGAGGTCGGGTATGGTAAAATTTGAAAGAAAACAACTGATAGAGTCACAGGTGGATGCCTATCTATATTCGATTAAAAACTTATTATATAGTATGATTATTGCACATGTATTAGTATTGATAACGGCGCTAGTATTCGTTGTGTTTGTCAACTATTGCGTGGCACTAGTTTTTGAAGCATTGCTGATGTGTTTTACTAGTTTTATATATGTTAAAGAAAGCAACAAGATAATAAAAATGCGAAAGGGAAAAATGCAAGTATTGGAAAGTTTGTCCGTGCAGATAAATGAAGATAAAATAAGTTTCGAAAGTGAAATACTAAACAAAAATAATGGACGAAAAAACGCAATGGATTTCGCTAAATTATCACGAGCAAAACAGCTTAAAATAATGGTAAAAAATACTGACGAAACGCATGAAGTCACGTATGTAGATGTTGACAAATACGTCACAAATTTTACGGTCGCTGATGTGGGAAAAATAGTAAAAATAGATGGCTCACTAAATGAAGAAAATACTGATATTAAAGTAGCTAAAAAAGAAAAAAATTCTCATCAAAAAGCAAAAGAAAAATCAGTACCAGTTGAGAAGTATTTTGTGCTGTATAATATATCTGTTAAGGATATAAAAAAAGTGAGAGAATTTCCAACTTTTATTATCATTTATGCAAAAGGTGGCAGTGTGATAAAGCTACCTGTTTCCAGCGAAAAAAGAGAAACTTATGATGAATTGTCCGCACTAACCCCTCGACGTTACCGAGTTGTATGCTAAATTCAGCAGAAACGAGCACTATATGTACCGCCTGTCCAAGAGAGTGTGGAGTAGATAAAGTGATAGAAAATGGCGTGTGTGGTGTAGGAAAATTACGTATTGCAAGGAGTGGATTTCATTACGGAGAAGAGCCAATTATAAGCGGAGAAAATGGCTCGGGAACTATATTTTTTTCTGGCTGTAATTTAAGGTGCGTTTATTGCCAAAATTATGAAGTGTCTACTATGGCAAAAGGTGTAAATATAACGATAAATAATCTAGTAGAAATTATAAAAAAAATTGAAGGTGAAGGAGCTAATAATATCAACTTAGTTACGCCCTCACATTATCATAATGAGATCATGAAAACATTAGATATATACAAGCCAAATATACCTATTTGTTATAACACTTCTAGCTATGATAAAGTGCAATCTATTTATCAACTAAAAGATTATGTTGACATATATCTTGCAGATCTTAAATATATGCAAAATGATACTGCAAAAACCCTATCAAAAGCAGAAAATTACCCGCAAATAGCTACCTCAGCATTGCTAGCAATGAGAGATACCGTAGGTGAGGATGTTGTGGAAAATGGACTGATGAAAAAAGGTCTAATAGTAAGGCATTTAGTATTGCCGAACTACATGGATAATAGTAAAAAAGTAATAGACTGGATAGTGGAAAACTTAGGAATAGATACTTATATATCAATAATGAGTCAGTATGTTCCTTGTGGAGAAGCAGTAAATATTAAGGAGCTAAACAGGACACTAAAGCCCTTAGAGTATAAGTTGATAACTAACTATGCTATTAAAAATAAGTTAAATAATGTATTCTTTCAGGAGTTGACTTCTGGAGATGTTAAGTATATTCCAGAGTTTTTTGGGGATAGTAATAAGGAGATATGAAAATGTTTGAGATGATAGAGATTAAATATGAGGTGGTAGATATAAGTGGCGACTATGTGACATGCTTATCCGAGAAGGGTTCGACTACTAATATTGCTATTTATCTTTTGCCAGACGGCATAGATATCGGTGATAAGCTACTCTATAAAGATTTGTCTTACGAGAAAATAAGTTAGCAAGAATAAACGGCTCGTGATGCAGTAGTGATACGTTTTGTGCTTTTTAGGAATAATTCGTGAGGTACGCGGTGTAAAAACATTCAGCTTACTGAAAAGGACGTAGTACAAAAATCTAACAAAATTGGTGTCAATTAAAAAATTAAGTCAAGTTTGTATTAGTATTTAACATATTTACAATCAATATAATGTTATTTGTGTAAAAAGTGTTGTATTATTTGTTTCTTATGGTATAATGTGCTAAGTAGAAAAATAAGTATAATATAATTATATTTATTAGTCTATTATCCGTGGCTGTATAATAAAGTCACAAGTTTATAATATCTGATACTTTTTTAGGGTGTCGGGTTTGAAAGTTTGGAGGAAGAAATGGAACAAAAAAATAACAACAAAAACAAAAAGAAAAAATCGATAGTTACACCTCTTCTGATTGGTGTTGCTGTTCTTGCAATTATAATAATTATTGCTACGGTACTTATGAGCGGACCTGCTCCCGATAAATTAACTTATCAGCAGATGCAGGATAAAGTAATTGCGGGCGAGATCGCAAACATGGAGTTTATTGGCAATAACAATATTAAGGTGTTGTATACAAATAGTGAAATAAATCCTAAAAATTTCCCTTCTGATCACGATGCTATTGTGTATAGTGATACTCGTATTGAGTTTAATAAATATCAAAGAGATATAAAAACATTTAAGACAATCATTCAGAGAGAGAAGGTGAAAAATCCTGCACTTACTGACGCTGAAGCACTTAATTATATTATTGACGAGTTTCCTGATTTGATATATCTAGTGCCGAGCGGTAATACTGCAGAAATTAATTTGAGTGCGTTCATGAACGCAAAGATTGAGTTTTCTATTGGTGATCTTAATCAAAATAATAGCTGGATAAATATGATATTCCCTGTAATCGGTATTATCATAATGGGTGTATTGATGTTCTTTATCTTCCGTCAGTCTGCTGGTGCAAATGGCAAAGCAATGAGTTTTGGAAAGAATAAGGCAAAACTTGTAACAGGTGTTAAGACTAGATTTGCTGATGTTGCGGGTGCTGATGAAGAAAAAGCCGAGCTTGCGGAAGTAGTAGAGTTTCTTAAAACCCCTGCGAAATTTAAAGCGCTTGGAGCACGTATTCCAAAGGGTGTTCTACTTGTAGGACCTCCGGGTACTGGTAAAACTCTTTTTGCAAAAGCTATCGCGGGGGAGGCGAATGTGCCATTCTTTAGTATTTCAGGTTCGGACTTCGTAGAGATGTTTGTTGGTACTGGTGCTGCAAGAGTGCGTGATCTTTTCGATCAAGCAAAGAAAAATATGCCATGTATAGTATTTATTGATGAGATTGATGCTGTAGGTCGTCAGCGTGGTGCTGGTCTTGGTGGTGGTAATGATGAGCGTGAGCAAACTCTTAACCAGCTACTAGTACACATGGACGGTTTTGAGAAGAATGACGGAGTTATAGTAATTGCTGCTACAAATAGAGCGGACGTACTTGACCCTGCATTGTTAAGGCCGGGCAGATTTGATAGACAAATTTATGTAAATGTTCCAGACGTAAAGGGTCGTGAAGCGATATTGAAAGTGCATAGCAAAAACAAGCCTCTTGCACCAGATGTAAGTTTCAAAATCCTAGCTAGAATGACAAGTGGCTTTAGTGGTGCGGATATAGAAAACCTACTAAACGAAGCGTCAATCCTTGCTGCACGTGAGAATAGACGTGTTATCGTGATGGAAGATATCTTAGAAGGTATCAATAAAGTAATCGCTGGACCTCAAAAGAAGTCTAGAGTAATTACTCAGACTGACAAGCGTATCACCGCATATCATGAAGCAGGTCATGCTGTACTTGCAAGAGTGCTTAAAAACTGTGACGAAGTACAAGAAGTAAGCATCATCCCTCGTGGAATGGCTGCTGGATATACTCTAACTCGTCCTTCTTCTGATGATAACCATGTATCGAAGGCAAAACTAAATGATATGATAGCTATGATGCTTGGCGGTCGTGCTGCTGAAGAAATAGTTATACACGATATCTCTACTGGTGCGTCTAACGATATCCAGAGAGCAAGTGATATTTCTCGCAAGATGGTAACAGAGTGGGGAATGAGCGAAAAGGTCGGAAACTTATTCTTAGGTGGCGGAACTCAAGAAGTGTTCTTAGGTCGTGATTATGGACAACAAACTACTCATAGTGATAAGATGGTCGGCATTGTTGATGACGAGATAAAGAGCATTATTGACGAGGCATATAAAAGAGCGCTTAATATCCTAAAAGAAAATAGAAGTGTACTAGACAGCATGGTAAAAGTTCTTTTCGAGAAAGAAACTATTTACACTGATGAAGTAGATATGCTTTTCGATGGAGTTGATCCTGAGGAGATTATCAAGAGTATCGATGCAAAAATCGCAAAACGTGAAGAGCTAAGACGCGTAACAGCACCTGCTCAATCTGTAGTAGCAAGCAATGTTCCTAAAGAAGCAAGTATAAAGCCTGCTGATCAAGAGGGCGATGACTTTTCTACACCAGTAGAGGTAGAAGAAAAGGAAATCACTAACAAAGAGAGTGAAAAAGAGATAAAGCATTAATAAATTCAATATTAAAAAGGGCAAGCGTAAAAACTTGCTCTTTTTTTATGCCATGATGGAAAGGGGGGGGATAAAGCAATTGAAAAGGTATAGAATATAATAGGTAACTGTTATAATTATTATAATATTATAATATAAATATTTAATACAATACTAAATACGGAAATATATCGTTTGTATTTGCAATTTTAAAATTAAAATGCAGCCGCAATATAAATAGAATGCGAGTAGTCATAAAAAATCGTTATACACTGTATAATTACAAGCAATGCTAACATATAGCTCTCCGCTTGCATTGTGAGCAAATATGTAGTAAACTAATATTAATAAATCAAATGGAGGATATTTCTATGAAATTAGTTTACAAAGGTAAGACCAAAGATGTTTTTGAGAAAGGCAATGGTAATTACGTTCTTAAATTTAAGGACGACGCAACTGGTGCTAACGGCGTTTTCGACCCAGGTGCTAACACTGTCGGTGTAACTATCGAGGGACTAGGCATGGACGCTTTAAAACTAACAACTTACTTCTACACTCTTTTAGAAGAGATAGGCGTACCTACTCACTTTGTTTCTTCAAACTTAGCGGAAGGCACTATGGAAGTTAAACCAGCTGAGAAATTCGGTAAAGGTTTGGAAGTTATTTGCAGACTTAAGGCCGTAGGTAGTTTCTTTAAGAGATACGGCGATTTCTGTGAGAATGGACAGCCATTAGATTACTTTGTAGAAGTAACTCTTAAAGATGACGATAGAGAAGATCCACCTATCACTAAGGACGCACTAGGAATGCTTAATATATTGACAGCAGACCAGTACGAGGATTTGAAACGTAGAACTCAAGAGATCACTAAGATAGTAGCAAGTGAGCTTAGCAAGAGAGACGTTACATTATATGATATCAAATTTGAGTTTGGTATCGTTGATGGCAAAGTTATCCTTATTGATGAGATTTCAGGCGGAAATATGCGTGCAATGAAAGACGGTAAGTTCTTAGAGCCTCTTCAGTTTGCTCCAATCATTCTTGGCTAATATAAAATAATTTATTAGAGCATAATAACAATCAAATAGTATAAAGCGAGTAAAGTTATCTTTACTCGCTTTTTTTGCGTAAATAGTCTATCGGATAAATAATTAGATTCGGCAAAGAGTAATTTAATATAAAAGTAATATATCTAACGCAATTACACAAGATAATTTTAAGATAATAAAAAACACAAACTTATTAAGTATAGTTGGAGATATGTATATGAAGAAAAAATTTGGAATAGTTTTGGTAGTCGTCATGATGATGAGTGTACTATCGGTAGCATTGGTAGCATGTAAAAGCGAGGTTTCGGAGCTTACAATGCCGACAAGCGACGCTTTGACGGAAGTGATCACTGCATGGATTAAAGGTAACAATTATCAATATGCTGGCATGCTGGGGTGGGACACAAATACTAGAGTTATCGGTGAAAGTAGTGATATCACAGTATCTTTTAAAGGCGGCATAAAAGAGCAGTCCGAAAACACTAATAAAATGCAATTTTCAGTGATAGACAATATTAATAAAAGTACGATATTTGCAATTACTGCGGATGAAAAGGCATTATACTTAGATTTCGGCGAGGGTGCGAGATACGAAGTGACGGATATTAATATTGCAACGCAAACCATCACTGGCGAAAGTGCAAGTGGGGCTGTTGAAATTATGCAGACGCTAGTGCCATTAGTTTTTGGTATGTTTGCACCAGAGCAAGCAACAGTAACCGTATCGGAAAGCGAAAACGAGACTTATGATAAGTCTTACAATATATCTTTCGATGTTCCTGACACGGTAGTGCGTATTGTAAGTTTGGTAGGCGGGCTTGTTGGTATGGATGACGTTCAAATAAGCAACGTGTCAAAAGATTTAACATCGAAACTTGAAGGAGCTGTTTTTGATCTTGACTTAAAAACCACAGGCAATACAAAAGTGAAGACTCCTAAGGAAGATCGAGAAGATAAGGGCAAATACACATATTCGGACGGAAAATTAGCAGTAGATGGGATTAAAATCACGACAGGCAATGCTAGCAGTATGTTTAATGTGGTGGTAAGTAACGTAAATCTTATGAGTGACGTGCCTAGTATAAACGTGCCGACAGGCTACACTCGTACTAAACTTCTCCAGTTCAAGATAGACGGCGAGTTTGATATGAAAGGTGCGAAAGATGTCTACGTGGCAGATTATGAATATCGTTTGGAGGTGTTGCTTGATGCGAAAGCGATATTTAATAGCATAGTAAAAGTTATAAAGACAAATAGTATTAATCCTCTTATTGAAGAAGTATTTAGTAGTGATGATAGCAGAATAGTGTTTGATATATACCACAAGTGCGATAAAAACTGCACTATTGAGCATTTAGAAAAGGACTTCGAAGGCAGTATTTTAACAATTGCTTATGACCCTTCTAAGCAAGCGTTTGATAATAATAGAGTGTATGTCGCTATTCACCCAAGAGCAATTTTGACGAAAGAGGTGTATAAGGCTTTAGGAATAGAGGGATTAGCGCCCGTAATAGGAGCAATTATCCCGAAAGATTATATAAGCTATGCTATATCGCCAACTGAAGTGCTTAAACTAAATACGGCAGAGGGCAAAGGATTGTACAATAATAAAGAGAAAAAATTAGAAAATCTTGACGTAAAGTCAATGATTTCCGAGTTGGTAGATAGGATAATCAAAGCTAATATGTCTGGAGGAGTAGCAAGTATAGATTACAGTTCTATGCGTGCAGTTGTTGTTAAGTATTATGGAGAGGAAAGCGTAGTTGTAAAAGTGCTTGATGCACTACTACCTGGCGTCGTAAAAATGCAACTCAAAGCAACGCTTAATTACGGAGCACCGATAACAGAAAGTGGTTTGCAGTCGTTTATGGAGGCGGACAATAGCGGCAAGGTCAAATCATTTACCTTTAGCGGGAAAAACGTCTTGCCGATGAAAGGAGATATGTCGCCAAAACTAGATAAGTCGGGAAATATTGACCTTGCGGGGGCGGGAATAGATTATTATAATCCTGATGGTAGCTACAAACCTATATCGGCAACTGAAATAAAATCTTTAATAGGGAAAGAATTTGTGCAGTCCGAGTGGAAAGATATCAATGGATTGGCTAATAAATCCGTTTTAAAAGTGGTAGCAATGGCGGGGCTTGACGAGAATAAATTTGGCGAAGAGCAAGAAATAACTCTTGGATTATCATATTCAACAAATCCTGATTATTCGCTTAAAAGCCTGATGATAGCCATAGATAAAATATTGCCTAACTCTGGACTTAATGTCGATACTGTTGACTATGTGGTGAAGACAAAAATAATATTAACAGAGCAAGTAGGCGATATTAGATTTACACAAGACGGGCTTGTTATAGGCGGTGAGGTCGTACCAAATGATCGCAAATTTGACGCAGACAAAGTATATGCTTATGGTGAGGTTGCACCCGAATTGACATACAATGCGGTAATAGAGTATACCGGTGGAAAGGTGAAGATATATACCGCAATGCCAAATACAAATGTTGTAAATAATGGCGAAATAGTTACAGCTAAGACTACCGATATAGGCTACAATATTTTCAATAACAAGCATACAATAAAGCTAAAAATGAATGACAATTTGTCCAGTAGTAGCGTTGATATAAAGCTTGTAGCCGGTGGTCAGTATATAATAGATACGCAAGTTACGCATACAGGACTAGGGCATATTATCCCAGTGCCAAGAGAGATAGCAAAGACTTTTTATGATAAATTAGTAGCTGATTACCCTGATGCTGAAATCACGCAAACATCAAGTATTTTAGCGTACAAGGGAATGACTTTAACTTTTTCTAAATCAGGAGTGTATAAAGGCGAAATGCTATTTGATAGTGGAGCAACTATATACTATAGTATAGAAGTGAAGTGAGAAAAAATCATTAAAAGAAAAATATTAATGTTCGAGTGTTAGAATGCTGGATTTATAATATAACGTATTTTTGAACAAATAATAATAAGATAATAATATTGCACGATGGTATAAAACCACTCGTGCAATTGCTTTATTATAGATAAATAAATATTATATGGTAGTTTTAATTAAAGATAATCTACGCGTAAATAAAAGGTGTAATTTATAGAGATAATGAGGCTAAACTGCTAAATCCCCTTTATTCAACCTTAAACTTTAAAAAGCATAAAAGTATTAATAAGGCATGAAAATAATACGTTTATGCTTTGCGTTTCCTATTTGTTGTTATAACCGTAAGGATTGTTGACTTTATATAAATATAATGTAAAATATTAGTATATATCTTTATTATCTTTATATAAAAGACGCGTATCTTTGTATGTATAATAGTAGTAATTTATTGAGTATTGTGACTTGGTAATAAATAATTTTTTATTAATCAATTCATATACGCAAAAAAGTAAAATATTATAGATAGAAAAATTTTAATCTTAATGTAAAATAGTAAGGGAAATAAAAATAAAGAAAGGGGTATTTATTATGAAGAAAAAATTGGGTATTGTGGTTTCGATTTTACTTGTTATGGTGATGCTTGTCGGCACACTACTAGCTTGTACAAAACCTAAAACTGAAAAAGGCAAAGATGCAAAACCAGAAGCTTCTGAGTCAATCGACGCAGGCGCTGCTTTAACTGAGATCTTCGATCTATGGATCGAGAATAACAGTTTTAAGGGAGGAAACACTTTAGGTTGGGATCTTGGTTTTGACTACACTTCAGAAGGCAAGAACGGGATTGGTATCGATTTTAAGGGCGGTATCACTAACGCAGATAACAATGATGCTTTTGAGTTAAGCGTAGTTCAGACTATAGCAGGCAAGACATCACCTATGTTCAGTGTTATATTTAACAAAGACGCTGCATATTTGGAGACTGCTGATGTATCAGTAAAACTTCCTGAGTTAAAACTTGGAGATGTAGTATTAGGAGCTGGCGAGCCAGCAAAAGTTAATAAAACATTATCTACAGTTATAGGTCTATTAGGCATGGCTGGTGGTTTATTGGATGATGGCGCTGGTACTGTTACAACTACTAAGGTAGGTGAAACTTATACTAGAGAGTACAATGTAGGTCTGGATGTATGGGGTGCTGTAGGTGCTCTTAGAGGACTACTTGAAGGTGCTTTAGGTAAAGATCTTACAAACACTATATTTACTGTAGTTCAAGCATTATTCGAGAACAACACTATTAAGTTAAAAGCTGTTGTTACTGGATTAGTTTGGGAAGAGACTAAAAAAGAAAAAGAAGATACAATATTCTACACATATGAAATGGTAGGTGGAAATTTAGATGTTAATTCAGTAAATGTTGGATTACAAATAGGCAAAACTGCTTATCATAATGTAGCAATTACTGGTCTTGGTGTAATTAGTGAAATTCCAGCAATTACTGTACCAGCTGATTGCGTAGAGAAGAGCATATTAAAGCACCAGATCGTAGGCGAGTTTAAAATGAATAGCGCTACAACAAATGTTGCGACATATACTTACCAGCTAAATGTTGAGTTTGATGCATCTAATATCTTTAAAACAATTCAAGAGTGTGTTCTTGCTAAGAGCCCAACTCCATTAATCAACAAGATATTTAAAGATCAGAAAGGCAAAATCTATATGAATATAGATCATACTTGTGCAGAGACTGGCTGTGTAGATCATGCTGAAGGAAAGTTTGACGGATCATTATTTACTATTGCATATGATTCAGCAACAGCGGCATTTGATAATAACAGAGTTCATGTAGCTGTTCACGCAGGAGCATTGCTACCAGCTGAATTGTTCGAGAAAATCGGACAACCAGCGTTGGCTAAGTACATACCTGATGAGTATCTTTCTATATCAGTTGATCCAGTAGTATTCAGCGACGCGCATGATGCTAGAAAACCTAAGGCAGCGAAAAAATCAAATACTGTTAATGTTTCAACTTCTGTTCAGGCAGAGGAAGTAGCTCCGATTGACTTTGGTGCGATTGTTAGTGAGATATTTGGTGCAATAACTAATCCTAAGGGTATCTTAACTATTGATTACAAGACAATTTATAATGTTGTAATCAACAAGCTAGGTCTTACTGAAGCTGTTAAGAAAGATATTTCAGAAGTTCTTGAATTATTATTCCCAGAAGTAGAAGTAATGACACTAAATGCTGTTTATACTAACGGTGCAAGTCTTGATACTGAGTTTAACGGAAAAGATATGTTCATGACTAAAAAAGGCGACGTTAAAAAGACATTTATAGTAGGCGACGCTAAAGCGTTTGCTCCTATGAAGGGTGCATATTCATTTGTTATGCAAGACAAGTCAGTAGTTATAAATTCTGGATCTATACAAAATGCTGGTAACGTAAGCGGCGTTTCTGCTGAATTCCCAGTATCATACGAAGAGTACCTTGGTATGGGCAGAAAGAATACAGCATTAAAGGATGTATCTACTGTTACTGCTAACTATATTGACATAAATAAAGCTAATGTAACAGAAGTAATGACTATTATGGAAGTAATTGGTCTTGATAAAACAATAATCGGCATACCACAGACAGTAAGTCTAGTAGTAGCTGGAAATAGTGGCACTTCAATGTTCGCATTCTTTAATCATATCGCTGATGCAGTGAAAGCAGAGGGTTTAAGTATCAATCTTGATTTCTTAAAGGGTCTTGCTATTCCAACTGCGATTGTTAAGACAGACGTTACATTAACTGCTGTTGAGAAAGCAGAGTGGTCTCAAGCTGGTATCGGTAGCGATGCTAAGCACATTGATGTAGCTAAAACATACAGTGCTAAAGATACATTAGTTGTAGAGCATAGCTTTACTATTAATTACAAAGGCGGAGCAACTAAGGTTATTAGCAATATTGAGCCAGTAAATGTAGATTTATTATTTGCAGCTGAGGATGAGACAACAAAAGAGCGTAACATAAAATTCTTTGTTTCAAACAAAATGTATTTTATATATGGTATGTTTGTTAAAACTTATGATTTAAAAATTGATACAAAATCAGCAATAAGTCAAGAAGCTGTAAGTATCGCAGCGGGCGGATCACATGTGTTTGCTAGTGAGATACCAAATACAGCTACTGGTCAAAACCTGATACAGCATACAGTGCTAAGCAAAAATATCTATGATAAATTTGTTGCTGCAAATCCTGATAATGCGTCAGTAGCTTTTGCTAATGGAGCATATACATTAACTATTAAGAATGCAGGAGTATACACTCTAGCTCTAACAGGAGCAGGATATGACTCTATAGTATATACTATAACTGTTGCTTAATTGTAAAAGTATAATCTTATAGTAATAACAATTAAATAAGAACACCCCTTGCTGAATGGCAAGGGGTGTTTTCTTTTGCTCAAAACAAATGACAATATAAACAATACGTATCAATATTGTAAGGTTTGAGTAAGGTGTAAATCTACACGTTATACGTGGGAATGTACTTTATTAAAACAAAAAACGCACTATATAGAGTGCAAAATGCCACAATCTTAATGATAGCCTAAATAATTCTATCTTGATGTTAAGATTGCGTTAAGGTTAAATTGGGTGATTATGCAAGTTTATATTAGTTTAAAATGATAAATAATACGTTTATGTCTAAATCGATGTGTTTGTGTAAATCCGCGATTTTATGTATTGACAATGTAAAATAATGAGTTAAAATATACTTGTATTCTAATTCCAGTAGTATAAATAGCTCATAAGCATAATTTGTTTGTATTTAAGTGCATCAGTTAACGTGTAGCATGATTATAGATTTAAAAGTTTTTTGATTAAATATGCTTTTATGTCACATGGATAATGCTTTTACTTGTGTTTTGGCGCTGGGTTTGAATAATAAAAATATTAAAGGAGAGAGTTATGAAAAAGAAATTTGGAATCATTATTTCAGCTTTGTTAATACTTGTTATGCTTGTTGGCGGACTTGTAGCTTGCGAAAAGCCAAAAACTGAAAAAGGCAAAGATGCTAAACCGGCAGAAACAGAGACTATTGACGCAGGCGCAGCATTAGGCGAAGTATTCGATGCATGGGTTAAAGACAACAGCTTCAAGGGTGGAGACATTCTAGGTTGGGATATGGGCTTTGATTATTCATTAGAAGGTGCTTCTAACATCAATATAGATTTTAAGGGGGGTATCACTAAAAGCGATAAAAAAGATATCTTTGAACTTACAATAGCCGAGGAAAAAGCAGGAGTAAACACTCCGCTAGTAGGTATTATTGTGGACAAGGATGCTTTAGTTATTACTTGTGGCGGTGTATCTTATGAAATTGCTGAAATCAACCTAGCAGGTGTAGATATATCTCTAGGAACTGACGCGCAGTTTAATACTTCTCTTGAGACTATAATCGGATTACTGTCAATGGCAGGTGGTCTTATGGATGATGGTACAGGTAGCGTTACAACTACTAAAGTAGGGGATACTTACACTAAAGAATATAATGTAGGACTTGATATATGGTCTGCAGTTAGTTCTTTGAAAGGTCTACTTGAAGACGCTCTAGGTGTAGATAAAACTAATACACTTATGGGTGTTCTTAAATCAGTTTTTGAAAACAACATCATCAAGATTCAAGCTGAAGTAACTGACCTTGTATGGAAAGAGACTAAAAAAGAAAAAGAAGATACTATCTTCTATACTTACGCTTTTAAGGGTGGTAAAATAACTCCAGCAGGAATAACTGCAGGTTTACAACAGGGCGAAGTGGCGTATCATAAAGTAGCACTAACTGGTCTAGGAGTAATCAATACTCTACCAGCCGTTGTAGTGCCAACAAAAACTACTCCTATTAGCTTGCTTAAGCACCAAATCACTGGTGAGTTCAGTATGAATTCTACTGATGGTATTGAGTCTACAAAAGTGGCAAAATATACTTACAAGATGAATATTGAGTTTGATTTAGATAATATTGTTCCTACTATCATTAAGTGTATTAATGAGAAGAGTGCAGATGCAATTATAGACAAAATATTTTCTGAGCAGAAAGGAAAAATATATTTTGATATTTTCCACAAGTGCGAGGCCGGCTGTGTTCCTCACTTAGCGGGGACTGATTTCGATGGTTCTATATTTACATTAGCGTATGATCCATCAGAAAAGGCTTTCAATAATACAAAAGTAAATGTAGCAGCACACTTACGTGCTATAATTCCAGCAGACTTATTTGATTCTTTAGGTTTTGGGATTGTAGCGGGTATAATGCCTGAAGAGTATATATCTTTTGCTATTGATCCTTTAGTGTTTACAGAAATCAGCAAAGCTGAGAAAGCAGCTGTAAAAACATCACAAAATGTAGCAAGCGTAGCTGGCGATAAAAATCCAATAGATATTTCAGCAGTTATTAAAAACATCTTAGCAGGATTTACTAGTAAAGATGGCATCGTAAGTATTGATTTTAATTCAATTACTGATGTTTTGCTTACTCAATTAGGACTTGAGCAGGCAACTGTTGATCTTATTTCTAAAGCAATAGCTTCATTATTTCCAGAGATAGATACAATGAGTGTAAATGCTGTTTATGCAAATGGTGCAAAACTTGCCCCAGACTTCAATGGACTTACAGCATATATGGCTAAAAATGCGGACGTAGAAAAACAATTTATTTACGGGCAGGAAAGCTTTAGAGTTATGCTAGGTGATTATAGTTATGCTATGACAGAAAAGAGTGTAAATATAAATTCTGGTTCTGTAAATATAGGCAATGGTAGTGGTAAAGATCTTCCAATGTCTTATAATGAGCTTATGAGCATTCCTAGAAACAATAGTAATGCAGAAGACAAATCTACTGTATCAGCTACATATAAAACTTTTGATGGCGCTGATGTAACTGCTGATTTAATGATTACTGATATAATAGGTCTTGATCCTAAAAAGATCGGCACTCCTCAAACTATAAAGTTAGTAGTTTCAGGTGCTGATGGTTCATATTTATTAAATTTCTTAAATGGACTTGCAGGAATGGCTGGAATGATAGGTGTTGACTTAAGTTTTGTCAGAGGTATTTCATTACCAGTGGATATCATTGAGACAGAGGTGACATTGACTGGTGTCGAAAAGTCAGAGTGGACTCAAAAAGGTATTGGTACTGATGCAAATCACATTGATACTGCTAAAACTTATGTTTCTACAGACAAACTAGTTGTTTCACAGGACTATATTATCACTTATGTAGGTGGAAAAACTAAAACTGTTAGAATAGACCCAAATGATGTAGATAAGTTATTTACAGAAGAATTGATCGTAGAGCAAGTATCTACAAAAGATCGAGCTTTTAAAACATTTGCTCCTAATACATTAACTTATGTGTATGGATTAGATAGTAAAGAAATTGAATTAAAGTTCGATGTAGCAACAGCTATAGATAAACAATCTATAAAAATGTATTCAGGTCTGCCTTATACTTTCGGATCTGAGCTTGACAATAAAGCAACAGAGGCTAAATTGGTTCAAAATGCTGCTACAAGTAAAGCAATCTTTGATGCTTTTGTGAAAGCGAATCCAGAAAATGCTAGTTATACAAAGGCAGCAACTAAAAATGCCTTTACACTAACTATTAAGACTGCGGGCACATATTGCTTAACAATTGTTGGTGAAGGAAAAGACTCTATAGAGTATACAATTGAAGTATTACAAACTACATCTGAAAAAGTATTTGAAGGAACAAATACTATAGATACTAAACATGTTGTATATAATTACGAGTCAATTGCAATAGGCTTAAAAAAGACTGAAACATTTAATCACGGCGGAATAGAAAAAACAGTTATTACATCAGGATTTGTAGTAACAAATAATGGTTCTCCTGCTACAGCTGAAGTTGATTACGTTATAGACGAAGACGGTATTGTGACATTTAAAACTGTAGGTGAATACATCTTTACTTATACTGAGAATGAAGTCGACTATTTTGTTTATTTTAGCAATCTAGTAAACGTAATAGAAATAAATTATAAGATAAATAATCCTACGGGAGATAGTTCGGAGAATCCGCTGATAGACCAGCAATTAGATAAGCCATATATTAAAATAGAAATATCAGAGACAAGAACTTCAGGTAACAATAGTGTTGTTAAATGTCTTGCGAGCGATCCAAACTTGTCATTATATCAAAATAATGTAGAGTTAGTGAAAGGAAAGGATTATACACCATATTCAACCTCTTCATATTATTTCTTTATCTCGGGGGCAATAGAGCTAAGGTATTCAGTTGATGGAGAAGTAAAAATTACACAATATTTTAAAATAATCCCAAGAACCATTGATAGTATTGAAAATAAAACCACCGACACTGACATTACTGCTCCTGAGGCAGCAAGGGTTGGCACGAAAGAAATCCTTGGTTTTAAATCAAAAGTATATTATACCGAAGAAGATGGCGTGAAAAAGAGTTATATGAGTTTTACACATGAAGAAGCTATCCCAGTAGTTACATACAAGGATGGAACTAAAGCTGTGGAAGGCGTTGACTATACTTACAATAATAATAGACTTCATAAAGATGGCGGATACATTATTTTCTTAAAATCAGGCAACTTTAAAGCAGAGATTACATTTGATGGCATTAAGGACGAAGTAATGAATTATCATAGATATTTTGCTGTAAAATAAGTATTAAAATATCCAAAAAGTTATTATAATATAATTATGAAATACTAACTTATAATAAACGCCCCTTGCTTTATTGCTAGGGGCGTTTTTATTATGCGTAATGACGTAAGTTTAGTATGATAAATAGTTATGTTTTATATCAAAAAGCAATACCTAAAAGAAGTAAAAAAAAGCACTATAAAAAAGTAGGCGATTCGTAAAAGTATTAGAAAATGAAATATTTTTGACGAAAAAGGCTAAGTTTATACGTATTTTATGTTATGTATTGATGTTTTTCGATATAATACTTGACTTTATTATAATTTATGTTAAAATTAAATAGTACTAATTAAAAGACTAAATTAAACAAAAACGTTTAAGGGGCAAACTAATGAGAAAGACATACAGTATAATATGTTCGGCGATAATATTGCTAGCTATGCTTACGGGTATACTGGTTGGTTGCGATAAAAATAATAAAAATATTTACGGCAAAGATGTATTGCCGACAGGCGGTAAGATCGGCGCTGATGTTGCTATCGGTGAGATAATGAGTGCGTGGATTAGCAACAATGGCTATGACGGCGAGGGAGTCTTTGGTTGGGAGATGGGTTTCGACTATACCGAAGGAGATTCGTCAAGTATAAGCATTGAATTCAATGGCGGTCTTGCTGCTGATAATAGTGACGTTCTCGAGTTCTCAATCGTTGATAATAAAAAAGCGGACGCGGAAAAAAACATTTTTTCTATAATAGCAAATAAAGAAGCGTCATATATTACTATTTTCGACAAGACGTACAAAGCACCAGAGCTTAAAGTAGAGAGTGATAAGTTAACACCTTCTACCGAAGAAGAGTTCACTAGTCAAATAAATTCGATGGTGAAGATACTTACTGTATTTGCACGATTAGCGGATGCGGGTAGCTCTGTTGAGTATGTAAAAGAAAAAGAGAATTACACAAAAAAATACAATATTAAACTAGACGTATCGAATATATTTGAAGATGTTTCGAAAAGCAGTTTGTTCGGTTGTAATATTATTCCTAGCACTATTGTTGAGGAGATTAAAAAGATTTTCGGCGGTAATACTATAGAGATAAACGCTATAGTTCAAGACGTAAAACTTGTTACGATTATAAAAGAGGAAGGGAATGATATCTTTTATACGTATGATTTTAGGGGTGGTAATGTCAGCCCAGACGGTATAAGCATACTAGCGAATGACGAAGATGGTAAGGTGCATGCGGTAAATATTAATGGATTAATAATTCTAAATACTATGCCAGTGTTAACTATCCCAGAAAATTCTATCGAGATACGTGTGCTAGAGCATCAGATTGATGGGTATTTTGCTATGCATGATAAGTCAGGTAAGACTATTGCTACATACAATTATAGTATTGATATGAAGTTAAGTGCTGATGATTTATTAGAGAACTTGTATTTGTTTTTAACAGGTGATATTGTGCCAGTAATTAGTGCTATATTTGAAAGCAAAGATGGCAAAATGCTTATTGACATATCACACACATGTGGAGATGGTTGCGTAGAGCACGTGTCGGGCAAGGTGGAGAATAAGTCGCTGATAACTATAGCCTTTGATCCATCGGATAAGGCATTTAATAATAATAATATTTATATTGCAGCAAATATAAAATCATTGATCCCAGCAAATCTTTTTGATGCTTTAGGATTGACTGCTAATGAAGTGAAAGACCTAAAGGCTGCGATACCTAATGATTTTATAAGTATCGTATTAGATCCGCTGATAGAAAAAGAGATAGAAGATATTGAAAATGCAACAGAATTAAGCAATGAAAAAACATCTAGCGAAATCGATGCTAATGGCGATAAGATCCCTGAAATTGACGGTGGCATAGATATTGTTAGTGCGATAATAGAATTTATCAAATCATTTTCTTTAGATAATGACGTAATGACAATAGATTACGACCATATTATAAACGAAATAGTTCTAAAACTTAATTTAGATAAGCAGACTCAAGAAAAAGTCATGAGCGTTCTTAATTCACTTTTTCCTAATGTGGACAAAATGACGACAAAGGCAGATTATATAAATACCCCAGCCGAAGATACATTAAATGCTTACTTAGAATTCATAAAAGACAAGACATTTAGTGCAAATAATGATGTTTATAGTCCTATACTAGGCGAAATAAAAGCAGTAGGTGGTATAAAGAGTCCACGTGTTATGCTGAAAGATAATTTAGGAAAGGAACTTCCAGTATCTTACGATGAAATAATGGGTTTATGTTTTGATCCCAGCAAAGAAGAGAATGCTACTATAGAGGTATCATTTACAGGATTAGACGGGAAAGATTACAAAAAAGACATGTATATCAAGCAAGTAATAGGTCTTAATGCAACAGATAAAGGTGTAGTAAAAGTACGCTTTGTACTGACGGGTGGTTTAGGTTCTAATATAAACGAAGTGCTGAAGTCGATGTCTAATGTGATTGATCTTCCTTTCTACGAAAAGATAATGTCAAATATGCTTTCTGAGGCAATCGTCGAGATCAATATCAAAATAACACAGGCAGTAGAAATAAAATGGTCTCAAGAAGGAATAGGCAATAAAGAAAACCATGTAGACATACAAAAACATTATATCTTCGATGATAGCATAGAAACAGGATATAATATAGTAGTGACGTATGAAAGTGGGGAAGTAAAACAAAGCCCAACAGTGTTATATCCTATAAATATGAATGAATACATCGCTGAAGGAAAAATCAAATATTGCGATAACTTCACTTTAGTATACGACGGTTTCGGCGTGTACAGAAAGAAAATTAACATAATTATGGATGCTTCTCAGTATGCTGACACACAGTCAATGGTAGTAAATGAAAGTGAGGTTTACAAGATATCTAATATGCTTAATAATACTACAGGAATGATATCAGTTATCGACGAAAAACACACTGTTCTAGCGGTGAAAAATTTCTGTGCAAATATAAATAACAACGCTACTTATAAGGTGATCTGCAGCAAAGAGAACGATGTCGAAATTATAGAGCTTGTTATAGATAAAGCCGGAGAATATACATTACCATTTGTAGGCAAGCAAGGAGATAAGATATCGTTGAAAATAACGGTAATGGCTTCTGATGTATCAGTGGAATAAATAATATCATAAAACAAAACAATATATTTAAAAAGCCTTCTCTGAAAGCGAAACGACAGATAATGTCGGGTGCTATACCAGAGAGGGTTTTTTTTCGTTGTCATGATGAAGCATAACTCATTAGTTGCTTTATGTTTTTATTAGAATTATCCAAATATAGTCTTTATGAAACCCGCTCATTATGGTATTATTGTCCAATATTTGACGCTTTTTCGAACGAGTAATGTGTTTATAGTTCAACAACCATACAACATGGATAAGCGAAAAGTATTATTTTTCAACAAATTATAATACTTTTAAGCATTATATTTAAATTATACATCTATATTACAAAAAAATTATTGACAAAATAATAAATGCTGTTAGACTTTGCTTGTGTAAAATATATAGTTCTTGATAGTAATAATGCAGTGACAATAGTAAAATATTGATAATCAATATGCAGTGCTAATTACACAAAAACGTAATGTTGTATCAAAGTGAAGGAGAAAAATAATGAGGAAAAAATACGGAGTTGTCGTATCGATTATGCTTGCTTTAGTGCTGCTTTTAAGTACGCTAGTTGCTTGTGTCGACGAGACTAAAAAAGAAAAAAACAAAGGGGTTATACCTATAAGCGGTGCTGTCGATGCTAGTGAAGCGGTAGCTGATTTGTTCGAGACTTGGATGCTTACTAATAGCTATTATGGCGATAATGTTATGGGCTGGGACGTAAGTTTTGACTATAAAAACGAAGACAAATCAAGCATAACTATCCTATTCAAGGGCGGTATAACTAGCGATTCTAATGAAGACTGTTTTGAACTGTCGGTGATAGATAATAAAAGCACTGAAACGGACAAGACTATAGTCGGACTTGTACTCGATAAAAATGCTATGTATGTCAACTTAATGGGCAAGTCTTTTAAAGCTGAAGAGTTAGGACTTGCTAATGTTGGAATTTATAACACTACTGAAGAAGGGTTCGGCAATGCGGTTTCTTCGATTTCGACAGTTCTTAACCTTTTATGTATGGTCGCTGATGACCAAACTTCAAGCGTTGAAATACTAAAAGTCGGTGAAAAATATACTAAGAATTATAATATCAGTCTTGATATATGGTCTTTCTTAGAGAGTATGAATATCTACGATTTGCTAGTAGATGCCATGGATATGGATCCAGCTCAGGCAAAGAAAATAGTAGACGCAGTACAAGCATTGTTAGAAAATAATATTATCAAAATCAGTGGTTCTATAGATAACTTAGAGTTAGTTGAGACAACAAATGAAACAGAAGAAACAATATATTATTCTTACGACTTTGAGGGTGGTAGTATCATTACTGAAAGTATAAAGCTAGGACTTCTTGATAAAAACAAGAGTTATCATGACATAGCAATAGGTGGGCTTAAGATTACTAATACGCTTCCTACTTTGAGTATTCCTGAAAACTCTATATCTATATCTCTGCTTAAACACCAGCTTACTGGCTCGTTTAAAATGAAGAGTGTAGTGCCAGCGTCTGAGGGCGTGGAAGCGGCAAGTACTACAGTATCGACTTATGACTACAAGATAAATCTTGAGTTTAGTGCGGATAATTTTATAGGTACTATTATTGAGTGTATAAATGCTAAGAGTGTTTCGCCACTAATTAATAAAATTCTACTAGAGCAAGACGGAAAAATATATATCGATGTATATCATGAATGTACTAATTCATGCGTACAGCATATGTCTACAACAAGCATGTTTGGAAAGCCAACGTTCAACTTTAAAGGATCAGTATTCACTTTAGCATATGATTCTACAGAGGAGGCTTTTAATAACAATAAAGTATATATTGCGGCACACTTAAAGACGCTATTGCCAAACAATATATTATCAGCCCTAGGATTGACAAGCACAGAGGCGGGTCTTGTTAAGCCTGCGATACCGAAAGAGTATGTGTCTATAGTATTAGACCCACTTGTGATTATGGAATCGGCTGGTATGGTAACGGGTAACTCTAGCGGAGCGGTTAATCCGCCTGCACCACCTACTGAAGGCGGAATTAATGTAAAGGATCTAATCACGAAGATGATTCAGACATTATCTGCACCAAACGGTACAGTGGAGATAGACTTTACAGCACTAACAAACATATTATTAAATGATCTTAATCTAGATAAGGCGACAAAAGATATGATAACAAAAATTATCGGATCAATGTTCCCGACTGTAAATGTACTAGCGGTCAATGCAAATTACACAAACGGCATAGCATTACCTGAAGGATTTAACGGCAAGACAGAGTTCATGCTGAAAGATAAAAAAGGAACTGCGAAAAACTTTGCATCGAGTTTTATGTACAAAACACAGCCTCATCCAATGATCGGAGATTTCATGTATACTAACATGATCGACGAAAATAATGTGAAAATGAATTCTAGTATATTATATGACGAGCTAGGAGTGCAAAAAAATATTTCTTATAAAGAAGTGTTAAATATGATAACTAATGACAATGCAACAGTGTCAGCAAAGTATAACACTGTAGCAGGAACTGTTGTAGACGTAAATATGAAACTTCTAGGAATCATAGGGCTTGACGAAACAAAGATCGGCGTGGCTCAATCAGTAAAGTTAGTATTAGGAAGAAGCGGTAATTCTACTATATTCGACTTGTTGGATCTTGTAGGATCTTTAGGCGCAGAGTTTATGCCTGAACTTGCTATGGTTAATGATTTGAGAATCCCTGACGCGGTAGTAAATACAACTATAACTATCCATAATGTTATTGATAGCTGGACTCAAGAAGGTATCGCAGCAGAAGAAAACCATATCGACAGTGTGAAGGAGTACACTAAAGACGACCTTGTAGTAAGTACTATAAATCACAACAAGTCATACACGGACAAGGACGGAACTGTGGTAGGTACAACAACGGAAGTATTAGAAGCTATCGGACATGCTGATATATTTACTGAAGCTAATATCGAAACAGGTCTAAGAGCTTTCAAGAATTTTAATGTAAAAACAGTTAACTACAAGACGTTAGACGGATTCTACACTTACGAGATAGGAGTGAAGTTTGACACGCAGTCGATTACTGAAAAGAGAACTTTGGATATCGTAACAGGGGGGAAAGTATTCTTCGGTTTAGAGCAAACTAATGCTTTAACAGGAAATATAATCACCTTAAATGCTGATATGTACACAAAATTGTGGACAATATTCCAAGAGTCAAACCCTGATATATCAACTTTTGAAATAGTTGTAACGGACAATGTATTAGTATCGGCTGATCTAGTTATCTATAAAGCGGGTACTTATACGGTGATTATAAATGGTGCAATGGGTGATTTTATCGAGTATACAATAAATGTAACGGGTGAAGACTTGCCTTTACCAGTGCCACCAGTTGAGCCAGAAGTGCCTGCTGTTTAATAACTAAAAAAATAGAAAATTAAATATATATACAACTATATAAAACTAAACAACACACTCTAAGCGTTATGCAAAGGGTGTGTTGTTTGCAAGTTGAACTACTATACATAAAAAATGACATAATAGTGTAATATGCATGAAAACTACTGTAATTATATAGTAAAGGCGGTTTTAAAATATCATAAAAGTGCTATAATCATATTATTAAAATAATAATCAAAAATAACACCTTATCAACGAGAATTATATAATATTGTTGAGAAAAGAGAGGATAAATTTATGGACATCAGTATATTAAGTGCATTTTCATTGTTTGGGATGGATACTTTATCATCGGCGATAGTTGTCACGACTTTCATGATATTTCCATTACTAGCATGGTCGATTTTTGCATCAATAAAAGTAAATAAAACTTATAAACAATACAGCAATGTTGCTGCAAACTCGGGCATGACTGCGCGTGATGTAGCTAGGAAAATACTAGACGAAGAGGGTTTGCAGGCGGTAGATATACTGCCTTGTAGAGGTAGTCTTACTGATCATTACGATCCAAGAAATAATACCGTATATCTGTCGGAGACTACTATTGATAGTCCATCGGTTGCGGGCATTGGTGTTGCTGCTCATGAGGTAGGACATGCGGTACAGTATGCTAGAAAGTATTTACCAGTAAAAGTCAGAGGTGCAATAGTGCCAGTGATGGGGTTCATGTCAAAATTGATGTTGCCATTATTGCTGATCAATATGATTACGTTATTCATCATTCCCGGAAGTGGTGCGTCTAATATCTCACTTATTATTATGATTGCAATATATGCGGTAAATATGCTCTTTACATTTGTAACATTGCCGACTGAGTTTAATGCTAGTAGCAGAGCCAAAAAGTTATTAGAAGAGCATAACATCCTAAATGAAGAAGAGCTTGCTATGACCAGCAAGGTTTTATCTGCTGCTGCGATGACTTATGTAGCGTCTTTTATCATGTCTTTTGTACAGCTACTAAGACTGCTACTAATACTTATGTCGAGAAGAAATAACTAATATTGAATATTCAATAACGCACGAACAATAAAAAAGCAATAAAGCCATCTCGAAGAGGTGGCTTTATTGCTTTTTTATATTACTATATAATATACTGCTATCTATTTGCAGGAGTTAGTTTTCTACAATGTCTATGATTTTACCGTCTTCTACACAAAATGAATAACTACGAACATGACCGCTATTATTTGCAAGAAGTATATAGTCATTATCGCGAATTGGCTTGTTTGCAATAATAAGATTACAGTATTCGCCTAAAAACTCGCGTACAAGAAAACTTGTCATGTCAGGTATAGACAAGAGTTTATCGGCAAAATCATAGTCGTACGCAAGTACACTCTCTACAAATTCATAAGCAATAATATCTTTTGAGAACTTATGTCTATTAGTATATTCAATTGAAACACCGTCTGATATGTATGCGCTATTTGCGTAGTGAAGATGTTCGATTGTGACTCTACCTTGACTATCGCTTAGGTTTTTTTTGATAGTGATTCCGCTTTCATCGAAGTCTATTTCGTCAGCGGTCATATCGAGTATTATATGGTAGTCAGAGTAGTCATATAGTATGACACACACCGCAGTGTTGCATACCGCCGTGAAAAGTACACCCTCAGGAGTGTCTATGCACTCGATGACTCGTGGACACTCGGGGAGTAAAATCCTGTCAAAAGTTAGCTCGTTTTCTATAAGTAGATATGTTGCGATGTCAAGGTATACTGTGATGTTATGCTCGCCGTAGTTTCGTTGTAGCAATACTTCGGGTGCTTTAGGAGTTATGGCAGGGACAAACTTCGGTGTCAGTAAATGCTCGTCATGATTTATCTTCACGCATGATACTCCTGAGACTACCTCTCCTAAAGGTGTTACTTGTAGCCTTGACGTTATAGGTATCCATGAAGTCCCGTCCGTATAAGGGCATAGAAAAATAGTGTAGCACCTTGCACTTGCAAGCTCAACCACTCCGTCACGGCATCTATTACCGTCTACTTCGAGAAGGTATTCATAATCGTTATAATATAGTTTTATCATGTTATAATTTATGCTCGCGGGTAGCAGTTTAGAACTATTATGACGAGCGGGTATTGATATTTTGACATATGTTTAAGGATATATGCATATTGTCGCCTCTATTACTCATGCTATTTGTAGGAGGGAATTATGGCAGGAATTGTAAGAAGGATCGACGAGTTAGGACGTATCGTCATCCCTAAAGAAATAAGACGTACTATGGTAATCAGAGATGGTGAACAGTTAGAAATGGCACAAATTTCACCAACTGAAATATTAGTAAAGAAGTTTAGTCAGCTAGGCAACTTGAATAAATTAGCGGCAGGATATTGTCGTGTTTTAAGAGATTTAACACAGAAAAAAGTCTTAATAGTAGATACTACAAAAGTTATTGCGGAGGGTGGTCTAGGAAAAGAGATAGTAGAGGAATTGATATCAAACAAGTTATATAATATCATATTAGAACGCAACAATTATCGTACTACAAAAAGCATTAATTTGCTAAAAAATGATACTGAGGATTACGGCACTGTCAATATTTTTCCAATAATTGCGGATGGTGAAGTGTGCGGTGCGGTAGTGATGATTGGTGAGATAACTTCTGATAATTACATTGCAGCAAGAGCCGTAATAGGTTGTGCTACGATGCAGTTAGAGTAGATAATAATTGCAAATCAGAAAAAAGCAGAAGGTAAAACGCAATTATAATTCTTCGGTAAAAGTCAACAATTGCAGTGAAAAAAACGTGAATATCGCTACAACAAACCCCAATATCACAAGTGTTATAGACAGCGATGGAGAAGCGGTGAGTGTGTTTGCGAGTGGTATAGATAGGCAGGATGATCCGTTCAAAGAGTATTGCGATAATGACACAAATACAGCAAAAAACGCTGAAAATAGTGATAAAAATGCTAAAACCAAGGCAAAAAAGAAGGTTCAACGCTCATTTGCGAGTAGTGCAATACTACTCGCTACCGCGGGTATGGTTGCTAAGATAATAGGTGCAATTTACCGAATACCTCTTACAAATCTTCTAGGAGTGGAAGGCATAGGACTGTATCAATTGGTTTTCCCTATATACGCACTTATGCTCACTCTTTCCTCGTCAGCGATACCAACAGCAATAGCGAGATTAGTTAGCGAGAGGAATGCGTTAGGCGATTATATAGGAGGCAGAAAAGTATTCAGGAGTAGTGCAATTTTGCTCGTATCGACGGGTATTGTTGCCACGCTAATCATGATATTTTTATCTGCACCCCTTGCAATGCTACAGGGTAATGACTACATCAAATACGGGTATTATGTCGTTGCTCCAGCTATATTATTTGTAGCGTGTTCAGCATTTTTTAAAGGCTGGTTTCAGGGCAATATGAACATGTTACCGACTGCGACGGCGCAGATTGTAGAGCAAGTGACAAAGATGGCGTTCGGATTATTGTTCGCTTATTTATTAATGGGTAGGGGTACAATGTATGCTGTGACAGGTGCACTTATAGGACTTACACTATCCGAGTTTTTATCGCTTGTCGTTATGAGTGCACTATACCTAAAGAGCAGACCAAAAGGCATAGAAGGCATTGCGATGGCAAAGGCGGACATGGCTACTACTAAAGAGATAATGCGAGTTAGTGTGCCTATTATGGTAGCAGGACTTATCTTCCCCGTAGTGCAGTTCGCGGATAGTTTGCTTATAGTAAACTTGCTTATGGCAAGAGGCGCGGAGCGTGCTGCGGCTGTATCTGAGTATGGTATACTGACAGCACCAGTAGGATCGCTGATAAATATGCCAATAGTGATAACTCTTGCATTTGCGGTGGCAATAGTTCCAATAATCAGTGCAAGAAGGGCAAAGCGAGACGTGGTATCTATTAAAGAGCGAACGGACTTCGCACTCAAGTTATCTTTCTTGTTTGGAATGCCGTGTTCGATAGCTATATTAGTGCTTGCTAAGCCTTTGATGACGGCACTGTATCCTAGTTTTAGCACAGAGAGCTTAATGGTAGCTACGACATTATTACAGACGTCAGCTCTTACGATAATACTCTTGTCGGTACAGCAAGTATATACTTCGGTATTGCAAGCACTAGGCAAGTCCATGCTACCCGCAAGGAATCTAGGAATAACCGCGGTGGTAAAAATATCATTAGATATTATCCTTATATATTTTATAGGAATAATCGGCGCGGTAGTCTCTAGCCTTGTAGCCTACATCGTAGGTAGCGTGCTTAATGCACTATCTATCAGAAAACTTTTAGGAAAAAGCAAAAATATGTTCAAAAATATTAGCAAAATAACTCTATCTAGTGTTATAATAGGATTGATAATATTCGGACTAACTTACGCGATAGCAAATAGTTATGCACTTATAGGAGTCGCAATTATCATTAGTATCCCGATATATGTGATGCTAGTGGTTAGTATGAGGACTCTTTCTGATGATGAGCTAAAGGGCTTCCCTGCTAGTCGAATTTTAATCAAAATTAACAATGCCTTTACTAAAGGTATAAGATAGGAGAAGTATATGATTAGAGTTGTTGGGCTAGGCACTATCGACGGTGAAATGTCGCTAAGGGGTGCGGTTTGGATAGATAGCGCTGATGTTGTTATCGTCAAGACTGCACTTACTGATACATACAATTATTTTAAAGAAGAGGGTATAGAATGCCTTACTCTTGACCATATATTTGATGAGAGTGAAGACTTCGATGACCTTAATGCAAAGGTTGTCGAATTTGTGCTTTCTCATCGTGATAAAAATGTAGCTTTTTGCGTAGAAGGAAGCGGTGTTGATGATAGGTCAGTGATAGCGCTTAAGGCAGTTCCTAACCTTATTATAGACATTATCCCAGGTGTTTCACGGGAAACAAAGTTACTTATTCCTACTCCGTCAGCTAGCTATACAAGAGTTTCAAGCTACGATATTTCGGGCGATAAAGCCTTTAGTTATGATAAAACAAAACCTCTTATAGTTACTGATATTGATAATATATTCGTAGCTAGTGAAGTGAAAGAAGTGTTGTCAAGATTAGTCGGTGACGAGCAAAACATAAAGTTTACTGATAAAGATGGCGAAGAAGATATTGCAGTGTATGAGCTGGACAGGCTAGAAGAGTATGATTATTCTTGTGCGGTAACAATTGCACCGCTTGACATACAAAATCAATCAGCATATAGCTTTGATGATTTGCTTAGAATAATGTATAGATTAAGAGGTCGCGACGGTTGTGATTGGGACAAGGTGCAGACGCATACAAGCATTCGCAAAAACGCGATCGAAGAGGCGTATGAGTTAGTGGATGCTATTGATAATGATGATATAGAAAACATCATCGAAGAAAGTGGAGACGTTATATTGCAAGGCGTGTTCCACGCTATCATTGGTGAGGACGAAGGCGAGTTTGAAGCACATGAGGTTGTATCTCATCTTTGCCACAAACTTGTTAGTAGGCATAGACATATTTTCGGCGAAGAGGTTGCAAATACCCCAGAGCAAGCATTGAGCGTGTGGGAAGCTGCTAAGGCGGACGAAAAGGGAGAGAGTACAAGCGAGAGCAAAATGCTAAGGATTGCCAAGGCGTTGCCAAGCAGTATGAGAGCGGAGAAAGTGCAAAAAATCGCGAAAAAGCTAGGGCTAGAGTTCGCAAGTACTGATGAGATTATAACAAGCATTAATTCGGAAATTTTAGAGTTTATAAATGCTGATGAGATCAATATGGAGATGGAAGGCGGGGACATTTTATTCTCTGTTATAAATCTACTTAGGTACAAAGGTATAGAGAGCGAAGTTGCACTTAGTAGAAGTGTTGAAAAGTTTATTAAGAGAGTAAGTTATATAGAGAAAGTTTGCATAGATAGATGTATCAAATCAGAAACATTATCAGCAAGCGATATAGATAAACTATGGCAAGAGTCGAAAGGTATATAGTATTATATCATTATAAATATAATAATAATAGCGTATGGAGTAAGTGATGATGAAGATAGGTAATGTACAATTGAGTTCGGATGCAGTGCTTGCACCTCTTGCGGGATTTACCGATGTAGGTCTTCGTGATGTCGCTAGGCGGTACGGAGCGGGGCTGACGTATACGGAAATGATAAGCTGTAAGGGCATGATATACGGCAGTGAGAAAACTCGCGAATTACTAGCCACGACGGATATAGAAACACCTGTTGCCGTGCAGATATTCGGTAACGATCCTGATATTATGGCTAGAGCGGTAGCAATGCCAGAGATGGAAAAATTCGATATAATTGATATTAATATGGGTTGTCCTGTGCCTAAAGTTGTTGGTAATGGAGAGGGTAGTGCCTTGTTAAATACTCCAGACCTTGCCGCAAAGATAGTGAAGTCTGTCATATCAGCATGCGGCGGAAGACCTGTAACGGTAAAGTTTCGCAAAGGTTTCCGTCACGGAGAAGATACTGCTGTGGATTTTGCGCGGTATATGCAAGACGCGGGTGCGGCGGCTATTTGCGTTCATGGTAGGACTCGCGAACAATTTTATGCGGGTAAAAGCGATTGGGACAGTATAGCAAAGGTAGTAGAGAGTGTGGAAATCCCTGTATTTGCAAATGGTGATGTTATCGACTTGCAAAGCTATAATGCTATTAAGGCGCATACTAGAGCGGACGGTGTTATGATCGCAAGGGGTGCACTAGGTAATCCGCAGATATTCAAAGAAATAGCGGACGCAACTACTGGCACTGAGACATTTTTTAAAGAAGTGGATTGCGTGAGAGATATCCTTCGCCAGATAAAAGTGCTAAAAGATCATTACTGCGATAGGTATATTTACTCAAGCATGAAAAAACAAGTGTGTACATATTTGCGTGGTGTTAGCGGCGGAAAGGCTATAAAAGAAAAGGCTTGTCATGTGGAGAGCGTTCAAGAGCTTGTGCATATAATCGAAGGGCTAAGAGGGTTGATTTAGTAACAGTTCAAAGGTTATAAAATCAGTAATTAGAGTGATAAAGATACATTATATACTAGATAATATAGGAGATATAATATGATAAATATAGTTTTGTTAGAGCCAGAAATACCTCAAAACACTGGCAATATCGTTAGAACTTGTGCTGCAACAGGAGCAAAACTTCATCTAATAGAGCCGTTTGGTTTTACTTTTGAAGATAAGTATTTAAAACGTGCGGGGCTAGATTATTGGGATTTGGCTGATATTTGCACTTATAAGAACTATGAAGAGTTTCTAGAGAAAAATCAGGGCAAGCTAACTCAAATTTTCTATGCGAGTACTAAGGCAAACCATAACCATACTGAAGTCGAGTATACTGATGATGTGTATGTGATGTTCGGCAAAGAGTCTAAGGGCATACCCGAAGAAATCTTAAATGATAACTATGATAAGTGCATTCGTATACCTATGAAAAAGGATGTACGCTCACTTAATCTTGCAAATAGTGTTGCACTTATTGTATATGAGTATCACAGGCAACATGATTTTATGCAGTTAGAGCAGGCAGGTCAGTTGACAAAGTTTTAGTATATGCATATTGTAATCTGCTAAAATGCTTAACAATATAACAAATATCTTTAAAAAAGTATTGCCAAAACATACGAATGGTGGTATAATATATGTGCTATTTTACAGCGGTGCGGTCGGCTTTTTCCAAACATGGAAAATGATGATTGTGCAAAATGCTATAATGTAGCTAATTAAATAAATTATTAATTATGGAAAGGAGATCCTTATAATGAATAAAAAATCGATAAAAGACGTAAATGTCGCTGGCAAAAGATGCCTAGTACGCGTGGACTTCAATGTGCCAATGCAAGACGGTAAAATCACTGATGAGAATCGTATCAATGGTGCTCTTCCTACTATCAAATACCTTATCGAGCAAGGTGCTAAAGTTGTAGTTTGTTCTCATATGGGCAAGCCTCATAGCATATTAAGTGATAGCGTTTCTCTTACTAAGAAAGAGAAGAAAGCTGTTGACGCACTTCCTGAGTCAGAGCGTGCTGCTGCTACTGAGGCTTATGTTGCTAAAGCATTAGCGTCTGATCCAGTTAAGCTTACTTTGAAACCAGTTGCTGATAGACTTAATGAGATCCTTGGCGGTATCGTTACTTTCGCTACTGACGTTGTTGGTGCTGATGCACAGGCTAAAGTCGCAGCTCTTAAAGCGGGTGAGGTAGTAGTTCTAGAGAACTTACGTTTCCATGCAGAAGAGACTGGTAAAGATAAAGAGTTCTGCCGTAAACTTGCTGAGTATTGTGATGTTTATGTTAATGACGCTTTTGGTACTGCTCATAGATCTCACGCATCTACTGCTGCTATCGCTGAGTATGGTTTTGTTAAAGAGGCTGTTTGTGGTTTCCTTATCGAGAAAGAGCTAAGCGTTATGGCTGCTTCTCTTGAAGCTCCAGTTCGTCCTTTTGTTGCTATTCTTGGTGGCGCTAAAGTCGCTGATAAGTTAAAGGTTATAGACAATCTTCTTGATAAGTGTGATACTCTTATCATCGGTGGTGGTATGGCTTACACGTTCATCAAAGCTCAAGGCGGAAATGTCGGCACTTCTTTAGTTGACGATGAGAAACTTGATTACTGTTTAGAAATGCTTGCAAAAGCAAAGAAACTAGGCAAGCAAATCGTTCTTCCTATGGATACTGTTGCTGCAAAGTCTTTCCCTAATCCTATTAACGCTCCTATCGCTATAGAGAATGTTGATACTATGAATATGCCTTCTGACATGATGGGTCTTGATATCGGTATAGACTCAGCTAAATTATTTGCAGAAGCTATCAAATCAGCAAAGACTGTAATCTGGAATGGTCCTATGGGCGTATTCGAGAATCCAACTCTTGCTAATGGTACTATCTCTGTAGCTAAGGCTATGGCTGAAGCTACTGACTGTATCACTATTATCGGTGGTGGAGATTCTGCTGCTGCGGTTGCACAGTTAGGATTTGCTGACAAGATGTCTCACATTTCTACTGGTGGCGGTGCGTCTCTAGAGCTTTTCGAAGGCAAGGTATTGCCCGGTATTGCATGTCTAGACAATAAGTAATAGTGCCATAACTTGTATTGCACGCACTACACGTTGTCGTGTCCCACCTCATGTACCATATGTACAAGTCGGGGGAACTCTTCTAGTGTAGCACGCACACTCCAAGTTATCAAATTGATAAAGACAAAAGTTGTTGAAAAGAGATAACAAAAACTACACGTTGTCGTGTCCCACCTCATGTACCATATGTACAAGTCGGAGGAACTCTTCTAGTGTAGCACGCACACTCCAAGTTATCAAATTGATAAAGAGAACAGTTGTTATAATAGAGTAATAAAGTACTAAATGGTAATAGATATTATTAATACAATATAATAGCATATTAATATTATAAGAAAATAGCAAACAAAATAAGCAAACTGCCCAAATCGGGCTTACATAAAAAGGAGATTACTATAATGAGAAAACCAATTATCGCAGGAAACTGGAAGATGAATAACACTATGGCTGATACTAAGGCTTTACTTACTGACCTTATACCACTAGTTGCAGATGCTAACGCTGAGTGCGTAGTATGTGTACCATACACAAATATTTACGCTGCTGGCGAGCTTATCAAGGGTACTAACATCAAGTTAGGTGCTGAGAATGTTCACTGGGCTGATAAGGGTGCTTTCACGGGCGAGATCAGTGCTGAAATGTTATTAGAGTTAGGCGTTGAGTACGTTATCATCGGACATAGCGAGCGTCGTCAGTTCTTTGGTGAGACTGATGAGACTGTAAACAAGAGAACTTTAACATCTCTAGCTAAGGGACTTAAGCCAATCGTTTGTGTAGGCGAGTCACTAGAAGAGAGACAGTCAGGTGCATACACTGCAATCCTTGAAGCTCAGACTGAAAAGGCTTTAGTAGGCGTTGACAAGACTGATCTTTGCAATGTAGTTATCGCATACGAGCCAATTTGGGCTATCGGTACTGGCGTAACTGCAACTAACCAAGAAGCTAATGATACTATCGCAATTATCCGTAACAAGGTAGCAAGTTTATACTGCCGTGACTGTGCTGATAACGTTTTACGTATCCAATACGGTGGTTCTATGAATCCTAAGAATGTTGCTGACCTTATGGCAATGCCAGAGATAGACGGCGGTCTTATTGGTGGTGCTAGCTTAAAGGCGGAAGATTTCTCTAAGGTGGTAAAGTACTAATATGGGTAAATTTACTGGATTAATGATCCTAGATGGTTACGGTCTAAATGCTGAGAGTGCAAGCAATGCAATATCAGCAGAGACTTCTCCATATATCAAGGGATTGATGAATGAGTATCCTACTGTAAGTCTTGAGGCGAGCGGAGAGGCTGTAGGTCTGCCTGCTGGACAAATGGGTAATAGTGAAGTAGGACATCTTAATATCGGTGCTGGTAGAGTAGTTTATCAGGAGCTTACTCGTATTACTAAGTCAATAAAGGACGGAGATTTCTTTGAGAATGAAGCGTTCCTTAGTGCTTGCCGTAATGCAAAGAAGACTGGTAAGAAAATGCATATCTTTGGACTTGTGTCTAATGGTGGAGTACACTCACACATAGCTCATATCACATCACTTATCGAAATGTGTAAAAATGAAGGCGTGAAGAACGCTTATTTGCATTGTTTCCTTGATGGTCGTGATGTTTCGCCTACAAGCGGAGCAAAATTTATCGCAGAAATGGAGGCATTCTTAAAAGAAATTGGTTATGGAAAGATTGCTACTGTCAGCGGAAGATTTTACGCTATGGATAGAGATAACATGTGGGACAGAGTTGAGAAGGCATACGATGCTATCGCTAATGGCGTAGGCGTTACTGCTAAAAACTCTAAAGAAGCAATGGATAATAGCTATGCTAATGGCGTTTATGATGAATTCGTATTGCCAACGGTTATAACTCGTTGCGGTAAGCCAGTAGGTAAAGTCGGAAAAGGCGACAGCATAATATTTGCTAACTATCGTCCTGACCGTGCTAGAATGATAACTCGTAGCTTTATCAAAGAAGATTTTGATGGTTTTGCTAGAGCAGAGTTCTTAGCTCCTACCTTTGTATCAATGACACAGTACGATGTGACTTTTAATGACGACCTTGAGGTTGCATACAAGCCACAATCTTATAGCAATACTTTAGGCGAGTACTTGTCAAACGAAGGTCTTACACAGTTCCGCATTGCAGAAACACAGAAATATGCACATGTTACATTCTTTTTCAATGGCGGTGTGGAAGCACCTAATGCTGGAGAGGAGCGTATACTGATAGACAGTCCGAAAATAGCTACTTTTGACTTAAAGCCAGAGATGAGTGCTTACGAAGTTGCTGATAAAGCAGTAGAAACTATTAAAGCGGGCAAGTTTGATGTCATGATATTAAACTTTGCTAACTGCGATATGGTAGGACATACTGGTATAATCCCAGCGGCTCAAAAAGCAGTTAAGGCTGTAGATGAGTGCGTAGAGAGAGTTATCAAGGCTATTCAGGAAGTTGGCGGACAAGTGTTAATCACTGCCGATCATGGTAATGCTGATAATATGGTGGACGAGATTACTGGTGAGGCATTTACTGCACACACTACAAATCCTGTACCGCTTATAAAAGTAGACGATAACAAATCTGTTACACTTGCTGAAGGTGGAAAGTTATGTGATATAGCTCCTACTATGCTAGACATGATGGGAATAGCTATTCCTAGCGAGATGACAGGTAAGAGTTTGCTTGTAAAGTAATATATTAGAAAATAAATAAGCTACTAAATATATGTGCTTGAAGGAGTATTATGGAAACTAAAATGATTTCATTAATAAACGCAAAGCAGAAAAATTTAAATAGTTTTATGGCGAAAGCTGTGAGCGTAATGGGTTTAGGTATAGGATTGATCGTAGGATCAATCTTAATAGCGGGAGTGGACTTAATACAAATATATGTATATAGTACTATCGTTATTATACCGCTGCCTATTAGCATTATTTCGTGGTATATATGGCTGAAGACAACCAAGTGCAGTGTAGATCTGACTGAAACTGGCATAAAAACGACCTTTAAAAACTCTAAAATGTGGAAAGATATAAAGGCAGGAAAGTCTTATAAAGATGTGACTGTTGGATATACTGACATGGATGATAATACAAAGGGAATGTTCGCATTGGCGTTTGATTATGACCAAATTCTGTATGCTAGGTACTTTAGCAAGAAAGAAAAAACAGGATTTGGAAAAGAGACAGTGGTCGAGATTTATTATCGTGATGATAATGGTCAAGGCAAGAAGTTTTTATTATACATAACGAGAAAAGAACTAGAACGTTTGAAAGCGACTTTAGATATAAACACTACCGATGACTATATAGGTGAGAATTATACTGAAGAAGACTTTTGGGAAATGTTTGGGTTTGAGCGTGATATGATAGAAGAAATTAGTATTTAGAAAAAGGCGTTTATTGTGATGTACGAGATGTTTTCATAGACTGCATTATAAGATGCTTTATCGTGGCATGGAGGATAATATGGATAAGTTTAATTTGAAAGAAGTTGCGCTTAGGCTGAAGAGCTTACGTGAATTAGAAGGAATGGCTGTTGAAGAACTAGCGGTTGCGACTGGTGTGGATTGCGATGAGTATATTGCAAGCGAAAACGGAGAGCGTGATTTTAGTTTTAACTTCTTATATAATTGTGCTAACAAATTAGAGTGCAATATCACCGAGCTTATTACTGGAGAAAGTGCTAAGCTGTCGCATTTTACTATAACTAGAAAAGGTAATGGTATGCCGATCGTTAGAAATAGTGGATTTAATTATCTTCACCTTGCTAGCAATATGCGTAATAGAAGTTGCGAGCCGTTTGTGGTATCTATACCTTATAGTGTAGAGGTAGAAAACAAGCCTATCGAAGTGTCTATTCACTCAGGTCAAGAGCTGGATTATGTTCTAGAAGGCGAGCTAAGGGTGAGCATTGCAGGGCATGAAACTATACTACATGAAGGCGATAGCGTATACTATAACTCTGATATGCCTCACGGTTTAATGGCTACCGGCGGTCGCGACGCTAAAATACTAGCTGTAGTATTAAAGTAATTACTAAAAACAATAATCAAGATTATCCTTTCTTATTAATTTAAGAGAGGATTTTTTTGACTTTTTTATAAGGCAAAATGTCTACAGCTATAAGGGTGCTTGTATATTAATAAACACATTGCTAACTATAGGGAAGAATTTCCTATAATTATTATAAAAAGACAGTTTTTTTACAAAAAGCCTTGCTTTAATAATAGTTATATATTATAATAAAAGTATATTGCAAATATAGGGAAAATAAGGAGAATGAATTATGAGTAAAAAGCAAATAGCAGCGGCAGGCGCACTTAGCGGCCGTGAAAAAACTGCTTATTACGCAGGTATGGGTGGACAAAACATTATCTACGCTATCATTGGTACGGCTTGTGTCGGTTACTATTGGGCAAATGTTATCTTCCTACCAGCGATAGCAGTCGGTATTATTTCAGTAGTTGCCAGAATTTGGGATGCTATAAATGATCCTATGATGGGAACAGTTGTTGATAAAACTAGGACTAAATGGGGTAAATGTAGACCTTATTTAATCTTCACACCAATTATCATTGGTATAATGACCATTTTATGTTTCGTAAACGGTCGTTATGGCTCACAGAATAGTGCTATAGAGAATGCCTTCATCATTGGATGGGCGGCTATATCGTACATATTGTGGGGTATGTTATATACTGTAGGTGATATTCCGATCTGGAGTATGCCAGCACTTATGACAGGTAATGAGAAAGAGCGTAGTACGCTTCTTGCCCTTGCCAGAGTTACGGCGGGTCTAGGTGGTGCTGTCGGTATGGTAGCGATTCCTATGGCTCAAGCTATTGCTGGTCCTGGTGCAGATCCTGCTCAAGTTCAGAGAGGCTTCATAATCGTTGCTATTATCCTTACCGTAATCGGTACTATAGCATTCCAGATGACTGGTCTTATGTGTAAAGAGCGTGTTGTTCAATCAGAAGAGCGTCACACTCTTAAAGAAAACTTCAAACTAATGTGGACTAATAGGCCGTTTAGACGTCTTCTTATTTCAGGAGTTATCAGAAGTCCATTCCAACTATTGCTTTTAGTTGCTATGCCTCTTCTATCTTATTACTTCGCAAATAACCAGTCCCCATTCAGTGACTTTAGAATTATCCTTGCTTATGTGCTTCTAGCGGGTGGTATATTCGGAGGTATGTTCATTGCAAGTGCTATCGCTCCTAAGTTAGGTGAAAAATATGAAAAACGTCGTGTTTATAATGCTTTCTCTATCGCAAGTGGTGCAGCGTTCGCGTTCATTTTCATTGTATTCGTTATAGCTCCTTCTGCTCTTAATAGCGTTGGTCTATTACTTCTTCTTTTCCTAGCTTTCTTATTATGTGGAGCAGGAATGGGTGCAGTTCAGGTTATGCAGTCTCTTATGATCGCTGACTGTATTGACTATGAGGAGTATCACAATAATATCCGTCCAGACGGAGTTTTCTTCTCTGGTCAATCTTTCATCACTAAGTTGTCTTCAGGTGTTGCGTCTATGCTTATGGCATTAGCTTATACTATCGTTGGCTTCAGTGATATCAATATCGAGAGTCTTAATATTGGACTTTCTGATGGTATGATAGATTTTAAAGTAGACACACCAGTTTATGCTTGGGTTATGTTCTTCCTTGTTTCTATTCCTCCAGCAATCGGTATGTTATTATCAATTATCCCTATGTTTAAATACGAAATTACTGACAAATGGCATAATGAGATCTTAGAAGAGCTTAACACTCGTCGTGCTCTTCGCCTTGATAACAGTGAACTACTTATCGATGACAGTGTAAATACTGAAGACGCTTTAGAGAGCGTTATCGATAATGCTGATACTATTACTAGCGGTGCACCGATAGATGAGAGTGTCGATGTCTCTAGCGAACAGCCTCTCGAAAGCGTGGTTGACGAGACTACTATAAGCAGTGAAGAGACTGTAGAGAAAGGAGAGTAATTATGAAAAAATTTAAGATTATATCTGTCCTACTACTAGTCGTTCTTGTAGCGAGCTTTATTCTTGTAGGATGTACAACAAAAACTTATAAAATAGACGTTGTTCAAGGCGAGCATGGTACTATCGCTGTTGATAATGCTAATGTTGCCTCTGATGAAGTAGTGACTGTAACGGTTACTCCTGATAAAGATTACAGATTAGTACTAGGCGGACTAGCTTATACTTCTGATAAGTTTGGTACAAGCTACCCTGTAGGAAACACTTTTATAATGCTGCCTCAGGATACAGTTCTTACTGCTAAGTTTGAGAAAATCCCAGTAATCGAAAATGGTAAATCTTATGCAAGAGTAGACGAGAATGGAAATGCATCGGCTACAGGTAAGACTATTTACTTCGGTGAATATCCACAATCTATTAAAGCTGACGCCGTAACTATTACTGGCGAGATTGCAGGTAAAGCGGGTTACTACAATGGTAGTGACGGTATGGTTTATTTAAAGAAGACTGGTACTGGATTTAATGAGAACGTTGTGTACTCTAACGGATCTAAGATCAACGAAGTAGAAACATATTTCTTAGTAGTTCCTATGACATGGACAGTTTTATCAGAGAAAGATGGCGCAGCTACTATATTATCTAATAGCTTGCTAGATAGCCAGGCTTTCCTTGAGAAAGAGAATACTACTGATCCTCACGGACCAGGAAATAGATACAACACAAAAATTGATGGTAAAGATAGTAAAGTATACGCTAATAACTACGAGCAATCAGATATCAGAGAGTTCCTTAATGGTGACTTCTATACGTCAGCATTCAGCGACGCACAAAAAGCCTTAGTTAATAATGTTACTAATATTAATAATGATGGCGGTGTATTTGATAACAAATATTCAAAAGCTAATGGCAATACTGAAGATAAAGTATACCTTTTAACTTATGATGACTTGTTCAATGCTGAGTTAGGATTCCAGACTTTTGATGATTATAAACAAAAGAAAGTAGATCCACTTAAGAGTGCTTTCACTACTGATTTCGCTAGAGCAAACGGTGCTTTCACTGATACGCTTAAGCCTAAAAATGGTGGTAAAGGTTACTGGAGTACTCGTTCTACTGGTGAGTTGTCATACATGATGACTACTATTACAAGTGCTGCCGGTTATGTAAATAACCACGGTATCAATACTAGTAATGCTAATGTTGGTGTTCGTCCAGTAATAACTATTACTTTAAAATAATATAAAATATTAACAATATAAAGTGAGGGCGAAAGCTCTCACTTTTTATGTGCGAAAATTGCTATTTGCTGTTGCTTTTCAAGAGAAGTGAATAATACTGCCATTAAGAAAGGTATAAGATGGTAAAACTATTATTGCAACAATGACGATTTATGGTATAAATTGATTAATTATATATAATATTATGATAATTGCTATGAAAATGTATTAATAGATGGTATGCTATGTGATATAATTATATTATAAACGAATAATTCACAAAATTAAGTCTTTCAATCTAGTGAATTATAAAGTTTTTAGTGATTATCAAAAAAATATTAAAAAAAGGTTGGATTTTTCTCTTAGTTAATTGTAATATAGTTGAAGGGGAAAATTTTAACCTATTGTAGTATCTTACTTGTCGCAACGGCATATATAGGTTTGCGTCAATGAAAGATTTGCATTATAGGAGAAATGATGGATATAAATGTCTTTAATAGGATTGTTAAAAAACTTAAAAAAGGAAAGCAAGAGTATTTTAGTCAGTTTTATGATTTGACTAAAAAATCTGTTTATTATTCTATCCTATCTATAGTCGGAAGGAAAGAAGATGCCGAGGACTTAATGCAAGATACATATGTTGTCTTTATTAATGGACTTGAGAATATCACAGAGAATAAAAACGGGTATTATTATTTGCTACAAATAGCAAAAAATAAAGCTATCAATCATTATAATAGAGCAAAAAGAGAATGCCTGACGGAGGATTTTAGTCATTACGAAAGTGGGCAGCAGCTAGATGTGTACCGAGACTTGGATTATTTAAGAAGTAAATTGTCTGAGGAGGAATGGTATTATATAGAGCATTGTGTAATACTCGGCTTTAAGCAAAAAGAAATAGCTCAAATGTTGTCACTGCCGACGTCTACAGTTGGGTATAAATATAATAAAGTAATAGAAAAATCAAGAAAAATCTATGAGGAGGTTAGATAATTATGAGAAAATTTGAAAATATCAATAAAGATATTGATAATGATATCCCTGATATCAGCATGAGTATTTCTAACCAGATAGATTGGACAAAAGTGAAGGAATCAAATAAAAAGAAAAAGAGTGCAGTTAGAGAGCGAGAAATAGTAGGTGTTGGTAATGCTAGCGATACTGTAGTGTTTAAATCAAATAAAAAAAGAAATATCGCAACAGCAATTGCATTAATGGTAGCCGTTTTAGCTCTAGTTATTATCTTTGCTGTATTGCCACTTTTTAATACAAATGTTGTTGATAATGGATATACGATAACGATATCTGTAAATCCTAGAATATCATTTGATGTAGATGACGCAGGAATAGTTACTAAGCAAACTGCTTTGAATGGAGATGGTGCAAAAGTGCTTTTTGGTGTAGACCATGTCGGCAAAACCTATGTAAATGCTACCAGTGACTATATCAAGACCGCCGAGAAAATGGGATATATTAGCGTTGGAGATAAAGTAAGCATATACGCAAGCAATGGAAACAAGAACGATACTGATAAAGTGAAAGGTTTGAGCGATGTGCTAAAAGGTTTAATTGAAGGTGTTGATTTTGGAGCGATGACAGAGTCCGACTTTGACAAGATAGAAGACCAGTTAGATGATTTCGACGAAGAAACATTTACGAATGAGAACATGGAAAATCTAATAGCAGCAGTGAGAGCAGAGCTTGATAAAAAAACGGTAATGTTAAATGCGATTATTGATGAGATGAAAAATGTTATAGACAAAAAGCCTATAACATTAAATAACAAAAATGATTCTGATGACGAAGTAAAGATACCAGCATCAGAGGTTACGACTTTGAAAAAACTAATAGATGAATATGTATTATTATACAATGATGAAGACATGAAAGAATATGAATTCAGTGATATGACATATAAAGAGCTTATTGAGAAACAAGAAGAATTAGAAGAAATCAAAGAGGAACTGATAGAGACGTTAGACGAGATTAAAGAGATTACAGACATTAATCAGGTCGGTGACGATAAAAAAGATTTAATTGAAGACCTTCTTGATATTGTAAAAGAAGACATTTTTGATAAAGACTAGAAAGTTAGTATTAATTATAATAATAGTCCTATGTTATATATATAGGGCTATTATTTTTTTTGAAAATGAGCAAAAAAATAAAAAATAAAAAAGTTTTGTATATTGTTGGATTTATTGCCTATACGATTGTATTATAAGTAGAAAGCAATAAATCGAGACTGCAGGCTTGTATTTATTAAATGATATGTAGCAACAATCAAAGTGTAAAGTATTCGATAATGTAATACTTGGAAAAATATTTATATAAGACTAATATTATATTAGCGAGAAGGAGAAAGTTATGAAAAAGGTAAGCGGAATGAAAGGAAAAAGTAGCAAAAGAGCATTAGGCGCATTAATCGCAACGACTGTCGTAGTGACAAGTGCAGCAGCATTGATTGGTTGTACTGTTCCTCTAAAACCAGTAGGACAGTATGATAAGGCGCTTAAAGCAAAAGAAGTTTATTCAATGTCAGCAGTTACAAGTATGCAAGCACTTGCTGATAATAAAGCTCCCGCAAGAAAGGTATCTTTCGGTACTGTAGCTGATACTATTACCGCAAGACCTGGCGAGATTACTGATGATATTATGGATACTCTATCTAAATTCATGGGTATGTTTGAGGGTATGCTTATGGGTACAGGCGGAGGATCAACTGAAACAGTACCAACTCCTGAACTAGACGGTGAATATGCTAATTATAAGACTAAGATAGTTATGAGTATGCCATCTCTTGACGGTGTTCCAGTAGAGTACACTATGTATTATACTGAGGTTACAGAAGGCGAGACATTACCAGAAGTAACTGATCCAGTAGCTCCTGTTAATGAAGATGTTGACGGCGAAGACGCTGATACAGATGCTGATGCTGATGCTGACGCTGAAGAAGAGGGCGAAGAAGAGGAAGTAGAAGTAAGCACAAAATTAGTAGGTGTAGTAGTAATGGGTGATGTCGTAACTGAAATTGCTGGAACTAAAACTGTTGAAACAGAAGGCACTGAAGTAGAGACTGAAGTAGAGTTTACTACTAAGATAGACGAAAATAACTATGTAACAGTTAAAGAGGAAAAAGAGGCTGGAGAAATAGAGTATGAGTACACTATCGTAACTGACGGCGTAGAAGAAGTGACAAGCATTGAGTATGAGAACGAGGCTGGAAAAGAAGAGCTAAGTCTTGAGCTTGAGGCGAATGGCGTAGAGAAAGAGTTCAGTGTTGAAGTCGTAGAGAAAGATGGTATTAAGGTATTTGAAGTAAGCTACCAAGACGAAGACGCTGGCACTGAAGTTGATATAATCGCAACTCCAATCGGTGACGGTACTTACGAGTTCAGATTCGAGAATGGACATATCGAAATCAAATAATTTTATCAATATTATTACTTCATGATATGACGGACATTTTATAAGAGACTACATTATTCGTGAGGTGTTATTATAAGACAAAAAGGGCAAGGATTTTAATCCTTGCCCTTTTTGATGGTTGTTCTAGTTTTAATTCTTACCGTGTCCATTCGATAGTGTTGTTTGCAAGCTCTATGATTCTTTGGTTAGAACTTCCTCTAAAAGCCAACGTCAAGTCTTTATGCGCTAGCTCAAATTTGCCATCGATAAGCCAGTCGGCTAAGTCAAGCAGTTCCATTATGTCAGGATCTCCTTTTGCTTTTAGATCTTCTATAAGGTATCCAGTGAAAATAACGATATTTAAATCAGTATTTGCTTTGATTCTACGAGCGAGTTTCACAAGTACATCCGCTTGACATAGTGGCTCCCCACCGCTAAAAGTAACTCCGCTAAGAAGTTCGTTTTGAGATAGCTTGTCATACATGTCATCTATACTCATGTATCGTCCGTCCTTGAATGAATGCGTTTCGGGATTATGACAGCCCTCGCAGTTATGTGGACAACCTTGCGTAAATATTGAATATCTCATGCCAGGGCCATCTACTATGCTCTCTGTCATGATTCCTGATATCTTAAGTAGTGTTTTTTCTTCCATAATGCACCTCATTATATGATATAAAAAGGTATAGAGGGTGACATACGCCAGCGTCTATACCTAGTATTATAACTATTTTTGTTAAACTACTCTTTGATGTTGTGTTTAACTCTGTCTGCTACTTCAGAACGTTTAGCGTTATTAAAACGATCAACAGTTCCTACTAAGTATCCAGTTATTCTACGAATACGCTCGAAGTTTACATTGCCGTCGCCTTCTTGTCTACCACACTTAGGGCAACAATTGTCGATGATACCGTTATATCCACAGCAAGGATCGCGATCGATTGGGTGGTTTATTGAGCCGTAGCCGATTCCACACTTGCCCATGTACCTAACACATGCCTCAAAAGCATCTAAATTCTTTAGAGGGTCACCATCTAGCTCGATGTAACTGATGTGTCCACCGTTAGTTAGGTTGTGATATGGAGCTTCGATCTTGATTTTGTCAAGAGCAGCTATGTTGTAATGTACTGGCACATGGAAAGAGTTTGTGTAATAATTACGATCAGTAACTCCTTTTATAATGCCGAATTCTTTCTTGTCCATGTTTACAAATCTTCCAGATAATCCTTCTGCAGGAGTAGCTATTAAAGAGTAGTTGAAGTGAGTCTCTTCGCAAAGCCTATCAGTAAAATCACGCATGTGTCCGATTATCTCTTGTCCAAGTTTTTGTCTGTCGGCACCTTCGCCGTGGTGTTTGCCAGTAAGTGCAACTAGACACTCAGCAAGACCGATAAATCCGACTGATAAAGTTCCGTGCTTTAAGATCTCTCCGATCTCGTCTTCAGGACCTAGCTTGTCACTGCCTAACCATATTCCTTGACCCATTAAGAAAGGATAATTCTTAACGCGTTTTTTAGCTTGTATTTTGTATCTATCCATTAATTGCTCAGCGACAAGATTTAGTCTTTCGTCAAGCATTGTATAGAATTTGTCGATATCACCCTTTGCAAGGATTCCAAGACGTGGAAGATTAACTGATGTAAAAGAAAGATTACCTCTTTGAGTAACGACTTCGTTTGATTTATCATAAGAGTTCGCTGCAACACGAGTTCGACAACCCATGTATGCGATCTCAGTTTTGTAGTCGCCTTCTTTGTAATACTGTAAGTTAAATGGAGCGTCAAGGAAAGAGAAGTTAGGAAAAAGACGTTTTGCTGAAACCTTTATTGCAAGTTTAAATAAATCGTAATTGACATCTTTCTTATTGAAGTTGACGCCTGATTTTACTTTAAATATGTTGATAGGGAAGATTGCAGTCTCGCCATTTCCTAGACCTGCGTCAGTAGCAAGAAGAATATTCTTGATAACAAGTCTGCCTTCAGGAGAAGAATCAGTACCGTAATTTATACTACTGAATGGTATTTGTGCACCAGCTCTAGAATGCATTGTGTTCAGATTGTGTACGAATGCTTCCATTGCTTGGAATGTAGCTCTATCTATCTCTATAGCACTGTATTTGTTGCAGAATGCTTGAGCTTTCTTGATGATTGCTTCAGAAACGCCAGCCGATACTAGGGCTTTAGCTTCACATGCTATATACTCAGGGCCTTCTACTTTTGGTACTACATTTACGTCAGCTAATTCTTTAGTGATCCTTTCGATGATCGCTTCGCCATCGGCTACATCGAACATGTCAAGGGCTTTTATCATGTTTTTCTTATATATTTTCTTGTAAGATTTAGCAACTCCTAGTGCCATAGCATAGTCGAAGTTAGGTATTGACTGTCCGCCGTGTTGGTCATTTTGATTAGACTGAACAGCAATAGCTCCTAGTGCAGAGTATGATGCGATATCATTCGGCTCACGCAAAAATCCGTGTCCTGTGCAAAATCCATTTTTGAACAACTCAATAAGGTCGATTTGGCAACATGTCTCAGTAAGAGTAAGGAAGTCAAGATCATGGATATGTATATCACCATTGTCATGCGCTTTAGCGTGATCAGGACGTAATACAAATAGTTTATTAAACTGTTTTGCACCCTCAGAACCATATTTAAGCATTGTTCCCATTGCAGTGTCGCCATCGATATTAGCATTTTCACGCTTGATATCATTGTCCTTTGCGTCTTTGAAAGTAAGATCCTTATATATTTCCATAAGAGAAGTATTCATCTCTCTAGTGCTAGTCCTATTAGCTCTATACAGAATATATTGTTTAGCAGTGGCAGCATGTCCTTCCTCGATCAAAGTTTTTTCGACAGCATTTTGGATATCCTCAACTGTTGGTGCAGCTTGACCTTGAGACTCTAGAAGATTACAAGCCTTTGCAGCTATGTCTAATGCCATTGAATGGTCGTGTCCGCCAGCAGATACTGCAGCTTTAAAAATTGCATCAGCGATTTTTTGTACATTAAATGGCACTTGTCTGCCATCTCTCTTTGTTATAGTTGTTATCATTATTTATCCTCCTATGGATGAAACGTTACCCTCTTAGCATACTACATTTTGATTGGCTTGTCAATACTAAACACAATATATTGTGGTCAGTTTCTGGCTATTCGCTGATTTTGCCACAACATGTAGTATTTAGCGTAAATCCAGCATGTTGCTAAAGTATGCAATTATAGCCTCGATTTTATGCTTATTATAACCTTATGTTTTATGTAAAACGATAATTATTTGTTGTTGCATGAGAGTATATTATCATTGGTTATATTTGAACACTAAATAAAGGATTTGATACGTATTGAAGACCATGATTTTAGCATTTCTAATGTCGCATTATTATTCATTCGATAAAAATGCAGCAGTATGGCTAAGTGCTTTTAACCTTAAAAAAATATAAATTATTAGCTTTTTTTCTGATTTATATAATGCATAATCTTATCGTTTACAATAGCTATTGACTAATTTGATAGTATATGATATTATATTATTGTAAGTATTTCAAGTGTACAGGGAGAAATAATGGAAAAAACAAAATGGTATAAAGATGCTGTAGTATATCAAATCTATCCACGCAGTTTCTGTGATAGTAATGGTGATGGAATTGGTGATATACAGGGTGTCATATCAAAACTGGATTATATTAAATCGATTGGCGTTACTGCAATATGGATGTCTCCGTACTTTCAGTCGCCCAACGATGATAATGGCTACGATATTTCTGACTATAGGCAAATTATGCCCGAGTTCGGCACACTAGAAGACTGGCAAGAGATGATCGACAAGATCCATAAGCTAGGCATGAAACTGATCATGGATCTAGTAGTAAATCATTCGTCGGATGAGCATGAGTGGTTTATGCAAAGTAAGCAAAGTAAAGAGAATGCATATCGTGATTATTATATCTGGAGACGCGGTCGGGGTAAGAACGGTTTGAAAACGCCAAATAATTGGACTTCTAGATTTGGTGGAAGTGCATGGTCTTATGATAAGTCGACTGAAGAATGGTATCTGCATTTATTCACTAAAAAGCAGCCTGATCTGAACTGGGAGAATCCCAAGGTAAGACAAGAAGTCGCTGATATTTGTAATTACTGGTGTGATAAAGGAGTAGATGGTTTTAGATGCGATGTTATTACTTATATTTCTAAGGCGGAAGGATTGCCTGATGGTAAGTGGAATCCTATCATAAGAGGCGATGAGCATTTCAGCAGTGCAAATAAGTATCACGAATATATTCATGAGTTATATCAAAAATCTTGGGCTAAATATGATATCATGACCGTAGGCGAGGGTGCTGGTGTAGATGTTAAAAGTGCGGAGAAAATGGTGGGAGAAGATAGGCAGGAACTGGACACTATTTTTACTTTCGAGCATCAAAAAGCAGACGCTATTTTCAGCGAACTTCCGTGCAAGTTCAAACTTAAAAAATTCAAGAAAGTAATGAGTAGCTGGCAGGGCTTGCCAAAAAATTGTCAAAGCTCAATTTATATCGAAAATCACGACTATCCACGAGTTATTCCTAGATATGTGAAACGCTCTCATAGAGAAATCGGTGCGAAAATGCTAGCAGTAAGCATGTATTTTTTAAGAGGGACACCTTATATTTATCAGGGGCAAGAAATCGGCATGACAAATCTTGAGAAATATCAGCCAGAAGATTATTATGATACAGCCAGTATTAATATGTATAACATTGCAAAAGATAAAGGTAAGAATATTGCGAGAGTAGTTTCGTGGGCACTTAGTATACGCGGTCGCGATCATGCTAGGACGCCTATGCAGTGGGATAATAGCAAGCACGCAGGATTTACAAAAGGCGAGGCATGGATACCTGTTAATCCTAATTACACTACTATCAATGTAGCTGATAATGAAAAAAAGATCGATAGCGTATTGGGTTTTTATCGTAAAGTTATTACATTCGTCAGAAGTAATGAGATCATAAGAGACGGTAGTTATACCGAGTATAATGCAAAATCTAATAGTATATTTGCGTACGAAAGGGCACTAGGTGATAGAGTGTATTTTGTCGCGTGTAACTGGACTGATAAAATTAAGAAACACAAAGTGCCAAATAAATATGTGGGAAGAAAGGTGCAACAAGTCATTAATAACTACACAGAGGACATCATCACGAAGACATTGAGGAAGAAAATAAAATTAAAACCTTATGAGGCTGTCGTTTTTGAAGTCGATGTAGCCGATAAAGCAGAAAGTAAGATAAGTGTTTAATAAAGTCGGAAGGAAAATACGATTATTACATCAAGATAATGTATTAAATATTTTATTTATATATAATAAGACATAAGATAAAATTTATGTGTTAAAATAGTTGACAAAAGGAATAGATTTATATATAATAATAGAGTAGTAATTATTTGTAATGCTACTCTATATTTATATGGACGGTTAGCTCAGCTGGATAGAGCGTTGCGCTACGGACGCAAAGGTCGGGAGTTCGAATCTCTTATCGTTCACCAAAGCACCCAAATGGGTGCTTTTTTCATGCCAATTTTGGTATTTTTGGCGGTTTTGGTACGATATTAGAGCCGAATCCCCGACCAATTATAGTCGATTATTATTTATTTATGATTTTTGAGTGTCAGAATGAGTGTCAAAACAAGTGTCAAAATGAGTGTCAAACTCCCTTGTTTTTTATGTCAATATTTTTCTGTTCAAACTCTTTATTAATATGTATATAATAAGACTGAGTAATTTTTATATCACTATGACCAGCCCATTGGCTAGTTTGTTCGACTGGAACGCCCAGTTCCATACATCTAGTGCAAAATGTATGACGTAGGTCATGTATGGTAATATGGTTTAATTTGATACTGTCGCATATATCTCTAAAATGTTTCTGTACCTTTGTAGCACCAAAAGTGAATAACCTTCCTTCCTTGCCGATGTATTTAAGAGCTATATCTTTAGCTTCGGCAAATAGTGGAATTGTACGTTCTCCAGCCTTTGGCAAATCAATATCATTTGCTTTAGATAGTGACTTAGTAATATGAATAAGGTTATTATCAAAATCTATATCGCTCATTGTTATTGCTCGGGTCTCACCTTTTCTCATGCCAGTAGCTAAAGCAAATAGATAATAGTCGCCTGCGTCACTATTTTTGCAAGCAACTCGAAAAGCCCGTTCTTGCTCAATAGTGAGACAACTTCCATGCTTTTTAACTCTCCTAGGTAATGTGATAACCATAAATAAGTCATCTTTGATAAGTTTTAGCTTTAAAGCCTTTGTTAAACAGTCTTTAAGCATGCCGTGAATGTGTTCTCGTTGCCTAAGAGCTTTTATACCGTTTAACAACTCTTGTATTTCAAGAGGAGTAATAGCACGGATATTCTGATGTGCTATAGGATTACTCAATACGTAAAGTTTTAATCTTGCTTGCATTCCTGCAAGTGTTGATTGGCGAACTTTATCCACCTTAAACATTTTAAACCATTCTTCAATCCATTTAGCCAGTGTAAACTGGTTATTTTTTTTCGTCGATTTGGCACTAGGGCTAGCTAAAGCGACTTTTAGTTTTTTCATACATTCTTGCTGAGTAGATCCATATACAGACTTTTGTATTCCATCTACATAGTATCTACTGAACCAACGGTTGTCGCTGCGCTTAATAACGCTTTTGTTTTTGTATTTCATGTTTTCGTCAGCTCCTTGTTGTTGAGATGCCGACACTTGCTTAATTAATATGTTCATTTGTTTTCTGATTTCTACTATTTCAGTCTCTAAATTAGTCATTGTCGTCCTCCTCCACATTATCTGTTGAGAACGACTTGTCTTCACTAGCCAGTTTGAATTGTGACAATTTGAAATTGTGCAAGTCTTGCTGTGCGTCGATATAAGCAATTGCTTCGTTGGTAGTATCCTGAATCTGTTCTAAAAATTTTTATTTGCTGTATGTTCATAAAAATATCCTCCTTTGTTAAGATGAGGACATTATTGCATTAATGTTACTTTTTGTCAATAGCAAATTATTGTTAAGAAATAGGTAAAATAAAAGAGAGCAGAACACTCTCTTAAAGATTTATATAAATGATAATATAACTTAGCAATTACTTAACTATATTAGATAAATAATTTCAAATTACTTTTGTATTTAATTGGTTATTGTGTTCAGGATAATGGTGTTTTTGTTTTCTAAATCGTTAATATTTACTTCTATACTAGATATAGTAGATTCAATATTGGCTTGGTCTTCTTCTAGTGTGCTTACTTTTTCTGTAAGACTGGCTATTTTGTCTTCAAGGTTTTCTATTTTCTCTAAAAGCTCATTGTTATCCATTGTTTTTTACCTCCTTATTTTCTTTGGTTGCCGTTACCATGTGTTCAACATAGTAATAGCACATTTTTTTTATAGGTTTATCTAGTTTTCTGTATTCTTGCAATAATCTTTCTTCATCTGCAGGTAAGGTATTTAATACATAGACAGGATTCTGATTTTCATCTGTTAATCCTAGCAGATAATCTGATGAAATATTTAATTGTAAGCAAATTTGGTGCATTATATCATAGCTTGGCTTGCATTTTCCTCTTATCCATTCGGAAACTTGACTTGGTTTAACTCCAATTCTATTGGCAAATGTTGTTTGATTGATATCTTGGTCAATCATTATGTTTTTTAAAATATCTTCTATCGTATTCATATAATCACCTACTTTTATAATTATTTTATAGAATTTTCTACAAAAAGTCTTGACAGTTAGAATATTCTATGATATCATGTGCATATGTAGAATATTCTACATTACATTATATCATGCTTAGTGCAGAAAAGAAACTCAAGTGCGACCCTTGAGCTAGGCAAAAGACGACTTGTCGAAGAAGTAGTATCCTGAGAAAAGTCTGCGGGGGATAATAACCCCGCAATATGCCTAGAGTAGTATATCACGTGCAACTCGTGACTAGGTGAAAATAAACAAAAAAGGAAGGGGTAACAAAAATGAATAATGAAATGATGGAATTTTTAGGGTTTTCTTTGGTAGAGTGTAATT
>CAMQWP010000002.1 GCA_947038565.1 uncultured Clostridia bacterium
CCCCATGGTCCCAAACCACGTGCGCTACCAAACTGCGCTACACCCCGTCAACCATTAATTGTTTTGTCATTCGACTTACTAATAATACTACAATTTAACTTATTTGTCAAGAGTTTTTTAGAAGTTTTTAAAAGTTTTTTTAAATACTTTTTTCAGTATAATTATCTTGAAATTTAGGTATAATTTGATGTATCATTTCAGTCATGAAAGGCTCTTTCGACAAGAACGTATGTATTCTATCATATTAACTTAAAAATAGCAAGCGTTTTAAGGTTATAATATAAACATATTTATAGAATTTTTAGGAGGGTATATGGAGGTTATTACAAAACAGATATATGATAATCTAATAGTAACACTTATGGGTGAGCTTGATGAATGCACCGCTGACGGGACTAGACTTGTAATAGACAATGCTATTGCAAAGGGTGGTATCAATTGCGTTACATTTGACATGTCTGGTCTGACATTTATGGACAGTACCGGTATTGGCGTGCTATTAGGTAGATATAAGATTATCAAGAAGAATGGTGGAGTAGTGCAAATCAGAGGTTGTAACAGTCATGTAGACAGAGTATTGTCAATGAGTGGAATATATAGAATTATGAAGAAGATATCTTAAGGAGAGAAAAATTGAATAATTATTTTGAAATCAAACTAAAAGCAATAAGTGAAAATGAAAGGTTCGCACGTAATGTGGTTGCAGCATTCTCTGTCACTCTTAACCCGACACTTAACGAGATAAAAGACATAAAGACCGTAATATCTGAGGCTGTGACTAACTGTATCGTACACGCATACAATGGAGATGCCGATAAAGAAATACTTATAAAATGCAATATTGAAGATAACACATTAATCACAACTATTATTGATGATGGTGTAGGAATACCTGATATTGAGCTTGCGCTTACAGCGTTCTATACTACTCGAGAAGAAGAAGAGCGTAGTGGTATGGGTTTCACTCTTATGCAGTCATTTACTGATGATTTGGAAGTATTATCAAATGAGAACGGTGGTACTACCGTTATAATGAAGAAAAAAATCAAACGCAACGAGGCAATGGATGCTTAGCGTAGAGCGTACATTAGAATTAATTGCATTATCGCAAGCTGGAGATATGCAAGCAAAAGAAATACTAGTAGATAAAAATACACCTTTAGTAAAGAGTATAGTTTCGAGATATAGAGGGAAAAATGTAGAGTATGATGACCTTATGCAATTAGGGTTACTAGGGCTGGTCAAGGCTATAAACAACTTTAATGCTGACTATGGCGTAAGACTATCAACTTATGCTGTGCCAATGATCACTGGAGAGATAAAGAGATTTATCCGCGATGATGGAGCAATTAAAGTATCTAGGGCATTAAAAACAATGTCTTATAAAATAAGCAAGTTTATAGAGGAGTTTCAGCAATTAAACTCAAAAGACCCTGAACTTAGTGATATAGCAACATACTTCAATATAGATGAGGAAGAAGTAGTATACACCCTTGACAGCTCAAAGATGCCTATCAGTATATATGATAAGAATGATGATGAGAATGGCAAAAGTTTATTTGATAAACTATGTGATGTTCCTGTAGAAGGGGAGCTAGTCGACAAGATTACACTTCAAGACTGTATAAAAAGTCTACCTGATCGCGAAAGAAAACTGATTATATTGCGTTATTACAAAGAGAAGACTCAAGTAGATATAGCCAGAATATTAGGTGTCTCGCAAGTCCAAGTATCAAGACTGGAAAGTAAAACTATCAAGATACTAAAACAAAAAATGCTAGGCTTATAGATTTATAGCTATAATATCAAACAAATTTAATAATTTTATTCAAATAGGTATGAATGAACTAATTTCGATAATAATTATATCGATAGTTTATCCGTACTTATTTTTTTAGGAGGAATTATGAAAGATATTAGAACAACTAACATAAGCGAGAATGAAGTATTATTTAAAGAATGTCCAGGCGAGAAGGAGAGAAAAAGATATGATGAACAAAGAGGAATATAAAAAACACGTTTCAAAAACTTGTCCTAAGACTAAAGAGTGGCGTACAATGCTACTTGCATTTATAGTAGGTGGTACGATCTGTATGATAGGTGAAGGGTTTCGCGATTTGTATACTGAAGTTATACCGAAATTCAATTCAACTCAAGTAACATCACTAGTAACTATTACTATGATTTTCTTCGGTTCATTATTCACCGGACTTGGTCTTTATGACAAGCTGGGTAGGTATGCAGGTGCTGGATCGGTCATTCCTATTACAGGATTTGCCAACTCGGTGGTGTCTCCCGCGGTGGAATTTAATAGAGAAGGATTGTTTTATGGCGTTATGTCAAACATGTTTGTAGTAGCTGGACCTATTATTGTATCAGGAGTAGTCTGGTCTGTACTTGTAGGATTAATATATTTTATAGTAGGAGTAGCGGTATGAGTAAAAAACGAGGTAAGCAAACTTATGTGATAGATACAGACGTATTTATTAAGAATACTGCTACAATTGCAGGCCCTTTAGAGGGTAAGGGTAATTTTGCAGAGTATTATGATGAAGTTTTGGAAAATGATAGCTGGGGCTGTAAGTCTTATGAGAAAACTGAAATTAAAATGCGAAAGAATGTAATAGATAATTTAATCCGTAAAGAAGGCATTACTGAATATGATCTTGACTGTATTATGGGCGGTGATTTACTTAATCAAATAGTACCTACAGCTTTTAGTGCAAGGGAATTCGAAGTGCCTTATCTAGGAATGTATGAGGCTTGTTCTACATTTGGCGAATGCTTAGCAGTAGGAGCTATGCTTGTAGACGGTGGGTTTATGACAAATTTACTTTGTTCTACCAGCTCGCATAATGGCACCGCAGAGAGGCAATATAGATTACCACTTGAGTTAGGCTCTCAACCATCACCAGTATGCCAGTGGACTGTAACCGGCACTGGTGCAGTGCTACTTACTAATACTGGCGATAAGCAACCTAAAATAAAGAGTGTTACTATAGGCAAGATTGTAGATTTAGGGATTATAGATCCTTCTAACATGGGTGCAGCAATGGCACCTGCTGCAACCGATACCATTGTTACACATCTACGTGACATGGATAGAAAACCCGAATATTACGATATGATAGTCACTGGTGATCTTGGCAAGTATGGACGAGATCTATTACATTTCCTTGCTAAGGAAGAAGGCTATGAGCTTGCAAATGTATTAAATGATTGCGGTAGTATGATATATACTGATAAGCAAAGGGCTACTCAAGGTGGTAGCGGTGCGGGTTGCTCTAGCTTAGTATTCAGTAGTTATTTTTACAAAGAAATGCTCAAAGGTAATTTTAGAAAAATATTATTAGTTCCTACTGGAGCATTACTATCTAAAATATCAAGTTTGCAAGGCGAAAGTATACCAGGCGTTGCTCATGCTATTGATATAGAGTTATAGAGGAGGATATATAAAAACATGGAGATATTTCTATTATATTTGAGAGTTTTTGCCACTGGAGGTACATTTTGCCTCATCGGTCAAATACTAATCAATAAAACAAAAATGAATACAGCAAGGATACTTGTTTTATTCTTATCTATAGGTGTAATATTAGAAGCCACTGGACTATGGATGTATGTAGAGGGGTTCGGTGCTAGCGGTGCGACAATACCAATAGTAGGTTTTGGTGCGTCACTTGCAAGAGGTGCTATTAATGGTGCTAAAATCGGCATTCTACCAGCATTGACAATGGGACTAGAAAGCGTAGCAGGTGGATTGACTGCCGTTATTGTTTTTGGATTATTCTTCGGTCTAGTGTCCAGATCCAGAACTAAAAAGATGTAGCTATATATCTATCATTAATTAATTGTAAATTAATTCACTAATTTATAAAGATTATACAAGTATTTGTTATCATACGCATTACATGTAGCATATAATGTTATATGAAGCGAGTTGGTAAAGTATTAAAAAAGAAAAATTATCTATTAATTAAATTGTTAGCATTCATCGTACTGCTAACAATTTGTATTGTAGGAGTAATAAGCTATTTTAAAGGTAATGTACTACCTCTTATCGTAACTCTGTCAGAAGCTACAGTCAAAACACTTGCGATCAATGCTATTAATAATGCAGCGCATATGGTACTAGACAGCGAAATGACTTATGAAGACTTCGTAACTATAACAAAAGACAAGGACGATAAAATACAAATGATACAAGCAAATACTGTTAAGATAAATAGATTGACACGTGATCTTGCTAATTTGGGTCAATCAAACGTAGAAAAGATAGAAGCGAAATCAGTATCTTTACCGCTCGGAGCGTTTACTGGTTCACTCATGTTATCTGATGTAGGTCCTGATGTAGAACTCCCACTATTACCAATCGGTACTGTTCTTTGTGATTTCTCGTCCATATTTGAAGAAGTAGGCATAAATCAAACAAGGCACAGTATATATATAAATATAAATACCACTATAGCGTTGGTTCTTCCGATATCTAGCGTACCAGTAAATATAACTACTGTTGTGCTTGTTTGTGACAATATAATCATTGGTGAAGTGCCTGAATTCTATTTAAATAGCGGTAACAATGGTGGAAATCTTGATCTTTTACCATAATTACTATCTAAAATAATATGTATAAGAATAAATACATTAGCTATCATCATTAACAATAAAAAATTAATTGACTTATACGTAAAATAATGTTATACTACTATAAAGATTATGACTGAGATAAGTAGTATAATATGATACGTTTAGAGAGAAATCCATTTGCTGAAAGGGTTTTACGAGGTAGTATAATACGAATTCACTCACGAGTTGCCAATTCGAAAGGTATATATATAAAGTATTACTTATTAGCTTTGGACGGTACGCTCGTAATGGCGAAATAAGGTGCGATTATTATTTAATGACTTTCAGTAGACTGTTGTTATTATATTTGCATAAAGTTAGGTGGTACAGCGATATTAATTATTCGCCCTAATACTATATAGTATTAGGGCTTTTTTATGTTCAATAAAAGGAGAGTAGTATGGAAAATAGGATTAAAACAATAACTTCTAGTGCACAATCACTTATTGCGTCTGCAAATAGTTTAGAATCTATCAATGATGTAAGGGTTAAGTTTCTAGGTAAAAATGGTGAGCTTACAGCAGTATTAAAAAGCATGCGTGATGTGCCAGTAGAGCAAAAACCTATGATAGGTAAATTTGTCAATGAAGCTAGAGACAGCATAACTGCTATGATCGAAGAAAAAATTACATTTCTTACGGCTGATGCTATCAATACAAAACTTCAAAGTGAGAGTATTGATATCACTCTTAGTACTAAGAAGACTAAAAAGGGTGGCTTACATCCATGTTCATTAGTAGTAAATGAAATATTGAATATATTCACTAGTCTTGGTTTTCAAGTAAAGCAAGGCCCAGAAGTGGAGACTGATTTCTATAATTTCCAAGCATTGAATATACCTCTTGACCACCCAGCTAGAGAAATGCAAGATACTTTCTATATAAATGATGAGTTGCTTTTAAGAACTCATACTTCACCAGTTCAAGCAAGGACAATGATGAATACTCAGCCTCCTATACGTATTGTTAATCCTGGTAAAGTTTATCGTCCTGATGATGACGCTACTCACAGCCCTATGTTCCAACAAATAGAAGGTTTGGTAGTAGATAAAAATATCACAATGTGCGATCTTAAGGGTATTCTTGAGACTTTTGCTAAGACACTTTTTAATGAGAAGACTAAGACTAGACTTCGTCCATCATTCTTCCCTTTTACTGAACCATCAGTAGAGATTGATGTTACTTGTGCCGTTTGTGGCGGTAAAGGTTGTAGGATTTGTAAAGGCACTGGCTGGATAGAGATATTAGGCGCGGGCATTGTTAATCCTAAAGTTTTAGATAATTGCGGTATTGATAGTAGTATATACAGTGGTTTCGCTTTTGGTTGTGGTATCGAGCGTATCACTATGATCAAATACGGCGTACCTGATATGAGGATCTTGTTTGATAATGATGTTAGATTCTTAAAGCAGTTTAATTAGGAGGCGGATATGTTAATTTCAATTGATTGGTTAAAAGATTATGTAGATATAGATTGCACCATCGAGGTGTTATCAGATAAATTAGTTAGTGCAGGCTTTGAAGTAGAGGATGTTATCCGTCAAGCTGATAGTTGCAAAAAGGTAGTAGTTGGTAGAATTGATAACTTGGAGCCTCATCCTGACGCTGACAAGTTGCAGATTTGCACTATAAATATTGGAACTGAAAACGTTCAAATAGTAACTGGTGCAAATAATATTTCTATAGGTGACTTAGTTCCTACTGCACTTGATGGCTCTGATTTACCATCAGGAATGCACATTAAAAAAGGCAAACTACGCGGTGTAGCTAGTCATGGCATGTTATGTTCAGGTGGAGAGTTAAACCTTACTGAAGAGGACTTTAAGAATGCAGGCGTTGACGGTATTATGATCTTAGAGGGCGACTCCGCCCCTGGTACTGATATAAATATCGTTATAGGTAATGATGATGTCATACTAGATGTAGGCGTTACTGCAAATAGACCTGATTGCAATAGTGTTTTCGGTATTGCTAGAGAAGTAGCTACAGTCCTTAATAAGCCACTTATTATGCCTTCTTTTGACTATGATACTATTCCTTTTAATATTAATGATAATGTGAAAGTAAATGTAGAGAATGAACAGTTTTGCCCTAGATATATGGCGAGCATGGTCAAAAATATAGTGATAAAAGACTCTCCATTATACATTCAACGCAGACTTAAAGCAGTTGGACTTAGACCTATTAATAACATAGTAGATATAACTAATTATGTTCTAATAGAGATTGGTCAACCAATGCATGCTTTTGATTACAAGCTAATAGGCGGTAATGAAATAAATGTAAGGTCTGCAAAAAATGGTGAGACTATAACTCTACTAGATAATAAAGAGTATACTTTAGACGATACTATGTGTGTTATATCTGATAGCGATTCACCTTCAGCAATTGCTGGAGTTATGGGTGGTGCAGGTAGTAGCATATCAAGTAATACTACAGATATAGTATTTGAATCAGCGAGATTTGCTAGAGATAGCATACGTAGAACTAGTCGCAAGATAAATGTTCGTACTGATTCATCTACAAGATTTGAGCGTGGAATTGATTTCGCATCACAAGAATTAGGCATGAATCGTGCTCTTCAATTAATAGCGTCAACTGGTAGTGGTGATGTTTGTGAAGGTGTAATTGATGTTGTATCAGCAAGTTTAGAGCCTAAAGTAGTAGTAGTGCCTTACAAGAAGATAAATGACATTTTAGGCATTATAGTTCCTACTGATGATATGGTGCGTATATTAAACTCATTGCAAATCATGACGGTTGTTGACGGTGAAAACCTTGTGTGTACATCACCCCTATATCGAGAAGATATAGAGAATGCAAATGATCTAGCAGAAGAAATAATAAGACTTTATGGATATGATTATATCACTTGTGCACTTATTGATAACGGCAAGCAAACTATTGGTGGAAAAAGCGTTGGTCTTATGAATATTGACAATGTTAAAGCACTTCTAGTAGGTGAAGGCATGAATGAAACTTATTCGTATTCATTCATCAGCCCTAAAATGTTTGATATGTTACAATTACCATCAGATGATAAACTTCGTGATGTAGTAACATTGCTTAATCCTCTAGGTGAGGATATGTCAATAATGCGTACCACTCTTAGCCATAGCATGATAGAAATGTTAGCTAAAAATATTAATCGTGGTAATAGATCCGCTAGATTGTTTGAGTTCGCTAGTGTATACCAACCAAAGTCACTTCCGCTTACTGAACAGCCTATAGAAACACAAAAATTAACTTTAGGTATTATCGGCGAAGGCGAGGATTTTTACTCAATAAAGGGTATAATAGAAAATATAATTGGCTATTATGGTGTAACAGCAACGTACTCAAGACCTAATACTTCATACCTTCATCCTGGTATAAGTGCTGATGTAGTAGTTGATGGTGATATCGTTGCTACTTTTGGCGAGGTTCGTCCTGATATTGCTAAAAACTATGATATTAAGACAAAAGTATTTATTGCTGAGTTAAATATTGACATGCTTAATGATAAGTATGACAATAGCTACACTTTCAAGGCTATTCCAAAATTCCCTACCGTGAGCCGTGATCTAGCGGTAGTAGTAGAAGAGAAAATATCTGCAGAACAGTTACTTTCAGTAGCAACTAAATACGCAGGCAAACTGCTTTCTAACATAGAAATATTCGATATTTATCGCGGAAAGGGTATTGAGAAAGGCTTTAAGTCAGTTGCGATCAGCCTAGAATTCACGTCCATAGATAAGACTTTGACGGACGATGAAATCAGCACTAAAACTAATAAAATCATCAAAATGCTTGATAAAGAACTACAAGCAAAACTTAGGTAATATGGTAGAAATATTAGCGCCATGTGGGAATATAGAGTCATTACGCTCCGCTGTAACAGGCGGGGCTAATGCCGTTTATTTAGGTTTATCAAACTTTAATGCAAGAATGAAAGCTGATAACTTTACTAATGATAACATCAGTGAATGGACTAATTATTGTCACATTCACAATGTTAAAGTATATGTTACTTTAAATACTAGTATTAAACAAAACGAGTTAAGTCAGCTTGACGATATAGTCATCGCTTGTGAAAATGCTGGTGTTGACGCTTTTATAATAACTGATCTTGCAATACTTCCTATAGCGAAAAAACTAGCACCACACATACAGTTACATGCAAGTACTCAAATGGGTATTCATAATCTTTATGGTGCAAAATTTATAGAAAGACTTGGATTTACTAGAGTTGTGCTATCTAGGGAATGTGGACTAGAGGAAATCAAGCAAATAAAACAGAATACTAATCTAGAAATAGAATATTTTGTACATGGTGCGATATGTGTATCGTTCTCTGGTGGTTGTTTATTCTCTAGTGTTACTACTGGTAATAGTGGTAATCGAGGCGGATGTCTACAGCCTTGTAGAAAAGAATATACTGAGTCACTAACTGGTACAAAAGGATACATGTTATCACCTAAAGATCAGTGCTTGACGAATGATATTCATCAACTAGTTAGTAGTGGCGTAGATAGTTTGAAGATAGAAGGCAGAATGAAATCTCCAGAATATGTTGGGCTTACTTGCTCAAAATATGCTAAAATATTAAATGGTCAAAAATTAACAAAAGTTGATACTAGCGAGCTTAAGCGTGTTTATAATAGAGGCGGTTTTAGTAGTGGTTACGCATTTTCAGCAAAAAAAGATATAATGTACAAGTCCTTACAAGGTCATATGGGCGAGTTTGTTGGTAGCGTAATTTCTTGCAATGCATTCAAAGGCGATAGCTATAAGCTTAAAATATCAAGTAATCATGCATTTGTAAACGGTGATGGACTGAAAATATTCCGCAATGGCAAGGAAGTTGGAGGTTTAGAAGTAAGTATAATATCTTCCGAGAAAGATGAGTATTTAATTTACTCTAAAAGAAATTACATGAGCGGAGATACCATACATATTACAAACGATAAAACACTATCGTCAAAAATATTATCAAAATCCAATCCAAAAGTTCCTGTAAATATTACAGCATCATTTTGCATAGTTGACGGAATTAATATTACTGCAATCATATCAGGCAAAACAATAAATTACACTGATAATACCTCTTTAACAATTGCCAAAAACTCACCAATGACAGCTGAAAATGTGAGAAGTGCACTATCAAAATTAGGCGATACAGACTTTGTATTAAAAGATATTAATATCAATATTAATGGTGACATATTCATGCCTAAAAGTGTACTTAATAACGCAAGACGGGCATTAGTCGAATTAATATATGATGAATTACACAAAGATAGTAGAAGTGAGATCTTATATAAAGATATAATCGGATACAATTTGTTATGTAAAAGTATATCGAATAATATTATCCAAAGCCCTACTATATCAGTAATAGACAGATTAATAGATACTAATGTAGATTATATTGTAGATCTTACCGAATACGACAAATTAAGCAATAAGTTATCAAATATTGATAGAAATGTATATATTAAACTTCCTAAGATGGCTATGAGCAACGATCTAAATATGATACTTGAAAGATTTTCTTCTATTCCTGACAATGTCGGGATATACGCAGAGAATATTTACGCTCTTGAAGTGGCTTATCTTCAAAATAGAATTGTATTAGGCGGTATAGGTCTAAATATATTTAACAATGTACACGCGTCAGGATTAGGGCTTACGAGTTATATTCCTAGCGTTGAATTATCAGCACGTGAAGTTAATGATATGATTTCAATCAACAATAGTATTGCAGTATATTCTTACGGAAGACTACCAGTTATGACCCTTGCTCATTGTCCTATTATAAATATAACAGGGTGCAATTGCAACAAATGTTTATACAAGCCTTTCAAATTAAAAGACATGTACGGCGAGTACCCACTAGATAGAGATAAGACTGTAAATTGTTATTTTACTATGTACAACAGTGTTATAACTAACATTATTAGCGACAATAATTATAATAATTACAGTAAATTATACAATCTTGCTAATATAGACAATGCAATTATAAATAAAATTTTGACGTTTAGTACTTGCAAAAAACATGACAATAGTGTAAAATAAAGTTAATACAGATATATTATAGAGGTGTTAAATGATTTCAAATAAAACGATATTATCGCTCGAGTTTGATAAGATTAGATTATTATTATCAAAACATGCAGTATCAGCTAGTGGTAAAAAGCGACTAACTGAGCTTTTGCCCGCTGAAAATATCAAGCAATCTATAATGTTACTAGATGAAACTTCAGAAGCGGATAAAATATTATACGAATATGCAGAGTCACCAGACTTTTCATTTGACGATATATCCGAAATATTAGAGATGGCAGATAAAACAATTATGCTGTCAATGGGTGATTTACTAAAAGTAGCTAGAGTCATGAAGATATCACGCAATGTATCGGAAAGTATATCCAATGTTGCGTCAGGAGAAATACCGCTTATCAAAGATTATGCAAATAAATTGTATTCTGACCATATGCTAGAAGACGAGATTTATAAATGCATACTTAGTGAAAATGATGTTGCGGACAATGCGTCTATGGAATTAAGGCGAATTCGTTCAACCATTACAAGATGCAATATCAATATCAAAAACAAACTTACTATGTACACTACTAGTTCTGCCTATAACAAGTTTTTACAAGATGCTATTGTTACCATTCGTAACAATAGATATGTTATACCTGTTAGGAGCGAATATAAAAATAATATCCCAGGACTTATACATGATCAATCGGCAAGTGGTGCTACAGTATTTATAGAACCTTTTCAGATCGTACAACTAAACAATGAAATTGCTTCACTTAAAATTAGTGAAAGTTACGAAATTGAAAAGATTTTAAAAGCATTTACTATTAGAGTTGGCTCCGATGCGGACAATATAAAGAACAATTTCGAAGTATTGACATTACTTGATACAATATTTGCAAAGGCTTTATATGCGCATAAAATGGGTGCAGAGCGTCCTATATTGAATACAGACGGTATTATTGATATTATTAAAGGCAAACATCCGTTGATTGACCCTAAAAAAGTTGTGCCAGTTACTGTTAGGATAGATGAGGGCAAGAAAGTACTGATGATAACAGGCCCTAATACTGGTGGTAAGACAGTTACACTTAAGATAGTAGGATTGTTCTCTATTATGAGTATGTGCGGAATGTTCCCACCTTGCGAATATGGTAGTAAGATAGCTTATTTCTCAAGTATATTTTGTGATATAGGCGATGAGCAGAGTATTGAGAATAGTTTGTCTACATTCAGTTCACATATGGTAAATATAATTAATATAACTGAAAACTGCGATCATAATTCTTTAGTTTTATTAGATGAGCTAGGAGCGGGAACTGATCCTATAGAAGGTGCTAGCCTCGCAATTGCCGCTACTGAAGAATTTATTGAACGTGGTGCGACAAGTATTATTACTACCCACTATCAGCAAATGAAAGAATTTGCATTAACTCACGACATGACATCAACTTCTTCTATGGATTTTGATCCTATTACTTTTGAGCCTACTTACAAACTTCTTTTAGGGTCAACCGGTAGCTCCAATGCTATAGAGATTGCAAGTAGACTAGGATTAAAGTCTACTATTATAAATAAAGCTAAATCATTACTTAGTGATGATAAAATAGAATTTGACGCAATAGTGTTATCCGCAGAGAAAGCACGCCGTGAAGCGGAAGCAACTCTTGCAGAAGTTGAAAGCATGAAAATAGAGATTCTTCGAGAGTTGAATGTTGCAAAATTAGATAGAGAACATATTTCAAAAGAGCGTTCAAAACTAAACGAAACAATGCGAAAAGAAGCGTCTAGAATATTAGAAGACTATCTAGATGAAGCAGATGAAGCTATAGAAAAGATTAAGGCAATAACTAATGCACCAACTGAAGAAGGATTGTTTGAGGCTAGAAAACTTAAAAGCAAGTTAAATAATATCAATTACACTGATGAAAACAATGAAAAAATAATGGAGTATGATACATCAGCTATAAAAGTCGGCGATATGGTATATGTAAAGTCATTAGACAAAACCGCATTGATAATATCTGACGATACAAGAAAATGTGAATACATTATTAAAATGGGTTTGATAACTACAAACGTAAAATATTCTAGGGTTAATAAGATCGTAAATAAATCTACTCCTATCAAAAAGAAAACTAATGTAACGCTAAGTCGACCTATTAGCAATGAAACGGTATTAGTCGAGTGTAATGTCTTAGGTAAAAGAGTAGATGAAGCACTAGACATCATAGATAAATATCTAGATACTGCTATGCTAGCCGGACTGAAGGAAGTAAGAATTGTCCACGGAAAAGGTACAGGTGCACTTAGAATTGCAGTTCAAAACCACTTTAAAAAACACCCAAGGGTACAAACTTACAGGCTTGGAAAGCATGGTGAGGGTGAATGGGGCGTTACTATAGTTGTGGTTAAATAATGGTAATTAAGAGTTCAGTATAATCGAAACTTATTATTACAGATATTAAGGAGGAAATAATGGGATATCGTTTAGTATATGATATATCAAAAACTTGGCAAACAGTGCTGAGAAATATTTTACTCCTTATAAGTGTGTTTTTAGATTTCGTTATGATATACAATTTAGTCAAAGCGATATTAATTAGCAATATATATTGGATCAATTTCTCTTTTGCTATAGTGATCAGTATTTTCCTTAGAATTATAGCTATACATTTATGTAGTAAGATAGAGTATGAAATATATAATGATATTTTCACTATCAAAAGACATTATATTCTATATACTAAGAATGTTTTAAATTGCAATACAGGTGATATTACAAGTGTTCAATTGAGCAGTAGTAATTCATGTGAATTAACTCACAGCAAAAACTATATAAATATATCTGATTCAACATCACCATTATATTATATTAAAACTAAAAATAAAGGTAACTTTATATGCAACATAGATGAATACATGAATGCAAGTATTATGAAAGGAGAATGAATGTTATATTTGGATAACTCGGCAACCACTCCGATGTATAGTGAAATATTAGATATCATACGAAAATACTCATGTGATAATTATTACAATCCATCAGCATTACACGCTAAATCTGCTATTGTAAAACGCGATATGAATAATGCAAAAGAAAAAGTTATGCAATTATTAGGAGCAAAAAGCGGTAATTTAGTAATGACTGGTAGCGGAACAGAATCTGACAATATCGCAATACTTGGAAGTAAAAAATTTAAAGGTGGAAAGATTTTAATATCGGCAGTAGAGCATAGTGCTGTTTATTATACTGCTAAAAAATTACAGTCTCAAGGTTATGAATTAGTTATAATACCAGTTGATAGCTTTGGTAAAATTATCATGAAAGAGTTTATAGGTATGCTAGACAAAAATGTTATGCTTGTATCAATAATGCATGTATGCAATGAGACAGGAGCAGTAAATGATTTAGCTACTATTTCTAAACATATTAAAGCAAATTCTCCGAGAGCAATTTTTCACTCTGATGGTGTACAAGCAGTAGGAAAACTACCTATAAATCTAGCTAAACTTGGAGTAGATTTATATAGCATAAGTGCACATAAATTTCATGGTATGAAAGGTTCAGGAGCTTTATACATTAGATCTGGATTAAACCTATCGCCTATTATATTTGGTGGAGGTCAGGAAGGTGGAATACGATCTGCAACAGAGAATTTATCAGCTATAATTAGCATGCCTTACGCGTTAGAGCGATGTCTTCAGGAGCTTGATATGCAGTCTAATAAGGATATTATATCATATATTAGAGAGCAATTACTCTCAATTAACCCTAATATCATTGTAAATACGCATGTTTCGGATAGTGCAACACATATTTTATCCTTTTCGCTACCAGATAGCCGAGGTGAGATATTATTACATATGATGGAAGATGATGGTGTAATAATCGGTACTGGTTCGGCTTGCTCAGCTAGCTCAAATAGTGGTAGAATACCTACAGCGCTAGGTCTTGATAGTAAGTATCATTCGGGTATGATGAGAGTAAGTATTAGTTCCACTTTTACTATGAAAAACGCTGAGGAATTTATAATAATTTTCAAAAAAAATTACACAAAATTATGTCTTAATATGAGTAAAAAAACTAACATAAATAACTAGTATAACTAATTAATTCTAGGAGAAAAAAAATGGAAAAAGTAATAATAATCAGATATGGTGAAATATTTTTAAAAGGAAAAAACAAAAAATATTTTGAAAATTTATTAGAAAAAAATATAGCTAATGCTATAAAAAAATATGATTGTAGAATAGAAAAATCAAGAACACGACATTTCGTTGAGGGTTTTCGCGAGCAAGATTTGGATACAATACTAGATACTTTAACTAAAGTATTTGGCATACATTCTATGAGTGTTGCGTATAAAATGCCTACAGATATAACTAAAGTAGCAAGTCTAATTATCAATGATCTACCTGATGCGGATACTTTTAGGGTCACTGTTAAAAGAGCTGACAAAACTATACCACTTACAAGTACTGAGATCGCATGCGAAATAGGTGGAGATATACTAAAACTTAATAGCAACATGACTGTAGATCTTCATTCTCCAGAGTTAGTTATCAATGTTGATATAAGAGAAAATAAGATATCTTATATTTATTTTAATACTATAAAGGGGCTTGATGGCATGCCTGTAGGTAGTGCTGGAAAAGGCATGTTACTTATAAGCGGTGGTATAGATAGTCCAGTCGCAGGTTATCGTATGGCAAAGCGTGGCATGCAAATTTGTGGAATTCATTTTCATAGCTATCCGTTTACTAGTCATTTAGCAAAGCAAAAAGTCGTTGATTTATCTACAATTATAAGTGAATATTGCGGTGACTTTAATCTTTTTGTTATGCCTTTTACAAAAATACAACAGTCTATACATGATTTTTGTAGAGAAGATTTTATGATAACTGTTATGCGTATGATCATGATGGAAATCTCTGAAACATTAGCAAAACGTAAAAATTGCGGGGCATTACTTACTGGAGAAAGTCTTGGTCAAGTAGCATCTCAAACTTTAGAATCTATGACGGTTAGTAACAGTAGAATAAAGGATTTACCAGTCCTTAGACCACTTATTGATATGGATAAAACTGAAATAATAGAAATCTCTCAAAAAATCAAGACTTTTGAGACTAGTATATTACCATACGAGGATTGTTGTACGGTTTTCTTGCCTAAGAACCCAGTTATCAAACCTAAACTAGCTACTGCTGTAAGCGAATATAATAAAATACCTAACCTAGCTGATATGATTGATGAGTGTTTGAATAATATCGAGATTATTAAGATAACTAATGCTAAACAAGACGTAATTATCTAAATTACTTTGATTATTATTTGACAATATCTTATCATTACAGTATATACTAATTTATTCTTAATAGGATACAACCACATATAGCGCAATTATTCATATTATATTTACAATTTGAATAATAATATAAAATACCCCCTTCATAATAATGAAGGGGGTATTTTTTCATCTAATATAGATGTAGCTTTCTAAGAGAGATTGACCTATAAGCCGAGTTCTGTATTGGATGATCATCTGTCTAGGATTATTGTTGCCAATAACCTCAAGCGATTGTCTGACCGGCGGGCTACCGATATGTCATTGTCTCTTGCATCGGGTGGGGTTTACATAACCAGTCTAGTCACCTAGACCGTGGTGAGCTCTTACCTCGCCTTTCCATCCTTACACATCTCTGTGCGGTTTATTTCTGTTGCACTTTCCTTGAAGTCGCCTTCACTGGTAATTAGCCAGCACCTTGCCCTATGATGCTCGGACTTTCCTCATCTTGCGATGCGATCATCTGGTCAACTCTATGAATATTATACCATATTTAATCGTAAATATCAATTATTATTACGTACATAATAAAATTTCTATGATAAAGTATATAAATAGCATATTTGATAATAATGGTATAGAGGTGAAATATTATGATATATGCAATTATTATATTAAGTTTATTACTGATAATTTTCGGTGTACTTGCGATACGACGCGAATATACTTTTCGAATTACAGCCAAACTGCAAACTAGTGAAATAGAATCAAACGTGGCAAATCTGGCTATTAGTCTACGCAGTCCAAATATGGACGGATCTGCTCCTAGAACCAGAAGTTTACTAGCAAATCTCAAGAGATCATATAGACATATCTGCAAAAAAGTTGCAAATGATGAAGATTTATACGAGTTTGAAAAATGGTTGTATGAGAATTATTATAAAGTAATAACAAATATATCATCGACAAAATACAATTACTTTGCTTTATTACCGAGCGTAAAAGGTAAAGCTAGGGTATTGATAGTTGCCGACTTTTTACTTTCAAGTAATGATAATCAACTTACATGTGAACATATTAGCGAAGTAATCGACAATTTCAACCTATATACACCACTAGACAAAGATGAAGTATTTGCATTGACTGATGCAATTGCTTATACTTGCATTCAGCGAATTACTAATATATGTACAAAATCTAAAAGCTATTCAAGGTCAAAACGTCTTGCATCAATAGAAAATTTTAATAAAAAAGAGCAGTCTTCTGATGCATATATGTACTGGCGTAGTAGGAATGGTTATTTAGCTGACGATCATAATAAAGCCACTATGTACGATGGCAACTTAGATAATATAGAATTCTCATTTACTAAAACTCTAGTAGAAAACTGTAGAGTAATGTCAAAATGCATTAAATCGTTAATATATATCGAAGATAATATAAGTTTAGAATACAAAATAGGTCTAAGCTATGCAAGTCAGCTTATGAAAAATGACGATATATATGCAACGATGGATATAGATAGTAGGCTCTCATACCTCAACAGTATTGAGATTATTAGTCGCAAGTATAAAATCGAAGAGCAGTCAGTTGTTAAACATGCGATGCAGTTAGCTACCGATAATAATATACATTTTGGATATTATTTCTTTGAGGGAAGAAGACAACTAAAAACATATATTAAAGATGGAAATAGTGTACCACCAGATCACAAATCAACAAAATTTATACAAAATCTATTTATTACAATGGTATTTATGGGGAATATAATTGCATCGGTAGCATTATCTATATTTGGAGCTAGTAGTTTATGGACGTTAATTACTTTCGGTATTGCACTGTTTTTTGCACTACTCCCACTTACAGAATTTATTATAATATACTTGTTTAGATTATTTTTGATAAATAAACCTACACCAAAACTAAATAATAATACTGTAAATGATGACGCAAAAACGCTAGTAGTAATGCCTTGTTTCGTAGGTAGTGATAACGACGCTGAAACAGTAGCAAATGCAATACTAAGAGTACGCGAAAGTAACAATATGAACAACGTAAATTTTGCTTTACTAGTAGATTACCCAAGCAGTGAAAGTCCAAAACACAAATATTTTGATGACTTTACAGAAACAATTACACAAATTATTGACAAATATAATGACATAAATCTATTCATTAGAAAACCTGTGAAATCAGGTAATAAATATATTGCCTTTGAGAAAAAACGTGGTGCATTAATGGATCTTACTGATAGTCTAATGCGTGATAATTATGATACATTTGAATACATTCATAGAACACATATTGCTTCACCAAAATTTATTGTCACACTTGATAGTGATAATGAATTGCAACCAGGTAGTATCTTGAGATCTATAAATACTATGCTACATCCTCTAAATAAAAAGTATGATTTAATGACTTTTAATGCAAAATACAACTTATACTCTATGAATACGTTATTTTCTAAAAGGTATTATTTTGATAGTGGATATGATAGATATAGCAATACAGATAACTTTTATAACAATCTTATGACAAAAAGTTTATTCAATGGAAAGGGTATCTTTAGACTCTATGAGTTTTATACTAAGTTATATAATGTACTTCCTTCCGGAAAAATATTAAGTCATGACATATTAGAAGGTTCGTTATTAAACACAGGAATGCTAAGCGAAATCGTCTATGAGGACGCACCAAACAGTATATATTCAGAAACTTCACGCAAAAATCGATGGTTAAGAGGTGATTTACTACTTGGTGGCTTTCTTGGCTCAAAAATAAAGAACGACAATAATGCAGTAACAATTATTAAAAAAGAGAAAGCATATAATCATATAATAGTATCTAATATATTAAAATCATTTTCACCTATTGCTATGTTATTACTACTAGTGATACCACTACTTTACAAATCATTTATGATGGCTATTCCGTTTATTATTGCATTTGGACTTGATTATATTATAAGAATATTTAATGCGCTGGCGGGTACAGTAAATGGAACACGAACTAGATACGTTGCAAGATGCATAATTAGTATATTGATAGAATCATTTATTAATCTATTAATACTACCATTTTATGCAATAAATAATATTGTAATAATTAGTCAGCTTATATTCACTGCTATATTTACACCTGATAAAAAACTTGATTGGAAGCCATTCTCAAGCTCGCAGCATGGAACTTCTCTTATAAATTATTTTATATTGATACTACCTTCAGTTATTTTCGCGACTATTATGTCAGCAGTTTTCTATGCAAACCCTTTTATGCTAGGCTACTTTGCTATATATGTTGCAGTGATCATATCCCTTTATATTACAGGAACTGAAATTGATAAAAAACAATTTATCAAACTTTGCGACCAACAGTTTTTATTAGAAATTGCAAAAAAGACTTATAAATTTTTTGAAGAATGCAGTATTAATGATCTTGTTGTAGATAATTATCAAACCAAGCCATATAAAGGCAACGCGATATCTACTTCTCCTACTAATATTGGATTTTCATTACTTGCCGAAGTTTCAGCTTACGAATTAGGTATAATAAGCATAGAAAGTGCAAACAGAAAAATTGCATCAAAGTTAATTGCCGTAAATAGGCTTCGAAAATATCGCGGTCATCTGTACAATTGGTATAATATAGAAACAAAACAGATACTGAGTCCAAACGTAATATCCTCAGTTGATAGTGGTAATTTCTTAGCATCGCTAATCACATTGAAACAGTTTATGTTAAGACATAAACTTGACAATATTGATATTGTTGAGAATCTAATAGCAAACACTGACCTTGATTTTATGTACGATAATTATCAACAAAAGTTTTTCATATCATATAATACCGGGGAAAAATTATATAACGGACACTATGATATATTAGCAAGCGAATCAAGAATTTTGTATTATATTTATACCTCAATATCGCATAATACTGCGGCATGGCTAACTCTTAAAAGACAAACTAGCAACCTAAAAGGTAATACCTTGATGTCATGGTCAGGCACAATGTTTGAGTATTTAATGCCAAGGATATTTATGACACCACCTAAAAACTCACTTCTTGAAGATACCGAAAAAAATATTATCAGTATATCTAAAGGGCATAAATGCAAAGGGTTATTCGGTATATCAGAGTCAGGATATTATCAGTTTGACAACAATTTAAAATATCAATATCATGCATTTGGTCTAAACGAGATATCAATTAGGAATTCAAGAAATTCATGTGTAATATCGCCATATTCTTCTTTTCTATGCCTACAAATTAATGCTAATAAGGTAATAGAGAACATAAGAACTCTTAAAACTGAAGACATGGTAGGGGAATACGGTTATTATGAAGCAGTTGATTTTACAACACAGAAAAATATAGTTTACTCTTATATGTCACATCATCAAGGAATGATAATAACTAGTATTGCTAATTCACTTAGAGATAATTGCATATCGAAGCACTTTGAGTGTGACAGTAAGATGCAAGGGGGTAGACTTTTACTTGGAGAGAGAAGAATTTTTACAAAATCTCACAAAATAGCAAAAACTGATTTTGCGTATAATAAAAATGATCATGAGGACCTTATAACTGATGATGCTTGCTCAACTGGTATTCTAACTAATGGAGCATACACTTATATATCAAAAAGCACAGGACAAAATGTGAGTATTGTCAATGGGAATGCTATAGCAAAAATGCGTAATTATGATAAAAGATCTGGACTTATTAACTATGTTCAAAATAACGGGGCTAGTCTATCACATTCATATAGAAGGTGTGACAATAATACGGTATGTGAAAAATTTACACATTTGTTCAAGGATACAATGTTGGAGTACACAAATACTGGTGCAAACATAAGTGAAGAAGTATATATTCCCAATTGTATAAAGGGCGAAGTTCACAAATTTACAATAAATAAAACTATAAACGATATGACAAATATAAATTGCGTTGGATACATGGATATAAGTATTAGTCCGTTTATGGACGAAATATCACATACTGCTTTTTCGGATATGTTTATTAGTAGCGAAAAAATAAATGAAAATACTGTATTATTTCACCGAAAGTCTCGAGATAATGGCGGGGACAAATTCGTAGGCATTAAAATAATTGGTTTGCAGAATATAGTATTTGAAACTAATAAGCAACACAGTATAGATATCAATAGCAAAGAAATAATATGGAATGATAACGAATTTGATGATTCATTTGGTGATGTTGTGACGCCGTGTTTTAGCTATAATAGCAAGTGTAGCAATGAAGAAATGTCTACTATGAACTATTATATAGTAATAGTATACAGTGAAAGCAAAAGTGAGATAATATCAGAGCTTAGTCTTATCGAAAGCACAAACTCGATTGATTATCTAATAGAATCGGCAAAAGTAAAATCAATTTCTAAGGTTAATAAGCTATTTGATAAAAACGCAGATTATAAAATGGCATTGAAACTCGCTGACATAATAATATCAGCTAATTATACAGATTCAGCACTTATGGAAATGAATCAAATTGACTATAATAATCTTATGAATGAAGTTAATGCAGGATCGGACTGTAAAATAATATACTATAGTTATCAATGCAACCCTAATTTATTAGTTTCGTTATCAAAAGCAATTGAATTTATAAAAGACATACCAATGTCACATAAACTAATTATATATATTGATGATAGAAATAAAAATCATGATGTGATAAAGAATAAAGTATATAGTGCATTCGATGGTAATATTGGCCAATACCTGATTATCAGTAATTACGAATTATCTAAGCGAATAGAGGCAATTTCTTTATATAACATCTCCAGTAAAGAATTATTCACGGCAAAATCCATTACCCAACCTGAAAATACAATTATTGACAGTTCGGACATGGTAGAAAAAAGTGATATATTGTTTAAAGTGAAAGATGGCGGTTTTACAAGTGACTCATATTTAATTGAAAATCGGACAATCAAACCATATTCAAATGTAATTTGTGGCATGTTCGGCGGTACTGTAGTCACTACAAATGGTGGCGGTTTCACATATTTTGGGAATAGTCGTAATGATAAAGTAAGTATGTGGAGCAATAATCAATTAGAAGATGAATGTAGTGAAAAGATAATGTTATCATTAGATAATATGTCTTGGCGATTAAATAAGCTATATCAAAATGCGAGTTGCGAGCATAAAATAGGCTCTACGTCATTTGACTGTCAAAATCTAAATATTAAAAGTTCTGTAACAGAGTGCATGCTATATGATGGAAAATGCAAACTATTTGAAGTATCACTAGAAAATACTTGTGCTGACAATCTAATATTTGAATTGTCTCTAGATATGACTTATGCGCTAGGCGTCAACTATGAGAGTGCGGGTTTGCTAGCATCAAACAAGAATAACGAAACTATTACTGTCGCAAATGTATATACTAAACAATGCGTATATCAAAGATTTATCGGGTATTCAAGTAAGTATAGAAGAAATAAAAAGGGTGTAGAGAACTATATTGAATTAACATTGCCTGCAATGCAAAAACTAAAGATAAATTGTATAATAAGTAATGACTTATCCGCATTGATGAGCTTGAATCAAGGCAATATAATAAAAGAAAAAAACACAATGATAGAATATTTTAATGATTTAAACAAAATCAATGTGCATACTGATGATAAATCATTTGATGTATTATTTAATAAATCACTTATGTATCAAACCGTATCAGCAAGATTAAATGGAAAATGTGGCTTTTACCAAGTTGGAGGAGCTATCGGCTTTAGAGATCAGTTGCAAGATTGTCTTGCTTTTATATATAGCGATCCTGATTATGTTCGAAATCACATTATTCAAAGTGCTAAGCGCCAATTTGTAGATGGCGATGTGCTGCATTGGTGGCACAATCCTAATGTCGGTGTAAGGACTAGGATAAGTGATGATAAATTATTTTTACCTTATGTTGTATCAGAGTATATTAGAATAACTGGAGATAGAAGTATTTTAAAGGAAAATGCTAGTTATTTAACTGGACGACATTTAGAGCCTGGGGTCCATGATATGTATATGTCATATAATGATGGTGAAGTAATAGAAGATATAAAATCACACTGCATTAGAGCGATAAATAACTCGCTAAAATATGGCGAACATGATATATTATTAATCGGATCAGGGGACTGGAATGATGCACTGAATAATATTGGTGATGAAGAACGGGGTGAAAGTGTATGGTTATCAATGTTCTGCTTTCATGTTATTACAAAGTTCAGCAAGTATACTGATAATGACATAAACGAAAAGTTTAAGCAAGATAAAATAAGGCTTAAGAGAGGAATAAGACAAGCATATCAAAATGGTTGGTATGCTAGAGCATATACAAAAGATAACGAGTGGTTAGGAACAATTAATACTGAGGTATGTAATATTGACCTCATTTGCCAAAGTTTTGCTGTGATATCTGGTGCATGTCCAGAAAAAATGGCACATAAAGCAATGGAGAATGCGTCGCAGCTAATTGACACGCAAAAAGGCATTGTAAAACTACTATCGCCACCATTCAATCATAATAAAAATTATGGATATATATCTCATTATCCATCAGGAGTGCGAGAGAATGGCGGACAGTATACTCATGCTGTAGCTTGGTATATTAAAGCTCTAGCAATGATTGATCGTGTTAAAGCCTATGATGTATTACAAATGGTAAATCCTATAAATAAAGCTATCAATAATCCAGAATATAACGTAGAACCGTATGTAATGAGTGCTGATGTATACACTTCTGGTGCAGGTGGATGGACATGGTATACGGGTAGTAGCTCATGGTTTTATAAAGTGATGATAGAAGATATTATCGGAATAAACTTTGATGAAAATATATTAAGAATTAACCCTAAATATATACCAAAACTAGGAGATATAAAAGTCAATATCAAAAGAAATGACATGGAAATAAATATAACAATTACAAAATCAAATGATACGAGTATGAGCGTTAATAATATTATAAATTCTCAAACTAATATTTATGAAATAATACTTGATAATGACAAAAAAGACTACGATATCAAAATAAACTATAAAAACTAATAAAATAAAAGGGCAATAGGTAAAACTATTGCCCTTTTTGGTTTATTAATTTGTATTTGGTAAAATAATGTAGATTACTATAACATGACGTAAAGCCAATCCGAATATGAATAATTATTAAATATCTATATCAGCCTTCATTACATGGTAGTTATCTGTTTTATATAGAATGCTATTAGCATCAACAATGCATATTTTATCGCCATTTGCTGTTATTCTGCGAACTAGCTTCACATTACCAAATAAGTCAGTCTTGTATACTTCATAAATACACCCAGATTCACATAAAAACTCAATCTTATTATGTCGACCATTTTTTGATACGATAAAAGGAATAGAGATATCAGTATCGGAATAATACTCAGGTAAATTATCCTTATAAAAATAACTCTTAACTATATCATCAATAGTGCCTTCATTTTGTCTCAATATAATATGATTATCTTCTAATTCTTTTTTATTAATATCACATATTATTACTTCACTTGTCGGGGTGAAAGCGGGAGGATTATTATCAGTATAAATACAGTTAGCCATTTCTCTAACCATGATAGTAGGGTAATTACTTCCAGAATGTTTATTGTCTAAAACTTCATTTTGCATTGCACCATGCCATGCTAGCATTGTATGCTCAGTTGTATAAGCTACACACCATCCGTCAGAGTTAACACCTTTTCCTGCTGAAACCGTACCAGTCTTACTAGCAATATCATAATTCAAATTATTTAATTTACTACCAGTTCCATGTTTTGATGTCTTTAATAATATATCTGTCATCATGAATGCGTCATTTTCATTAAAGGCTGTGCTATTTGTATTTTTTTCATTATATACAATGTTACCTTTGCTGTCAATTATGCTTGATACAAAATGTGATTTTTGGTATTTACCATAATTTGCAATAGATGCATACGCCCCAGCGATTTCAAGTGGATTAACACTATTCGAGCCTAGTGCAAGTGATAAGTTCTTTTCTTTTTCACTAATATTAATCCCGATTTTAGATAAAAACGCAGTAGAGTAATCTATTCCAACTCGCTCAAGTGTCTTGACCGCAGGTATATTGTATGAGTGAATTATACTATCCGATATGCTTACATATCCATGATATACACCATTATAATTATTTGGTGAGTATCCATTTATATCTATTTTTTCATCTAATACTTGATAGAGAGGCGATATAATTCTCTTTTCAAATGCAGGTAAATAAGTGCTTAATGGCTTAATCGTTGATCCTGCTTGCCTTTTAATTTGATGATCTAAAAGTGGCACATTGGATACATAAGTTGATACTCCTAAATTAGTATTATTTAGAGTAGAATAAGTGTAATAATTGTCATTAATATCACTGTTATTTATAGCTTTATTATACATAAACTCTTGTGTTTTACTATCAAAATATGTCTTAATAATATAACCATCACGTACCAAATCTGCTTCATTTATACCTAATAAATTACAGCTTTCATCAAGTGCATTTTTAATGTAAGAATGACTGAAACTATTCTCTTTTAAGCCATTATTGATAACAATGTTATATAATTTAGCATTATTGAGAGTACTTTCGCTAATTTTAGCTTGATTTTCAAGTATTTTAAATACAACACTTTGTCTAGCTAATGCACCATCTAGGTTACTTATCGGAGAGTTTTTGTTTGGATTTTTTACTACACCTGCTATCATACATGCTTCACTTAGATTTATATCTATAGGTAGCTTATTAAAGTATGCAATACAGGCATCATGTATACCATATATTCCTGATCCAAAATACACTACATTTAGATACATTTCGAGTATTTGATCCTTAGTATATTTTCTCTCTATTTCAAGTGCAAGTTTTATCTCACTTAGTTTTCTAGTGATAGTTTTTTCACTAGAGAAATGTGTATTTTTTATAAGCTGTTGAGTTAGAGTAGATGCTCCCTCTTTAAAGCTCCAGCTAAATATATTTTTTACCGACGCTGATAGAATTCTTTTCGTATCAATACCGCTATGCTCATAAAATCTCTTATCTTCCACCGCGACAAATGTTTCTCTTATGTCATCGCTTATCATAGAAATAGGTGTGTATATATTATTCTTAATAGATATCGCACTACCTTTATCATCTAATAACTTTATGTTAGTTTGTCTGCTTTCCAATTTTGCAATATCAAGTTTTACATCTTTAGTAATCATGTAGCACGTAAATATTCCTACTCCAGCAAGCAATATTATAACTAACAATACTATTAAAATTATCTTAAGTATTTTCATAGAATTCACCTCTCATGTATCAATATTTTGTGCTAATATATGTAAAATATTATATATTAGCTTAATTTGCTTGATATTATTATATTTTAATATTATAATAGTATATTATAGACTAATAAAGAGGTTGAAGATGAATTACAAAATAAACACTTATGGCTGCCAAATGAATGTACACGAATCGGAGAAAATCGCAAGTATTCTTCGTAGTCTTGGCTATGCTGAATTTAATGAAAATATTCATGAAAATTATGACGTAATTATTTTTAATACTTGTTGTATCCGTGATACTGCTGAACAAAAAATATTTAGTCATATTGGCGAGCTTAAAATACAAAAAAAGAATAATCCAAACCTTATAATAGGTATTGTTGGTTGCATGAGTCAGCAAGAAGGCAAAATAGATATTATGAGGGCAAAATATCCTCATATTGATATTATTCTAGGCACTAGCAATATTGATTTGCTTGCAGAGAGCATTGTCAACCTTAGAGAAAACAAGAAGCATACTTATATTATTGACGAATCTGAAAGACCTGAGATAGTCGAAGGAAAAGATTATTATAGAACATCAGGCACTAATGCTTGGGTAAATATCATGTACGGATGCGATAATTTTTGCACTTACTGTATCGTGCCATATGTTCGAGGTAGAGAGCGTAGTAGATCTATGCCGGATATCATAAATGAAGTAAAGGAATTAATAAATTGCGGATACAAAGAAATAACGCTTTTAGGTCAAAATGTTAATTCTTATGGCAGTGATAACCCTGACGGTCCTGATTTTTCTACATTACTAGAGGAGCTAGCAAAATTATCAGGCAATCATCGTATTAGATTCATGACATCACATCCAAAGGATTTGAACACAAAAGTAATAGAGATGATATCAAAATACGATACATTATGTAAAAGTATACATTTACCTATACAGTCAGGCAGTAACAATGTACTTGAGGCTATGAATAGGCGTTATACTAGAGAGTACTACCTTAATGTAATTAAAGAAATTAGAAGTATCATTCCAGACTGCGGAATTACTACTGATATAATGGTAGGTTTTCCCGGAGAAACAGAGCAAGACTTTGAAGATACTCTAGATATTGTTAGGGAAGTTCAGTTTAATAGTGCATTTACATACATTTACTCTGTTAGAAAAGGTACTGTAGCAGCTTCAATGCCTCAGATACCTTACGCAGTGAAAAGCGAGAGAATTCAAAGACTTATTAAGATTCAAAATTCATTAACGAAAGAGTCAAGCAAGGACTGTGAAGGTAAAACTTTTAGAGTACTGGTAGAAGGCATTAAGAGTATAGGAAAGGTAAGCGGTAGAACTGATGCAGGCAGACTAGTAACATTTGAAGGTGGGGAAGATTTAATTGGCGAATTTCGCAATGTATTAATCACCAAAACTCAATCAGCAGCATTATTTGGCACTATAAAGGAGGATTAATATGAGCAAGAAACTATCTCCAATGATGACATTTTATTTGTCATTAAAAGAAGATTATAAAGATGCAATAGTTTTATTTAGATTAGGCGACTTTTATGAAATGTTTTTTGATGACGCTGTCACAGCGTCTAATATTCTCGGTCTTACGCTAACAGGGCGTGACTGCGGTCTTGAAGAGCGTGCGCCAATGTGTGGAGTACCATTCCATGCAGTAGATGGATATATTGCCAAACTAATTAATGCAGGTAAAAAAGTAGCGATATGTGAGCAATTGACTGAAGCTACCCCTGGTAAAGGTATGGTTGAAAGAGGAGTTGTGCGTGTAATAACTCCTGGTACAGTCATAGAGGATAATATTTTAGACGAACATAAAAACAATTATTTAGCATCAGTTTATATTAATAATAACAATACAGGTATTAGTTGGGTAGATATTTCTACTGGCGAATTTAATGCTATTGAATTGAATTCTTCAAACACAAACTTAATTGAAGATATGCTAGTTACTATAATGCCATCGGAGATCATATGTGACAGCAAAACTTGCGACATACTTAATCTTATCCAATCAGTGAAACTTAGAAAACTACCTAGACCCTACATGTATATTGATAGTGCATTCAGCTACAATAATGCGTATAAAAAACTTACAACATCTTTTAAAGTTATTAGCATGCAAGTATTTGAGTGCGAAGGTAATAAGAGTATTATTTCTAGTGCTGGCGGACTTATGGAGTACTTAACTGATACTCAAAAACGTGCTTTATCACATATTAATGGTATCAAAGTAATAAAAAACAATAATTTTATGTTTATTGACAGCTCAACTAGGCGAAATCTAGAGCTTACACAGAACAACCGAGACGTTAAAAAATTCGGATCATTACTATGGGTAATCGACAAAACTAAAACCAATATGGGTGCGAGAATGCTTAGAAAGTGGATAGATCAACCACTAATCAACAGCAAGAAAATTAACGCTAGACTTGACTCTGTAGAAGAGCTTATTAGCAACAATAGTATGCGAAGTTTAGCCATTGACGAGCTGGTAAAAATGCGTGATCTAGAACGACTTGCAGGCAAAATAGCATACGGATCAATCGGGCCTCGTGACATGCTAGCACTATGCGACTCTTTAATCGCACTACCTAAACTGAAAGAAATTATTACTATAGCAAACACCGATCATATAAAAAAAATCAATAGTAATATAGATACAATGAGCGAAATTGCCAAACTTTTATACAATGCAATTGATTCGGAGTGTTCTAACCTTGCACGTGAGGGTGGCTTTATAAAATCAGGATTTAATGCTGATCTAGACGAGTTAACTAACGCAAAAGAAAATGGTGAAAATTGGAAGCACGAAATAGAAGAGCGCGAGCGAGAAGCAACTGGGATTAAGACTTTAAAGATAGGTTATAACAAGGTATTTGGATACTACATTGAAATAACTAATAGCTTTAAGGATAAAGTACCATTTAGGTATGTACGCAAGCAAACGCTTACTAACGCCGAGAGATATATAACAGATGAATTAAAGCAACTTGAAGATGTAGTATTGGGTGCATCAGATAAAGCATTAAAACTAGAGTTAACAATTTTTGATGAAATAAAAAAATGCTTGCTTGAAATAGTACCTAGCTTAAAAATTACTGCAAATGCGATAGCGACACTTGACGCATTAGTATCTTTTTCCGAAGTAGCAAGAGAGCTTAATTTTGCTAAACCAATAATTAATAATGACATTAAAACTATCACTATCACTAAAGGTAGACATCCTGTAGTAGAGAAAATTATCGGACAGAACCAATATATACCTAACGACACTATCATAAATGATGATGATAATAGAACGATGATAATCACAGGTCCTAACATGTCTGGTAAAAGCACTTACATGCGAAGTGTAGCAATAATTACATTGCTTGCACACATTGGTTGTTTTGTACCTGCCGAAAGTGCGGAAATAAGTATAACTGATAGGATATTTACACGTATTGGAGCCAGCGACGACCTCGCATTCGGACAAAGTACTTTCATGGTAGAGATGATAGAAGTAGCAACAATAATCAAAAATGCAACTAATAAATCATTGCTTATACTAGATGAGATCGGAAGAGGTACTTCTACTTGTGACGGACTATCTATAGCGTGGGCAGTAGTCGAGCATATCAACAAGACAATGCACACAAAAACTATGTTTAGTACCCACTATCATGAACTAAACGAGTTAGAAGGCTTACTAGATGGCGTTAAAAACTATAGAATACTTGTATCCGAGCTAGGCAATCAGATAGTATTCACGCACAAAATCGCTCGCGGTGGTGCGAATAAAAGTTTCGGTATCGAGGTAGCTAAACTAGCTGGTATACCTGATATTATTACTAATCGTGCTAACGAAATTTGCTTAAAACTAGAAGAAAATGATATTATTAAAGATACAAACAGTATTATGCTTAATAGTATAGATAAATTCAGCAAAGATAATACTAAACAATTATCTTTTTTCAGTAATAGTATCAGCGATGAAATCACCGATAAATTAGGTGATATTGATATGGATAACATTACACCAATGCAAGCATTTATGGAGTTATCGAACCTAAAAGAAATGTTAAGGAGGATTAAAAATGGCAAAAATTAATGTCCTTACAAGTGATGTTTATAATAGAATATCAGCTGGAGAAGTAGTCGAAAGACCAAAAAGTGTAGTCAAAGAATTAGTAGAAAACAGTATTGATGCTGGTGCTAATATGATACAGATAGAAATCGAAGACGGTGGTATTACAAGTATCAGTATTACGGATAATGGCTGTGGTATTGATCAAGATTGTGTAACTACGGCATTTTTGCCTCATGCAACATCAAAAGTTTCAAGCTATGAAGACTTAGAGGATATGTCAACACTTGGATTTAGGGGTGAAGCACTTGCGTCTATATCATCCGTTTCAAATGTAGAGTTATCTACCAAAACCGATCACGAAAGCACGGGTACTTTTATAGAATTACGTGGCGGGGTGAAGATAAAGCACGACAAAATAGACAGAAATACTGGCACAAATATAGTTATAAGAAATTTATTCTTCAATACACCAGCAAGGCAAAAGTTTCTAAAAAGAGCAAAAAGTGAAGAATCGGATATTACTGGTATAATCATAGGATTGATACTATCTAATTCCGATGTATCATTCAAGTATTTTGCGGATAATAAATTGATATATAGCTCCGATGGAAAAGGTTTAGAGAGTGCTATTTACTCAGTTTATCCTACTCCAATAACAAAAGGACTTATTAACTTTGAGCATAATGCTCATGGATTGAATATAAAAGGTTATATAAGTAATCCAGAGGTTACAAGATCAAATAGAAACTTCCAAACAACTATAATTAATGGTAGATTAATCGAGAATATTACTATAACTACTGCCGTAGCAAAAGCATACGGCAACAGACTTATGAAGCGTAATTTTCCTATATTTATTCTTGATATAGTTATGCCTTTTGACGCTTTAGATGTTAATGTCACGCCTAGCAAGACGGACGTAAGATTCTATGAAAGCAAAGCTGTATTTTCCGCAGTATTAAGAGGTGTAGAATACGCACTTAATACTTGCAATAAGATATTTGACATGTCTGATAACATGAAGTATACTCAAGACAAAACACCGCTAGTTACGAATAAATTAAATTATATTGCCGATTCAAATAATATATCGCAAACAAACTTAATTGCTAGTGATACTCTAATTAAAAGTAATAATATCACTGAAAACACAAGCAAGTTTAATAGTTTTAATAGCATAATCAAAGAAATAGGTAATATTAATACAAATATTATAACAGAAGCTAGCACTCAAATTGTAGAAAACCACAGTGATGTTAATCATAATGAACCATATACTAAGCCAGTCAAACAAGATGATAATATTACTTGCAATATTAGTGACTCTATAGAAAAGATTAAAAATTTAAAGGCACAAAATACTATTACAAGTCCTATTATTCCTATATTAAATAATAGCGTGAGAGATAATTCATACGGTAGTAGCGTCATCAAAAAAGTAAACAACATACAATCAAGTATATTTGACGATATAGAAATTGATTTAAATACGGAAAAATACAATATTTTAGGTCAAGTCTTCAATACTTATTTATTAGTAGAAAAGGGTACTGGGTTGTATCTAATAGATCAGCATGCAGCACATGAAAGACTTCTTTACGACAACTTATTATACAAGATTAGCAATAGAGCAATAGGCTCCCAACACGTTATCGCTCCTCAAATCATTAATCTATCGGCTGTAGATGCAGATTACATATTGAGTATTTCTGATCAATTAGAAGCAATCGGTCTATTACTAGAGTCACATGGCACTAGTAACATTAAAATCACAGGTTTACCTACTATATTGCCAAATTTCAATGCTGTTAGCTTTATAGATTACCTTATAGAGGATAAAAATTCTCTTCAAGATATTAGCATTACTAATTTACTAGAAGAGAGTATTGCAATGTCAGCATGCAAGGCAGCGATTAAAGCGGGTCAGGCATTAAATAGCATTCAAATCGGTGCTTTAATTAAACAAATTGAAGACAATAATCCTTGCCAATGTCCTCATGGTCGTCCTACTATAATTAGGATCACTAGAAAGGATATTGACAAGTTATTTAAACGTATTTTATAACATTAGATTACATTATGAAAAGTAAAATATCAATTATTAGAGGTGGAAATGGAAAAAATAATTATAATTGCAGGGGCTACAGCATCAGGAAAAACTAGTACATCAGTTAGTATAGCAAAGCAATTAAATGCGGAGATCATATGTGCCGATTCTATGCAGATTTATAGCAAAATGGATATAGGTACGGCAAAAGTAACAACCTCTGAAATGGACGGTATTATGCATCATATGGTAAGCATTATTGACCCTAGAGATAGTTATAGTGTTTCTGATTATATTTCTGCTACCAAGGATCTAATTACTGATATAATAACAAGAGGTAAATCAGTTATTATTGTTGGTGGTACAGGTTTATATGTCGAAAGTTTAATCTATCCATTTACTTTGGGCGGAGTTCAGTCAAATGATGTTTTGAGAGCTGAGTTAGAGCAAGAATTATTAGATAAGGGTGCCATTGCATTGCACGAGGAATTAATAAAAATTGACCCAATTGACGCTGAAAAAATTCACCCTAACAATACTAGAAGACTGCTAAGAGCTTTAGAAATTTTTAGAATTACTGGCAAGACAAAATCCGAGAACGCAAAAGTAAAGCAGTTGCAATATGATGTAGATATGAATATATTAACTCTAGATCGAGAACAATTGTATGAGCGAATTGACTTTAGAGTAGATGAGATGATCGCAAATGGACTAGTAGATGAGATAAAAAAACTACTAAGTGATGGATACAACTTCAACATGCAAAGCATGCAAGCAATAGGTTACAAAGAGTTTTCAAGCTATTTTGATGGTGTAATGACTATTGTTGAAGTAGCTTCTATTATAAAGCAAAACTCTAGAAATTATGCAAAAAGACAAATAACATGGTTTAAAAGATACAAATTTGCTGACTTTTTGTCACCCGAGGAATGTATTTTAAAATATAGGAGATAACATGGATTTTAGTGAAAAAATATACGATATAGTTAATAATGCTGAGATAAAACTTACTCAGCATTTCAAAAACTTAGATAAAATAGCGTTTTTAAACCAAAAAAAAGTACTAGAGGCGTTTCAAAGCAATAATGTAGCGTCTAGACACATGAGTCAAACATCAGGATATGGATACGATGATATAGGCAGAGATACACTTTGTAGTCTGTTTGCAGATATTTTCCATGCTGAAAAGGCTATAGTGTCTCCACTTATCGCATCGGGAACGCACGCACTTACTGTTGCTTTATTTGGAGTATTACGTCCAAATGATAAGATGATATGTATAACTGGTGCACCGTACGATACGCTAAGGTCAGTGATTGGTGGTGATAATATAGGTTCACTTAAAGATTTTGGTGTAGGATATGATCAAATAGAGTTAAGCAATGAAAAAATCGACTTAAATGCTATAAGTGACAAATTCTCTAAAGAAAAATACAAACTTGCTTTCATAGGCAGATCAAGAGGTTATGAGTGGAGAGATGCGCTAAGTGTAGAGCAAATAGGTGAGGCTATAAAACATATCAAGAGCATTGATAAAGATACTGTTATTATGGTAGATAATTGCTACGGGGAATTTATGGATACTATAGAGCCAACTGACGTCGGTGCTGATCTAATGGTAGGATCTCTTATTAAAAATCCAGGTGGTGGCATAGCCCCAACTGGAGGATATATAGCTGGCAATACTGAGTGGGTAGACCAAGTAGCATATAGACTAATTGCTCCATCAATTGGTATGGAAGTAGGGTCATATGCAGCTGGTTACATGCAGTTTTATCAAGGTATATTCCTGGCTCCAACGACCGCAATTAATGCTGTCAAAGGCAGTGCACTAATGGGACAGGTCTTTGAGGATTTAGGTTATCAAGTTATGCCTTCTCCTACAGATAATTGCAATGATATCATTAGATCTATAAAATTCGATACAGCTGATCAATTAATAAGATTTATTCAATCAATACAAAAAGCATCTCCTGTAGATAGTAATGTTCTTCCTATACCTTGGTCAATGCCAGGCTACGATAATGAAGTTATCATGGCGGCTGGTACATTTGTGCAAGGTGCAAGCATTGAGTTATCTGCCGACTCTCCAATACGTGAGCCATATATCGCATATGTGCAAGGTGGGCTAACTTATGAACATGTAAAACTTGCTACAATGTACTGTTTAGCTGATCTTTTATAAAATATTATACATTAGCAATAATCTAACTAAATCTCAATAATATATATAATAAATACAAAAAAAACGCGACAAGTCGCGTTTTTTATTTTATATTAAATTGATAAATCTTAAAATTTTCTAAAACATATAGATTTTGAATTTTGATAATCATTATATATTTTTATATATTATACAATACACATAAGTATAAATATTAATATGATTTAAACATCTACAACTAAGATTATTCTTCATCTAGTACGATAGGATTGGCTCTTACAACTACTTTTTTAGATGCTTCTTTCTTTATATCCTCACCAATATCAGCGTAATGTTTTTTGGTCACATTGACATCCTTATGTCCCAATAACTCGGCGACAACGTATATATCTTTGGTTTCTCGATACAAATTAGTGCCAAATGTACTTCTTAGTTTGTGTGGAGAGATATTTTTAAGCGGTGAGATTAGTTTAGCGTATTTCTTAACAAGGTTTTCTACCGCACGAACAGAAATTCTTCTTTTTTGCAAGCTAAGGAAAAATGCATCCATATTGATACCTTCGGCATCAATTAAAACACGCAATTCAAAGTATTCAAGTAGAGCAATGGACACATCGTTATTAAAATAAAGTATGCTTTGATTTCCACCTTTTCTTGTGACCTTAAATGACATGGTATAAAAATCAACATCGTTTATATCTATACCAACTAGCTCACTTATTCTAATTCCAGTACCTAAAAATAGTAATATTATTGCAGTATCACGTACCTTTGTATTATCATGATAAGCCTTTTGTCTATTAGTAAAATCTTTTCCAGTTTCAGCTTCATTAACAATATTAAAAACTTCATCGCCTTCAAGCCTGACGATATTTTTTTCATGCACCTTAGGCATAGAAACTTTAGTTGCGATATTACCATCAAGTTTATTTTTATTATAGTAGTATTTAAACATGCTCCTAATAGTTGCAAGTTTTCTAGACTTTGTAGTAAGCGAATTTTTGTAATGCTTTCCATTATAATCATAACTGGTTAAGTAGCTGATAAACTTTTCTATATCGTAAGCCTCAACTAATCTTAACTTAGATATAGTAAACGTCTCAAAATCTAAACCTTGAAATTTTCTTATCTCTGTATATAAGAAATTAAAAAATATTCTCAAATCAGTAGCGTATCCAAGTCTAGTTAATGATGATGTAGTAGATTGTATTCCAATAAAAAACTCTTCCACAAAATAAGGTAGATCTTGTAGAAATTCTTTTAGAACATATTCAGTTTTTTCAGTTCTCTCATCAAAAAAATTACTTTTACTCATAGATACATAATACCATATATAATTTATTATTACAATAGATTATATAAGATTTAATTAAATAATACTATTGCATTGTTTTATTTGTTAAAATATAAAGTATTATCAAATATACCATAAAACATAATACTTGCAAGTTTTTAGTAAGATAATGATATAAAAATTGATTAAAATACCATATCTATTCGCAAAACTATTCTTTTGCGAATAGTTATGATAGATAAATATGGTTGTATTTATACGAATTTGCCATTACTCCGCGTTAAATTTTATATATTATGATAAAAAATCAATTATAATTAAGACTATTTGTTTATTTATAAGCACAGCTTCACGCTCTATACAATATACTATTATCCGTTGTTATACTATTTTAATCACCGTGTATTTGGTGCTCTATCGTGAAATACAGCTTACATAATTATGAATTACACTCTTTTTTATAATAATCATACTCTAATAGTATTGACTTATTATGATAAATATAGTAAAATAAAAATATACAAATAAATTAAAGGAGGTATATATACTTTGGAAAATTCTAATATCGAATTAATACGTGGACATATGGACACTATCATACTTAGAACATTACAGCAGGGCGACAAATATGGACTTGAAATGCTTAATGAAATCAAGAGCTTAAGTGATGAACTTTACTCGCTTAAACAACCTACATTATATAGTAGCTTAAAACGTTTGGAAAAGCAAGGATATATATCGTCATATCCAGGATCAGAAACCAAAGGTGCTAATAGAACTTATTATAAACTCACCGATCAAGGGTGCAATATGCTAGAAACAGACCAAAAACAATGGGAGTTTTCTAGGACTATTATAGACAAATTATTATCAAATAAAGAATTTGATAAAGAAAGCATACCTCCGTTTAATACATCGGAGTTTAGGCCATCTACTAAACGTGAGAGAAAAGAAGTTGAACCTACTATTATCATTAAATATATAGAAGTAGAAAAGAAAGTATTTATTAAAGAGGACGCAACTGACTTAGTAGCTGAAGAATTCGAGCCAGAAACTATTACTATTATCAATGATAAAGCTAATGATGATACTTCTAATTCAGTATCAGACAATAACAATGAGGTTTATACTCAGTTTTATGAAAAGCCAAAATGCGAGGATACGTATGAGGAATACTCATGTGATCAAGAAATTGCAAGCGACGAAATTACTGATAATAATAGCACATTAGATAACAATAGTTCATCTGATTACGATACTACAAGTGAATGCCCTCCTGACCTAGATGATGAAAATGATGTTAATACAGTTAATTCATTTAATGATACTATGATTGATAATTATACCGATAGTGATTTCGATGAAATTATGGCTAAAGATCTAAACACTAATAACGAATATCAATTTTATAATGATATATCACAGCCATCTGATAATAATTCTACTCAGGATAACTTGCATAATGAAACATACTCAGCAGAGTACGATTTCAAAGCTGAAAACTACTCTTCTACTCCAAATATTAATGCTGAATATAAACAGTATGATTATGACGAAGTACAACCAGGCAAGTTAAATGACAATATATTCATGAAAGCGTCTAAAGAAGAAGAGTTATATATTGATGACTGCGTCGACTACATGGATACATTCGGAGACATGTACTCTACTGATAAAATCATCGAAATAAATGAAGACACAGTTACTGCTCCTAAAAATGATTACAAGCAATATAATTACGCGGAGAAAACTTATACTTCTGATAAAAACATGAGTGAAATGACTATGACCGACTTAAAATCAGTTTTAGCTTCTAAAAATATTAAGTTAAAACCTCACTATAGAAACAGCACAATTAACTTCTATAGCGGTAAGTTCTATTATAGCAATAGTGTTTTACGTGACTGGTCACTTATAATGTACGGTTTATTTATATCATTTTTGCTTATCTCATATTTTTCAGCGTCAACAAAAGGTATTAATCTTTACTGGACATTAGGATTTATGGGCATTGGTTCAGTTTTACCTATATCATGTTTCTTATTATGGAAATATTCACCCGTAAGAAGAAAACGAACTTCATTTGTAGCTGGTAATACACTACTAGTATCGTGCATAATATTAATTGCATTAACGGTGGTTATCATATTAGTTGCATTCTTTATAATAAAAATTGACACTTCTAATCCTGTAGAGCTTATACCAACTATCATTATACCGTTAGTAAGTTTACTATTAATGCCAATAGGTGTTGGTGTATATTCTATTTTATACAAATGCAAACGTTATCATGTAGGTTAACACATACATATCAATTATATTTTGATTACAAATATAATGAATAATACTAAAAAGGCACTCATCATAAGATGAGTGCCTTTTAATTTATTATATATAGATTATCCTATACCTTTTGACATAATATAATATATTTAGTATTGATTTTATATAAATAACTTCTATGTCATGAAAATATAGATTTTGCTTATAGATTCTTTAGATAAGAAATTTCATAATCACTTAAATATCTATGACCACCACGTGATAAACCACCTAGTTTTAAGTCACCTACAGCTACTCTCTTTAGAAATATAACTTCACGATCGATTACTTCGAACATTTTACGAACTTGTCTATTTCTACCCTCTGAGATAGTAACTTGTAATCTTGAAATACCATCAACATACTCGATAAGTTTAACTTTACTTCTCTTAGTAGCTTGACCATCTATCTCAACACCTTTTCTAAGCTGAGCTAATTTATGCTCAGGCATCTCACCTTCTACTTTAACCAAGTAAGTTTTAGATACCTCAGAACTAGGGTGCATAAGTTTATTAGATAAATCACCATTGTTAGTAAGAAGTAACAATCCCTCAGTCTCAAAATCTAACCTACCAACTGGAAACAGTCTAGGCGTATCAATTTTGACATAATCGAAAATGGTTTTGCGACCAAACTCATCGTTTGCAGAAGTAATACAACCTTTAGGCTTATTAAACATAACAACAACATCACGAGTTACAGCTTTCACAATAACATCATCTACCATAACAGTATCATTAAAAGACTCTATTTTAGAACCTAATTCCTTTACTACTACACCATTTACTTTTACTCTACCATCAGCAATAATCTGATCTGCACCACGACGTGATGCAACACCAGACTCTGCTAAATATTTATTTAATCTTGAAATTTTTGCCATATCAATACCCGAAACAATTTCGGACTCCTCTAATATTTATTATTAAACTATCTTATATAATCATATTATAGATATTTCGCTCAAAAAGCAAGTGTTTACCGTCAAATATTAAAATTATTCCAATTTTTTCATCATTTACTACTGATTTCTCTAAATCATCGTCATATTTAATAGAATAATTGATATTGTATGATTTATTTCTAAATATTATCAAGTTAATATCTTCATGAAGAACAGCATTTAATAACTGATCATTATGCGTTTTTACTGTCTCTATAACTTGACCTTTACTAGCGATATTAATATTACTACAACTATTTTGCGCTTGTTCTAAATAACATCTACTTTCCTGCCACATGTCTGGGCAATTTAGAACAACGCAAATAGCTCTTACACCATTTCTTTCACTTGCCGACACTAGACATCTACCAGCAGCCTTAGTATAACCTGTCTTAACGCCTATACAATCAGGATAAGCAGTTAGTAACTTGTTTTTATTTACAAATACTTTCACATCTCCATCACTATTTGCACATCTATGCGATTTAGTTACTGAAACCGTCCTAAAAACATCATTATCAAGTGCATTTTTAGTTATTATAGCAAGGTCACTAGCACTTGTATAATGGTTGTCATCATGTAATCCATGCGGATTTACAAAATTCGTATTTTCAAGTCCTAATTCTTTTACCTTATCATTCATCTTGCCTGCAAAATTTTCTACTGACCCTGCAAGAAAATGTGCAATAGTAACTGCACTATCATTGCCTGACCTAAGCATCAAACCATATACTAAGTCAATAAGTTTCAATTCTTCTCCAGCTTTAAGATATATACTTGATCCCTCAACCCTTGTAGCATATTCTGGCGTTGTCACGTACTCCTCAAGCCTACCTGAGGTGACCGCTAGATATGCAGTCATAATTTTAGTTGTAGACGCCATAGGGAGCCTTGTATCGATATTAACACCATCTATTACAGTTCCAGTACTACCTTCTATCACTATACTGCTAGATCTACTATTATTATTTACTGCCGATACATTATTTATCATATTAGGATCCATATTCATTCCTTTATTTACATTTATAAAGCTATAATTAAATACTAATACCGAGATACTAGATAGTATAATCACTAAACTTAATATAAATATTATCGCTTTTTTTTGTCTTTTACCATACGAATACTTGCTTCTATTAATTCCGTCCATTTATCCTCTCCATCGTTTTTTGATACCTTAATAAACTTGTAGTCATCATTCTCACACATTAAAAATCCTATAGGTACTATATTAACCCCACCTCCGCTTCCGCTAGCATAAGGCATCTCTTTCGCATCATTTTTTTCCATAGCGTACTCAGCACCACCAGTTACAAACCCAAAAGTTACTTTTGACACCGGAACTACTGTTTTGCCATTTATCTCTATTGGTTTGCCAATAACATTACTTGTATTAATGACATTTTTTAAATTATCTATAGTATTATCAATTAAATTATCCAATTGCATGTTTAACCCTCCTTCTACTGTATATCTTCGATATTATTATGTTGTAAATCAGAGATAATATTCCAAATTTTATTTTTACAAATATATGGAATTTAACTGAATTATCATTAAATTTAGGTAATATACTTCGTGAATACGTTTTTATATCAAAATAATCATTATCTACTACATACAAGATATCTGATAAAATTGATACTATTGATATAACTCTAAGCGGAGCGATAGCATCATCATCATCTGAGTAAATCGCGATAACATTGAGTTTTTCTATAGTTATCTTCTTTTTTGTTATATATTGAAATTGCTTATTTTTTTCCGCTAATGATAATTTTCGATATGGTCTATTATTGATTTTCCAATAGATATTTGAGTTGTAAAGCATAAATCTAGAATAAACTACCCTTATTCTACCAAATATATAGACGCTCAATATAGCAACCATATTTTTATCATCAAAATCAATTCGTATATCAACACCAAAAAGCAAAATGCACACTAATAATATCATAATCATACTACTAGTGTGCAAATATTGTTAAATTTTATGCTATTAAGTTTTAATTAAAAAAAATATTATTTATGTATTACTCAGTTACTTGTATATTTTCTTCACCTAATAAGAAATCAGGAAGTTCTTCTTCTTCGCTTAAAATTTCATCAATAATATTAGAATCAATAAAGTTTTTATTTATCATATCAAGTTTATTATCCCTTTCGGTTGAATCTTCATCAGGAACACCACCAGACCATTTAGTTTCATCAAATTCAACACTTCTATATAGCTCAACTTGAGATTTGTTAAATACTCCCATCTCTTCAAGCATAGTAATAACTGTCTGATAATCAGGTAATTCCTCAATATGTCTAAGTTGAAATTTTTTTAAAAATTCATCAGTAGTACCATATAATACCGGTCTACCTACTGCATCTTTTCGTCCAACTACTTCTATAAGATTAACTTTAAGCAATATACCTATAGCATAATCAGCAGAAGTAGATTTGATTTTCTCTAGCTCCGTTCTTGTGATAGGTTGCTTATACGCGATTATAGATAACACTTCTAAAAGTGTCCTTGATAGTTCTTTTTCCTTAAGAGGTGTCAATACTTCAGCTAAAATTGTACCGTATTCAGTATTTGAAGACAGTTGAATTTTACCATTAAACTCAAGCAATTGGATACCCGACTCACCCGAGTATTTTTCTTGAAGTTTTATAATGCTCTTATCAAAGTCAGCTTTTTTTACTTCAGGAAGAAGTGCTAGTATATCAGACTTTTTCCTACTTGATCCCGATGCAAATAATATTGCTTCAAGTATTTCAGTCAAATTTTTCATCAAAACCATCCTCCTTATTTGCCGAAGCAAGAGTATTATAATCAAAAGTATTTACGTCACAATTATCACTCACACCGATAATAATATCACTTAACAACTCGACTTGCATTATTTTAGCAAACTGTCTATTTACCAATTGCAACAGTGCTAAAAATGTATTTATAATCTCGCCAACTGACACTGCCTCGTCAAAGATATCAAAGAAACTAACTTCCCTACGTGTTATCAATTCACTGATTAATTTATCCATTTGCTCTGCCACAGTGAATGGTTTTCGTTCGATTTGTTTTATATTAATCGCTTCATCTTCTTTGCTAAACTCGAAAAGCACCTTAGCATATGCTTGCATTAGTTTATCAAGGTTAAAACCCTTTATACTAAGCCTTGCATCTTTTTCATCATATGAAGGTTCTCGATAAAATCTATTAAGCGTCTCACTTTTTTTAATGATCTCTGCTTTTTCTTTAAATAGCTCATGCTCAATCATAAGTCGCTTGATTTCATCCTCAGGATTAAGGTATTCTTCATCATCATCGACGATGACTTCATCAACAGGCAACATTGCAAGGGCTTTCATTTCAAGAAGAGTCGCTGCCATTACTAGAAAGTCGGTAGCACCGTCCAAATTAGTTTTATCCATGCTATCCACCATTTGCAAGTATTGATCAGTAATATCAGCAATTTTAAATGTATGTATGTCAAGACCATTAGCCTTAACCAAACTAATAAGAAGATCTATTGGTCCTTCAAATTCACTAGTTTTAAATACATATTCAGAACTTGCATGATAGTCAAAAATATTATCCATAATTACCCCTTAAATTAATAGAAATGAACAGCCGTTATAGTACATAAGCATAATGAATTATAATTTAATGCAGTATTGCATTCGCAATAAGATCAAATAATGACATTACTGAGTCAGTAATCAAATTTATATATGATCCGATAATATCGAAATATCTAAGCACTGTACCTATGTTACCACCTACTATATACGATACTTGGTTCATAACAGCACCAAAAACTATAAGACCAAGCAACAACATGTGACCATATCTACGCATAAATACACAGAATTTATTATCATATCTAGTGAAAGCCTCTACCACATGAAAACCATCAAGAGGATAGATTGGCAATAAATTAAAGGCCATCAAAGTAAGGTTAATAACTATACCGTACAAGAAGAAATACTCAAATAATTTAACTACTACAACAGCAACAACTGATTCAGTAGAAATCTTAGCTGCCCCGACTATTGCCGCTAGTATTATCATAAAAATGAAATTCACTATAGCTAGAATAAGATTTGCAACAGCACCAGCAATAGAAACGGTGAAAATACCGCGTCTTTGTTTAGTAAAATTATTAGAATCCACTGGTACAGGCTTAGCCCATCCAAAGCCTACAAGAAGCAATGAAATAGTACCTATGAGATCTAAGTGTTTTATAGGATTAAGAGTAAGTCTACCTTGCATTTTAGCGGTAGCATCTCCGTTCCAGTAAGCAACCAGACCATGTGCATATTCATGAAAACCAAAAGCTATAATCATAGCAGCTAACATAGTAACAATAGATATAAATATGTCCTGAATAGACATACCACTATTAATAATACCTAACATAATCACCTCACAGACCACTAAACAAAATTATCTAGTGACTAAATAACAAATTTTGAATTAATTATTTTAAAAATTCTGGGATCTCATCTCTACTAGCGATATCGGCATAAGTTTGTGGCTTAACACAATAAGCACTTTTACCATTCTCTACCATAACAACAGGAGGAACAGCGTTGCGGTTATAGTTACTGGCCATGCTGTAATTGTAAGCACCAGTAGTCATTACCGCGATTAAGTCACCACGTTTGCAGATAGGCATATTGATTTTATCAATAATTATATCACCACTCTCGCAACATTTACCAGCGATAGCAACATTTTCAACAGCAGGAGCATTACAATTAGTAGCTAACACTGCCTCATAATCAGCTTGATAAAGTGCTGGACGAATATTATCGAACATACCGCCATCGATACAAACATATTTTTTAATACCTTTTATATCTCTAATATTACCAACAGTATATAGTGTTATACCCGCTTCGCCGACAATAGATCTACCTGGCTCTACCATAAGATGAGGTTTTTTAATACCCTTCGACTCTATTGCGTCATTAATCGCTCCCGCAATAATACGAATATTATTACAATAATCCTCAACAGTATATTTTGGATCATCGTTAGTATAATGCACGCCAAATCCACCGCCCATATTAAGCTCATATATATCTATATTATGTTTAGATCTAATATCAAGCATGAAATCAGTCATGACATCAACTGCAAGCCTAAAAGCATTGCTATCGAATATTTGAGATCCGATATGACAATTGACACCATTAAGTTTCAAGTTACTAGCAATTACTATATTATCTATAGCTTCGATTGCATCACCAGTAGAGATAGAAAAACCGAATTTACTATCTATTTTCGCAGTTTGAATATAAGAATGAGTATGCGCCTCGACACCAGGATTAGTACGAATATTAACTCTTTGAACTATGCCTTTCGCAATGCAAATATCATTAAGGATAGTAATCTCTTCTAAGTTATCGATAACGACAACACCTATATTATTATCCGTAGCGTACTCTAGCTCATGGACAAGTTTGTTATTGCCATGAAAATAAGCGTTTGCAAGGTCAAAGCCAGCAGATAAAGCAGTGAATATTTCACCACCTGACACTACGTCAATGTTCATATCAAGGCTTTTCATGATCGCATAAATTGCTTTTGAACTAAACGCTTTAGACGCGTATGCAACACCACCAAATCCGCCGTAAGCACTTACCATTGTATCTTTAAATGCTCTACAAATAGCTTTGATATGCGCAACATCCATTACGTATAAAGGTGTGCTATACGTACTAACTAACTCACTAGCACTCACTCCACCTATGATTAATTCTCCATCATTATTTGGTTTTAAAGTATCTCTATAATTCATATTACTCCGTTTTGTTATTATAATTATTATAACATTATAATATTTTAGTTTATTTTATCTCTATATTTTACCATTAATACATACATTTGTCAAGTATAAATTTACCTCATGAGGATATCAGCTTTATAGAAAATGCAATACTATATATTTTAAATAGTTTTAAGAATTATATTACATAAATTACATTATTGATATATTCAATCATTACGTAACTAATCGTCATAAGATAATATGTGCCAATATATATAAACAAAAAATATAAATGAATAAAAAAATGCGACCATAACGAATTATGGTCGCATAAATTATTATATGATATTATTATAAAAACTTATTAATCAATGAGATACTAATACAAAGTTCAATATAAATAATACAGCAAGTACCATTGTAAGTATATCTGCCTTAAGCGCCTTACACTTGTCACCCTTCTTGAAGTATTCACCAGTAAATAGTCTGATAACACAGTGAGTGATAAGACCTAAACCGATACCAAAGCTGATATTGTAAGTAAATGCCATCATTGATATAGTTAAGAATGCTGGGACAGCGATAGAAACATCACTGAAATCAATATCTTTAACTGAAGAAATCATTAGAACACCTACATATATAAGAGCTGCAGAAGTAGCAGATCCTGGGATTAAGTAAGCAAGAGGAGTAAGGAATAAAGCTACAAAGAACAATCCTGCAACTACTAGAGAAGTCATACCAGTACGACCACCCTCGGCAACACCAGCACTAGACTCAACGAATGTAGTAACAGTAGTAGTACCACAAATAGCACCAGTACAAGTAGCGATAGAGTCAGCTAAAAGAGCTTGCTTCATACGAGGAAGTTTACCATTCTCGTCAAGCATATCAGCCTTTTTAGCAGTACCAACAAGAGTACCGATAGTATCAAACATATCAACCATACAGAAAGCAAGAACGGCAGAGATGAATACACCAACTATAACAGCAGCATCACCCTTAAATATAAATCCTTCAGTGAATACTTTACCAACAAGCTCAGTACCCCAAACAGCAAAACCAGTAATAGGATTAAGCATTTCAGCTGTGAAATTAGGAGCAAGTACGCCTGCATTATTTCCAATTAGGAAGTCTAAAAGCATTGTACTAGTAACTGCTGAACCATCAGCGATCTGTTGACCAACGCCTTGAAGAGATGAAACAATTGCATCATTTCCGTAGAAAGCAACAGTACTAGCTAATTCGCCTGCATTGAAAGGATCGATAAACGCACCAGCATAACCCATTATATAATGTAGAGCTGTACCACCTAGGATACCCCAAAGGATAGCGCCCTTTATCTTTAACTTAGAGAATATTGCGATAAGCATGAATGCTACGAAAGTAGTGATCATTGGTGCAATTATTCCGAAAGGAACAGCTAAAAAGTTTAGGTCTGCCATGCTAACAAGTGTAGCAGGATTGCCAGTAATTATCTTAGAACCTTGAAGACCGATGAAAGCTATGAAAAGACCGATACCAGCAGGGATAGCGTCTTTTACGCCCTTAGGGATAGCGTCAACGATTTTCTCACGAACACCTACAAGAGTAAGAGTAAGGAATAGAATACCAGATATAAAAATGATTAATAATCCATTAGCTAGAGTTAAACCATTAGTACCGTTTACTACAGAGAATGCAAAGTAGGCATTTAGACCCATACCAGAAGCCTGAGCAAATGGAAGTTTTGCATGAAGAGACATTATAAGAGTACCGATAACAGCACTTAAACAAGTCGCAACATAAAAAGCACTTTTGATACCCTCTGGCAGTTTACCACCGTTAGCACCAGATAAAATATTTGGGTTTACGATAAGGATATAAGCCATAGCCATAAACGTCGTAACACCGGCAATAATCTCTGTTTTGAAGTTACTACCCGATTTTGTAACACCGAAGTAGTTATCAATAGCGGCAAGGAACTTATTATCAGGTCCTTTTTTGTTTGTTGCAACTGCTGTACAGTCACACTCAACGTCGATAGAATTATCTTCGCATTCACAAGTTTCATTAACGTCATTAATTTCGTTAAGTTCTGTTGCTTCTACGATTTCTTCCTCGACTAAGTTATTTTTCTCAGTCATGTAATGCCTCCTAAGTATAATTTATATTTTTACTATATCATAACATGGTTAGTTTTGCAAACCAAAAACCGCATGTAAATTTAAACACTTAATTAGTATTCATTTACCCCCGTATAAGGAAAACTTATAACGCGTATATTTACTGTAAAATCACAAAAAATGGAGTGAATTTCACTCCATTTCTTATATTTGCTCATTAAAATTTGTATTTTATATTATTTGTTAAATGTTAAAATTTACCAATCTTAAATCTATCTAACCATTGATAAACGTATAAAATTATTTAAATAAATATATTTTACGACAAATTATTTGCGTGTGCGACAGTAAAATCACCCTTAATATTATATCAAAATACTAATTTAGTGCATTATATTAGCGAGGTATTAACTCGTCAATAAAGTCTTTAGCATCAAATTTCAATAAATCATCGATTTGTTCACCTACACCTATAAAACAAACTGGTATTTCTTGTTCGGCAGATATCGCGAATACAACACCACCTTTCGCAGTACCATCAAGTTTGTTAAGTATTATGCCATCTATGTCAAATATTTCGCCGAAAGTCTCTACTTGAGATACGGCATTTTGACCAGTAGTAGCGTCCAATACAATATACGATCTATAGTCACAGCCAGGGAATTCTCTGTCAACTACACCGTGTATTTTGCACAGCTCATTCATAAGGTTTTTCTTATTATGAAGTCGACCAGCAGTATCTATAAGTACTACATTCTCGCCTCGAGCTTTAGCACTACCTATAGCATCAAAAACTACGGCAGCAGGATCACTACCCTCATTTTGTTTTACAATACGCACATCAGAACGCTCTGCCCATACAGTTAATTGATCAGAAGCGGCAGCTCTGAAAGTATCAGCAGCGGCAAGCAATACGGATTTACCTTGACTCTTAAAGTAGTGTGCAAGTTTTCCAATTGCAGTAGTTTTACCAACTCCATTTACACCTGCAACAAGAATAACTAGCGGATAATCATACTCTGGAATATCATAATCAATCTCACCGACCATTATCTCACGAAGTAAATCCTTTGCATTGTCGCTTTTGGTTATCTTTGCAGAAAAACATGCATCGCGTAGTTGCTCGATAATATTTTCCGTGGCAGTAACGCCTACATCGGCACTAATAAGAGCATACTCAAGCTCCTCATAAAACTCATCATCAAGTTCGCGACCTTTGAAAAGCTCATATATTTTCTTGTTAAAACTTTCTTTTGTCTTCTTTAATCCTGTTGTTATTTTTTTAAATAAGCCCATAATTCTCCTTAAATAAATCCTGATATTATACAAATAGATACATACCTAATAGTAATCCTAACTCGATAGTCGTATTACTATATGATATTGTATCTATTATATTATACATATTTATATCATTATTAATAAACGTTGTTTAATTTTAATTAGATTATATCTATAACGTGTTTAAAATATGACATTAATCTTTCATAACATTGATAGCCTCACTCAACTGTACAGAAACTATTTTAGAAACACCTTTCTCTTCCATAGTAACACCATAAAGTCGATCAGCTTGCTCCATTGTAGGCTGTCTATGAGTGATAACAATAAATTGAGTATTACCCACAAAACGCTTTAGATACCTAGCAAATAAAGATACATTACTATCATCTAATGCTGCCTCGATCTCATCTAGCACGCAAAACGGCATTGGACTTGTCTTCAATATCGAGAACAAAATTGCAATAGCAGTTAATGCCATCTCTCCACCACTGAATAGTGATATATTACCTGACTTTTTGCCAGGAGGTGCAGCGATGATATCAATACCTGCATTAAGTGGATCTTCCGCGTCAGGATCGATAACCAATTTACCGCTACCACCACCAAAAATCTCTTTGAAAGTTATCTCGAAGTTTTTGCTTATCTTACCGAACTCGACATCAAATTGTTCTTGCATTTGTACGCTAAGATCTCTAACTACAGCCATCAAATCGCCTTCAGCCTTCACGATATCATCACGCTCGATTGATAATTTTTCAAACCTTTCACTTTCTTCTTTATACTCTTCTACTGAAGATGGATTAATATTACCTAGTGCAGAAATAGAACGCTTCAATGTAGAAATTTGAGTCACTACACCCTCGTCTTTAAAGTCTGGTACACGATGTAATACCGCGCCAGAATAATCTAGATCGTAATCTTCTTTAATTCTTTGCGTAAGCGTTTCAAATTTTGTTTGCAAATTAGACTTAGCACTTAATTGTAAATTCTTTTTAGATTCAGCGCTGATTAAATCATTTGCATTAACGTCTTTTAGGTCAATAAGTTGATTAATACGATCTTGTGATACAAGTTTTGTATTTTCTAACTCACTTATCTTATTTTCTAAAATGTCACGCTTAGCTTGATCTGCGGTAGATAACTGTGCACCATTGATTTGAGCTTCAGTACGCTTAATATTAGAAAGCGTCGACACTAGCTGGCTTTTATCATCAAGTACAAGTGTTTTTCTTTGCTTAATCTCGACTAATAATTTCTCTTTATCTTCTTTCAGCTTAGATACTTCACTCTCACAAGTGACTTTACCTACTCTTATCCTAGTCAAAGAATCTTTTATTTTATCTTTTTCGACATTTTTATCACCTAACATCTCTCTAGACTTAGATTTTGCAGTACTCATATCAAGTCTACTTGTGCTAAAGTCACTCTTTAGCTTGTCCGTTCCTGATAATCGTAGTGATATTTCATCTATTCTATCACAAATTTTGGTATATTTGACCTCTAACGCATATAGCGTATCAAGGTTACTATCCACCTTGTCCGATATAAGATTTGTTTCATTTGTTTTAGTATTATAAGCTATTTCTTTAAAAGTTAGCTCGTCATTTGCAGTCTTAAAATTATCAAATGCAGTAGCGTGTAACTTATCTATTTCATCAAGTCTTGATTTGTTTTTAGCAAGATTTGCTCTACACTCTTCAAGTGCCGCAACTACTTGTGAAATATCACGATCTTGACTAAGTAAACCAATAGTATCACGTCTTCTACTGCCACCCGTGATAGATCCTTGAGTATTGAATACATCTCCCTCAAGCGTTACAATTCTAAATTCTTTGTTGTACTTTTTATTAATCCTGATTGCATTTTCATATGTATCACAAATAACTGTAGTACCTAACAAATTTGACATTACATTGTTATATTCAGGTTTAAAAGCAATTATTTCGCTTGCAATACCCTCGCAACCTACTTCTCTCAAGACCGACCTTAGATCTGGTCGAAGATTTCTAGGACGCATATTATTTACTGGGTAGAATGTTATTACACCCATTCTATTTTTATTTAATACTTCTATACAATACTTTACATCGTCAGTAGTAGGAGTTACGATATTTTGAAGTGCACCACCTAGTGCCACTTCGATAGCCACATCATATTTAGTTGGCACTTTGATTAGTTCAGCTACTACGCCAATTATTTTACAATCAAGTACTGGATCGATTTTCGTTTGTTGCATAAGTCTTTTTACAGGCAAATGAAAACTTTCGTATTGATTTTTAACATCAATCATAACCTTACGCTTTTGATCATATCCAGCTATTGATCCTGTTAGTTTGTCAATATTGCGTACAGTCATATCACGCTCAAGTTTAAGCTCGTTAGTAGTGCTTTTAAACTTAGATAAATCCTTATATATTTCATCACGCTGAAGACCTAGATCGATCATTATTTTCTCAGACGCTACCTTGGCACTTTCATCAGTCTCTATTTCGATTTTAATTGCAGCAATATCGTCTTCTGTCTCCGACTTCTTCTCTATCATAAGCTCACACTGAGCCTTTAGAGTAGATATATCAGTATTAACATTATTCAGCTTATCAATAGCTTCAAACATTGCAGACTCAGAGTTTGCAAATTCTTTCTCTTTATTAGATATTTCGTCCACTAATAAAAAGAACTTTTCCTCTTCGATACCATATTCTTCTTCGATCAACTTGTATTGTAATTTAAGTTTATCTAAGTTTTCATTTAGTATTTCAAGGCTAGCAGTAGCATCGTCCACAATGATCGTATTTCGTTCTATATTACCTTCTAAACGTTCAACATTGCTAGAAAAAGCCTGTAATCTCTCTACTAATACCTTTCCACTGCCTAACTTCTCTTGATTTGCGACAAGTAACTGCGTACGCTCTTCACGTACCAATACTAGATCCTCTTCAGCACGTCTACGCGAATACTCCGTTTCTTGGTATTCAGTATTGACTGATTGAGTTTTGCCTAAAATACTAGTAATCTCCTCATCAATACCATTAATAATATCATTTATCTTGCCTAGAACTGAGTCATTATTATCATGAGCAAATAAATAGTGATTTACCTCAAGACCTTTAAGTGACTCAAATAATTCGTTGTATATCCTAGTATTCTCAGATTGTTTCGCAAGCGGAACTAAACGACGCTCGATTTCTCTTATGATATCATCTAATCTACTCATATGATCACGAGTAAGCTCTAGTTTTTTCTCTGCAGCGGATTTTTTCTTTTTAAAATTGCTAATACCAGCAGCCTCTTCAAAAATAGCTCTCCTATCAATAGGTTTTGAATTTACGATCTGAGCTACTCTGCCTTGTCCAATAATACTATAACCTTCTTTACCAAGTCCAGTATCGCGAATTATCTCGTCTATATCAGAAAGCCTACACGGTACACCATTGATATAATACTCACTGTTATTTGAACGGAAAAGTTTTCTAGTAACTTTAACTTCATCAAAATCCAGTTTCTTAAAAATGCTGTGATTTGTATTATCAAACACTAAAGTAACTTCGCAAAAACTCACAGACTTACGCGATTGCGTACCAGCGAATATAAAGTCACTCATACTCTTACCTCTAAGATCGGATGGAGACCTCGCACCCAGAACCCACTTAACCGCATCGGCAAAATTACTCTTACCACTACCATTCGGTCCTACGATACCGGTAATACCATCATTAAATTCAATAACAGTCTTATCGGCAAAGGATTTAAAACCTTGAAGTTCTAATCTTTTAAAATTCATAATAGCACCCCCTTTTAAAAATTCGTTAGGGATATTATACCATAAATCGTATTTAATGTAAATAGTATTTTAAATAATTATTATAATATATATATAAGATTTATTTTGATTATATAATAAATCTATTAAAACGTTACTTTTACTATTTAATATTTCTCATAATTTTACTTCTTATGAACAATTTTTATCACATTTTTCACATAATATTATGCTTTAAAATTGTCACATTAATTATATAAAATAATCTTGATTTAAATTTGTAAAATACAAATAATTTACCCCTGATTAAAAAGGTAAATTATCTACATATTTATATCAATTTACATATTTTTTTATGAAGCAAATATGCCTATAATTATATGTATAATTCAAAATTTAAATATCTATAATAAATGGTTTATTATAATATTTGTGTCATTTGTTATGAAATACCGTCTATAATAGAGTACTATTACTCTATTTTATGCCATTAATTAGAGTTCTCAATCTATTGCTTTGCTCAACCGACATATTTTGCGACATTTGATCATAAAAGTTTTCTAATAATTTCGGATTAATATCTCCATTATTTTTACTATTCATTACTTCTTTTTGCAGTTCATTCATAAGTTGATTTTGCGACATTTTATTATATTTATCATAGTTTTGATTCACCTGCTTTTCTACATTTTTATCCACATTATTACCAGATTTTTGCTGATTAAATCCACCAATATTATGTCCGTTGTTATTACTAAAGTTTTTTATACTTCTACCCATAATTACCTCCTAATTATTCACATTATATTATATGCAGGCATATACTAAAATGTGATAGGAGGTATATATGTTTAATCCAAGTATGTTAATGAATATGATGAATGGTGGTGCTAGCGGAATGCCCAATATGGGAAATATGATGAATGGGGCTAACGGTGGCGCTACCCCAGACATGTCAAGCATGATGAATATGTTTAGTGGCGGTGGCATGCCTGGTATGTCTGGAATGCAAAACAACCCTAATTTATCTAATATGACAAATAATTCCGGAATGCCCGATATGTCAAGCATGATGAATATGTTTGGCGGTGGAGGCATGCCAAACATGCAAAACATGCCGAATAATTTCAATCAAAATGGAGCTATGCCAGATCTATCAAACATGATGAACACTAACGGAGCGAGTTTTGGCAATAATAATATGGCAAATGTTGCTTCAAATGCAAATAATAATAGCAATTTAAATCAAAGCAACAATAATCAAAACACTAATTTATATAACACAAACTCAAGCAATACAAATAGTGATAATAATCAATATTACAAAAAAGGCTTAGATCAAAATACAGCAAATATGTATGCAAATTCCCACTATTACCAAGAGAATAATCCAATTCAAGACGAATATAATTCAAACAATAATCAATCTAATTCAAATACGATTCCGAACATGTCCGATATAATGAAAAACATGTCTGGTCAAAATAATAGTATACCAAATTTCAATACCAATATGATGAACAACAATATACCTAATTCAAACAATACATCATACATAAACCCAAATATAAACAACAATGATACGAATGCAAATATATACAATGCTATGAAAAATAAGAGCAAAATATATTGATTACATACAATACTATTATATTTAACTATTAAAATACATGATTATATTTATTCTGAACCCAGTCGTGTTATTATTTAATTTATATACTCATTTACATATATATATATAATTTCTAATAAGATATGACGATCAAATAAATTGCACAAAATACACCTTCAACATATGAAGGTGTATTTTATTATTTGTATTTAAAAATTATGATTAAAGATTATATTTTATAAATAATTCTACCACAGTTAGGACAATCAATCAACTTTCCAGCGACTAACTCACTACTTGCGCTACTTGGTAAATCCATACCACAACCATTACAAGACTTTTTGCTCTCATTAAATGCAACTAAAACAGGCATTTTATGATTTTTTCTGATTTCACTATATTTAACTAAGAACTCTGCAGGAAGAGTCTGCTTAAGTTCTGCTAAAGATTTCATAAGCACAACGACCTTGCTTTGCATTTCCTTTTTTAAATTTTCTATTTGACTCTTTGAAACTGCTATATCTTTATTACATTTGATTACAGCATTTAAGCAACTTTTACCTTTAGAACTACACTCATTTAATTTATTAGACAATCTTGTCATTTCTCTTTCGATTGACTGCAATTCTTTCTTGTATTGCTCTATTTTTTTCTCAAACATGTCGATTTCTTTTGGCTCTTCAAAAGTGTCTAAAACATCAGCTATTCCTAAGATCTCACTAGCTATTTTATCATAATTCTGTCTATACCTATCTATAAGTACAGTTACTTCCTCAGCATCTCTTACGCATTTTTGTGCATCTTCAGTGTTTGATTTTCTAGAAATATTTGCATTTGCGTATGCTTTAGCAGCAGCAGAATTCTTTAGTTCATTCTCCAGCTTGTAGATTTGTAAATCTACCTTTTGATAATCAAGTATTTTCTGTAATTCCATAAAAATACCTCCTTAATTTATATATTTTACGACTAAAGATAATATTTATATATACCTTTTTCCGTTATTTTTTCTTTTATTAATATGTCCCTTACTATTTCTATGAATATTTTCTCACACTCATAATGACTTACATCAATTACATTGACCCCCATATGTACAAGCTCTAGTATTATACTATACTTAAACTCTCCACTTATAAAAGTATCAATTTTATTTATTTTTAGATATTTGATAACATCTTCATCACGTCCACCAGCACCACTTATAATTGCTACATTACTAACTTTTTTATCTTGTCCGTAGCTTCTTATATTGTTATCACCAGTAATTATGGCAAGATCCGATATAAGAATATTAAAGTTTACACCTTTCAAAACTCCCTTTACGCCCGATCCATCTTCCATAAGGTTACTTATCTCATCACAGCCAATCATTTTAGCAAGTGTATGATTTATCCCACAATCCGCGTTATCCATATTCGTATGCATAACGAGAACATTAATATTGTTCTGTAATAGTTTAAGTAGCAACTGTCCGACATAAGTGCTTGAAGAAACGCTTTTAATAGGATTAAAGATAATAGGATGATGCACGATTAATAAATTCACACTGTCCTTTATACATGATTCTATGCACTCCATTGTTACATCTAATGCAACTGCAATACCATTAATCGTATTCGTTTCACTCCCTACCAACAAACCAACATTGTCAAAATCTAGTGCAATACTATCAGGAGCATAAGTCTGCATGATATCTACTATTTCCTTTACTATCACAATTTAATCCTCCAACAAATCACTTATTACATTATACCATAGTGCTACCAACTAATCAATACCTATTCCAAAAAAAGATACTTATTTTCGACTATTTACACGATTCTTTATCAGTTCAAGTCTATTTTCAGCATTTTTCTTTTTATCACCTGTCGCAATATTGATTATATCACACAATCTAGTTGATTCGTAATCACAAAACGAAATAAAATCACTACCATTTGCATTACCATACATAAGCTCACTCTCACTTGGATTGTATTCGCCTGCTTCAGCTACTATAATATCATAATATCTACCATTGGACTTGACTTTATAATCCATTATTGGGAGAATACTATTCTCACAAAGATATGCTCTTAATATTTCTTGATCACGCTGAGGGGATAAGATGTATTTATTATATACTCTACCATCATCACGCAATATATTAGCTATTAACGATCCACCCATTCCAGCGATAATTAGTATGTCACACTCATCATCAGCTAATACACTTGTACCATCGCCGACTCTTATATCAACATTTTGAAAGTTTTCTTGAGCAATTAAAATTCGTGCTTTAGCAACACTTTTCTCACTAATATCACTGATAATTACCTTATCAGCAAGCCCTCTTTCTGCAATTGCAGCTGAAATATAACCATGATCTGCACCAATATCAGCTACTACACTGCACTTGTCGACATGGCTAATAATTTCATTCATTCTATTATCTAACTTCATCTATTCAAATAATCTTTAAGTTTTTTAGTGCGGTTTGGATGACGTAATTTTCTAAGTGCCTTTGCCTCAATCTGTCTTATTCTCTCACGAGTTACATTGAACTCACGACCAACTTCCTCAAGCGTTTTAGGCCTATTATCATCTAATCCATATCTTTTTCTTAACACTTCATTCTCACGCGGAGTCAATGTATTAAGCACCTGAATAAGCTGCTCTCTAAGCATTTTAGACTCAGCTGCATCACTAGGTGATGTTGCATTTGCGTCCTCGATAAAGTCGCCTAAGTGACTATCTTCCTCATCACCAATTGGCGTTTCTAGAGATACTGGATCTTGAGCGATTTTTTGAATTTCTGCTACTTTTTCTTCTGTCATACCCATTACTTCAGCGATTTCAGCAGTAGAAGGCTCACGACCAAATTCTTGTAATAATTGTCTAGCAACACGGCTTGTTTTATTGATAGTCTCTACCATATGCACTGGTATACGTATAGTTCTAGCTTGATCAGCAATAGCACGAGTGATTGACTGTCTAATCCACCATGTAGCGTAAGTTGAAAATTTGAAACCTTTTGTATAGTCAAACTTTTCAACCGCCTTAATTAGACCTAGATTACCTTCTTGGATTAGATCAAGGAACTGCATTCCACGACCAACGTATCTTTTTGCAATACTTACAACAAGACGTAAATTCGCTTCACTAAGTCTATTTCTTGCATAGTCACAGTCCTCTTGACTTTCACTGTTCATCATTTTTGCTAGCGCTACTTCTTCATCAGGAGTAAGTAACGGAACAGAACCGATATCTTTAAGATACATCTTAACAGAATCATCAGTAGAACCTTCACCTATTATTTTATCTAGAGATACTTTTTCTTCAAGAGTAAGCTCTTGTACTGATACTTTTGCCTCACTTAATCTATTGTAGACATTTTCTAGCTCTTCAGCTGAAAGTGTTAATCTTTCGATCTTTGATAACACTTCATCTTCAGTCACCTTATTTTTTCTCTTATGTGCGTGCTCAATTAATGATGCAATTGCTATCTCTATTTTCTCTTGTTTAGTCTTACGAACTACAGGTTTTTTACCTTCCATAATTTCCTCCATTTTTAATATCAGTGATTTTTGCAATACACTCTTTTATTAATATCAGTATATTGTTTTTCTCATCAATATTATCTTCATTTTCAAATTGTTTGTTAAAATCGTCTCTTTTCACTTCATAATACGATATTTTAAGCGATTTAAGACAGTCCGCGAACATTGTTGCACTCAAATCACCAGGTATTAGCTTAAAATTACTGTTAAATATTTTTGCCGCTTCACTATTGCCATCTATATCTAATAGCATATCAGCATTCATATCTACGCCTGTAGAATTAATATTGCGGGCATAGTCATATATTTGTATATGTTCCTTATCATCGAAATAAGGTGTTAAATTATCATTAGTAAAATCCAATCCTTTACTTGCAAATAATTGATAAAGGAGATATCTTGACGCTTTATAATACTTCTTTACCGTAGGCGATAATCCAAACGAATTAATATCACGTGGGATTATATTACTAACTTCTTTAGTTTCACGATATCCCGTTGTACTATCCGACTGTTGATTTAATTCTTTTCGCAAACTATCCCTTGATAGCCTCGAAAGATCCGCAATCATAGGAAGATATGCCTCTCTCTCCACTATTGTAGAAAGCTCCGATAAAATTTGAAGAGAAGCAACAGCAAACTTTCCTTGTCCCTCAGGATTAGTTAAGTCATATTTTTTCGAAGTTGCTTTTATTTTATATTCAGTAGGAGAAACAGCATTATCAATAAGTTCCCTAAACTTTGCTACGCCATAATTATTTATAACGTCATCTGGATCTAGTCCTTCCATTAGCGTAATTACCTTAACATTTAAACCAACATCACGTAATACATCAATACCCTTATAGGTGGCATCTTGACCAGCTTTATCACCATCATAGCAGAGATATATATTATTATTAAAAAATCTTAATTGCTTTGCTTGTTCAACTGTCAGAGCTGTACCCATAGACGCACAAACATTTTTGACGCCAGCCTGATACAATGCTATAACATCCATATAACCTTCTACTACTATTACACAGTTGAAATTCTCAGTTAATTTTGCTTTTTTTAATGTATTAACTCCAAATAACTCGAATCTTTTCTTAAAAATAGGCGTCTCTCCAGTGTTTTTATATTTCATAAAGTCGACTTTTACAAGACTTCTACCACCAAAAGCTATCACCTGACCAGTATTACTAAATATAGGAACTACTAATCTATCAGCCTCAAAATCATAAAGCCTACCATTTTTTTCACCTGCGACACCACATTCTAAAATCTCTTGATCGGTAAATTCTTTTTCTCGAAGGTGGTCAATTAACGAATTATATCCAATCGAACAACCCATACCGAAAATATTAAGTGTACTAGAGTTAAAACCACGATTTGTCACATAATCCATTGCCTCACGACCATTCGGAGACCTAAGATTTTTCCAATAATGCCTTGCTGTCTCAGTCATAACCATGTGCAAACGCTCTTTCTTTCGACGCTCTTCTTCTTTTTTCTGTTGATTGCCATCATTTTTGTATGTAGGGACTTCCATACCAGCCTTGTCAGCAAGTATTTTAATTGCATCTTTAAAATTGCAATGCTCTACTTCTTGAATAAAAGAAAAAACATCCCCGCTAGCACCACAACCAAAGCAATGATAAGTGCCTCTATCTTCATCAAGTGTAAATGAAGGCGTCTTCTCATTATGTATTGGACATCTAGCCCAATACTTGTAACCTTTTTTATCAAGATCAATATAGCGCGCTGCTACTTCAATTATGTTAGATTTTTCTCTAAGCTCTTGTAAAAAATTTGTAGGATTACTCACTATACCACCCCCTTATTATAAATCAGCTAATAACTGAATTGTTTATAAGTATTATATTGAATTATTTATATCTTATCTATTACAATTATAAATTCCAACTATTAGGTACAAACAATTCCTCGAAAGTTCTAACAGCGAATGGATCGGTCATGCTAGCAATATAATCAGTGACAGCATTATCAATACCCCAAGTTTTTATTAGGCTTTGATAAAACTGCGGCAATTTACAAATATTATTTTTATAATAATCATAAAGTAACTCAATCATCTTATTTGCTTTGCACTCTTCCGTTTTTGCACTAGGATTATGGTAAACATTTTCAAACATAAACGTCCTCAATGCCCCTGCTAGCAACTCAAACTCTGAAGATAATGAAACTAAGTTTTTATCATAAGAATTCTTAACTAGATCAGTAACAAGTGAATTAATTCGTTCTGCTTTACTATGCCCAAGCACAAATGTAATATCGGTAGGAATATCACTCTCAAGTAAAATCCCACCTGCAATAGCGTCTTCAATATCATGATTCATATACGCAATTCTATCCGCATAAGAAACTATTTTTCCTTCTAGTGTCCTAGGTGTACCATTTTTTTTATGATGGAGTATTCCATCTCGAACTTCACTAGTTAGATTAAGCCCAATACCATCATTTTCTAAAAAGTCTACGACTCTTAAACTATGAACATTATGACTAAATCCATCTGGATTAAGTTTATTTAGTACTGCTTCGCCACTATGTCCAAAGGGAGTATGTCCAAGGTCATGACCAAAAGCTATTGCTTCAGTCAAATCTTCATTAAGACGAAGGCATCTTGCGGCAGTTCTAGCTACTTGCATAACTTCTAAAGTATGCGTAAGCCGAGTTCTGTAGTGATCCCCTTTAGGAGATAAAAATACTTGAGTCTTATGTTTTAATCTTCTAAAAGCCTTGCTATGAATAATTCGATCTCTATCACGTTGATATTCTGTTCTTAAAAGTGAAGGCTCTGTATAACGTTGCCTTCCTAAAGAATCATTAGAAAAACAAGCAAACTCGCTAAAGTATCTATCTTCAAATTCGTAAATATAACCTAACATACAACCTCCATTCTTAAAAAATTGATAATAAAATGATATAATAATCAAATTAATACATCAAACCCTTACAATCATGAAATAAGTTAGATATCATAGAATTAAATCATACAATATCTAACATCAAATTTCATTATTAAAATCAGCCTACATTATTTGACTTATTTTTTATCTTATCTAACCTAAACAATATTTTATCGAGTTCTTGAGTGGGATTATCCCACCAAGTACTACACCAGATTCTATGCAATTTCCAACCGCGAAGTTTAAAATACTTCCATCTGTGAAAATCTCGTTCACGATTATTTACATTTGATACATAAAGTGAGCTGTCAAACTCTATACCTAACTCATAATTACCATCAATTAAAACGCCAATATCAATAGTATAAGCACCAACACCTACATTTTCATCAACACTATAGCCATTCAATTCAAGACCTTCTTTAATCTTTGCAGCAAATTCAGTTTTACTAACGCTGCTAGCAATATTTTTCTCTGAAGGGACAAACGATAACAATACTGAATTAGCAGCACTTTTATCATTAGAACTAACTGCATTTGCATAGATTAGATACTTTTTAAGTATCATTGGTCCGGCATTTTTGCAATTATCCACGTCCAAATCTTCAGGATCAATACTAGTAACTATTATGATCTTGTTTTTTGCTCTAGATATAGCAACATTCAAACGATTCTCACCGCCACGCTGGCTTAGCCAACCAAAGTTTTTAACGACCTTACCATTTTCATTTTGAGCATAACCTATTGAGAAAATTATATTATCACGTTCATCACCTTGAACATTTTCTATATTCTTAACAAATAAACCAACATCCTCACCATTTTCTTTTCTTGCAAATTCGTTTGTAATTGCCTTAGCAAACTTCTTATCCGTTTTAGAAAATTCATCAATTATATCAAGAATTAAATCTCTTTGAGCACTATTAAAAGTAATAACACCAATTGTTTCATTATTCTTTCTGTTTTTCATAAATTTCTTTATATTTGCGACAACTTCTAGTGCCTCAGCTCTATTACTACGCTTATCCCATAAGCCACCTGCTACTTTTACAACCTGAATAGGAGGCAAAGCTGGAGGTAATGGATTAGGTGAAACATTTAGTTTGCCACCATAAAAAGCATAATTACTGAATGCAATAAGCTCCGCATACCTAGATCTATAATGAAAATCAAGCATCATAGGTGGATATTTAAATCTTGCAACATCAAGCAAACTTTCTTCTTCTAATGCAGCGATACCACTATCAATTGATGTAATCTCGTCAAAATCATCATTATCATTCAAATCAATTCTACCAGAGCCAAGATTTGACGGTCTAAGCTGTTTGCTATCACCAGCAATAATTACTGATTTTGCACGAAGTATAGCAGGGATACCCTTTTCCACATACATCTGAGACGCCTCATCGAATATAACTAAATCGAAAAGCTCAGGTTTAAGTGGAAGTATTTCGCTGACAACTTCTGGAGTTAAAAGCCATACTTTGATAGAAGTAAACAACTCTAAGAAGAATTTATCTGTAAACTTAGCTACTGAAAAACGTTTTTTACTTTCGATCATACGTCTAATTTCGCCGTAGCGCTTAGAATTAGTTATATTCTGTATGTTTGTCTTGAAGATATTTGACAAATTCTCTTTTGTTAAAGCGATTTTATTATCTAATAAGTCACTTAACTTATCTAAAACACCACCGTAGTCATTAATTTTATTTAGAACTACTCTGTTTTCAGTCTCAAAATTGATCAAGTACTGATTGATTACATACTTATAAACTAAATCATTAGCATGTGAAATAGAAATATTTAATTCCTCAGCTACATCATATACACCATCAAAATAATCACTTGCGGTTTCAGATAATTCATCATATTCTTGTTTGTTTTTTACAAAAGCGTTGTATTTACTGCTCATTACAGTATAATTATGCGTATTTTGAATAAAATCGAACTTGTCACCATATTCATTTTTATGGAATGCCGACGCAAACCATGCTTTCGCCAACTTACCAAGAGCCTTTTTGACGCAATGTTTATTACTAATATTTAGTTTTGTCAATAGTTTTTGCGCAGAAATAATTTGCTCACAATCATTTGCCATACTAGCTAAATCAGACTGTGATATATCAGGTTTGAATTTAAACAGTTGAGGATATTTATTACCGTCAGACTTAAAATCAGTTAGCGAATCAGCAAGATCACTGTTTTTAAATGTTAAAAATGCCTTTTTAACATCTTGATATCTGCTTCGTTTTATGCTATCTTTTATAGATTTACTTATAATATTGTACTCAGACGCTTTATTTTTATTAGATAAATCCCACTTAGTAGTGATTTGATATAGCTTGTACACTTCAATACCAAAGGTATCTTTATTGCACAATTTTTTAGCTATAGCATTCATTGAATTCATGCATTCATCAATATCAATATTAAGCTCATCTATATCGACTTCAGAATTGTCGCACTGATCTATCTTACACATGTCATCAATTTGATTATAGAAAATATCTTTATTATTGACATCATCTAGCAACAGCACATATTGAGATAAATCGCCTAATCTTGAATAAACTACATCAAGGGCTGATTTTTTCTCGCTTACCATCAGTACTGTTTTATTTTTACTTACAGCGTTGGCTATTAGACTAGTAATTACTTGAGATTTACCAGTACCAGGAGGGCCTTGTACAACCAATTCTTTGCAGTTATCTGATGCTAAGATAACATTTTCTTGAGTACTATTGATCGGATTAATATAACACAATTCACTTTCTTTAGCGGATTGTTTCATATCATAATTATCATCAGCACTATCCTCACTATAAAAATCATAGTCATCCATTCCTGATAATAAGTCCTCTAATAATGTATTTACAGTACCTGAATCAATAATACTATTTAGATCACGCTGCATACTTGAAGAATAAGTACTAAATTTACCTAGGATCATAGTATTAACGACCGAAAGTTCACCCCTTCTATATATATGATTACATTCTGAAGGTGGTACATATTGTTCTATATTCATTTCCTCTGAAACACTAATATCCACTCTTTCATTAGAATAAAAATCAATTATATTACTATAAAAATCAACTTTAGAAAGATCGTATATAACATTATTTGGTAAAGGTTTATTTATTTTATTAAATTTATAATTAGCTAGTAATACGTTATTATTGTATACAACATCACGACTAGAATCTATCTTTAAAGTAAAACAATTAACTTCTTTAATAAGTTTCATAGGGAATAATACAAGAGGTGCATTGATTTCAAAATCTTCACCCTGCATCCTGCCACGAACAAATGGGTAAGCAATAAATAAATCATACTGACCTTTTTCTCTAAATTCTCTATTAACCTCTCTTAATAACTGTACAAGTTTATTATAATTTTGCTCATTTTTCCTATTTAGCTTGCTATCAGTAGTAGTTAAATCGCATATTTTGACTTCTTTTTTGCTTTTAGAAAAAAGCAAATCAAAAATATCCTCTTTATTCAATAAAGAAAGTAAATCTACACCATGTTTATTAGCTAATTTATTACTATACAGCAATCTATTTCTCTTGTTAAGATTAACAAGCTTTTTCTCTAATTCTTTTAAAGTCCCTACAAGATTTGATACACTTCTCTTGCCTCTAGTACTGTTTTTCATAGTATAATTTACTATAACTTGCACAAACTCTCGACCATAATTATTAACAAAATTATCATCAACTTGAGGAGTAACTGATAACTCGCCTAAATTTCTAGGTATAACTTTTGCTAAGGATGCCAATGCAGAATCTGAACAGACATTTGTAGTAATGCCTGTTCTCTGCTTCTCCTTAATACGAATCTGCTGTCTAAGTTCTTTTAGCTCAGCATATAAAGTCTTATTTCCCATAAATTCTCCTTAAAATCAAATTACAAATATCAAATAAGCAACAAATCCAATAATAACACTTGAAACTACTAGACAAATTGGAACGCCAATAGTAAATTTCTTATGCTTAGTTTTGTGACGCTTTACTTGCATGCCTATCATACTACCAATAGCACCACCTAAAAAACTTATAGATAGTAGCATGCTCTCGCTTATGCGCCACTCACCCTTTATTGCACGTTTTTTATCGATATACATTGAAAGATACCCCGCAATGTTTATAATTAAAACATATAGAGCTAAAAGTCCAAAGCATACAATTTTTATTATATCCATATATCTCCTTATAATACGTTTTATGAAAGGTGAATTAGACATTTATTATAGATTCTTAAATATATTTAAACATAGTTTTACATATAAATGGAACATGATATAAATAGACCACGTTTATTTATTGTTATTGAAAGAATTATTCTCTTCATTAGAAGCATCAAATACTTGCTCAACTATATTATTTTTATCTACATTATCTTTATGAGGTTTTTCTTCTTTCATAAATAATTTATCAAAGAATCCAGAATCATCATTTTTTATCTTTTTACTATATTTAAGGTATATTTTTTCTATTTTTCTAGTGTCTGCATCTAGAACTTTGATATATAAGTTATTAAATTCTAAATCTTCACCCACTTTAGGAATATACCCAAACTGATCGACAACCCAACCACTAACAGTAACAACTTCTAGCTCATCACTATCATAATCTTGATCAAACTTATCAAACATATCCTCAAGGTCACAGTTTCCGTTAATTTGATACTCGTCAACACCGATAGATATAATATCTTCAGTAATTTCATCATGCTCGTCCCAGATCTCGCCTACTAATTCTTCAAGAATGTCTTCAAGCGTGATAATACCAGTAGTGCCACCATACTCGTCTATAACAACAGCCATGTGTGTTTTAGACCTTTGCAACATTTTAAGAACGATAGAAAGAGTAGAATTTAAAGTGACGCAAACTATATTTGACATGCCAACTTTAATATCGAAAACTTCATTAAAGTAATTTTGATAGAAATCTTTTTCATGCAAAATACCTACAACATGATCAATATCATTATCATAAATAGGCATACGTGAAAATCCATTTTCAGCGAATATCTGACGCAACTCGTCTTTTGAAGAACCAATTTCTGCCGCGATAATATCAACTCTAGGAGTGAAAATATCTTTAACAGTCAAAACATTAAATTCTATAGCACTTCTGATTAGCTCTCCCTCATCTTCATTGATATCACCACCAGTAGTAGCTTCATCAACAATTGTAATAAGTTCTTGCTCACTCATACCACGCTCAGCTTTAGGTTTAAATATAAGTACTAGTAATTTTTTCCATTGTGCAAATAACCAAGTTAAAGGCGATAAAATAACGCAAAAAACTTGTACAATTGGCGCAACTATCATTGCAAAACGTTCTGGAGCCTCTTTAGCTAGACTTTTAGGTGAAATCTCACCGAAAATAAGCATAACTATAGTCATTACAGCAGTAGATAAAGCAACTGCTAGCTCTTGGTTTATAATCGCAGAAGTAAATAACAATGTAGAAAGAGTTGCAGATAGAATATTAACTACGTTATTACCAATAAGTATAGTAGTTAAAAAATTGTCGAAATTATGACTGATAAGAAGTGCTTTCTTAGCCTTTTTGTTACCGTCTTGAGCCATACTTTTAAGTTTGATTCGGCTCATACTGCTAAAAGCAGTTTCTGTCGCGCTAAAGAATGCGGAAAATATTACCAAAATTACAATTGAAATTGACAATCCTATTGTGAGTCCCATAAAAAAATTACCTTTTATTTTTATAATATAAATTTGCCTTATAGTAGGCATAACTGAAAATTAACAGAATTAACTGTTAGTAGATGTCGGTACTTTAAAATATCGACAGTGTAATATCCTTAAAACTAAACATACTACGTTGCAAAATGAATATACAATCGAAACACCTACATATCACAAAATTTGTTAATAAAATAATGAAATAAAACATCTCGAAAATAATCTATTTAATTCTTACTTTCTGTCTTCAATAGGAACATAATCAGTATGTTCACAAACAGCATTGTAACCCGGACGAATAATTTTACCGTTATTAGATAATTCTTCGATCCTATGTGCAGACCAGCCAACCACTCTAGATACAGCGAATATTGGAGTAAATAACTCAACTGGCAATCCAAGCAAGTTATATACAAAACCTGAATAAAAATCTATATTACAGCTAACGCCTTTATATATATTACGCTTCTTAGAAATAACTGCTGGAGCAAGTTTCTCGATTTGTTCGTAAATTTCGAACTCACCTTGAACATTTTTCTCTTTTGCAAGCTCACGAACGTAAGATTTTAATAAATCAGCACGTGGATCAGATAAAGAATAAACAGCATGACCCATACCGTAGATCAAGCCACTGTGATCAAAGCCATCTTTATTAAGTAATCTTTCAAGATAGTTTTTAACGCTATCATCAGAAAAATCTGTAAGATTATCTTTCATGTCCTCTATCATCTTAACTACTTTAATATTAGCACCGCCATGGCGAGGGCCTTTAAGCGAGCCTAAAGATGCAGCCATAGAGCTATAAGTATCAGTACCTGATGAGCTTACAACGTGTGTTGTGAATGAACTGTTATTACCACCACCATGCTCAGCATGAAGTACTAAACAGATATCTAAAAGCTCTGCCTCTAGCGCACTAAATTTACCATCTTCACGAAGTAGATATAGTATATTTTCAGCAGTAGAATAATCAGCTTTTGGCTTCCTAATAAACAAACAATCAGTATCGAAATAGTGCTTGTAAACATTATAACCATAAACGGCTATTAGAGGGAATTGTGCAATAAGTTGCAAACACTGTCTAAGCACGTTAGTGATAGTGATATCATCAGGAGCGTTATCGTAAGAGTAAAGAGTAAGTACACTTCTAGACAATGAAATCATCATATCTGAAGTAGGAGCTTTCATGATAATATCACGAACGAAACTACTAGGCAAACGCCTAAACCCACTAAGAATATCTACGAACTCATCTAACTGACTTTGAGTAGGTAGAGCTCCAAAAAGTAATAGATAAGCAGACTCTTCAAATCCGTATCTTTTACCTGACTCAGCAAAACCTCCAACTAATTCTTTTATGTGAATACCGCGGTAAAAAAGCTGACCTTCACAAGGAACACTTTTACCCTCATCATCCTTTACTGAACTAATGATATCAGAAATCTCAGTAAGACCTGTTAAAACGCCCTTACCATTAATGTCACGCAAACCTCTCTTAACGTCATAAAGATCATAATACTCACTTTTAATGTAAGTACTTTCTTTCGCTAATACAGCAAGTCTATCGATAGTATCTTGTACTAAATTTTTGAAAATATCAAATTCTGTCATATTGCACCTAGCCTCCTATAATATAATACTTGACTATTATAACATAAATACAATTATAAATCAAGTCATAATATAAAATTTATTTTATTAATTACAATATAATGCACTTTTACGTTAGAAAATGATAATAATGCTGATAAAATTCTATAAAATAGTTGCTATATGAGTACAAAAGTGATAAACTGAAAATAGTAATACAAATTTTTTAACCAATAAAGCAATAGCGCAACAATCAAATATTGCTATTACTATAAAATATAGCTTAATTCAGAGTAATTATATGATATATTGCTCTAAATTAATGCAATTTGTATAATTATATACATTCTCAAGGAGATAAAAATGGATAACTACACATTAATGAAACTTGCAGAAACAATGGACGAAGACTCTTGTGAACTTATGGATTTTGAGTATAGCGAGCTAAATCCATCAGGTGAAACTGCAGAAGATTTTAAACGTAAATACAAAGAATTTTATACAGATATCAAACTTGACATAAGGGAGGACTGGTAAAATGTCAAAGCTACTTGCTAGTAAAATGCTTAAAATAAAGCAAAGCGAGCTACTCGACCACCCGCTAGGAAGATCTACAATCGGCATAATTACAAGCTCATTAAATATTATATTTAACACAATTTTAGGAGTAAGTAAGATAGCGGTAGGTATAATTTTTAATGCTATCTCTGTGGTAAATGATGGAGTAAATAACATCACAGACACGGCGTCATCAGCAGTCAGTGCAGTAGGTTTTAAGCTCTCAACTAAGCCCGCAGATAAGGATCACCCCTTCGGTCATGCACGTACTGAGTACCTTGCTACAATTATAATTTCAGTATTTATAATGATGGTTGGAATAGAACTTGCTAGCTCCTCTATTGGCAAAATAGTTACAGGCGGAGTAAGTCAATTTAGTATCATTACTATATTCGTTTTGTCACTTTCAATTGCAATTAAATTTCTACTTTTTGGTTATAATATGTACAACTATAAACTAATAAATTCTAACACTCTTAAGAGCATAGCAGTTGATAGTATATGCGACTGTATTTCTACTATTGTAGTACTGATATCTATACTTATATCACATTATACATCCCTGAATTTAGACGGCTATGCAGGCACTGCTCTAGCACTAATAATATTTATTCAAGGCTTAAAACTTCTTATATCAACATGCAGTCCGCTTATTGGCGAGAAGCCTGACAAATCTATTGTAAAAGGCATTATAAACAAGGTTAATTCTTATGATGGAATACTAGGCACTCATGACTTAATAATACATAACTACGGACCAAACAAGCACTTCGCTTCATTACATGCGGAAGTAGATGCTGACAATGATATAAACGTATCACATGAACTAATTGACACTATAGAACGCGAATTATCATCCGATAACCTTCATATTATCATACATATGGATCCTGTTAATACAAATGATGAAGTTACAAAAAAATACCGTACAATAGTTATAGAATGCATTAGAGATATCGACCAAGCACTTACTATACATGATTTTAGGATAGTAGAAGGCACAAACAGAAACAATTTAATTTTCGATATAGTAGTACCTCATGACTTCAAAATTACCGATAAAGACCTGCTAGAAGAAATAAATCAAAGCATATCAAAAATTGATAATACATGTTTTACAATAATTAATATTGATAGAAACTATCTTAACTACTAGTATCGTAACTACATTTTTTCAACTTTATTATTATGAAAAAATACGTACTAGAATACATGATTTAATATTATTATTCAAATAAAATAAATTAAAGTCGGCTACTTGTAAAGTAGCCGACTTCTTACATTATGTCTATATATATACTATAAAAATACGTAATAATAAATCATGAATTAACATTATCACGTTACACATCTCCACGAATTATTGCTTAGATATTTCATTTATTAACTGAATAATATCAAATACTAGTCTTTACTTGTTTTCTTGAATAGTTTTAATCTCCAATCACTAGAATCTTTTAGACTTTTCTCAAGATTTTCTATATCTTCGTCTCTTAGTTCGATATCACTAAATGATTTTTCGTTATTGTTATCATCTATTTTATTTGCCACATTGCACCTCCTGTTTCCATGTAGATCTACATTGAGTATTGATATTATTATAATCATTTAAGGTATAATTATTCGAATATACTAAAAATACTCGGAAATGCGATAAAAAAAATACCATAGCGCAAACGCTATGGTAATTAATAATATAAATATTAGTTATTTTCTTTGTTCTGTCTCATCTTTCTAATAAAAGCTGGCACATGCGAATCATCACTTACCGAAGAATTAGTATGATGATTATTTACTGGATGAGAGTTTCCTGCGTTTCCGCTAGACTGGCTTCTTCCATTATCATAATTATTATCAGTCCTAGTATTGTATGTATAAGAACTTGCATCATTTCTATTAATATCATCAACAAATGGTCTACTTATAGACTCTTTATCATCATATCTAGAGCTATACTCTTCCCTACTTTTTGTCCTATTAACACTATTGACTACTTCTTCCCTGCCTGCATTTTGTCTTGATTTAAAGTCCTCAATAGCACTATTAATTCGATCATTATTCGAACTCAATTGACTATCATCTTTAGCCTTAAATCCCGTAGCTATTAGTGTAATAATAATTTTATCTTGTAATTTTTCATCAACTCCAGCACCGATAATAATATTTGCACTAGGATCAACTACAGTATGAACAAGCTCGCTTGCACTATAAACCTCATCAAGGCTCATATCCATACCACCCATAATATTTATAATTACACCACTTGCTCCTACAATACTAGTTTCTAACAAAGGACTCTGTACGGCTTGACGAACTGCTGTAATAGCTCTATTCTCACCAACGCCCTCACCAACTCCAAGGTGAGCAAGACCAGTATTTTTTATGATACTTTTAACATCAGCAAAATCAAGATTTATCATTGATGGCGTAACTATAAGGTCAGAAATACCTTGTATTCCTTTCCTTAAAACTTCATCAGCCTCTTTAAATGCTTTTACTATAGGCGTATTTCTAGGCAATACTTCCATAAGCATATCATTAGGTATTACAAGTAATGCATCTACATACTCACGTAAACGTTGAATTCCTTGAACCGCATTATCCATACGTCTTCTACCCTCAAAGCCAAAAGGTTTAGTAACAACTGCGACAGTCAATATTCCTAGCTCATTCGCGATGCTAGCAATAATTGGGGCTGCACCAGTACCAGTACCACCACCCATTCCTGCAGTAATAAATAGCAAATCAACGCCTTCAAGCATTTTCTTTAAATCTTCTCTAGACTCATCAGCAGCTTTTGCACCAATATTAGGATCAGCACCCGCACCTAGCCCCTTAGTTAGTTTTTCACCGATTTGTACAGTTTCTGACGCGTCGGAAATACATAAAGCTTGTCTATCAGTGTTAACAGCAACAAATTCAGCACTAGTAATTCCCGCTTCGATCATTCGATTCACAGCATTACCGCCACCGCCACCTACGCCAATAACCTTAATTTTAACTATTCCAGTATTGTATAACTCATTCGTAACCATGTTACCTCCTAAAAGCTCATAAAATATGATATATCTAGCTAAATCAGCTAGTAACTAAGACAATTAATTGTCATATTGAAAAATTATTTTCTAAATAAACTTGCAAGCATACTTGCTCTTGACTTATCATGATTAGATACAACTTGAATAAGACCTGCAACCGAAGACATAAATGCACTGCCTTTACAAACTGGTAAATTTGCAATCTTAAGTTCGCATACTCTATCAAGATTTTTAGCGACGATACTTGTTATGCCACGCATATCAGCCATACCGCCACCAGTCAAATACACTTTTAGGTAGCTAGGACATTCTATACCGAAGTTATCAATTACAGCAGCTATTTTTTCACAAATCTCATCTACTCTAGATTCTGCTATCATATTTACATACGATGCTTCCACTAACTGTTCGCCTTCGTCAGTCACTACAGAAATAGTAAGTGCCTTATTATCAGGCAATGCAAAATCAACATTAGTTTTAACATATCTAGCAGTGTTGTAAGGTATGTTTAGACCAAACGACAAGTCATAAATCATATGACCACCACCTAGAGAAACCGAACCTAAACCACAAAGACCATCTCCGACAATGTAAGAAACATCAGTTGTGATATATCCTACATCTACAAGTACAGCACCTTGATCACGAATATCAGAATTAAAAAGACTAATACATTCTGCCCAAGGAGTAGAAATAAACTTTATAACCTTCGAATACGTACTTAATATTTCATTAAAATCAGCAATAAAATCATTACGACAAAGTATATATGATGACTTTAAACTAAGAGTCCGAACAGACATACCTATTGGGTCAACTGTACGCTTTTTGCCGTCAATGCTATAAAAAATTGTAGAGTAGTTTATTGAAGAATACTCATCATCGCCTACACTGTCATTATCCTCATACAATCTGTCTACATCTACACTCGTAACTTTATGCAAAGTACCGAAACTAGTACTAGAGTCACAAAGCTGGACTTTAGTAAACTCACCTGGAACGCCAACATATATAGAAGAAATCTTACAGTCAATACCGTAAAGAGCTTTATTAATCGCAGTACATACATGCTCCTTTAATAATTCTTTATTTAACCAATCACTATCTTGGAATCCATCATAAGCACATTCAGCGCTTGCTTTCACATGGAAAGAACGAGCTTTATCAAAACTGCCAATATACACAGCGATATCTTCCGATCCCACATCTATAATTGCAATATATTTTTGCTTAAACATTTGCACCTCTTATAATATTATATTACTAATATTATACACTATTATTATAATAATGTCAATTGCTATTTTAATTAAGTTTTTTATAAAATTCATATTAATAATATAAATAAAATGTAAATCATTATTTAGATAAATGACAACATTATAAGTATAAAGCATTGCGTGATTAATGACATCATATTATCATCAAAAATACTATAAAATTTCATTTTTTTTGTAAATATATGTCGTTATTTTAAGTTTAAATCACATGAGTTAATATATATTATTATTGATAATTAATAATTATTTTTTTCTATAGTTTTTATTAGCAAAATAACATAATTACACACTAAAAATAATCTGTATTTATAAAAATATATTTTATAGAAATAATATGTATTTCTATTCATTTTATTACAATCAGATAGAAAATTTCTATATTTAATTATTCGTATTAAATATAATTAATTATATTTTAAAATAAACATATAACTTACAATATTAAATATATATAATCTTAATAAATTCTTAATATAATATGCAAAAATCGACATAAATTAAACGCTGTTTTTACAAATAAAAACAGCGTTTAATTAAATTATAATATTATATGCAAGCATATCTTTACGACGATCTTTAACTAAGCGTCGATCTAAACTTCTTTATTAAAGTTGATTACGCTATCAAACTTAATCTCACCATTACTATCCATAAAAATAAACCATGGATTAACTCTATCATCACCTATCGAGTCAAGTTTTGCATATACAAGCGAAATCTGTTCTATTACTGTCTTAGTAGTTTCTAATCGCACAACTAAACTTACACCAAACTTAGTAGTAACATATATATAATTACGACTATCAGCCACAGTAATACTATCCGCAAATGCACATAATCTCTCATTGATATTTCCATAAGTTTCGAGTGCAAGAACAGTTTCATGCAATACCTTTTTTATGTCTTCAGAAGTATTTATAAACGACCCCGCAAGTCCATCAATTGTAGAAGCATCCTCTATAGCAATATCGTATCCATTGATCTCTACTAGATCTCTTTCCGCTAGAACAGAGCTATCTACCACTTCTAAAATTTTAAATTCTCTATCTAAAACCAAGTACTTATCAGTACCTGCAACTTTCATTGATAATATAGGAACTCTTATAATTATATTTATTCGAATCTCGCTAGGGAAAATTCTCTCTATAGTCACGACTTTAGTATTCGGATATGATTTTTCGATATTTTTTTGGGCTTCTTCTTCGTCTATGGTAAAAATACTCGTACCTCGCTTGATACCACTTGCGTTAATAACACCAGTTTTATCCAACACTACAGTACTGTCACCAGTAACTAAAATTTTCACATCATTTACCGTAAATATCACTGCACCAAGTACAAGAGTAAGTACGATAACCGCAATACTAACAAATATTATAATCAGTCGTTTATTCATAACACCACCCTAGAATTTAGTATCTAATCTTGCCTCACTATACTTGCGCCTAGCGAAGTGTAAATTACATCCATACCCTCATAACCACGCTCAATGTGGTAGATGTCTGATACAATGGTGGTCCTGTCAGCAAAAAGACCCATAGAAACTAATGATGCACCACCTCTCAAATCCTCCGCCGTAACTTCAGCACCTGATAATCTGGATACTCCTTCTATAATCGCCGTCCTGCCTTTCACCTCTACTTTTGCACCCATCTTACGAAACTCTGATATTTGTTTAAATCTTGTCTCGAAAATATTCTCAGTTATAATACTCGTACCATCACAAATAGTAGCAAGTGCCGTGATCTGAGACTGCAAATCTGTAGGGAATCCTGGGTAATACATTGTATCAATCTTTGGGAGCCTTGGATGTCGCCCATTAGATCTTACTTTCATTATACCATTTTTTACACTGATATTGCAAGCAGTTTTTGATAATTTTGACACAAGTGAGCGTAAATGTTCTGGAATTATATTATTAAACTCGACATCACCCCCACACATGACAGTACTTATGATATAACTACCTGCTGCAATACGGTCTGGCATAGGCGTATATTCCACGCCGTGCAATGATTTTACCCCCTCAATAACGATCACTCCACTTCCCGCGCCACGTATTTTTGCACCCATACTATTCAAAAAGTCTTGCAAATCAGCAATTTCTGGCTCTCTCGCGACATTTCTAATAATAGTCTTACCTTTAGCAAACACTGCTGCCATCATTAAGTTTTCGGTTGCACCTACAGACGGAAGATCTAGTATCAGATCGCTAGCCTTAATATTTGACGCATCACAATATATATGCCCACCATCTTCTATAACTTCTATATTTAACGCTTTTAAGCCTTCGAGATGGATATCAATTGGTCGTAGTCCAATCTCGCAACCACCAGGGTATGCCATATCCGCCTTGCCTATCCTAGCCAAGATTGACCCGAGCAAAAATATAGAAGATCTAAGCTCTTGAGCAAGATCATGTGACACTATTCCATGACTAACATTACTACTATTTATGATAACATCCGTGCCTTCACGCTCGATTATACATCCTAAACCTTGCAATATTTTAAGCATATTATCTACGTCTCTTAGTTTCGGACATTTATGTATTACCACTTGCTCATCCGTCAGAATGCATCCAGCAAGAATTGGCAAGACAGCATTTTTAGCTGAGGGTACTTCAACTTGCCCCACGAGCCTTTTGCCACCGTTAATTATGTATTTACTCATTATATTACTCCTAATATGTTTTTAAAACCTATATAATATTATGGCAAATTAAAAATAAATGTGTATGGACAATATAGTTATTTAACTCTAACGTCACATACACGTCTATAAAAAATATTACAATCATTATTTTAAGGTCGTTATTTATCTATGTTTAAATAGCTTTAGTGACCGAACTTTTGCGGAACTAGAGTCATACAAAGCCATACTATTACTTACTTTACTTCCGCCCTTAATTCTTATTTCTTTTAAAGATAAATCCTCACTATTACTTGCAATCTTGACAAGAACACCAACTGCAAAGAAGAAAACTACAAGCGATGATCCGCCATGACTGACGAATGGAAGTGGCAATCCTGTAGGCGGTATACTACCCGTTACGACCGCTATATTTAGTAATGTTTGCAAAGTAATGACCATAACGATACCCAATGAAAGTAAACTTTCATGACTAGATCTTGCTCTCATAGATATTTTTATACCAAGATATATTATGTAGGCGTAAACACACAGCACGAGTACTGCACCGAAAAAACCGAATTCCTCACCAATAATAGAAAAGATAAAGTCCGTCTCCGCAAATGGAAGAAATGCATATTTCTGTCTACTATTAAATAGCCCTACACCGAATAATCCGCCTGACGCTAAAGCGTAATAAGATTGTATTAATTGAAAACCTTCATCCCTCGGATTCGCCCACGGGTCAAGAAAAGCTAATATTCGCTTTATCCTATACGGCTCAGATAAAATCAATATAGGCAATACTATTAGTATCGGCACTAATAAGACCATGATATGCTTAAATTTCACCCCACCACAAACTATCATGACCATTGATGACATCCCCACTAGCATAGTTATGGACATATTCGGCTCTAACATAATCAGAACACATACGCATGCTATAGCAAGCAAACAAATGCTAAGTGATTTAACATTATTTGCGGGATGAACCGACAGGTATCCCGCAAGAAATATTACCAGTCCAAACTTAGCAATCTCAGATGGTTGAATGGTAAAAAAACCTAAATTAAGCCACCTAGTCGCACCATACTTTTCAATACCTAGACCTGGTATAAAAATAATCGCCAGTAGTCCGCACGAACATACTAAAATAGGTAATCTTAACTTAATAAATTTATTCGTATCAATGCAAGTTGCTAAGAACATAAAAACCAAAGCGACCACCATAGATAGTGACTGTTTTTTCACATAAAAAAAAGCGTCTCCAGTCTCATTTAATGCACTATAAGAACTAGCACTATATTGCATTATTATGCCAAAGATTGATAATAAAACTACAGTAATAATTAATCGTATTTTTATCTGTTTTATCTCTCTCACTGTAGGACCTCTTTATATGTATTATTTAATAAAAACATTCTTACGATTTTATTAAAATATTCACCCCTCTGTATGTAATTATCAAACATATCATAGCTAGATGTAGCGGGTGAAAAAAGAACATTATTACATGATGTATTTAACGCAATTTCTACTGCATTTTCTATCCCGTCTGCCTTTAAGATTACTAGTCTACTATTTACTGACGCGTCATCAATTACATTATCGCAATTTGCACCAAACACGACAATGTTCGTGATATTTTCTGGTATATTTCTAAACATTTCTGTATAGGACAACCCCTTATCATATCCACCTAATATGAGAACAGTTTCGCCCTCCATTGCACGGCTAGCACAAAGAGTAGAATCTATATTTGTAGATTTTGAATCGTTGAATATTTTTATGTTATTATGTTCCCCGATATATGTAATCCTATATGCTGGTGGATTAAAGGCATTTAGGACTTTTTTGATAACAAAATTTGGTATGTTTAATATTTTACCGGCAGTAATTACAGCAAGTGCATTGCTTATATTATGCTCACCTAGCATTTTAATATCAGAAACACTGCACACCCTGCCGACACCATAACCGTCATTGAAATAAATCTCACCATTATCAATATATGTACCTACTACTTTGACACAAGTAGAATAATAATATACTTTCCCAGATACATCGCGACTCATATTTCGCACGGTCTCATCATCATAGTTAAATACAGAATAATCTCCACAGCATTGACATTTAAATATATTCGATTTGCATTCTATATACTTTTCCATGCTTCTATGGTATTCGATATGATCGGGTGAGATATTAAGACAAATTGCTATCTTAGGAGCAAATAACTCAACTCCAGATAGCTGGTAAGAACTCACTTCAACTACCGCCACGCTATCTTTGTTCATGATAGGTATCTCACCGCAAAACCCAACACCAATATTACCTACCGCATGAGCGTCGATACCATACTCTTCAAGTAATTTTTGCATAAGCAACGTTGAGGTAGTTTTACCGTTTGTGCCTGTTATAGCCACGATATCACAATTGCAATTTCTAAAGCCAAGCTCCAACTCGGAAACCACCTCTATTCCCATGCTTTTAGCAAGAATTATTACGTCGTTTGTATCCATGACCGACGGGCTAGTCACAAGCAATGTAACGTCTTCTAGCATAGCGATAGCACTTTTTCCTCGCATATCAATAACGTTGTTTGGAAGTTCAATATCAAAATCATCGTCAAATACTGCAACTTTCTTACCACGTGCTAGCAATAACTGAACTGCACTAATTCCACTAACACCATAGCCATAAATTAAATTAATATCACACATAAACACCCCTTAAAACACTTATAATACTCAACAATCCCATTAAAATAGTAATGATAGTATATACTATTACGATTTTATTTTCATGACAACCTTTATACTGATAGTGATGATGTAAAGGCGACATTAGCCATATTCTTTTACCTTTGGTTATCTTGAAATATATTACTTGCATAATTACTGATAGACATGTCACAATAAGCATTATCCCTAGTATAAAAACTATGAATAATTGACCACTGAAAGCGAGAATTGTCGCCATTGCTCCGCCTAATGCTAAAGATCCAGTATCGCCCATAAATATTTTCGCTGGGAAACCATTATATGCTAGAAACGCAATCAAACCGCCAACGACTGCAAACGAGAATATCGCAAGTCCTGTCATTGATTTGCCTTGCATTGTGTCTCCGATATAGTTACTACTTATCGCCATAATTGCTGTCATAATACCTAGCACGAAAAATATCACTGACGACACACTAGTTGCTAGACCGTCCAAACCATCTAATAAATTAACAGCGTTAGTTACAGCTATAAACATGACGAATACTAATGGAATTATTCCCCAACCAATATCAATAGTTATATCAGTAAAAGGAACAATCAGCCCTGATCTAATATCAGTATTTATATAACAATAAGCACTCACTATCGCTGCGATACCTGACTGAGCGATTATTTTCTGGTATGCTTTTAAGCCCTGATTTTCTTTATGAGTTATTTTGATAATATCATCTAAAAACCCTATTATCCCGTAAGCCAGCATGATACCAACTCCGATTAGTACATACTCAACATCATACGCAAAAGCAATTGATGCAATAAGCGATGACGTTATGAATATAATTCCGCCTAGCGTAGGCGTACCTGATTTTGATTTGTGATTATCCACATAACTGAGTATCTCTTGTTTTGCTTTAAATTTTTTCATAATCAGTATAAGCGGATAACCAATTATAAGTCCTATCACAATCGACGTGATACACGCATATATCATATTTAAATCCATTTTATCCCTAACATCTCCTCTATCGTAGTCTTGTCACTGTACTGATATTTTCTGCCATTTTCGTAAATATATTCCTCCGATCCCTTACCAGCTAGAATAATCGTGTCATTGTACTTACTAATACTATGTGCAAGAAGTGTTGCATCACACCTATTTTTTACTAAATATACGTTACTGTTATCTCCGCTAATCCCTGCATAAATGTCAGATATTATAGACATTTTATCCTCGCATCGAGAGTTATCTTCAGTAATGATAACGATATCAGAAAGTGCATGTGCTACCTTTCCCATTACAGCCCTTTTACTTTTATCACGATCCCCACCACAGCCGAAAACAGTAATAACATTACCTGACGTGATCAGTCTTGATTCTTTAATGATTTTTTCAAGCCCATCAGGCGAATGTGCATAATCAATAATATACTTAACACCACCACTCTCTAGTATGTTCACACGCCCTTCTAGCGGTTTAATATCCTTTAAAGCAGATAGAATATTTCTCAATCTAACACCGCATAATTTCAATGCAAGAATTGCCGATATAGTGTTATATACATTAAATACACCTATCATTTTTGTAGATACATCGTGAGTACAACCTAGCAAATCAATAACAAACTTACTACTTCCTTTTTCCCAAACTATATTACTAGCAATAATCTCTGGCTTACAATCACGCTGCATATCATCACTCGTATTTTCTAAATGTATATTATTTTCAATTCCTTCCGCGCTGTTATTACTTATATTTTCCACGCTGTACGAAAGGTAAGGAGTTTTTATTTCATTCATTATTTCTCGCCCACAACTATCATCACTATTGATAATAGAAATTCTACTTCTTCCCTCTAGAAAGAATGATTTTTTAACATTCTTCAAATTATCCATATCTTTAAAGAAATCTAAGTGGTCTTGCGATAAGTTCGTGAATATACCAATATCAAATGCAATTCCATTTATTTTTTTATAGTAAATCGCGTGAGCAGACACCTCCATTACGACCACTTCTACACCTGCAGAATGCATATTCATGAGTATATTATGTAACTGCATAGGGTCAGGAGTAGTACTATCAGTAGCATGCTTTACATCGCCAATCATATAAAAACCAGTACCTATAAATCCTGCTCTAATCTTATTGATTGCAAGACAACTCCATAGAAGATAACTTGTAGTACTTTTTCCATTAGTACCTACCACGCCTATAATTTTCATAAGATCACATTTATTATGATGATACGCCTTTGCTATCAAAGCATATGCTTGTCTTATATCAACGACTTTTATAACATTCTTTGCACCAGTTATTAAAATATCCTCATCACAAATAATCACAACCGCACCGCTCAAAACAGCAAGCTCAGCTTTTTCAATACTTTCACTATCGCTATGTAGCAAAACATAACAATCACCAGTCCCGATATCATCAATATTATGACTTACATTATCCACCCAGACATCATCACTACCTACTAGTACATCATAATCAACACCATGCAATAACTTTTTAATTCTCATAAGTCCCCCACTAATACATATGTTATATTATATTGCGGTGGACAGCCTATTATGACAAGCTGTACAAACTTTACTACAAAAAAAATTAATACTAATCACATTAATATTGTTGTATAATATGATCTCTATATAAAAAAACCGAGTAGTTATAAGCTACTCGTTTTTATTCAACTATATTATATTTTCAATTCATTCTAAAATTTTCGATTTAATTAAGCGCGTATATAAAATAAAACTATTACCATATTGAGTACAAAACAATTATCCCAGCTCAATATACACGACAGTATTATATTTTATTTTTGCATTCGGATTTGGATATTGACGTACGACAGTATCTCCTTCACCGATAACCTCCACTACAATACCCAGATTTTTTAGTGTTTTAATAGCTTCATCAGCAGGCATATCTATGAGATTTGGCATAGATATTTCCTTACCAATAGTCACTAATTCCTCATCAGTATAAGTAGGAGTATAGCCTTTATACGCAAAGATATTTGCAAATAACTCACCAGCGTATGGAGCTGCGACCAAACTTCCGTAGTACAAGTACCCTTGAGGTTCATCTACAGTCATTAGCATAATGTACTCATCACTCCCTACTTTTGTGTAACCTAAAAATGATGATATATATTTTCCTCTAGCAATAGCACCATTTTCATATTTTTGTGCTGTACCAGTCTTACCGCCTATCCTATAGCCAGGCACATAAGCATGTTTTCCGCCTCCTTGCTCCACTACACCATAGATAAGCTCACGCAGTTTTTTACTAGTTTCTTCCGATATAACATTTTCTTTAATAGTAGGAGAGTTTTTCAAAACTGGCCCGAATTTTTTATCAGTAATACTATCTAAAATATACGGCGTTACAAGATTACCACCATTAAGACAGCTAGACACGGCAGTCAAAAGACCTATTGGCGTTACTGCTACCGCCTGACCAAAACCGATTCTAGCAATATCTACATTTTTAACAGTACTTTGCTTTAGCATAAGTCCAGAAGTTTCACCTATTAGATCTACACCCGTCTTAGTATTTATACCAAATGCCTTAAGATATTCGTACATTTTTGGAACACCCACAGCAGTTGCAATGTCCATAAATACACAGTTGCAACTATTGTTTACTCCCTCCGCAAAAGTCTGGCTTCCATGCCCGATACTTCTCCAGCATTTGATATGCTGACCGTCAACTATTCTAGAGCCGTTACAGAAAAATCTATGATTCTCATCAAATATTTGCTCTTCTAAAGCGATAGCAGCAGTAAGTATCTTGAATGTAGAACCAGGCTCATACACATTCGATACCATTTGATTTTTTGACATATTAAAAAGTGCATCAAGGTCATCTCTTGGTACATCATTTAAGTCAAATGATGGAGTTTGTGCCATGGCATAGATCTCACCAGTAGTCGGATTCATTACCATACAGTTTGCACCTTTTGCTTTAAAATCTCTTGTTGCATCTATCACAGCTTTCTCTGCAAAACTCTGGATATTATAATCTACTGTAAGCTTCACAGTCATACCATCGATACTCGGCAGATATTTTGTAACATTACTATCTAACTCTTTGCCAATAATATCAGTCTCAGTCAATATTTGACCGTCTATACCACTAAGATATTTATTATAGGATTTTTCTACACCGAACTGACCGTCGCCATCAAAGTTTGTAAATCCGATGATTTGCGACATAAAATTGCCGTAAGGATATTGTCTTACACTCTCTTCACCAAAATATACACCTGCTATATTTTCCCTAGCAATACTTAACATTTCATTTTTATTGAGTTTCTTCCTAACTGTTATTTCTGACACACCTTTCTTATCAATTTTCTTTAAAATGTATTTATAGTCAAGGTTTAACGCAGTCGAGATTATTTTTGCGGTATTTGATACATCTTCTAACGCATTTGGCCTAACGTATAATGTATATACACTTTTACTATCAGCAATAACTATACCATTCGAATCCACAATATCACCACGTGATGCCATCATAGGTAGATCACGCGTCCACTGCGAAACCCCTTTTGCAGATATATCACTTGACATAAAAATTTGCAAATAAGCAAGTCTTGCGAATAATAAAGTAAAAACAAAAGCCACTAGTAATAATATCACCAGCAACTTTTTTCCTATGTAAGAGTTCGTAATCTTTGACACAAGCATCCTCCAGTAATGTAGAATTTTTATCGAGATATCATAAAAATCAAGCATTGAGATACAAAACATTCAATGCTTAAAATTTTGTTGATATTCTCTATCTACAATTATCCTATGTAGACAAATCTTACATTATGACTATACTTGTACATAATCACATTATTAAGTTGTAATACTAGATGCAATTGTTAAGAGAACAATCCACCCATGAAGTCGCAAAAGCTATCAAACCAGTTAGTATTAGTATTATAATTGTATGGTGGAACTGCCACAGTACTACCAGAACTTAATATACTATCCATTGCATTTTCATAACCGCCATTATTTACAATCACATCAGGAGCTGCTGCCGCTTGAGCACCAACACTAGGTATTGCATTTATTAAAAGCATTGTGATGATTACCGCAACAAGACCAAAGTAAACAGCGATAAAAAGTTTTGACTTACCTGTCATTTTGCTTGCAGTTTTTGATTTATTTCTACTTTTAGAAGCTAACATTCTATTATCACTAGCAACATCAGATATCTCTATAGGCTGGAATGATTGAACCGCAGCACCACCTCTGCCAGTCTCTACATAAGTATCATCAGCGTAGTTATATCCTCTATCATCAGATATTGAATTTTGAATGCGAGAATTACCTCTATTTGTATAAGAATTATCTTCGTAAGCTGAAGTATATCTATCGTCTTCAGTTGCACGAGGATTTTGAGCATAATAATTATGACGAGTAGCGTATTGCTCTCTATCACTTACGTCACGATAATCATAAGTATTTTCCTGATTTCTATCGTAACCAACCTTATCTTCATATCTTTCTCTAGTGTGTATCATATTTACCCCCAATATCTACATTTGCACAATATTATTGCTATACTGATACAAATCGACTTATGTCAAAAGGTAACGTATAATAATTATATTTTTTTAATAATTCTAAGTTTTGCACTCTGCGACCGCTTGTTCTTCTCTAGCTCTTCACTAGTTGCAATCATTGGCTTACGAGTAATGACCTCAACCTCTCTTTTCTTATCGCAATTACATATAGGCTGTCTCGGTGGACATATGCAACTACTAAAAAGATATTGATTTACATTTTTAACTATCCTATCTTCTAGCGAGTGGAATGTTATAACGCACATTTTACCGTCAGGCTTAAGCCTTCTAGCCATATTTAGCAATGCATCGTACAAACCATCAAGTTCTTCATTTACTTCTATTCTAATAGCCTGAAACACTCTCTTGCAAGGGTTACCGCCTTTAAATCTAACTGCTGCTGGAATACTCTTCTCGATAATATTAGCAAGATCCTTTGTTGTCTCTAAAGGTCTATTTGCTACTATATTACGAGCTATCCTACGAGAGAATTTTTCCTCGCCGTACTCAAAGAATATTTTAACTAATCTACTCTCGTCGTATTCATTAACTACAGTCTTAGCAGTAAGAGATTGATCTCTATTCATTCTCATATCTAGCTCGGCCTCGCCCATGTAGCTAAAACCGCGTTCTCTATTATCTAATTGATAAGAGCTTACACCCAAGTCAAGCAATATACCATCTACTTTGTCAATACCTAGACTATCAAGAATATTAGTCATGTTTTTATAATCATCATGAACAAAGGTAATATTATCATAATCTTTTAATCTATCGCTAGAAGTATTAATAGCATCAGTATCTTTATCTATTGCTATAAGTCTACCCTTTTTAGAAAGTTTACTAGCAATTACTGAGCTATGCCCAGCACCGCCAAGAGTACCATCTACATATATACCGTTAGGGTCAATATCAAGACCAACAATACACTCATCTAACATAACCGAATAGTGATTAAATTCCATCTTAAATACCATAATCAGATAAGTCAATATCCGAATCCTCAACATCAATATTTTGCCATCTATCAAGACTCCATAGCTCAACGCGGTCATCAACACCTACGAAAACTACTTCTTTAGATATACCTGAAACATCTCTTAGCTTACTACTAATAATAAATCTTCCTTGACTATCCTCTGATAGCTGAAACATATTAGCAAGAAACGCTCTAATTGCTGGACGCTTTTCTTTAGGCACACCCTTTTCTCTAATACTCATCGAGATAGCACGAATAGTACTAGCCGGATAAATAACCAAACCGCCATCACGACCGATAGCAATATTTGGATTTTCGCCCAAACCCTCTTTAAAAGCAGCAGGTATACGAAGTCTATTCTTACCATCTAATGAATGCTCATACGAACCAAAAAACATTTTGCATACCCTCCTTTTATCGAAAATTTAGAATTCAAAAACACATACAATGTCTTTGATATACCTATTATAACACAACTTCTAGGGAATTACAACTACTTTTAGGGAAACTGCTCCATGTTTTTTCATAAATCAGCCAAAACACTGGGAATATATCTCATTTTAGAAATATTATCTCTAAACACCTTAAATTTTACTAAACTTTGACTATTTTGCAACAAATATTGAGAAACAAAACGGCTATTATGGTGGTTGTATTTCCCTACTACAAACAACAAATATGCTTTTTTTAACATTATTTATTTAGAAGATTTAATATAATTGCAAAAAAATTCCATCTTCCCAATTTAGCCCTGTACACAATTCTGGATCACTACTACTGCTCGTACTATTAGTATTTTACTATATAATACATAATCTTCTAACACATTGCGTATCTACAAAATTGCACTCCCAAATCTTGCTTAGTAATGATCTTACCGCCACAACGCAACTTAGCATTTATTTATTTCATACCTCCATATCATAACTTAGCATTTATTTATTTCATACCGCCATATCACAACTTAGCATATTTTTATATTATTGTTATCATGTTATATATTGTAATACTATATTAATACTATTTCCTAATTACTATATATATTGTTAAATATCTACTGTTATTTATACTTTTTATAATGGCACTTTTTAGCATATAAAGTTTACGTGTATTTATTATACAAAAACATTAAAAATCACTATAAAATATATGATAAAAATCACTATAAAAAAAACTGATTATTAATGTATATATGGCTGCATTGTGTCATTACTGCAATTTTACAAATAACGATAATTACTATGAATTATGCCATATATGATAATAGTTTTATGAAAAACAGCATAATTGATAACTATTTATCATATATTACACATGATAATACGAACAATTTATAAATTCACCGCATACCTTTATATTGAAATACTAATAAATTGAGGTGATAAAATGTATATAAAATGCCCTTATTGTGGAATTAATTATATGAATGAAAATCAAGAAATGTGTGACGTATGTACTCGTGATAAAAAAGCGGTATTTATTGATGATGAATTATGCGAGATATGCGGAGCAATGTTGCAATATAACGAATATAAAATATGCGGAGAATGCATGTCAAAATAGACTGTGATAATTAATATAATATATTATAAAAAGATTGCGGCACTTATATGATATAAGTGCCGTATTATAATACATAATCAATGGTAATATTCTATATCATTCCAAGTAAAACAGTACTTAATATAAAAAATATTTCACTACTTCGAGTTTTACAATACACTACTACATACTAAAATAATTATAAATACTAATATTAAAACAATCACCTACACAAAATCGTTGCAAAAATCTTATTATCATGATATAATGAATGCATGAAAATATTTAGTATAAGCGATTTGCATTTAAGCATCAACAACCCAAAACCTATGGATATCTTTGGCGGAGCATGGGACAATTATTGGGATAATATTAAGACAGACTGGCAGACTAAAGTAAGCGATGATGACGTAGTACTTATCGGCGGTGATATTTCTTGGGCTACTAAGCTAGAGAGTTCTATCCCCGATCTTGCAGAGATATCTAAGCTGAACGGTAAAAAAGTTATTATAAGAGGCAACCATGATTATTGGTGGTCTTCTTACGCTAAAGTAAACAAGATTCTTCCTGAGTCAATGTTTGCTATACAAAATAATGCTAAACTTTTCGGCAACTTTATTATTTGTGGCACTAGAGGTTGGACAATTTTAAATCACAAGTCTAACGATGAGGACAAAAAAATATACGCTAGAGAGCTAATTCGACTAAAACTAACTCTTGACGAGGCTAAAAAACTTAAGGAAACTAATCCTACAGCTAAAGTTATCCTAATGATGCACTACCCTCCATTTAATGCCATGTGGCAAGACAGCGAATATACAAATCTTATAAGTGAATATGATATAACAGCAGTTATATACGGTCATCTTCACGGCAAAGACTGTCGAACTATGGACATTATACTGAAAAACGAGGTGCCTTATTATATTACTTCATGTGATCAAGTAGATAATAAATTAGTACTTATATCTACCGACGAAGACATTATTGATTAAATTACTACATAATAATAGTAATTATATTTATTATATCATTTGTACATATTTCATTTGACAAATTTTTATATTTGTAATATAATCTAATAGTAATATTGAATATATTTTATTTTTTATTATTTATATGCAAATATATATGCTTCCGTAGTTCAACGGATAGAACAGTCCCCTCCTAAGGGACAGATGTGGGTTCGATTCCCGCCGAGAGTACCAAAAAAAGACACCTATTTTAGGTGTCTTTTTTATATGTTTATTCCTGCAAAACATAATTTATTATTATTGAAACTATAATTTATTCATATATCATATTTATCAAATTTCATTAAATATAATAAAATACCTTGCATGTAAAAGTTATTACTACTGACATAAATACTAATGACATAACAATAGACCCAATAAATCCTATAATCCTGCCTATATCAGCCATATTGACTTTTGCAAACACTATAACCATAATTACAGAAATAAGTGTTAACACGACTCCTAATATAATAAATTCATAGCTACCGCCAAACCTTGTAATGTTTCCTATACTATCAAAATGTAGCGGTATTATAGATGGCAATATACTAAATGAAACAATCGATGATACTATCGGAAAAAGCGATATAACGCAAGCAATTAGGGTTAATACTTTCATAGCAGACTGTTTATTATTCATATTAATACGCATATGTATACTCCTCAGACTTAATTATAATTATTATAACACATTAAAAGATAACTGTCAATATTATATAATTCGACTATAACAATCTCTATATATTAAATATATTTTAATATACCATAATTTAGGTTAATTTAAAATATTTATTTTGTATTATTATTACACTCATTATAATACAAATCAACTTAATACAACTTGAAGTTTAGTTATCTCAATAATGTCATTGACTTATATATAAATGATTTGATATAATGAGAAGTAAAAGAATATGGAGGTAGAATATGAATGAGAACAACGAGAATGTAGAATTGTCAACAGACATCCCTACATCAGATAACTCGCAGAGTGCAGATAATAATATAAGCACTTCTAGCGATGAAACACAATGCGAAAATAATTTTTCAAATGATAGTGTGCAAAATCAGAATGAAGATACTTCGTACTACTTAGAAAGTGATGGAAAGCTAAAAAAGAACTTCAAAAAGCTTAAAAAATACTGGAAAGTACCAGCGGAAGGTAGATATATGCCTATTAAGGAAATAGCTGCATATGGTGTTGGCGGTATGGGAATACAGTTTTTTATATCTTATATTTCCCTTGCTTTTGGTGCGTCAATGCTACAGATCATTTACGGTTTGACAGCATTCCATGCAACTACTATCACTATCATCGTAGCACTTATAAACCTTGTAATAATGCCTTTCTTATATGGAAAGTTCGATACTGTAGAGTCAAAACGAGGAAAATTTAGGACGTTTATAGGAATACTTGCACCTATTCTAGCTGCATTTATAATGGTAGCGTCATTTGTACCTCAGTTCGATGCACAAGGAAAGATGATATATGCTTACCTTACTGTAATCCCTACACTTTTGCTATCTGGTATGATACAAAACATTTATACTATTATGCCGGCAGCACTTACGCCTAACTCACAAGAGCGTTCAGACATGTTGAGCCCTGCTTCACTTATCTACTCTCTTTCTCCGACTGTACTGAACTTTATATTTAACCCTATCCGTGGTATATTCCAAAAGATGGGTAAAGAGTATTTAGCATTCAGAATAATGGGTATAGTTTTTGCAATATTAGGACTATTTTTAACATTTATCATTGTTAAATGGACTAAAGAAAAAGTATTCGTAACACAAAAGAAAGCAGAGAAAATCGACACAATCAAATGCCTTAAAGAAATCGGAAAGAATAAAGCATTCGTATTACTTACATTATTTAATGTCCTAGGGCCGCTTAAGATATTGTTTGATACAAATATGGTATATTTATTCGATTACAGATTTAGTGCTGAAACTGGCACAGGCAATATATTATCATCACTTATAGGACTAACTGGCGAGTTTGCAACTATTTCAATGATAGCAATTCCATTTATCCTTAGAAAACTTAAAAAGCGTGATATTCTAATCGGTGTAAATCTAATAAACGGAATTTTATTACTAATACTAGCAGCAGTCGGATTTGAACAAATACCTATCGGAATACCAACAATGGCTGTTACATTCATTCTTAAATCAATAATGATGTTTAATGTAGGAATGGTGGTAGTAATAATGCCTTCTATAACTTGCGAACTATACGATCAACAACAAGTTATATCAGGAGATAGACTTGTAGGACTGATGAGTACCGTTACGGGCTATGTCGCAATAATTGGAGTTGGACTTACTCTAGTCCCTGCACTTATTCAAGGCGCTATTGGCTTCAACCCTGGCTTACCTGAGTTTAGACCAGGTGACGCGGCATATAACCCGGACCTTGCAGTCGGACTTGCTACGAAATGGCTAACTATCACAGCATGGATTGGCGGAGGAACTACTCTGCTTGGAACTATACCTCTATTCTTCTACAAACTTACCGAAGAAAAACATAAACAAATTATTGAAGAACTGAAATTACAAGCTGCAGACTATCAGTTAGAGACTGGCGAAGTTCATGCTGACGGTATTGATGTTTTGCATAATGCTGTATATGACGAAAACGGTAATGTTATTGAAGTAATCACACTAACAGAAGAAGATATACATCATGAGTTATTACAAGATAATGATGAAATATCTTCGCAAGAATTAATTAATGAATTATCTGAAGAAACAGCTGAAGAATTAATTTCTACTGATGATAAAGACAATGAAAGTAATGAAAAATTATAATAAATGTTAATATTACTTCTAATAATGACACAATAAATTATTATAAATTTCAAAATACATTTAATAATCAAAATACAGGCAAGAGATTACTCTTGCCTGTATTTTTAATGTAATTATATTAAGCTAACCCTAATTTTTTACATAATTCTTCAAATTCAGGGTTATTTATTATATCTTCTATCTCAGATGGCACACTGTCATCACTATGTTTGACTAGATCATCATTCTTGGTTTTAACGGCTTGTTTTCTTTTTGCGACTGGTTTTACTATAGCAGTTTTTACATCACTTTGTACAGTTTCATCACTTATATGGTTCAATTCACCTTCAAAAGGAGACTTAATATCAGTATTGCATTTTAATTTACATAATATTCGTCCTGCCTCGCTACGATACTGTTTCTCCGCGTCCGAATTAACTTCGCTCATATTAAATGATATACCACTACAAATGCTTTCTGCAAGCTCTGCCGCCAAGCAATCAAGCACTCCTATAACTTCACCTTTACTTTCAGTTATTTCACACCTATCTTTAACGCTATCACAGTAATTTATCCATTTGTCTCGAAACACCTTTACACGTTCTAACTCGAGTTCATATCGCATTTTTGCAATATATTCCATCTCTTGTGCTTTATCAAGAGCAGTAATCAATGCGTTATTGACATTAGCCTCTCGACCCTTGTATTGCACAAGCTGACCTTTAAGCGAATTATTCTCAGCGAGCAGATCCTCTATCCTAAGACTTTTTTCTTGCAAGCATTTTTTTTCACTTACTGCCAGTTTATTCAGATATCCATCTACCTCCGACACCTGATAACCTTTTTTTACTATATTAAATCTTGACATAACTCAGTCCTCCACAAACATTATAACACGCTTTACAAGTCGAAAAATGTCAATTTTGAACATAATTTATCAAAAAATATCGAATGCTATATTGCATTCGATATTTTAGTATGTTTTATTATTTTAGTCAATTATTAGTTTTTGTTTATCTCGTCAGCAATTTCAGTGATTTGTAATATTTCATCACTTTTACCGACAGTACTATCATTATCTTCATTTAATGAAGAATTATCTAAACTATCGTTTATATTGTCATTTTCTTTATTATCCTTCTTTGTAGGCTGTACGTAATGATCATGTGATTGCTCGTCTTTCGTATTCTTCTTAACATCAATCAACGTGAATACCACATACACAATACCGATTAAAATAATAACTATCGGTATAACTATCGTCCATACATTAAGAATTGTACTGATCAGTATAATCGTACTAGACACAATAAGAACTAGCCCTAACCTTACGGCTTTAGTAGACCATTTGCAAATAATATCAGCCATTACAAGTCCAATACCAATAAATAAAGGTACAATAAATATAATATCATATATTGATATACTAGGTGCTTTAAAAGGGAGTGATATACATAAATAAATACTCGCTAAAAGCATAGTTATAACATAAAAGATAGGTGATTTTTTTGTAATCGCAATAGCAAGCGATGACGCTGTAAAGTACAGTATTAAGATAGTATACCAAGGAGTAAAAAACTCATCGATAAACTTTACATCTAATTGGTCAAGGAGCAAAACCAAACCAGAAACTATTAATATAATAGATAATGATAGGCTTAAAACTTTATCTTTAATCTTCATTATTCACCTTTTCATCAATAATATTATTATCATCATTTAATACACTTTCTTCGATATCATTAATTTCAGTATTTTCGATTTGAATGTCATCTTCTTCTACAAAAGCAGGAGGATCATATACTACACTGAAGTGGCGATCGTACATTTTAGTTGTCTCTAGTTTTATATAGCCTAATTGTATTAAAACTAGTAACACTAATCCAACCGGAGCTAAAATATAGCATATCAATTGAATAGCACCAATATTACCCCACATTAGATTGCCAACCTTCCATATCTCAAGGATACCTCTAACTAAACAATACCAGAACACGTATAAAGCTGCGACAGCACCGACTTTAAGTTTTTCTTTTAGCGTCAACATCAATGTGATGATTCCAGCAAATCCAACAAGATTGATCATCATCTCATAGAACGGAATACTAGCATGCCAAGTACCATTAATTAGCATTGCAAACGGGAAAGTTTGAAAGAATTCATTAGTAATTTCTACGCCGTAAAGCTCACTATTGACGATATTACCCCATCTACCTATGATTTGACCTAATAAAAGACAAGGGATAACAATATCCAACACTCTAAAAATAGATTTTTTATACATTCGACAAGCGATATATATACCGAGTGCACCCGCTGGGATACCACCAATAATACTAAGACCACCTTCAGAAATAGAAACTGCACGCAACAATCCGTCCCACGTAACAAAATAATCATAATCACTAGCGCGAGGCACGACATAAATAAGTCTAGCACCGACAATAGCGAATATTATTGCGAGTAGAAACATTGTAAGCGAGAAATCCACCTCAATTTTTTTAAGTTTGGCAAGGTATAAAAACAAGCAAAACGCAACAACCATACCAGTAGTCAAGATAACACCATACCAGTGTATCTCCATACCGAATATTTCAAAAGTATTATTAATAACACTCAAAATCGTATTCATAATCACTCCTCAACGTATAATTACATCATTAAACTGTAATTTACACATATAAAATCAACAAATCAAGCTGTAAATCTTGATTACTAAATTGCAAGCATTTTCGCACCACTATTTCTAATAGAGATGACGAAAACATTATCACTACCGAATACTTTAGATAATGTATCTACCATATCAGTTGTGTAATTTTTTGGAACATACGCAATCATAGTACCAGCAAAACCACCACCATGTACGCGAATACCACCGTCGCTACCACAAATACGCTTACTAAGAGCAAGAGCAAGAGGTATACGCATAGTCCTATCCGACTCAGGATAGCAATTCTGCAACAATTTATAAGAACTATCACCACTAGCATTGATCATATCTAAGAATGATGATATATTGTCTTCCCTAACCGCATGAGCTGCAATGTCAACTCTGTCATTTTCCTCGAAGAAATGTATACCTCTTAATATAGCACGACCTGAAACCTTTGCTTGAAGATCGGGAATATCATTATAAAAAGTATCCTTATCACAGCTTCTAAGAGCTTTTTTGCCGTAAACATTTGCTACGTCTTCCATCTCAGAACGGATTGAAGCATATTGAGAAGTAAGTCCACAGTGATCACCACCACAGTTGACCAAAATGATATCCACATCGTCATCAAAATGCCAGTCAATACCTTCTACTTTAGGCGAAGTATTGTCTTCAAAGTCGATATAACTTACACCACCAATAGCGATAGCAGACTGATCTAACAGACCACAAGGCTTACCGAAATGGATAAACTCCGCATGATGAGCAGCGTATGCTTTTGTTAAAGCGTCGATCTTGCTATTATTATATAAAACATTTAAAATCTCAGCAACAAGCACTTCGAAACAAGCGGAAGAACTTACACCCGCACCTTTAAATACATCCGAAGTCGTAGTAGCATAAAAACCACCGATATTAAAACCAGCCTTTTTGAAATAAGCACAAACGCCACGCACTAAAGCCTCGCTCTTGCCATGTTCAGAAGTATTTGGATCTAGGTCATCAATATTTACGACAACTGGTGGATAACCAAGAGACGCAACAGTGATCGTATTAGCTTCCAAAGGAGTCACTAAAGCAACAGTATCAACAGAAATTGATGCACAAAGAACTTTGCCATTATTGTGATCAGTGTGATTACCGCATACTTCTATTCTGCCCGGAGAAGAAAACGCAAGGACATTAGCATAATCAGAACAAACGCCTGAATGTATAGAATATAAGTTCTTATACCTGCCTAGCTGATAATCAATGCCATTACTCGCACCGTACAGCCCACTACACTCATTAATGAACTTATCATTTGAATCAAAGTTATTAAAATCATTAGAATTTAAAAATCTCATAAAATTTATCTCCTTATTATAATAAAAGTAATTTACAAAAAATATTATACCACATAACCGATAAAAATGCAATAACTATTATAAATCTTGTACAAATACTTGATAATAATACGAAAATAATATATAATGTAATAAATATCAACACACTAAAAACAAATAACCGCTGTTATGGCAATATTAAGGAGACACTATGACAACAAATAATGAGATCGCTCTTTGCATTGATCAGTTAGTAAAATACGCTGAACAAAATCTGGCACTTTCTACTTTTGACACTAATTATGTAAGAAATACTTTACTAGATCACTTCTGCATAACAGCCCCAAACACAGTAGAATTACCTGAGACAATCGAAATACAGTCAATAATCAACACACTTATCGCATACGGTATGGCAAATGGACTTGCGAAGTCTGATGATGTTATACTATATGAAACTAAGATATTTGGCATGGTGACACCATCTCCATCGGTGATAAATAACATCTTCAAAACCAAAGCTGTAACTGAAGGAATTGAGTGTGCTACAGACTGGTATTTTGAGCTAAGTAAAGCTAATAATTATGTAAGAATGGAAGATATCAACAAGAATATCATGTGGGATCATAGTGGTTCAAAAGGCAATCTTGTTGTGACTATAAACTTATCTAAGCCAGAAAAAGATCCTGCTCAAATTGCTGCTGCATTAAAAGCAAAGACTGGATATCCTGCTTGTATGTTATGTACTACTAATGTAGGATTTGCTGGCAATGCTGGACACCCTGCAAGACAGACATTAAGGATCATTCCTACTACTATAAATAACGAGGCATGGTCAATACAATACTCTCCATACCAATACTATGACAAGCATTTAATAGCTTTATGTGACGAGCATCGCCCTATGAAAGTTAATCAAGACTGCATGACAAGACTGATTGATTTCGTAGACCAATTCCCACACTTTTTCTTAGGTTCGAATGCTGCTCTACCTATCGTAGGCGGATCAATTCTTACTCATGATCACTATCAAGGCGGAGGAAAAGGACTTCCAATGTTCGGTGCGTGCATTAAAAAGACTTACAAATCACCTATAAAAGGTACTGATATCAGCATAGTTGACTGGTACAACAGCGTAGTTAGAGTTACTTCTAAAAACAAGGCTAAAGCTATCGAAGCTGCAACATACGTATTAGATAAATGGGCTGTTTACAGCGATGAAAGCGTGGAAATCCTATGTGCTACTGACGCACAACACAACGCTATTACTCCTATCGCAAGGTATGAGAACGGCGTATATATCATGGATATGATACTTAGAAATAACAGAACTGATGAGGCTCATCCATTCGGAATTTACCACCCTACTGAAGATCTACACAACATTAAAAAGGAAGGTATCGGTATCATCGAAGTTATGGGAACTTTTATACTCCCAGGCAGACTTGATAAAGAATTAAATGAGATCGCTCATTACATTGACGGAACTAATGCTTTTGATTATGACACTGTTGCAAATGCATCACACCCACTAACTAATCACAAAGATATGATAAAGAGTATCATAGAGAAAGTCGGCACAGAGAACACTAACGAGCAAGCACAATCAGCTATAAGAGATTATATCAACACTACTTGCGAGCAAATACTTGAGTGCACTGCAGTCTTTAAAAATACTGATACTGGAAGATCAGCTTTTGATAGATTTATTACTGAAGGCTTAGGTTGTAAGTAAAATCAGTTAATATAGCTACTAATCATAATATAAATAAACTTATATATAACAATATCCCCTTATAGCACATTGCTATAAGGGGATATTTTGATTTTTCATTATAATGCAATACAAATAGTTGTATTATACTTTAAAATCATATACTTATATTATATTATCAGTGATGTACATGCTACATATACAATCTATATTTATCTAGTATCTAACGCGATATTTGATTTAATGCAAATATTATTATACAGTTTTATTATCAGCGTTAAAATCTATATCAGCATACATAAGCGGATGATCGCTTATAGACTGGAAGTAGAAGTTATGAAGTATTTCGACTTTTACAGGTCCAGACTTGGTAGTTTCAGCATTTCTTATGAAAATATAATCCCACTGCTCACTATCAAAGTTAATATCAGCAGCAACGCCTTCTTTATCAATATACTTACCTAACGTTAACTTCTGCACATTATCAAATGAGTCTTTAACATTACTAGATTTAGAAAGTTCAAGATATAGTTTATACATTTCAGCTTGCTGATAAGATTCTTCACCTTCTAAAATATCCTCTCTAAACATATTGAAGTCGCCAGTCTGATAAACTGGTACTTTATAAGTGTCTATCAGATACTGAACATGGTCAGCCATTTGATTAGCTTGAGAAGTAACGATATCTTTCTTACCCTCACCGAAATCCCAATGCGTAGAAGTAACTATAAATTTTTCTTTTGTTGCTTTTGTTTCAAACAACCCCCAAGAAATAAGTCTACAATTAGAGTTTGTATGCTCGTCATACTTTATCAAACCGCTTTCTATAAGATTAAGCGTAGTTGTATTGTACATGATATTAGTCCATTTGCTTGATTTTTTATGCAATAAAGCATAATCTTTCATTACATAATCCCCGTTTACATCTTCAACTTTAGCCAACTTTTTAATCCAGTCACCACAAAACTCTTGAAGTCCTACAACGTCAGGCGCATAATGAATCATTGCCTCAGCAAATAACTGTGCACGTGGCTCTACAGGCATTCCACCATAACCGCCCTCAACATGAACTAAGGTATTTGCAGTCATTATTCGAACATCCGTACTCTCACTTCGGCTATTATCATACGTCCTCATCTCTTGAAATACTCTATCAGGATAATAATCATTACGATAATTATCACCACAAGAAGTTAAAATAGTCATACCTAGAACGCTTACTAAACACGCACTGATACATAATAAAAATTTTTTCATAAATCCCTCTCATTGTTATATTATAATATAATTATACTACACATAATATATTAATGCAATAAGGATAGTTAATATTCACAATGTAAAAAATGCTTTATAATATGTAAATTATATTATACTAGTGTATCTTAATTGATTTTTGACAAATTCTAATCACTTACCGTATCTCATCGGTAATACTCTTTTATGCTCAGTTACACTATGTGCTCTAGCTATCTTATCCGAATTATCACTTTGCCCAGTCTTAATGTACGCGTCAATTTCAGGATAAGTAACTCCCATATCTATCTCATCAGTTTGACCTTCGTATAGACCAGCACTAGGCTTTTTGTCAACTATATTAGCAGGACAATTTAGGTATCTTAACATACCATACACATCCTCTACACATAGATCAATAATAGGATTGAAATCGTATGCACCGTCACCCCATTTTGTAAAATACCCCATGTATGTTTCACTAGCATTGCCAGTTCCAGCTACGAGATAATTTTTACTTTGCGCAAGTGCGTATATGACTGTCATTCTTAGTCTTGGATTTATATTATGATAAGCCATAGGGATATCATTATTTATATGCTCTCCAAGTACATTTCTCAATGCTTTTTTGCATTCAGTTACGTCTATTTCTATAGTCGGTATATCATACTCTTTTGCGATCAATAATGCATCATCTCTATCCGAACCATAATTTTGTTTTGACTCACAAGGCATAATAACAGACAGCACATTAGGGGTAGCCATCTTGCTAAGTATCTCTACTAGCGTACAGTCCTTACCGCCACTATTTCCTAAAACTATGCCACTTGCATGAGCTTTATTCAATACTTCAGTTATCCATTGCACACGTTTTTCCACTTCTACTTTATAATCCATTTTATCACCTATTATCATATATTACTCTAAAATATACTACATTTAAGAGTAATTGTACTATTTTTACTATTAATTAGCTTGTTATTTAGAGTAATAATCACTCTTCATTGGAAAAACCAACATTAGCAAGCAACTGTGCAGTAGCGTTAAATCCTAGTTTTTTTAACCTCTCATTACGTGCCGCCACTTCAGTTACTATAGCTAGATTTCTTCCTGCCATAACTGGTGTAGTTAGTTTTGGTATTTCAATACCTAGGATATTTTCATAATGAACTATATCACCTAACCTGTTACTTTCCGCATCAGGCTGCCACTCTCTAAGCTCTATTACTAGATCTACATCTTTTTGATTAAGTACAGAACCTACTCCGAACATACTCTGAACATTGATTATTCCTATACCTCTTATCTCCATAAAGTGTCTTATGTTTGCAGGTGAAGAACCGATGATTTTACCTTGGATTTTTTTAACTATTACATTATCATCAGCTACCAGTCTATGACCTCTATGCACTAGTTCCATAGCAGTTTCACTCTTGCCCATTCCACTGTTTCCTGTAAGCAATACTCCTATACCACTCACCTCTAAGAATACGCCGTGCATGCTAGCAGACAAGGCTAATAAATCATTTAAATAATCGACTAATTCATTAACTAATTGCGAAGTTAAAAGATCAGTTTTGAATAGCGGTACATTGTGTTTTATGCATAATTGTTTCATAACATTACTAGGTTCAATACCTCGAGTATATATTACGCATGGTATTTTTCTTGAAAGGAGAGACTCCAATTTCATAGCTCTATCTTCATCAGCACAGCTGTTCAAATAGCAATATTCAGCATTGCCGATTACTTGTATCCTTTTATCACCAAAATAATCCTCAAAACCCGCAAGCAAAAGCCCTGGCCTATTTACATTTACTGTAGTAAGCTGTAACTCAGAATCTTTTTCACCTTCTACGATCGTAAGTCTACAATCCTTAGCAAATTTTTCAATACTTACGTACTGAACTTCTCTCTCTTCACCTTCGCTATACATTCCTACTCCTTCATAGCAATTTGCCTTATGACATTTGCCACTCCATTATCATTATTTGCACCACATATATAGTCAGCTGCATCCTTAGTAGTTTTCATAGCATTACCCATTGCCACACCAAGTCCCGCATATTTAATCATAGAGATATCATTCTCAGCATCACCTATACATATTATTTCTTCTTGTTTTATACCGTATTTACTAGCTAGCCACGCCACTGCATTTCCTTTACTAGCGACTTTACTTACTATCTCGACTAAAAAAGTATTAGATCTATTGATATTGACAAATTCACCGAATTTTTCAATCAATCCCGATACAAATTCGTCACTATACTTTGTTTCTATCATTGATAATACTTTATTTGGATTAATATCATTATCCATCACGTATTTATCTAAGTTCACACCTGTATAAATAGGCTCAACACCTACAATGTTACAAAAATTAGTAATGTGATCACTTTCTTCAGTAACAATACATCTATCATTATAAAAAAGTATAGGCACTGTTACATCTTTGAAATTTTCATAGATATAGCTATATATATCAGCTGATAATTGCATGTCAATATTATTAGACATAATTATCTCATCAGTCGAAAGGTCGAATATCGCTCCGCCTTGATATGCTACTATTTCATTTGCAAGATCAAATACTTTCGCGTTCGGCTTAATAGCCTCATACAGTCTTCCAGTTGCGATAAAGAACAAACCACCCGCCTCACGATAATCTTTTACCGCCGATATTGTTTCGTCACTTATCTTAAAATCATCAGTATATATCGTGCCATCAAAATCAGACACCATCATTTTATATCTCATATGCACCTCTTTAGCAAAAATATTTTCACTCTATATCAATTTTACTACATATGGGTAATTTAGTCAATTACTGAATGATAAAAATCATGTATATTTTGTGCAACTTTTACACTCACACCCTTTATTTGTTCAAGCTCTGAAGTAGTTGCATTTTTAATTGCTGTTATCGACTTAAAATGTTCGAATAATTTTTTAACCGTACCACTACCTACACCCTCAATTTTAAGCAACTCGCTGTTTGTTTGCCTCTTATCTCTAAGACCTCTATGATAAGATATAGCAAATCTATGTGCCTCATCTCTTAGTCTTTGCAGTACTTTTAATGCCTGACTATTTCTAGGCAACACTATAGGCTCTGATTGGTTTGGTATATAGATCTCGTCTTCGCGTTCGGCAAGGGCAATTATCGGCAACTCCACCCCAACCTCATACATAGCCTCAAGTGCATACTTTAACTGTCCCTTTCCTCCGTCTATAACGACCAAGTCTGGTCGAACCCCGAAAGACATGTCATCATCATTAATGTGAGCAAGCCTTCTCGAAAAAGTCTCTTTCATACACGCAAAGTCATTATTTCCTTCTACCGTCTTGATCTTAAACTTTCTATACATCCTTTTATCGGGACTACCATTAGTAAACACTACCATGCTAGACACCTTGTCCGTACCACTAACATGTGATATATCATAACACTCCATCCTTATAGGTATTCTAGTAAGGTTTAGTTTTTCCTGTAGCTGAGTAATAGCTCCTATTGTCATATCATGCTCACGTCTTACTGCATCCTTACATTTAGTCAAGTAATCACGTGCATTATTAAGAGCCATATCTGACAATTGCTTTCGCACGCCTTGTTGAGGACACGAAATATTCACCTTCGCACCTTTCACACCAGACAAGTACTCTGATAATACATCATTATTTTCTAATGTCAAATTTGTTAAAATCTCCGTAGATATAGGCACATTATCACCATAATATCCTATAATATAATTCTCGAGAGTGGATTGTTCATCTATAGTAAGCGTATTTAACACCTCTTTATCTCCGCCGAGAAGTTTTCCGCCTCGCACTACGAAGATAGCCACAACAGTATTAATACCATCTGTCGCAATTGCAAAAATATCCATATCACGGTCACTAGGCAATGCTGTCACCTGTTTCCTAACAAGTTTTTCTAAACATTTAAGCCTTTCTCTGTAATAAATAGCAAGTTCAAAATCTTCTTTTTCTACAGCATTTATCATTTTATCTTTTATCAATTTTTCTATAGACTTATCGTTACCTTGCAAAAACTTGATTACTTCATTAATTATTTTCATATATTCAGTAGTATCTACTAGTTTTGTGCATGGTGCAAGACATCTATCTATATGATGATTCAAACAAGCTCTATGACTTTGTGGCACTTTATCCATATTTAAGCTGCAAGTTCTAAGTTTGAACGCTGAGTGTATCATTTCCAATATCTCTTTTGCACTGATACCTTGCATGTAAGGACCAAAATACTTAGATCCATCTTTTTTTAAAGTCCTCACTACTTCTACTTTAGGGAACGAGTCCTTCAAATTAATACGAATAAAAGGATAATTTTTATCATCTTTTAACAGTATGTTGTATGGTGGCTTGTGCTTTTTAATAAGATTATTTTCTAGTACTAACGCTTCTATCTCATTATGAGTAATAAGATAATCAAAATGATGAATTTTACTTACCATAATAAGTACTTTTTCACTTTTACCAGTAGGCGTGCCAAAATATTGACGCACTCTATTCTTAAGCGAGCGTGCCTTTCCGATATACAAGATTTGACTAGACTCCGAATACATTATATACACTCCGGGTTTAGCAGGTAAATCCTTTAATTTTTGGCTTATAATATCATTCATCAATACCTCTTATAATTTATTGCTTTATAATGTTTATATTATGATTAAATGTTTGTATTATAATACCATTTTACTACATATCAGTTAAAATTACTAGTCTTTTTTAGATTAATCTACTTTTTTATATATATTTCTACTTTCAAAATTATCTACAGCAGTAACCATGACATCGGATATGTATTTATTATCTACAGAATACACTATTATCTTACCATCACGCTTACTTTTAACCATGCCCGCGTCTCTAAGTATTTTCAATTGATGTGATACAGTTGTTTGATTTATCTTAAGCATATAGGCGATATCGCCCACGCACATCTCGGTAATTGACAATGCAGATAATATTCTAATCCTTGTAACATCACCAAATACTGTATAAAAACCAGCTATTTTAGAGCAAATATCTACGCTTGGCATATATCGCCTCACAAACTGCTCGTTTTCTCTTGATACCATCAAAAAATCATCCATAAATCCACCCCTTATCGCAATCTAACTAGTAGAATGCGAGATTAAATACGATATATTTAATTATAACATGAATATTGTATCCGAATTTAGGTAACATTTTACTTATCTGTCGCATATTGTTAATTATGAGGCGTTATACTAGATTCAGACCCTACATAACTATCTTATTCAGCATTACATAATTACTTACAAAAAAATATCAGCACTATAAAATAGTGCTGATATTTTTTATTTTATTAGATGATTATTACATCATGTATTTCTTATACTTTTTATTACCTGCATTCAACTCTCTCTGCTTCTCTTCATAACCAGGACGACCTAGTAATGCATAAGTTGCATTCTTTCCTTCTTCAACACCAGGTTGATCGAATGGATCGATATTAAGCATAAATCCGCAATAAGCAGTCTTTAGCTCAAAGAACATTAAAAGCTGTCCGATAGTAAACTCATTTATTACTGGAAGGAAAATAGTGTGATTAAGTTTGCCAGCTTTAGTTACTGCATACTCAGTCGCATTTCTCTCAGCAACGATAAGCTCATTCATTGTGTGACCACATAAAAAGTTTACGTTAGGGAATTCATCGCATCCTTGAGGTATTACTACCTTTTTGCGATACTTATCTACAGCAATAAAAGTGATAACCTTATCAAATGGACCTTCTGCATACAATTGTATTTGGCTATGCTGATCAGTTACACCAAGTGCCTTTACAGGAGTTTGTCCCATATTGCAAGGAGTACCATCCATAAGTTTATTCTTGCCTAGTGACTCGCCCCAAAGCTGAGAATACCAGTCAGAAATATACTTCAAACCATCAGCGTAAGGCATCATTACTGATATATTCTTACCCTTGTTCATTGCTATATATTGTAATTTAGCTGCAGTTAAAGCCATGTTACTATTATTTTCAGACTGAGTACATAACTCATACATGAATTTTGCACCTTCTAAAAGACCAGCAATGTCAATACCTAATACGGCTGCAGGCAATAAACCTACTGGACATAACTCACTAAATCTACCACCTACTCCATCAGGAATGTAGAAAGTCTTGTAACCCTCAGCTTGAGAGATCTTGATAAGATTTCCGCTATTTGCTGAAGTAGTAGTAATGATATGTGTTTTTGGATCAAGACCAGCTTTCTCAAGCTCATTCTTGATAACAAGATACTGAGTCATAGTCTCACTAGTAGAACCGCTCTTAGTAATTACATTAAAGCAAGTATCTTTAAGGCTAATTGTCTGAAGTAATGCTATCATTCTCTCTGGATCTACGTTATCTTCAACATAGAATTTAGGAGCGCCCTTACGACGTGTAGCAGTTATCTCATTGTGACGCATGTGGCAAAGCGCTTGAAACACTGAAGTAGGTCCAAGAGCAGAACCGCCTATACCAAGTACAACGAAATTCTTAAAGTTTGCACGTACTTCATTTGCTGCAGTGATAATATCAGCAACGATAGCATCTTGCTCGTCATGTAGCTTTGTCCAGCCCATAAAACCAGTACCCGCTTTCTCATTAAAGTAATTGACTGCAAAATCGACTCTATCTTCAACGGCTGCGAAATCTTTCTTAGTAAAACCTTGCTCACCGATAGCCTCAGACATCATATTATTATAATCAAGTCTAATTTTCTGTTTAATATTTGCCATAAATCCTCCGAATTTTGTTAAATTAATTTTATTTTATATTACAACTTTCAAAATGAAAGCTATTATCAAATGAATAATATATTGCCTAAATGATTAGCGTATATTTGCGATACACTCACGCAAATAATCGAAAGACTTACCAAGTTCATCATAATTATTATAACTCTCTGGATAAACTTCCATTATGCAAGCCCCGTCAAATCCTACGCCGTGAAGTCTTGCAAACATTTCTTTAAAATCAAAACTACCACTACCAGGCAAACACAACGACCTATCTTCGCGATAATCACAAAGATGCATTGTAGAGATATCACTCCCTAGCTGATCTACAAAAGTACGATAATCCTCGCCCGATTGCATTATTTGCTTGATATCTAAAGTACATTTCAAGTCAGGACACAGTTGTTTAATGTTCTTAAAGTACTCTACTTCCGTAAAATACGCCCAATGCACAGTTTCATAACTAAGTTGCAAGTTATGCACCTTGCACTTCTCAATTATTCGTGCTACTACTTCTGCGAGTCTTGGAAAATTGAAGTTATATTTTATCTTCTTTACCCTAGTTGCACCGTGAAAAGTATAAAACTTAGCGTCTAAACGCTCCCCAGCAACAAGAACTCGTTCAAGTATTTCAAAAGCATCATTACTAGCTCTTTCATTACGATTAAATAGATCAGGCTCGAATTGATTAGTTAAAGCGTGAATAGAATTTACAGGCAAGTTTTTATTTGCGACGATGTCATCTAAAATATTACCTTCATACTCGCAAAAAGAAGACAAAAATATCTCGCAAACATCAGCACCAATCTTGGTGATCTCACCGAATGTCTCTTCAGTAGCAAGTTTAGTATAAAATGACGCAGTTGATATTCCTAATTCCATAAATTCTCCTAATAAATTATACAATATTTAAATATTTATTGCAAGCAAAATACTGATAAATAACAATTAATGATTAAAATTGACGTAATTATTGATAAATAAAGCATATATTTCATATCTCGCTAAATATTTTTACGCGTAAAAACTTTATTATAATCGGAACAATATATTATATGCAAGTATACAAGCAGTAAAATGTGTCAATAAATCAAATGTGATTACATATAGGGGCAAAAACTGCCTTTAACACATATCCTATTATAGTAGCACAAAGGAGATAATATGGTAAAACGCGGCGAATTATATTACGCAGACCTTAGTCCCGTAGTCGGCAGTGAACAAGGTGGAGTCCGCCCAATCTTAATCGTACAGAATGACGTTGGAAATAAATACAGTCCAACAGTTATAGTAGCGGCGATAACTAGTCAGATAAATAAAGCGAAACTTCCTACACATATTGAACTACATCAAGGCGAATACGGACTGCAAAAGGATTCTGTAGTACTATTAGAACAATTGAGAACCTTAGACAAAAGAAGACTCAAAGAGAAGATAGGCGAGATAGATAATTCAATGATTATGCGAAAAGTGAACGATGCAATAATCGTTAGCTTAGGAGTATTTGAATAATCATCAAAATATAACTTATCTAATTGGTATTTTAATAAATAAAAACAACCTATTCCATATTTACGGAGGGGTTGTTTTTATTTTATTAATATTGTTAAATATAATACGAATCGACCATAAAAACCAACTCGCATTACTTAATCATCACTAACTTATAAGGCATAATCCAAATAGTATCTAATATGTGTTAAATTTTATGCTTTACTTAAATCAACCATTACTTCAAGTATTACTCGCGACATATCGGACGCAAGCACTGCGTACTGTCCATACTTACGCTCCATACACTCGCCCGCTAATCCTAGAATATAACTTCCTAACCTTACAGCGTTAAAAGGTGTGATTTTTTGAGCTAACAATCCTGCAATAACACCCGACAGCACATCCCCCGCACCAGCTTTTGCCATCGCAGGCGATCCTGATGTGACAATAGACACATCAACACCATTAGTTACAATACTAGAGCAACCCTTAAGCACAACGATTATATTATGAGTTTTTGCAAAGTTTTTTGCGATACGAATAGGATCAGCAAGTATTTCCGCGACAGATAATCCAGTAAGCCTAGAAAACTCAAGCGGATGAGGGGTAATGATTATATCATTACATCTATTATCTAACACCGATACATCTCTACTAAGTATATTTAAGCCGTCCGCATCAATCACGGTCGGTATATTTTTATCAAGCACAACCTGTAGTATATCACAATCGCTACCAACGCCCATACCAAACGCAATAGCAGACAGTTTACTATCCTTTAGTTGAGAATACTCATGCAATGTAGCATGATTTAGTCTATGATACATAGTATCGAACATATACGGCGGAACAAATAGCTTACATAGCCCTGCACCAACTCGTAACGCACACTCAGCCGAGTTATTTGCAATATTAGCATCATTATACGCCCTCTCAACATAGATTTCACAATCTCTACAGCTTTTATACTGTTTGCACTTATCTATAGCGATAGCGTCATCACGATAACACATAGCGTACTGGCAAGCAGTAGCACTAAGTAACCCCGCACCAACAGACGACTTTGAGCAAGCAACGATACCCACATTTCCATACGTACCCTTATGAGAATTCTGAAGTCTATAATTGAAACACTTATTAAAAAGGTTATTATTTACTACATTTATTACATCACCGACTATTTCAATACCAATATCAGCTACTTTTATCACACCGCAATAGTCTTTGCCATCATTGAGTAAATGACCAGTCTTGACAGCCTGAACTGCGATCGTAATATCAGCATTTACACATGCGTTAGATAAAATACCATTATCACTATTTAATCCACTAGGAATATCGCATGCAATGATAAATTTACCTTTATTGATAAAATCAATTACTGATATATACTCCTCACGGACATTACAACTAAAACCTACACCATGCAAACAGTCTACTGTGATACTGTAATTATTATCATTGTAATCCTCTGACAAAGATAGAATATTTCTCTTTTCAATACGTTCATCATTTACTACTTTATCTTGAAAGTATCTACTTTCTTCCGATATGCAAGGCTTATGAAAAACAGTGACATGATAATCATTTTCCGCAAGCAATAGCGCCAATGCATGACCGTCACCACCATTATTACCACTACCGCAAACTATGGCAATAGACACCATCCCTTTATCGGGGATAATGTCTATATCGTTACAAATATTATTAATTTCGCAAGTAATAGCTTGAGCTACCGCTTGCATAAGCGTGCAAGCACTAGTTCCACTTGCAATAGTCGCACTGTCACTAGACTTCATGACTGCACTACTGACACAATACTCGAATTTATCATATTGCAAACTCGCTATATACTTATTTCGACGCATTTAATATTGCCTCAGCCATAAGAATCGGAGCATAACAAGATAGACGCATAAAGTCACCTTCTACATCACCACTTGCCATGCTGAATATTACATCACCATCGACTAGTGTATGGACTGGTCTGATACACATAGCATAGCCGTCATGTGCGATATCCGCAAGTTTATTTGCTTGACTTTTAGTAAGTTTAGCATTAGTTAAAATACAACCTATAGTAGTATTACTATTAGTCCATTCTAAACCTTTAGTACTATTAGCAATAGTTTCGGTCATTTTTATAGGGCTACCATCGAAAGTTGCACCTTTTACTCTTACACCGTTCTTATAATCATAAATATCGCCAAAAGCATTTACTGCTACGATAGCACACATCTCTACGCCATCGGGGAACTTATAAGTAGAAAGTCCTAAACCACTTTTAACGGCAGACTGTGCACCTAAAATCTTACCTACTGTAGCGCCACATCCAGCACCGACATCACCACATACAAAGTTACTAGCAAAAGCCTTGTAACATGCCTCATATCCCATCTCTGGAGTCGGATAACCTGCGACTTTGTAATCCAAATCATACAAACAAGCACCGCATACTATCGGGATATTTCTTACTGCGGTAGGATAACCTATATTTTTATCAGCTAAATACTGCATAATACCCGCTGCTGCATTTAGTCCAAAAGCACTACCTCCAGCCAAGAAAACAGCATTGATTTTGTCTACAGAATTGTCGCTATCTAAGAGATCAGTTTCTCTAGTAGCGGGTGCACTACCACGCACGCTAACGCCACCAGTAGCACCTTCTTCAGCTAATATTACAGTAATACCTGTTGCCATCTCGCCATTATCAGAGTGACCTATTTTAAATTTATCTAACATTATTACGCCCCCACATCTCCGACTATTACCTTTTCGATAACGCCATTGTTATTAATAAGTAAATAACCATCTTCGCTAAGCCCCAAAGCCTCGCCAGTAATTTTTTTATTGCCAGAAGTCACAGTGACCACTTGCCCAATTGTTCTTGAACGACTGATGTAATCATCTAAAAAGCTGTCAAATCCAGTTTTTTCATATTCAACCAAGCAATTATATAATAATTCCGTGACTTGCACTATGATATCTTCGCGAAAAACACCTTCGCAGTGCTCATCTAAAGTAGTAGCAATATCGGTAATGCTATTACTAAGTTTATTTGAAATATTTATGCCTATTCCGATTATAAGTGCATCTACACTATATTCATTTATTACTGACTCTAATAATATACCCGTGATTTTCTTATCTGATACAAATACATCATTAGGCCACTTAATCGTGACATTTGTCGTGTATTTTTCTAGCACTTTCGCAACACAAAGCCCCGTAAGCAATACTATTTTTAAGCTATCAGAAACACACATATTATTAGGTGAGTAGCAGATAGTCATATATACTCCGCCTTCTGCCGACTCGAATACTCTGCCTAATCTACCCTTACCACTCATTTGTGATGGTGCGATGTATAGTAACTCATGCGACATTGACGGATCATTAGATATCATCGCCTTAACTGCATTATTTGTACTGTCTACATTATTTACTATAACATTATGAGGCAGTTTTTTATCGGCTATTTTACGAGCCAAAGTAATACCACATAAAGTATCTGAAGAAATGTATTTATATCCTCGTCTTGTAGCATCAATTTGAATGCCCATTGATTGAAGTTTCTTTATATGTTTATTTATAGCAGTTCTAGTAATGCCCAAAGTCTCAGCAATTGCCTCACCTCGTACATATTCATCACTATCATATATTATATCAAACACCTTTTCAGTCGTCATTTAGATTCTCCTTAATTGCTCTTTTTACTGCATTTATAGTACTATAATCATACCCTCTATATTGCATAAATCTATAGAATTTTGCCTCATCTTCTCTCGTCTCTAGCTCATGAGAATTATACCATTTTCCAGCAACATTCAATGCGTTTTCTTGTATGTCTTCGTCTAGCGTATTGTCTAAAACTTCGGAAATTATATCGCTATTGATACCTTTAGCATACAGCTCTGCTCTAAGTCTTGCCTTGCCTAATTTCTTTATCTTGCATTCAACTAGTCTTTCGGCATAATCATGGTCATTTAAATACCCGTATTCAACCATTCTTGCGACAATATGCTTACATACATCACTAGGAAACTCTTTTTCTATCAGCTTTTTATATAGTTTATTCTCCGTTGCCGAATACTTAACTAGATAATTAATAGCATACTTCATTCCCTTAAGTACCGAAGTATCGTATTCAATTTTTTCCATATCGCTATCAGAGATTTGCATTCCTTTGTCCAACTTATGATCAAAAGAAACTTCATATGGTATTTCCATCCAAAAGTCTCCATCGAGGCTAAGAGACACCTCTCCGCCACATATTTTATAATCAGTTATTATCATAAAAATATTATATCACATTTGACCACAATATGCAATACTTGCTGAAAATTAAATGCAATTAAATAACTTGCGAATATAATAATGTATGGAAATTATGAATGATTACGCATAGTAATATACATAGCAAGTTAGTAAATAGAAAAATCCGCACTAATCTAGTAGTACGGATTTTTCTATACATATTTTAACGACCTTATTCAAATAGACTTCTTTATGCTGTTATATCGCTCTGTCATCTTCACGTATTGGCGTGATAGATCAAGCATATATCTGCTCTTAGCTTCGTCGCTTAGACTATCATAATAGTCTTTATTTATAAGTTTACTCAGTGGATTAGTAACCACTTCATCACTCTCAATAATAGACGTAACTATCTCATACATAGCTTTATCCGTGTCGGTATCCATGTCGCTACAATATGTATTCACCGAATTACATTCTTGCTTCCAGTAACCTGATTTAATACGATTTTTCGCTAATTTAGCGAGCTGCTGAATTGTCATTTCCATATTCCCTCCTTACAATAGTATGTATTCAATGTATCATAAGATAAGATAATTATCAAGCAATATCTATACTTAACATTTGATTATTGACATACTATTTACCCATAATTTTATTTCAAAATAATTATTTTATAATTATTATCTTGCAGTTTGCACACTCGAACATGATTTTTAAAACGAAATTTTCTTATAAATATATTATATTCGACAACTTTGCTTATAAAGACAAAAAAATCGACCTTATACAGTGTATAAGGTCGATAATTATTTCTATGATTTGTACATTCTCTTTCTAGCAGCCTCAGCCTTCTTCTTTCTCTTTACGCTTGGCTTCTCGTAATGCTCTTTACGACGTAGGTCACCGATGATACCGTCTCTAGCACATTTACGCTTAAAACGACGAATAGCACTATCTAGTGATTCGTTATCTCCAACTCTTATTGTTGACATTTGTTAGCACCCCCTTTCCTCGCTTGGATTTATTACTATTTAATTATACTATTTTCTGACGAAAAGTCAAGTAAATTAAGCATATTATACGAATAAAAATATAAATATTTTATATAAGATATAAATACTTCAATTAATCAGTGAAAATGCCATATTTTATGCCATATTATCAGATAATTTTTGTCCGCCTAGTATATGTATATGTAAATGGTCAACGCTTTGACAACCATTACCGCCCTTATTTGAAACTATGCGAAAACCTTGATCAAGACCAAGCCTTGACGCTAGATCACCTATTTTTGCGATCATACTTCCTAGATCACACGCCTGACTTGCACTCATTTCGCAAATATTAGCGTAATGCTCTTTAGGTATCATTAAATAATGAATATCGGCTTGAGGAGCAATATCATTAATTATTATCATTTTATCATCTTCATATACTTTTATGCAAGGTATTTCCCCTGCTATTATTTTGCAAAACAAACAGTTCATATTATTCTCCTTATTCTCAGTTATATTTCTATATATTATTATATTGTATCATATGCAAAGTCTGCAAATGATTTTACTAATTATTATACTAGCAAGCCTTTTTCATCAGTTTTGACTGGTATACAAGTTATTATTTCGTTATGACAAGTATTCTCGCCGAGTTCTACTCGAACATATTCTCTTGTATAACCGCCCGTGTTTTCGACTAAAACTTCTACGCTTGCACCTACAAATCTACTCTCATAGCTACATTTATTATGTTTTATTACTTTCTCTAATCTTGATAATCTTTCATGGACAATAGACTTGTCTAAAACTCCTAATTTTTCCGCCTTCGTGCCATTTCTTTTAGAGTATGCGAATGCGTGCACATCACCGAACTTTATACTGTCAACAAATGCTAATGTATCCTCAAAATCACCATCAGTTTCTGTAGGAAAACCTACTATTACATCAGTAGTAATATTAGCATGAGGATAAAACACTCTTATTAATTTAACCTTATCAGCGTATTCTGCTGAAGTATAATGCCTATTCATATCCGAAAGTGTCTTATCGGCACCACTTTGCAGTGACAAATGAAAATGTGGACAGAATGCTTTCAAGCCTTGAGTAGCTATAAGAAACTCTTTTGTGACAACTCTGACCTCTAGTGATCCTAGTCTTATCCTACATTCAATATGGCTTAACGCACTAAGTAATGTACTCAAACTCTCGCCAATATCTTTTCCGTACGATGACATATCTATACCAGTAATGACTATTTCGTGAGTAAGTAAACTTAGGCTTTCGCATTCGGAAACTACGCTCTCCATGCTTCTAGATCTACTACGACCACGAAGATAAGGTATTATACAATAACTACAAAAATTATTACAACCGTCCTGTATTTTCACATAACTTCTAGTCCGAACCACCGAAGGTGTTAAATCATCTTCGTACTTTTGATCTATATTTTCTACAAATATACCTTCCGACTCAAGCATACTCGGCAATTTACCTTTGCCTGCAATACCGCTTACATAGGTAACACCGTTCTTCTTAAAAAACTGCTCGCTATCGTTCTGCGAAGCACAGCCACAAACTAACACTTTCGAATTCGGATTTATTTTCAAACATCTTGCAACAGCCTGTCTTGATTTCTTCTCTGCCTCATTGGTAACGGCACAAGTATTCAATATGTATGCATCAGCATGCTCAAGCTCAGCCGATACTTCATAGCCTAGCTCGAAGAGAGCGTGCATCATACCGTCCGATTCATATTGATTTACTTTACAACCCAAATTATATACTACAACTTTCATAATTATCTTTCCATCTCTCCAAGCTCATACATCGCAATACCTACAGACACGATACTTGCTGTCTCGCATCTCAGTATACGACTTCCAAGAGTCACACTACGCCCGCCAGCCTCTACAATATCAGCAATTTCGTCTTTGTCAAAACCGCCCTCACTACCTATAATGATAGCTAACTTTGATATAACATTACAAGAAAGCTCATTTGCAAATGTATTCACTTTTTCTTTTTCATAACAAACTATAACTTTATCATATTGACTAAGCTCATTAATCATATCGCAAAAATTTAGTAGACCTCTGATATTAGCTATCCGAGATCGTCCGCATTGCTTGCATGCCTCAATATTTATCCTATTTAGCCTATCAAGGTTAAACTTTCGCTCAGCTACATTTAATGAATCAAATATAACAACATCGCCCACACCAAGCTCGATACTTTTTTGAACTATAAGGTCGACTTTATCGCCTTTTGGTAATGCCTGATATAGGGTAACACTAGTTTTTGTCTTGCATTCATTTTGTACGATTTCAGTAATTTTGCATACTGCGTTATCTTTGTTTATTTCGGCAACTTCTGCAACATAATCAAGCCCGTCAACATTATTGCACGCAATCAGAGCATACCCGACCTTATACCTTAGTACTCTTGTCAAATGATTAAATTCATCACCGCTAATAGTTATAATATTATTAGATATATCATCACTATTCACGTAAAATCTCTTAATATCCATACTACCCTCTTACGCAATTGCTAGCCTTATACCGCACCATTCGCCAAACACCATGCTTTTATCAAGCACAAATCCCGCGTCTAAATAAGCATTCAATACCTCATCATACCTTATCTTTATGATACCTGATAATATGATAAAACCGCCTTTATTTACAAGTTTACCTATTTGTTTAGATAACATTATCAATATATCAGCAGTAATATTAGCAAATACGATATCCCCAGTAGCATTAGCATTCGCAACTAGATCATCGCAAACAATATCACAAGCACCAAGATTATTTAGCTTTGCATTTTCTTTTGCAGCTTTAACAGCAATACTATCAATATCACTCATATAAACATGCTTAGCACCACAAACGCTAGCGGTAATACCTAATATGCCACTACCTGTGCCTATATCTAGCACATTTTTATCAGTCACATCAAGCTCGCTAAATAAAGTTAAGCAAAGCCTAGTACTCTCATGCTCGCCCGTGCCGAAAGCCATACCAGGGTCAAGATAGACTACATTCTCTTCTGGTGTTGCTTCGTACTTCAACCACTCTGGAACTATAACAATATTCCCAATATGAATAGGTTTATAATGTTTTTTCCATACATTTACCCAGTCCTCATCATTTATATCACACACTGAGCATTCTAGAGAACCTAGCTCAAAAGGCGAATTCTCTCTTAGTATTTCAAGCTCATTTATAACATTATGATAAGCTGTAGCGAATTCATCCTCAGGATAAAAACCTTTGACTCTTACTATCTCACTCTTTTCTAGGACTTTCTCGTCAATATAATCCCATATAATATCGCTTTTATACAACTCTAGTATGTCGCTACTATCATAAATAGTCACACCATCACTACCAGCATCGGATAATATCATAGATACTAGATCACTACCATCAGTAGTTGTAAATACGGTTAATTCTTTGTATATCATTTTGATTTAACTCCCAATTTCATGTATGCGTCACGACTACATATCTGTGTAGCTTCTCTCTTCGACATACCGTTACCCGATGATATCACTACATCATCGACTAGCAAATTATAATAAAATTTCAAGTCATGTGCAGGACCTTCAGTCCTATCAAGCACAAACTCTAATTTACGATTGTTTTGAGTGCAATACTCATATAACATAGATTTGTAATCTGATACATCTTTCTTCTCTTCTTCTGCAAGCAAAGGTCTAAGATACTTAATCACAAATATCTTGCTATTCTTCAAGCTATTGCTATCAAGATATATTGACGCTACTAACGACTCAAATATATCACTCTTTAGCTTGTCAGATAAGGTCGTATTTGCTCTATCATACAATATATGATCGACTATCCCACTGCTATCTATAATCCTAGCTAGCGGTGTCTTAGATACTACATTAGACCTTAGTTTTGTAAGCACTCCCTCATCATAACTTGGGTATTTGTGATACAATTCATCCGCCACGATAAAGTCTAGAAGTGCATCTCCTAGATACTCCATTCTCTGATAACTAGCTGCGTTAGATTTGTTTTGGATATTATATCCCACATGCGATAATGCATTTACAAGGATCGAAATATCATTGAACTCATAGCCAATAATGCGTTCAATATCGCCAGCATGACGAAGTTCTTCTTCGGTAAATCTAGTGTTTACCACACCGCTATGAATAATTTTGCTTTTGCTATTTGTTCTTTTATCAAGTTTATTTATTGTTTTTTCCATAATATCACGCATTATCTCCCCTAGTGCTGGCAAGAACTGACTTGATACCTTCCACTACATCATTCTCTTTCAACTTCACGACTTGTTCTAAACATCTAGCAATACTAGTTGCAGTAGAGCTACCGTGAGCTTTTACTACTATTTTATCCACACCTAAGAACGCTCCTCCTGCTTGCTCATTGACGTCAAGAGTACGCTTAATTTTTTTTAGAGTAGGCTTCAATAATAAAGCTCCGATTTTACTTCTAAGACCACCCTCATTAATACCATCTTTCAGTATTTTCATCACAGCAAGAGCAGTACCTTCAGTTGATTTTAGAGCGACATTACCGACAAAGCCATCACATACAGCAACATCAACGCCACCAAACAACAAATCTCTAGCCTCAATATTGCCGATAAAATTAATATTATCCATACTATCTAGCACTTCATAAGTTTCACGAGTAAGCTCACAGCCTTTTCCTTTTTCTACACCATTATTAATGATGGCAATGCGAGGGTTTTGAACTCCGTACATAGCCTTCATGTAACAACTTCCCATAAGAGCGAAGTGTTGTAATTGTAAAGGCTTGCAGTCTACATTCGCACCGCTATCTACCACTACCAACTGACCGCCATCAACGGTCGGCCATGTAGGCGTAAGACAAGGACGAGAGATGCCTTTTATCCTTTTCACTACAAATAATGATGCAGTAAGAAGTGCACCAGTATTACCAGCACTTACAACGCCTGCAAAACTATCATCTTCACGACAAAGCCTTAAAGCCTTGACCATAGAAGAATCCTTCTTAACTCGGACAGCAAGAGTAGGCTTATCATCATTCGTTATCACCTCTCTAGCGTTTATTACAGTGATACGATCACCAGAATAATTTGCCTTAACGATCGGCTGAATTTGCTCGATCTTACCAGTGATAAAAACTTGCATATTAGGATTTCTTTTTACTGCCTCAATCGCACCTAAAACATTCTCTAAAGGTGCATTATCTCCACCGTGCCCGTCTAATAGTACTTTCATGTTAACTCCTTTAAAAAAGAAGGGATTGAGTCTTAGTTGCATAATGCAACAAACACTCTATACCTACTAATTTTATATATAATACTTCATTTTAACACAATTTTACAAAAAATACAATAACTATTTGAATATTAATACGAAATACAAAGATTGTTGTATAATTTATTAGCCATAAAACGTTATTAATACAATCTTTATAATATAATCCAATTATATACAATTGCATTTACTCTGTAAAAGCGGTAATTTAACTACTACCGACAAAAAAAAGACATAAGCAAACACATTACGATTTGCTTAAATCTCTTGAATTTGGGTAGAAAAATAGTGGTCTATTGCTAAACCACTATGATCTCGTTAGAAATTAGTTGTTATTATTTGTCTCAACTACAACTTTACCGTCGTATGTTCCACAATTTAAACAAACTTTATGACTCATCTTAAGTTCGCCACAGCTTGAACACTCTGACAAATTAGGAGCACTAATCTTCCAGTTAGCTGATCTTGAATGCTTTCTCTGTTTAGAGGTTTTACCCTTCTGTACTGCCATTATCCGCACCTCCCGTAGAATTATTTATATCTTGTAGTACTGAAAATGGATTATTCTTAGTACTGCTTGAAGCTTCAGTAACGACTTCGCAGTCACACTTGCCTTCATTTAAGTCAATGCCACATTTCTGGCAAATACCTTTACAATCTTGCTTACAAAGGATCCTACTCGGCAACCTTAATAAGACTTCAGCTGAGACACCCTTAGAGATGTCTACCATATCATTAAAGTAAGGAATGTAACCTTCTGATGCTTCAGTTCCATCAAGGTAGTAACTACCGATGTACCTGATATCAAAATCACGAACTACTTCTGTCAAGCATCTGTCACACTGAAATAATATAGTGAACTTAGCACGACTCTCGATATGGACATTACTTCCTTCAGTAACATATGAACCCTCGACAACACACTGAGAAGTTATCTCACCCAGCCTACCATCTAAAATACTTTTATCTAAAGGAAAAGTTTCACAAAAAGTATAAAATGAGCCTTCAATTGATTTTGCAACATTAATAGCCATATACCCTCCTGTGATACTGTTATTTGAAAGAGTTAAATGAGACAAATACATTACGTACACTCACCACACCCTTACATTATAAAAGTATATAGCAATTGCATTCATTTGTCAATTAAATAACACTACATTTATTGAATATAATCAAATAAAAATAAAAGACTACAAATATTAGTTAATAATACGATTAAAAACTCAATTATTAGATAAGGTCGCGAGTTTCTCTAGCGATAACTAGCTCTTCGTTAGTAGGAAGTACAAAAACTTTTACTTTTGAGCTTGGTTTAGATATCTCGACATTTTGCTTACGAGGACAGTTTTTATTTTTGTCCCAATCCATATCAAGACCTAAATACTCAAGACCGCGTAGAACTCTCTCACGAGTATCGTATGAATTCTCACCAATACCGCCAGTAAATACTATGCAATCAACTCCACCTAAAGCGGCAGTATACGCACCAATATATTTTTTAACGCGATAAGCTGACATTTCTAATACTAATTGAGCTCTCTCATTGCCATTTTCAGCAGCGGCTTGAACTTCTCTACCATCAGAACCAACACCAGAAACGCCCTTAAACCCTGACTCTTTATTAAGGTAATTAAGCATTTGATGTATGTCGAAGCCTTTCTTATCCATAAGGTACTCTAAACAAGCTGGATCAATATCTCCAGACCTAGTACCCATTACAAGACCTTCTAGCGGAGTTAATCCCATAGAAGTATCCTGACATTTGCCATCTTTAACAGCTGATATTGAAGAACCATTACCTAAGTGACAGTTGATAATACGTTTATTCTCGCCACCAAGAAGTTCCATAGCAACACCTGTTACATACTTGTGAGAAGTTCCGTGGAAACCATATCTACGTACTTGATACTTCTCATAGTCCTCGTATGGAATAGCGTACATATAAGCATGCTTTGGCATAGTCAAGTGGAAAGCAGTATCGAATACGGCTACCATTGGCACGCCTGGCAATAGCTTTGCACAAGACTTAATGCAATCTATGTTTGCTGGCATATGAAGAGGTCCTAGAGGAATATTTTTCTCCATAATAGCGATAGTTTCATCATTAATAAGAACAGAACCAGTAAAATCAACACCAGTATGCAATACTCTGTGACCTACAGCGTCTATTTCAGAAATATCAGTAAACACGCCGAAATCCTTGCTAACTAGCAATTCAAATACAACATTTAATGCTTGAGTATGATTGTCAAACTTGTAAGTTGCTTCATACTCTTTCTTAGGAGTACCCATTAAATCATGTGATACTGTAGACTTTTCTTGACCGATACAGTCAATACCGCCTGACACAAGACATTGCTCTGTTGCTATATCAATTACTTGATATTTTAGCGAGCTACTACCCGCATTTACTATTAATATATTCATACTGTTCTCCTTGATGGAACTAACTATTATTATATGATAAAATGTTTATTATATTTAAATTCTATTGCATTTAACAAAATCGGCGACAATGTCAAATACGTTATATAAGACTTTTACTTAGCTTGTAGTGCAGTAATAGCAACTACAGCCAAAACGTCCTCTGCAGTACATCCGCGAGATAAGTCATTTACTGGCTTGTCAAAACCTTGACAAATAGGTCCGATAGCCTCAGCACCTGCAAGACGCTGAACTAATTTATAACCGATATTACCAGACTGAAGATCAGGGAATATAAGAACGTTAGCAGATCCAGCAATTTTGCTACCAGGAGCTTTTAATTGACCTACTGAAGGAACTAAAGCAGCGTCTACTTGAAGCTCGCCGTCTACTAAAAGATCAGGGCAAAGCTCACGCACTTTATTATAAGCGGTAACTACTTTATCTACATTCTCATGCTTAGCACTACCCTTAGTAGAGAAAGAAAGCATAGCAACTCTTGGCTCAACACCGCAAAGCACTTCTGCACTTTGAGCGGTAGAAATAGCGATATCTGCAAGCTGATCAGCGTTAGGATTAGGATTAACAGCACAATCACCGAAGACCATAACGTCACTGTCGTAGAAAGCATTGTCTTCCATGCACATAACGAAACAGCTAGAAACAGTATTTACACCCTTACGAGTTTTGATTATCTGAAGAGCTGGACGAAGTACGTTACCAGTAGAATTAACTGCACCTGCAACCATACCATCAGCGTCGCCAAGTTTAGTAGCAACAGCACCGAAGAAAAGAGTGTTAAGTATAAGTTTATCAGCGTCCTCGCGAGTCATACCCTTAGCCTTTCTAGCCTCGAATAAATACTCAGCATAAGCACTAGTTTTATCACTAGTCTTAGGATTAATGATAGTAATACCTGACATGCAAACATCAGGACAAACTGACTTCATCACGCTCTCATCACCTAAAAGTATGATGTTAGCGATTTTCTTATCAGTGATATCACGTGCAGCACGGATAATCCTAGGCTCCTCGCCCTCAGCAAGTACGATAGTTTTGTGAAGCATTATAGCTTTCTCTATGATTGAATTTAACAATTTACTCATTACGTTTCTCCTCTATTAAATTGCACAATTTATGTTAAAACACTTGCAAATTTGCAAAAATGCTTTATAATGGTATTATATCGCGAGAATTTATCAAGCGAAAATACAATCGCTATTAAAATAGACACGTTAGATATATTATATAACATTTGAACATTAAAATCAATTGAAATAAGACACTTTTTTAAAAAAGGAGAAATAAAATGATAGCAGCAATAATAGTTGAATACAACCCTATACATAATGGTCATTTATACCATATAAAATGCACTAGAGAGATGTTAGACAAGGTGTATCCTAACACTGAAAACCATATAATTGCTATCATGAGTGGCGGATTTTGTCAACGCGGCGAGCCTGCAATATTAAACAAATACACTAGGAGCAAGCACGCACTTCTAAACGGCGTAGACATGGTACTAGAATTGCCGAGTATATACGCAACTTCATCAGCCGAATACTTTGCAAAAGGTGCAATTGAGATCATCAGCAAGATCAGTGACGTTGGGCTGATATGTTTCGGATCAGAGAGCGGAGATATATCAAGTCTTACATCAATATGTGACATCATGCAAAGTACTGAATACAATTTCTTGATAAAGGCAAATCTTGAAAGCGGATTATCCTACCCTATCAGCTCATCAAAAGCACTGAGCGAGCTAGGAGTAACAGACGAGAGTATGCTTACCTCTCCAAACAACACACTGGCTATAGAATACATCAAGCAATCACGAAAATACAACAATACTGCAACTCTTGCGACTATATCTAGGCAAGGTGGCGGTTATCACGACTCAAACATACACGATCTATACTCTAGTGCGACAGCGATTAGAAATAGTTTATCAAATAAAACAATTCAAAACATGCAATTACAAATGCCTGAAGTAGCATATAATGATATTGCAAATGCAAGCATTGATTATAATAAATTATTTGGAGTAATAAGCTCAAATGCACTTACTATTAGTAAAGTATACGAAGATAATGAGGGAGTTATTAATCGCATAAAACGCGGTATAGAAACAGCAAATAGCTACGATGAACTTGTGGAATACTCTCACACAAAACGATACACAAAAAGCAAGATTAAGCGAATACTCATCCATATCGCACTAAACCATATTGACATCGACACTTCAAGAAGTATCGGAGCGGTAAAAGTACTTGGCGTAAGAGAAAATTGCAAGAAGTTACTAAGCAATATAGACCATACTGGCGACAGTTTTCACTTTGATATGGACGCAAAATCTAACAGCATATATAATATAGTAAGTACGGACAAGATAACTATGGATAAAATGCTAATTATAGAGTAATAATAACCCATATCAGTTTCGGTCAAAATAATTAGTATTATTAACGACAAATGCTCATAAGCTATAGTATGAAAACTATTATTTTGAGTAAAAAAAGATTATTAATAGCCATCGTCATAACATTAATGGTTGCCGTGCTTTTATCGCCGTCCGACTATATAATGGCTGTGTTCGGTGGCTTATTGATTTATGTAAAAAACGTATTGCCAGCATTATTCCCTTTTATATTCTTTACAAAACTACTTACCATGCTTGGCACTTCGGACGCAATGTCAAAGGGTCTAGCCCGTCCATGTGGTGCACTTTTTGCTACTCCGCCAATATCCGCATACGTGATAAGCATGAGTATAATATGTGGCTATCCTATCGGTGCAAAGCTAGCACAAGAATTCTACATGCGTGGTGAGCTGACCACAAAAGACTGTGAAAAACTAACCGCAACAGGCAATAGTGTTGGGCCTATATTTGCAATAGGTACTATCGGCACTCTTCTTATGGGCAATAAACTTTTCGGTTATATTATACTTGCATCTCATCTATTAGGTAGTATGATATGTGGTATTATAATAAGAGGAAAAAGGTCTACTACTGACCTTACCATACTAAAACCAACTAGCATTAGTGACAATGCAGACATACTTAATACCACAATGTGCGATAGTATAATAAGCGTGCTTGGTGTTGGCGGATACATAGCGATGATGAGTTTGGTAATATCATTTTTTGAGCAAATCCAGTTATTTAACGTAATCGCTGAAGCATTATCATACACAGGAATTAATGCAGTACTCACAAAAAGCATTCTTGTAGGACTACTCGAGATGACTTACGGTATCACTTCACTAACTACAGGCTTTTTACCTACCATGATAATAGTACCTACTGCTACATTTTTAGTAACATTCGGCGGACTTTGTATACATTTGCAATCAATGAATTTTCTATCAAAATGCGGAGTAAGATATTCAAGGTTTCTCGCAATAAAACTACTTCAAGCTCTCATAGCTAGTAGTATTGCCTGTCTATTCTGTCTTATGTTATAGCCATTAAATAATATTATCACTATAATTGCAGTTCGCTTTAAACAAAAAACTTGTTTATTATTACCATAGCATTTATATATATTAATACACTACATATATTATTTTAATAATTATATACTATGTTGAATATCACTATATATTAGTTGTATCTAAACTAACATAATGGATATTAATAATTTATCCATTATGATCTCTATCAAGATTTACTATTGTATCCAAAGATATTATATTTTAAATACAAACATTATGCTATCATATTATATACTAGTTATTACCGCAAAAAAAAGAACTGCCCACTGCATTACGCAGTGGGCAGTTTGTTTTATAATATTCTGTATTTGAAATAGTATTAACATGTTACTTATAATAATTAAAATATTATATCCTTATTACATGCTATTTATCAATATAATAATCAAATATCGTTAGTAATTAAACTGGTTGAATTCCAGTCTCAACGTCGCCAACTTCAGTATCAACGTTGTATTTATTAGCAGCACGGTACTGGAAGAACTTAGTAGCTACTTGAGGGAATAGAGCGTAAGATAATACGTCCTCTTCTTGCTCGTAGTAACCAGAAGCCTTAACTTCAGCAATGTACTTAGCCATCTCAGGCTCGATTAGATCAGCAGGACGGCAAGTGATACGAGGCTCATCACCTATTATCTTCTTAACGATAGCAGGATCTACTTCGCAAGCTAACTTACCATACTCACCTCTAACCATACCCTTAACCTCTTTAGTTACCATCTTATATCTCTCGCCAGACAAGATGTTGAAAACAGCCTGTGAACCTACGATTTGAGAAGAAGGAGTAACTAGTGGTGGATATCCAAGATCAGCACGAACTTTAGGAACTTCAGCAAGAACAGCGTCGTATTTATCCATAGCGTTAGCCTCAGTAAGCTGAGAGATAAGGTTAGATAACATACCACCTGGTACTTGATAAATAAGAGCTTTTACATCAGTCTCAAGAGCTTTCTTATTCAAGAAACCATCTTTTGCAAGTCTAGCAGCAACACCCTTAAAGTGTTGACCGATATCAGTAACTTCCTCTAAGTTAAGACCTGAGTCACGAGGAGTACCAGCAAGAGCTGCGATAAGAGGCTCAGTAGCAGGCTGAGAAGTACCATTACCCATAGGAGATAATGCAGTATCAATGATATCTACACCAGCTTCGATAGCTTTAAGGTACATCATGTTACCAGTACCAGAAGTATTATGAGTATGGATATGAATAGGACACTTTATAGCAGCCTTAACAGCCTTAACTAGCTCAAAACCCTCGTAAGGAAGAAGCAAGTTAGCCATATCTTTAATACAAATAGTATCAGCGCCCATGCCCTCAAGCTCTTTAGCAAGATTAACATAGTAATCACGAGTATAATAGTCGCCTACAGTGTAAGACATAGTAGCCTCACAAACAACGCCTAGACCACTCTTATCTTCAGAGCGATACTTATTACAAGCATCCATACAAGCCTTCATGTTACGAGTATCATTAAGCGCATCGAAGATACGGATAACATTAATACCGTTAGAAATACTCTTTTTAACGAACTCATCTACCACGTCATCAGCATAGTGCTTATAACCTAGGATATTTTGACCTCTAAGAAGCATTTGAAGTTTTGTTTTAGGCATAGCCTTACGAAGAGTACGTAGTCTCTCCCAAGGATCTTCGTTAAGGAATCTTAGGCAAGAGTCAAAAGTAGCTCCGCCCCAACACTCTATAGAATAATAACCAACCTCGTCTAGTCTAGCACACATTGGAAGCATCTCGTCGATTCTCATACGAGTTGCTGCCTGTGATTGATGTGCATCACGAAGTATAGTCTCAGTAAACATAATTTTATTTAAATTAGACATAAATACCTCCTTTTATTAGCCGTAGATAGCAAGCAATACACCTGCAGCAACAGCTGAGCCTATAACACCCGCAACATTTGGACCCATTGCGTGCATTAATAGATAGTTATTAGGGTTTTCTTTATTACCGACATCCTGAGCTACACGAGCAGCCATTGGAACGGCTGAAACACCTGCGGCACCGATAAGCGGATTGATTTTACCCTTAGAAATCTTACACATAAGTTTACCAACAAGAACACCACCAGCAGTAGCCACGCCGAACGCGAATACACCAAGAACGATGATCTTCATAGTCTGAAGGTTAAGGAATGAACGTCCATAAGCCTTAGATCCAACAGTAATACCTAGTAAGATAGTGATGATATTGATAAGTTCGTTTTTCGCAGTATCTGCAAGACGAGGAACAACACCAGACTCTTTCATAATGTTACCAAGCATCAACATACCTAATAGAGGTATACTTGAAGGTAGGATAATACCTACAACACCAGTAACGATGATTGGGAATAGTATTTTCTCTCTCTTAGTAACTGGACGAAGTTGCTCCATTACGATCATACGCTCTTTCTTTGTAGTCAACAGCTTCATAATTGGAGGCTGGATAACTGGAACAAGCGCCATATAAGAGTAAGCAGCAATAGCGATAGATGACATCAAGTGATCTGCAAGTTTACTAGTTAAGTAGATAGCAGTAGGACCGTCAGCACCACCGATAATACCGATAGCAGCAGCCTCAGCGCCAGTGAAACCGAAAGCGATAGCAAGAACGAAAGTTACAAAGATACCGATTTGGGCAGCAGCACCAAGAAGCAAGCTCTTAGGATTAGCGATAAGTGGACCGAAGTCAGTCATAGCACCGATACCAAGGAAGATAAGTGGAGGGAATATAACCCAGTCAACACCCTTGTATAGGTAGTAGAAAAGACCGAAGTCAGCAACAGTAGTATTAGAAGACAATATAGCGTCTCTAATAATATCTGTATTTACATTAATTCCGTTAACTATACCATCAGCACCAGAATTCTGCAAGAAGATATTAAGTGCGTGAGAAGATTTCTCACTGATTGTCCAGCTAGCTTCAAAAACTACTGGTTGACCAATCATGTCTTCTAACATTTTAGCGATCTCACCGAAAGTACCACCGAACACATTACCATCAAGCATTAATTCACCAGCTTCGTTTACGAAACCACTGCTAATCAATGCGCTAATCTGCTCAGAAGAGAAATCTGCAAGATTTAAGGTATAGAAATAACCTTGAGTACCGTACAAAATATCATACGCACCCGGTATATTTATCAAAAACATACCAAAAGCCATAGCAAGTAGTAGATTAGGCTCAAATTTCTTAGAAATAGCTAAGAAAAGCAATAGACAAGAAACAGCGATCATAACTAGATTCAATACAACATCTGTATTAAAAACAGCAAGACCAGTACTCTTCCAAAGATTTTCTAGAGATTCTAAGATACCGCCCGTTTCACCACCGCTTAAAGCGATAGAAAAATTAAACATTACGACCTCCTAAGTCTTTTAGGCAATAGTGAAAAGAACATCACCAGCACCAACAGTAGCACCTTTAGTAACGGCTACAGTTACAACACCGTCTTTATGAGCTGACATATTATTTTCCATTTTCATTGCCTCAAGAACGACAACAACGTCACCCTTTTTAACAGTAACACCATCAACAACTGAAACGCCAAGGATAACACCAGGCATTGGAGAAGGGAATGGAGAGCCAGCGCCAACTGGTTTAGCTACAGCTACAGGAGCTGATGCAACAGGTGCAGCAGTGAATGCTACTGGAGCAGCAGTATTAGAACCGCCTACTTCTTCTACTTCAACAACGAAATTTTTTCCGTCTACATTAATATTAAATTTACGCATAATTATAAGTCTCCTTTAGTTTAAATGTTTAATAGTACGCACTTTGAATTTAACTTTTCTTTCAGCGCACTCTTGCTCAGTCGCAATAGCGATAGCGGCAGTAATAGCAGCAATAAGTCTTGGATCAGTAACGATATCACCATTAGCACAAACGCAATCATTTTGAGTAGCGTCTGTAGCTTCTGTACTTTTAGCTTTTTGAGAAGCCTTAAGGTCACTGATAGCCTTTAGCATAATAGGTTTAGTAACAGTATTAAACTCAGCTTTAATCTTCGCAAGCTCAGATTTAGCGTCCTGTTTAGTTATTTCTTTTCTTTGCTCGCTGATATAAATATCATTAAGAGCCTCGTCACGAGTGTCGATAAATGATTTCTTAAGCGATGCAACTTCTGCACGATTGCCTCTGAAAATCAACATCATAGCATCCCACTTATCCATATAAGTATTTGAGAATTTAAGAAGTTTAACGATACCAACTAGAAATAAAAGAATTAAGAATACTACTACAACACCGATCAACACTACTATACCAGGGTTAACTGTATTCGCCGCAGCGAATAGTAAATTATTAATCATAATATGTACTCCTTATACACCAAGCAACATCATAAGCGCACTAGCGATATAAGGACGCATAGTAGAAAGCTCGATGATATTATCAATATAGCCGTCTTTAGCACTGATAAATGGATTAGCCTGAAGCTCAGCATACTTAGCAGCTAGCTTATCACGCATTTCTCCAGCCTTAAGCTCTTCTGGGTAAGCGATACTTACAGCAGCTTGGCTTGTGATAGGACTGATCTCAGCATTAACACCAGCGATAGAGTAATCAAAACCGATACCCTTTGATGCAAATAATGTGTAAGCCATACCGATAGCTTTACCAGTGATAACGCTTATCATAGGACAAGTGCTACTATTGATAGCTACCATAAGTTTAGCGATTTTCTTAGAAAGACCACTAACCTCATCAGCAAGAGTAGACTTGATACCTAAACAATCTACAAGAGATATGATAGGAAGACCATTGCTACTAGCTTTTTCAACGAAATTAAGAGCCTTATCGATACCAGCCATAGAAACATAACCGTCATTGATAGAGCTGTCAAAAGCTAAAATACCTACTGGAACAGAGTTAATAAGAGTGTAAACAGTCTGAACTTCAGCAGCAAACTTAGGGCTTGCAGCTAAGAACTTACCATTATCAGCAATTGCAGTAAGAGCAACGCTAACACTATAAGCCTTATCAAGAGCTGGAGTCTCACGATTTGCATCGTCAGTACAGTCACTAACCTCACTAGATAATACTTTTAAAACGTCGCCGATTATCGCTACAAGCTCTTTATCAGTCTTGTAAGTAAAGTCGCAAACATCAGAGTTTAATGCGTGAGCATCAGCACCAAGAATGTTATTGATTTTAGGATAATCATACTCTTTAGAAGCAATAGCTTGAGGAGAGTCAACGCTGATTATAGCATCTTTTGAGCTAGCGATCACGAAATCAGCCATACTAGCTAAGCTCGCCATCATACCTACAGCAACGCCCTTGATCACACAAATGTGAGGAACGCTTTCTTTAGCATGATTTAGACCAGCAATAACCTGAGCATAAGACTCAAGCATTCTCACGCCCTCGCCTACTCTAGCACCACTACAATCGATAAACGAAACAATAGGAGTACCAGTTTGGATAGCCTTACTGATCACCTTATTGATTTTTACTGCATGTGCCTCGCTGAAACTACCTTTCATTACCTCTTGATTTTGTGCGAATAAATGCACAGGAGTCTCGTTAATAGTTGCATAACCAGTAACTACACCCTCACCTAGAGCCTCTGAACCGTCAAGGAAAGACTTACCAGCAGTGAAAACATCAGTCTCTACGAAACTGCCATCGTCAATTACTTTAGATAAAAAATCTTTAACCTTTTTTGTAGCTTTGTCGATAGCTTTGATGTTGTCTTGTAACATCTTGTTGTTGTCCATTTTTACCTCCATGAAATATGATTATTAAAAAATATATTATAATATTAATTACAATATTAATGTAAGAGTTATCATTATCACGTCGTACAAGAAGTATAACGCTCTTTGAAAGCTCTTGACTATAAAATAGCAAGCGAATACTGATAAAACCTCACTTGCCTAATCCAATCCATAACAATAAAGCTACAAACTGTCTAAAACAATGCAAAATCATACAAGCAAACATCTACAAACCTAACCAAAAACTTTAAATATGTAAACTGCTATATAATACAGTGTTTACATATTTAAAATATAAGGCAAATTGATAGATTTAGTCATATTTTGATAGCAAAACTAACAAAATTACACTAACTCTCACATATACCATTATAGAGACTAACGCATAAATAAGCAAGCATTTTGACCAATTATATTATTTTTTTTTATCATCATAACTATATAGCTATTATACTCCAGTATTAAACATATTACAGGCATACTCTCCTATCTAAACTTAAAAAATGCTCCGATATTATCGGAGCATTTCGAAGAATTATTTCATCTCACACTTCTATATGACAAAAACTTTTTTGACCCATAAAGCGAAGCACTATCTCCCTCTTCAACTATGGATCCATCTTCTATAATAAATATTCTATCATACATAGGTAAAGTGTCCTCATTGAACTTATGACATACATTGACTATAGTTTTATCAAGACATAAAATATTTTTCTCTATTATCTCCGAAGTTTTCTTATCTAAAGCACTAGTCACCTCGTCTAGAAGCAATATATCAGAGTCACGATAAAGTGACCTAGCAAGATTAATTCTTAATTTTTCACCACCTGATACTTGATTTACCTCTTCGTCAATAATAGTTTCAATTTTATTTGGCAGTTTATCAACGAAATCTTCAAGCATTACAAGTTTTAGAACTTTAGTCATCTTATCTGAATCATTATCAAATTTAAAATCAATATTTTCCTTCAGTGAGCGATTAAAGAGATATCCTGCCTGTTGACAGTAAGCAACTGATGTATTAATTTGACTCTCTGAATAATTATCATAATTAACATTATCAATTTTTATGATACCTGTATAATCATCATAAAACTTGCATATAAGTTTTAATATAGTGGACTTTCCTGATCCACTTTTACCTATGATAAGATACTTACCTTTATTCTTTATCTTTATGTTTAAGCTATTAATAATAATCCTGTCCTCATCATTCTGATACTTAAAACTAACATTTTCTAAGCTAATAACATCATTGAAAGAAATTTCATTATTCCTGTCATCAATCTCTCTATCAACCACCTCCTCAACGGCGTCTCTAAGGCTTGTCATACTTACCATTTGAGTTACTACCCATGAGCAATTTAGAATAGCACCGTAGAAAGTCATACCGATAGAATAAATTGACAATACTGACCCCACAAGCACTTCATCTATAGTCACAAGGTAACATGTAAATAAAATTAATGCTAGCGTTGCAATAGATCTAATAAATGTACTTATACCACCAGCAATGCTATTTACAAAATTGAATTTTTTTCCCTGTTCAAGGTTACATCTATTAAATGAAGAAATGCTATCAGAACATACCTTCTCCGCATTATTATTTTTTATAATACTAACTCCTAGTAAATTTTCTTTAAGTGATCTTATATAGTCCTTATTAGCATTAGACACTCTGCCAATAGATTTATCAAGCGGTTTTTTTATAAATAAAGGCATAATAGCCATAATCAATGTAAATCCAACCATGCTTAGAGCAATTCGCCAGTCAAGATACAACGCAGCTCCAAAAGCTATAACAACTGTGAAAAGCCCCTCAATGAAATAACTTGTGCAATCCGCATAACAAAATACAACTCGGCGGACATCTTGAGTTAGATTATTTATATACCTTGAACTGTCTTCATTAGATAACAATGAGTATTTAGTTGCAAGCAGTTTATTGATATACCTATTACGAAGTTTAAATATATTTTTGTCGACCATATTTGACTCTTTATAGCCCTTAAGCCAAAAAAGGATAGCGTATACAATAGTCACGACAATAGTTACAACTATAGTCACAGTCATATCCTGAAATGTTTTACCGATAGACACTAATGATATTAAACTACCATATAATAATGCAGTTGCGATACCTAGCCCACTAACTAGTATAGATATACATGTAGTAGACCAAAAATCCAGCTGATCATGAACAGCTAATTTAAAGTTCTTGAGCATCCTCTTCATATCAATAATCCCCCCGACTATATTCTATTTATATTTTAACTATAACATGAAAAACAATAAAAGTCAATAACGCAAATATCATAATCAATGCATAAAATGTCAAACAAAAAGCCCTCTATATATAATGTATAGAGGGCTTTGATTATTTAGTTAATATTTTAGATTATATTCTCTTGCTGAATATAAGCTCTTCTAATGCTTCACGCATTACTACATAACCATTGATGTTAGGATGCAATCCATCATAAGTGTACTCTTCTTTCAAGTTACCTTTATCATCAGTAAAACGATCGTAAGTATATATAAATTCTACTTTTTGCTCTGCGCACATAGTATCATATAAAGCATTTAACTTAATAGTATCTTCATTAAGGTTATATTTTCTAAATGGAGCAGTGCCTTTCTCGTAAGCTGGCAACACTGACTGCACATAAATATCCATCTCATAGTTATTAGCTGTAGCATCAGCTTGAAGACCATCAATTATTTCAGATAAATAACCATTAATCTCTTCGATTGTTGCATTATAAGAAATATCATTGATACCAATTAAGATAATAACGATAGAAGGCTGAAGAGTAGTAACATTTGTTAATCTATCACGCATACAAATAGCAGTATCGCCACTGATACCTCTATTAAAGACACGATCAGGAGTAGCACTCTTATACGGATACATATCATTTACTGGAGCGATTTCAGTAATAGAATCACCAAAGAATACTAATCTTTCCTCACCCTCGACAAGAGTATCAGCTAACTTCTCGTTTTGCAAGTCAAAGTTTTCTTTTTTAGTTTGCTTGTACTGATCATAAGTACCATAAATAGAAGTCCTACTAACAGCTTTAGAAATAGGTGGGATGATCAATCCTAGTAACAATCCTAGTGCTAGAACAGCAAGCATAGCAATTATTATCTCGCGATAATATTTTTTTATTTTTTCCATAAATCCCCTTTTAGTAATGTATTTTCTAAATTATTATACCATACTAAGACATTCGAGTCAATAAAATTGATATAATAAATTATTATTTTCTTGATATATTATAGATTATTTATACAGATTTTTACATTTGAATAATATCTTAAACATCATTATTTTCGACTGTGGTGTCGTTGCCTGTTATTAACGTATTATTATTATCAATATCATCAATACTATCAATTGGCATAGAGCAAACTAATTTTTCGCCCTCAAACAATCCATTTAAAGAACGGCTATTCAGTATCCTAGGTCCACACATCATAAACAATGTCATCCAGACGCAAAGACTAAAATATCCAGTATGCCAAATCATAAATCCAACCCCGCCCCATGTACCGAAATCATGAGTTACATCCACGACCGTAAATGCGTCAACTATAGCCTGCCAGCCATATCTAATCTCTGGAATTGGTATATCCATTTGAAGCTGAGCAATAGCCACAGGCCAATACTCGATAGGCAAATGAAAACCAAGGGAATAAATACAATATCCAACGCAGAAAGCTGCGAAAAATACTGTCATAACTCTAAACATGAACATGCGTTTTTTCATCTCATTTTCTTTAAAAGAAAATACTCTCACGCACTGCATGATAGATAATGGAAGTATCGCTAGAAAAGCAAGTCCCCACAGGGTTTCTTCTATAGCAAAAAGCACGTGTATCTTTGTAATTGTCGCACTTGTTGCGAAAAACTGAGCGATGAAAAGACATGAGATAAAGAAGTAAGGAGCAATTTTTTCATAACTAACAACAGCTTTACTAGGAGCAGGTCTTCCACACACTGATGGCACCTGTTCAGATATTTTCATAAGCGTAAGCACTATCACGCTAGCGTAAGAAAGCTCTGCAAAAATAGCCATACATCTAATGAAAAGTGAGCTATTAAAGAATGTATCAAACCAAGCAAGCTGATCAAGATAACTTGATACAAACACAGTCCTATACGAACCAATAATTACGAATATAGTACCAAATACAAGCATCATTAGTCTATACTTATCGTGTAGTACTCCAGCTTTAATACTTTTGTACCATATAAAACCACCTATAGATAAATTAGCCACACTAATTGCAACCAAAATCCCCCACCATGGCCATGCCCAAGCAGTATTTGATGCTGATAAAAAATTCATTATCATAATTACCTCCTATGTAAAAACTTAATTTATTAATTAGTATAGTATATAATATTATAATAATATATATCTATATTACTATTACAATATTAAACCATTTACGTATTTTTGTCAAGGTAAAATAATGCTTATACTAAATTTAAACAATGAAACTTAATATTTTAATGATTACTGATATAATCACTCTAGTTTATATTGCAACACTAAATATTATATAAAACCTAAAACTTATCTTTTTGCTTGATGATTAATAGACGATAAAATATTGTTCGCAATAAGTACAAATATGTGCATTATGTAAAAAGTGTGTAAAAACTATTGTTAATTTTGTAAAAAAATGGTATAATTTGTAAAATAAATTATTCACTGGAGGTAAATCAATGTTTTTAGCAATAAGTTTAACAGACCCATTAATGTTAGTAATATTAGCACTAGGTGCTATCATTTTACTTGTAGCAGTTGCTGCATGTATAGTAAATTTCTTAGTTTATTTCAGGTACTTTGTCTACAACAAAAAAAATAGCGCTGATCAATCTGGTTTTGAGGCAGCAAGGCAAATGCTTGACAACCTTGGCATGACTGAATACAACGTACAGAAATGTGGATTTTTCCGTATGATGATTTTCGGAAACTCATACTCACCTGGAAAGAAAACTATTTTCTTAAGAGGTAGCATTATGAATACAAGAAGTATTACTGCGGTTGCCATGGCTTGCCAAAAGGTAGGACTTGCAGTACTTCATCATAATAATGATAAACAGTTTATATCTAGATACAAATTAATGTTTATTACAGTGATCGGACCACACACTATCTTACCATTGCTTATCATCGGACTTGCTCTTGATCTTATAGTATTCTTTAGTGGTAGTTTGATATTTACACTAGTAGCTTTATTTGCTGGACTTGCATTATTCATATGCTCTGGAGTGTTTACATTCTTGCAAATCCCAGTCGAGAAAAATGCTGTTAAGATAGCAGAGAAAACTATGATCGACTTCAATATGCTTGATCAAGCTCAGCTTGTAAAAGTACGCAAGATTTACTCTGTATACATACTTAATTTTATCCTTGCATTTATCATGCAAATACTACAAGCTATCAGAGTTATTTTGCAGATCGTATATGTATTTGCTGGTGATAAATAAGCACATATCATTACAGAATCACAAATATATATTACAATCAACATTACATGATTAATTGCAATTATTAGATAATTTTCAATAATACATAACTAAATACAAATATCCGCAAGTACGCATACTTGCGGATATTTTTCATTATTTCAAGTTAGGTATTAGACAGATAATCTTTTCTTCATAAATATCACAGCTAATATAATAATCAAAATCAGTAATAATACACCAAAAATTGATCCTACGATTATCGCAACTGGCACTTGACTTTCTATGACAAAACTAACAGTATTTCCGACTAATTCATAGTTAGTATCAATACAAGTAGCAGTAGCAACATACTCGCCCGCACCCAATAAAATATCTTTATCGTACGATATTACTAGATCTATACTTGCACCATTAACATCTACAAAAGTAGCAGTTAATACTACATCTTCATCAAGAATACCGTCTACTAATCCACTGAATACTACTTGTACTTTAGCCTTAGACACAGTAAGTTTCGCATTAAGATATTCGATATTATAATTAATTGATGAAAGTCCGCTCAGTACAATATCATACTCACCGACATTAGCATTATTTTCTTTATCGTAAGTAGTGCTATACAAAAGAACTCCAAGAACATCATTATTTTCATTATTCACAAGCCCCGTGTAAGTTGCTGTGAATATTGGTAATTCCTGTCCATACTCAATAGTAAAACTATCAGCACCAACTGTCGCATCCATTTTATTTATTACATATTCAAATTGTTTATCAGACGATATCGCATAGTTTTGATTATCTAAAACAGAATTAAACAAGTAACTTCCTGCATTGATAAACACCATACCATCATTTATAGTTAGTGCCACGTTTACAGAATCGTTATGAATCAATCTTGATACAGTAGCGGTTACTTTTTCGCTCTGATCTAGTCCATTATATACAAATACTTGATCAGGATTATCTATAATTATTTCAACCATTAATGGTGTGATAATCAAGGCATCAGCGATATTTATCTCATATTTGCTATGCGTCGTTGTCGCGTCTCTTAAAATCTGCACTGCATACGTTCCCACATTAGTAGGAGGAGTAACACTACTGTAACTCTCCCCAGCCAAAGACATACCTATATAATTAATAGTAAAATCACCTAGCCCCGCATCTTGACCATTAATTTGATATGCAATGCTCTTACCATCATACTCCCTTGCGTCCAAAGGTGCAGTATCTATTACAATAGCTGGGAGAGGTTTTAACACTGCACTTAATTTGACAAAATCAATTACAGTATCCGCAGTAACATTCGCTGTATCTCCACCCAGAACACTTGACCAGCCTTCGTGAGAATATCCTAGAGGTGGTGTAAATTCAGGTAATTTAGCACCAGCTACCCACTCACCATTAACTTTTTGCAGATTCATCGGCATACCATACAATTTTTCTTGATATTCTATTTCGATATTACTTCCATGATAGAATAGCAAATTAAGATTATAAGTTGTAGTTGTATTAGTTATGTTTTCGTGATGTTTGTACACTTCTACATTTTGAAATACTACAACAGGTTTCATATTAGTTGAAGTATTGAATGCTGCATCATCTAGCTTCGTAAGTTTACTTGTTTGCAACATTTCTATACTCTTTATACTATAGCAGCTTCTAAAAATATTCTTGCTGATTGAAGTAACACTACTTGCTATCACTGCACTACTAAAATCTGTATAAGCAAATGCATCATAATCTATACTTTTCACACCCTCGGGTATGATTAACTTTCCTGATAGATTTTTGCATCCGTTAAAAGTGTTCTTCAGTATTTTTTCAAGCGTACTAGGGATAATTAACTCACCTTTAAAACCGCAATCCTTAAATGCTGATTCGCCTATACTTTCAACATTATTGCCTAGCTTAACACTACCTTTCAAATTGGTGCAACGGTAAAATGCAGTATCACCTAGCGTAATCAGACTATCAGGAAGTATCAAATCACCTTTAAGTGATCCACAATTATAAAAAGCTCTATCACTTATAATCTCTACATTATTTCCAATACTTATAGTACCATTAAATTTACATGTATCAAATGCCCTGCTACCTATATTCACTACATTATCACCAATTACTAGGTCACCACTGAACCCAGCACTTCTAAAGGCTTGCGCAGAAATTTCTTTTATATTATGAGATAGTGTAAGGCTGCCAGTAAATTTACAATTCATAAAAACCGATTGTCCAATTTGAACGATGTTATCAGGAATAACCAATGATCCAGTGAAGCCGGCATCCGAAAACACGGCATTCTCAAGAACAGTAAGACCACTACCTAATACCAATGAACCCCTTAAGCCCGAACAAGTTTTAAATGCAGTAAATCCTATACTAGTCACACTATTCGGTATAGTAAGGTCACCAGATAATTTTTTACAACCTGAAAAACTAGCTGATCCAATAGTTAATAGCGAGTTAGGTAGTACAATATTACCTGACATATTACTGCACCTAGAAAAAGCATTACCACCAATAGACTGTAGATTATTAGCATCGCTTAAATCAAGTCTTACGATATTAGTTTTGCTCATAAATGCATTAGCTGCAATACTCAAAATTACTGCACCATTCACAGGATTGACTGCGGGAACATGTACTACAAGATTAGCTGTGCTTATATTTGTTGCACCAACCACTATCGTGCCGTTTGAACCATAAGTCAATTCAGCCAAAACCTCGCCCGGAGCAAGAGTGAAAACGGTATCCGTATTAGTCACGCTTACATCATTGATAACATCATTTTCTTCTACCCCTGTATTAGCGATGTAAATACCATTACCACTTTGAGTATCAAGTGTAATCCACATTACTCCAAGAACAAAAATGATCATTGCAAATATGCAAAACATTGATAACCATTTACCCCTATGTAATTTTCTATCTTTCATTAATAAATCCTCCATATAATTTCTTATATACTAACACTAGCAAAACAATATTAAAAACACAATATCAATATATAACTTTAAGCTAGACGTATATATTTAAATAAGTTATAATTGCATTTTATCATGTGTTAGCTGTAATTCCAACTATTTGCAAAAGTATTATTGCAAATTTCGACATTAATTTACAATTTGAGCAATGTATATATATAAAATTTACTTAAAATGCATAGAGATTACACGCATTTTACATAATTTTACGATTTATATACATAAATCTAGCAAAATTATCAAAAAATAATAATCAATATCGTATTTAGTAAAGTATCAATTTAATTAAAACACTACTCTAATTTATTACATTAAATAATAATAGATATTGACAGTATATTTATTATATGTTATATTGGTTTTATGGGATATTTTTACAAGTTATGTTATTAAGTTCTTGATTATAATAAAATGGAATTAATTTTATCATTATGAAATACATTAGTAATGATATAGAGAAGATTATTTGTGTGCAAAATAATCGCTTAAAGATTAAAAAAATTTATATAAAATCGCTTGTTTATTTATATCAGTAAGGAGGGTAAATGGCAAAATTAAATATCAAGGATACTGCAAACAAGGCAGTAACCTACACCAAAACATACTGGAGCAAACCGCCAATTGGTCAATACATTTCACTAAGTGAAAAGATTTCATATGGTGGCGCACAGATTGGAGTTTTCATATTCCAAGCAATTACTGGATACATGGGATTTGTAGCGAGTTGGTTCTGCGGTTCAATTATGAAAATTGACTTCATGGATTTCTATATCATAAGTATTATCACTATGATAATGACGTATGTCATGATATTTATGAACCCGATAGCAGTTTTGATTTATGAAAATCATGGCAAGCTCGAAAAGAAAACCAAAATCCTCGCACATACTATATGGTCACTTCAGATTATAATAGGAATAGCATTATATTTTATCCCTACAGATATTTTTGAAAGCGTTCCTGTTGTTGGCATTCAAGGATTACCACAAATAGTAGCTAATATTTTGATAGTAAACTCTATTACGAACTACGTTACATGGTTTATAAGATGGAAGTTCTGCGGCAAGTACGGTAGACTAAAACCGCTTATTATTATACTTGCTGTCCCTGCTGCAATAATGATGTCTATTATCCCCTTCTTGCCTCTTAATAATATTGATTACGCGTGGAAACTTATAATTTTGCATTTTGCTTTTACGCTAATGACATTTTTCATTAACCACTTTAACAACATACAAGGAATGGTAACATTCATGTCGCCAAACTCTCAAGAGCGTCAATCAATGTACTCTATTATTCCTATCGTCACCAGCCTTGCACCGTCTGTAATTGGTATTTTCTTCCCGATTTTGATCAGTACTACTGGTGGTTTTACAGAGCTTCTTACATATCAAATTTTCGTGCCTATTTTTGCCATATCTGGTGCTATAATTACTATCCTTTGCACTCTAAAATGTAAAGAGCGTATTATCGAGACTGTAAATGATGAAAATAAACCCAAAGTAAAATTCTTTAAAGGTGCTAAACGTGTCCTTCAAAATAAATATCTTTGGATCATCGAATTTTCAAAAATAGTAGGAATTTCAGCAAATATTTTCAGTGCTGTATTACAGTTCTGGTTCGTTTACTCACTTCGAATGGAGTGGTTCTTTGGTATCGCGGCAAATTTAGTAGTACTGTCTATGACATTCGGAAACTTACTGACGCCTTGGCTTACGAAAAAATACGAAAAAAGAACTATTCTTATCGGATCGAGAGGAATGTCACTAGTTTGTATCGTAGCAATGTTCGGTGCTATTCTTATACCTAATAATATTGTCGGAGTTATCGTGTTTATGCTCGCGTCTTTCGCTAAAAACTTTTTCGTTCCTATCGAAACTGGTATCAACAATAGTCTTCAAGCCGATGCGATGGATTATCACCAATGGAAACATGGCGAACGTGCGGATGGTATGGTTCAAGTTTTCTCTTGGCTTTTCGGCCCACTAGTTATCCTAATTGGATTTATACTGCCTTTCCTATTCGAAAGATGTGGTTTCACTTCAGACTGGGATGTGCTTTTTAATAAAGAGATTATCAAAGACGTATTTAATATACATATCTGGGTAAGTTTCATTAGCTTATTCCTAGCTACTGTTCCATTTATCTTTTACAACTTATCAAAGGATAAACACTCACTATGTATTAAAGAAATGGAAGAGCGTGTAGCCGCTTACAATCTTGAGCATGGTATTGACGATAACTCACCTGCCAAAGGCGAAGAAAATATCCTGCTAAATGCCGATGATAATACATATATTGATAATATGTTTACTACTTGCGATGATATCATCATCGGCGGAGTAGACTTCGATATGACTGATAATATAAAAATAACCGACACCACACAAGATCCAAACAAGATTTTTGAGAACATTGATACTAACAATATTGACGATATGGTAAGTATTGATAACTCCAATATTACTACTTCGCAAGACAATGAGAAACCTATCAATGACACTGATGAAAAGGAGGTACTATAATTATGAAAAAGAAAATTTGTTATATATTTGTGATTGCAATGCTTATCATATTATCACTTAGCCTTGTAGCTTGCTACAGTGTGAATGGACCTTTTAAGTACGTGATAGAAGATGATGGAGTTCATATGAAACTCTACAGTGATATAAGTACCGTATCCGAAGTTGTATTCCCTGACGAAATAGAAGGCGAGCCAGTAGTTGCTCTTGATGACTTTGCAATAGTTAATACTAAATACGTTAAAACTATCACCATTAGCAAAAATATATCAGTTATTGAACCTTACGCTATAAATAACAATACTGCTCTAGTAGAGTTTATAGTTCACCCTGAAAACAAACACTTCAAGGCTGTAGACGGTACATTGTATACTATTGATGGAAAAGAGTTAATAAGTAACCCTCCATCAAACGATATAGAAACATTTACCGTATCTCGCCTCGATAAGAAAGATGAAGTTCAGACATGTGATCGCGAATTTATTATCCCTGATGGAGTAGAAGTAATTCGCGAGAATGCTTTCTACCATAACAACATAATGAAAATTGTCTTTGCTGATAGCGTTATCTCAGTCGGCGAATGTGCATTCTTAAGAGTAGCATACCTTGAAAAGCTAATACTTTCTAAAAACTTAGAGAGCATTGGTAAGGATGCATTCTCTAAGAATACTCGACTTACCGAACTATTAATAAACGAAAATATTAAATCTATTGGCGAAAATGCATTTTTCGATTGTGAAAACCTTCTCAAAATAGATATCAAAGCAAAAGAATCGGATATTACATTTGCTAAAAGCTGGAAACCTACTAAACTTGGAAACAAACTAAAAGACTTAGTAGTTACATTCATTTAATCCCTTACACAATGTTTAACTTTTTTATTTATTAGTATTGTATTGATATGATTTATTCATAAATTTTTTATTATCAATCAGAATATTATTCAGTAATATGAGTAAAGTTAGTTTTTGGTACAAATTACTATATAAACATATACAAGATACTAGGAAGGCATATGCTCTCCCTAGTATTTTTTTATATAATCAATTTCATTATAAAAAAAATAAAACACATACGTTGCAGTTTTTTGTGTTAACGATTTAATTATTGCAAATACTAATGTAATTTATGAGGCTGAGCATGATGTAATTATATCTATTCGGACGGAATTGTCCCAAATGCAAAGCTATTTGTTCAAAATCATTATACTAAGTTAGTCATAAAAAAATATAGTTTCGATTCAACTTAAAAGGTTATAAAAGTATACGATATATCATTAAGAATAAATGATATAGTAGTACAACCAGACGGAACAATAGAAGTTAATATCCGTATTCCGTCTAATCTAATTGGCGAAGAATTTAATGGTTATTGAACTAATACTAATAACCGCAATTATATCAATCGCATTAAAGCACAAAACAGTATTAGGACTATCTAAAAAAACCATCGTTGATCATACGAAGCTAATTACTGCTGAAAATGCAGAATGCGATATATTTTCACGGCTAAATTAGGCTTATTTTTAACTAACTGTCTATCATTTTTTCATTGCCAAATAACACCTCGCTTTGAATAGCCACAACCTCACTTATTAGATTTTTATGGCTTTCTGTTAGCGTGCCTTTTTTTATTACTTCTTTTAATGTGTCGACATCATTTTTAGTAATGCCGTACTTACTATTAAGTACTAAATCAATAGCCTTATCTTTATCAGTATTATTCCATATGTAATTAGTATATGCACGACCCTTTTTTGACCCTTCAGCAAAATGCTGTGATTCATGTACTAACTTGCTTTGCCACGCATCACTCTCTAGCATATCTTTGCCTATTACCATTACATTACCATCAAGGTATGAATTGAAGTCCGCTGATGTTTCGGCAAGCAATATCTTTGAATTTTTTTGACCCTTATTACTAATTGCATTGTGTACACGTTTTAGCTTGTCAAAATTAGCTGCCTCATTTGCTGTCAGTTCTCCGCTAAATACCGACGTTCCTTGCTGGGCAAGTGCTTGTTGAATTGCTTTTTCTTTGCCCATTAGCGACGGAGCATAATACCTATTATCTAGCACTGCTGATGGCTGATTATCAATAGCTACTGCACTATATCCTCCGCCTTCATTTTGTTGTAACCCTAACCCTGTCATAAAGCTAGGATTGCCAGAATTTAGCTTTGCCGCAAGACTTGCTTGCTTTGTGCTATTTTGCTTTAGGAATTTTGCCCTTGCACTGTTTGACAGATAGGCTATATCTTGACGTGCGACGTCTCTTTGTTTCGCTGTTATCTTGCCTGATGCGAAGCTGTTATCAATGCCCTTGTTTAGTTCCTCAATCTCTGCCATCTTTGTTTTGATGTCTAAGGTAGGAGAGGCTTTGCGAGCGATGGCTTGTCCTCCGCTCATGGTTGCGCCAGTAAGTCCGCCGACAAGGAATGTATTTGCTAGTGACTGTGCTGATGTTTCAGAGTAATCTATCTTGTCTTTATATATACTGCTAAGTAATGGATCAGCAAGGTCACTTGCGACTTCCTCTAGTCCTTCGCCGACAAATGCTCCTGCTGCCTTTCTTGCGGTTGCCTTTACTCCAGTCTGTGCAATAGCTTTGCCACTACTCTTGCCTATACTTTTACCGATAGACCCTGCAAACGCTTTACCAGTTCCTGCAATTCCTCCAGACATTGACTCGATTAATCCCTCAAGTCCGCCTGATAGTCCGCCGTATAGAAGTGCTTCTCCTCTTGTTGTTCCCTCATGTTGCAACGCTCTTTCCATGCCACCGCCAGCAGCTGAAGTAATGAATGACGCTTTGCCAAGTGCTGGCCCGACTACTGGTATTGCTGACATCAACACAGACGGCAACATCTGACCTACTCCAGTAGACACATCTCTTATCACTCCGCCGATTTTGCCATCGCCTTCATACAAGTAACTGCCACTAGTTCCCTCAAGAAGTGCATCACCCATAAGCCCCTCAACGTGATCAGTGGCAATCCAGTCTTCATCAGCACCGAATATGGTAGCACCTACATCCATGATGTTTTCGCCGAACTTCAATACTCCCTTTGTTGCATGACCTAACACATCGCCGAGAGTATGTCCTGCCCTCTCAAAAAAGTTCATGTCATCCCGTTCTTTTGTTACGAGTTCGGATTTCGGATCATAGTTATTGCTGTTGGTGCCGACCTGACTGTTATATACACTCTTAGCTCCTGATGATAAATTATCATAGCCGTTTCCACTCTCATATGCTATTGCTGCCTCTTTATAATCATTCTCTATCTGCCTATTACTTGCATATAGCTGATCGTTACGCTCTTTGTTTGCTCTGTTAATTGCACTAGCATTTGACACTGCTGTGCCGTACATTGTTTTCATATTTCCTCCTTTAATGATGTAATATTATATTTAGAATTGCGACACTCAATATCGCACTATTTGCCTAACTTACCCACCCTATCCCGTCACTACTTGTGATCATTGCAGTATTATCCGCCCTTTTATTGCTTTGTTTTCGTTATATTCCCACTTTTTGCCATTAATTGTATTTACACATTCTTTAATCTGTGCTATTATATTGTTATATAACCACTTAAGGAGATTACCATTATGGATAACAAAACTAATACACCTAATCAGGATAATAACTCTACTACTAAAAAGCCTATTCAGCTTTATTTGACTGTTTCTCTTATAGTTCTTACTATCATCAGCATTATTCTTAGCTCCGTTTGTATCGGGGTTGTTATCAATAAAGATAAGCCTACTGACGATAGAACGGTTATAGTGCGGTTAAATTATCTTATCACCACTCAATTTACTAATGTAAGCACATATCCAATTGCCTCACTCGCAATTAAAACCGAGAATCCAACTTTTACCGATAGTACTTTTAATGCAGGTTATGGCAAATCCCCAAATGGTCAAGTAACAGAATTCGATCTCCCTATAGAAAACCCCCGAATGGGCGAAGGCTATGATGTAAACACTGATTACTTCTTTGATGGTTGGTTTACAGAGCCTGAATATTTGTATGAATGGAACTTTGCAGAAGACAGACTCTATCATGAAACAACTCTATATGCAAAATGGACTGTGAAGACTTGGTAACAAGTCTTTTTCTATTATCATCTTTTATTTAACTTATACCATTTACCACTATATAATACATAATGTATATTGTCGGCTAGTATCACATCCCCTTCAATTTTATTTTTTATATCATCAGAATAACTATCTTGAAGTTTTTTCGTATAATTTTTGGGTTCGCCTAACCAGTTTTCTTCGAAATCGTATTTTTCATCTTTGTAATTTATATTATATACTGATCTCATTCCGTGATTTGACCCTGATGATACAGTATCAGTAGTAATACTGGCTGTTCCATCAGCACCCCTGGCAATCGCTTCCTCATTTTTGATTATTTGATCCTTTTTTTGTCGATCTGCTTCTCGCTCTTTTATTCGTCCTGGATCATTTTTATCCCACTCTTGTGCATACTTATTATATTCATCCCAAAGGTTAGTATTATTTGAGCCATGACTTTTAATGTCTGCGATTAAGTCGTTTTTGTTTTTGCCACTACCGCTTAAGAAATAGTCATTATCAGTAAATAATTTATTCACTGCTGCTATCAATTCGTCTTCTCTTTCCTGGTTAATATAATTATTAAATAACGTTGGTGCTTCTCCACCTTCTGCCTCACGCTTAGCTTTTTGCTCTGCTGTCTCTCCGGTAAAGCCACCTGCACCCCACGGATTGTCAGTCTTGCCATAGAATGGATTGTCCATTCCTTCTCCTTCAGCAACTACACCATCACCATCAGTATCCATTGACAAGAACTTTCTGTCTGTGCCCAAAAACATATCTTTTGGATTTACTTCTGAGCCATGCCCTGTCAGGGTATCGTTTCCAAACTTTTGTGTCATGTCATTTAATAAAAACTCAAGATAACTTATCATAGACATTCCTTCTAGGCTGTCTGAGTTGCTCTCCAGTGCTTTGGCTGCATTCATGTACTGACTATAGATGTTATCAATGTTATCGTTAGTGCCTTTTGCTATGTTATTAAGGCTGTTCTCATAATTAGTGTTAAGCCTTGCTTGACCACTGCTGTTTGTGCCTAGTCCGCCTCTACCTAATGCGGTAGATTGTGACTTGGCATTTTTTTCCGCCATAATCTTGTTTATGTACGCATTTTGATCAGCCATGCTTGCCTCGGCCATTGCTTTGTTATACATATCAACCGATTGCTCGTTTTGTTGCTTTTGAGTTAAGTAGTTATCTCTACTAAGTCCATAGTTGTTTTTTATATCAAGACTCTCACTGATATCAAAAGTAAAGTCATCGTCATATACATTGTCCGATGCACTACTTCCGTAGTTATTCCAGTTATCGTGTACTGTGCCATTGTAGATCCATTTGAAGGCATGAAAATATCGACTCTTTAGAAAGAGCCGATAAAAAAGCTATATTAATGCGGTTTATTCGTGGAATTATAGTAACAACTGCTACTAATGGCAAAAAAGATATAGAAATAAATACATAATTTAGATAAATATATTAATAAGTCTATAAATAGTAAAAAGGGCACAACTAATGAAAGTTGTACCCTTTTAGATGGTGCCGAAGATGGGACTTGAACCCATACGAAGTTGCCCCCGAGGGATTTTAAGTCCCTTGCGTCTGCCTATTCCGCCACTACGGCTTGTAATGTTGATGTTATTGGAGGCGCCACCCAGATTTGAACTGGGGATAAAGGTTTTGCAGACCTCTGCCTTACCACTTGGCTATGGCGCCATAAATAAATGGAGCGAAAGACGAGATTCGAACTCGCGACATTCGCCTTGGCAAGGCGACGCTCTACCACTGAGCCACTTTCGCATACATTATTTATAAATTTGGTGGGAGCTACAGGGCTCGAACCTGTGACCCTCTGCTTGTAAGGCAGATGCTCTCCCAACTGAGCTAAGCTCCCACGACTTTTGTATTATAGCAAATATATCTAAAAAAATCAAGGGATTTTGACTAGTTTTTTTATTTTTTTTTATTTTGTTCGAAAAGTTCTTATTTTACGCATATTACACATATAAATCACCTTTTTTAAAGTAAGAAAACCCTACAATATATGATTTTGACCATTAACTACCGCTGCTACATAATATACTATGCTGCAACAATTATAAGTGTTACAATAAATATTAACAAACATTTAATATTTATACAAAAACTATTTTTTATACTACTTGATACAAATTACTTAATTTTACTATAATATAATGATCATTATACTAATTATTATTTTTCTCACAAAGACTCTCTTAATTAAGAACAGTCTTATTTGCACGAATTATATCCTTTGTCATAGCGATTGCATCAACACTATCTATATCTATACTATCCGCAATCCCTTTCGCAGTCTTGATCATATCAATAGATACAATTACTTTATATTTATTGTATATGTTTACTCCAGATTGTCTTGTGCCGATCATATCTCCATACCCACGTGCTTTCGCGTCAATTTCAGCCAGTCTAACACCATCACTGCAAGTTTTCATACTCTCTATCCGCTCAGGCGTTGAAACTGTTCTTACATGCATAAAACACTCACTAGGACGCCCATCGCGTCCAACTCTGCCCCTCAACTGATGTAGCGTAGCTAAACCATGATAATCACTGCCAATTATAAATATTGTATCTGCCTCTTGAATATCAATACCTACTTCAATTACTGTAGTAGACACCAATACTTGTACCTGACCGCTAGAGAACTTAGCCATAGCAGCAGACTTTTCATCAGCCTTTTGTGATCCATACACTAATGCTATGTTATCGCTTTTTACATAATCTTTTTTAAGCAAATCATACATATTAAAACAAGACAATACGTCAGTTTTATCTATTCCTTTTAATCTAGGACACACAACGAAACACTTGCTGCCTTTAGCTACTTTACTTGCAATATAACCATACATATCGTAAAGTTTATTTGAGTGAAATACATATGTTTTAATATTACTCACAGCATCATCTCTCTTATACAAATTACTTACAGCTAGATCACCGTATAGACACATAGCAAGAGTACGCGGTACTGGTGTAGCTGATAGTGACAATGCACCTACTGACCGACCCTTCAAAAGCAGTTTTGCACGTTGCTCAACACCGAATTTATGGAGCTCATCTATAACTATTAGTTTTAAATTATCAAATAATACGCTTTCATTTATACATGAATGAGTTGCGAAAAGTATATTAATCTTACCAAGAAGCAAATTCTTTAATGTTTCAGCTCTTTCGACTGCATTTGTACTCGCAGTCAATATACCCACACTCAAGTCGTGATCAGCCAATAGTTTTTTAGCATTTTCATAATGTTGCCTACATAATATTTCAGTAGGTGCCATCATTACTGACTGACCCGAAGAGCATTTTGAAACCATTCCCATTGCTAATATAGCGACTATAGTTTTACCACTTCCTACATCACCCAAAACCAATCTGTTCATGCACTTAGCACCGGTCATATCTGCAAGGATATCTTCCAACGTTTGCTTTTGCGATATAGACAATTTGTAAGGTAATGTGTTCTCAATATCCGTAGGTAAATCGTAAGTGCGAACTGTGTTTTCAAGCATACCTACACGTGATATTCGATACGCAAGTAGATCTCTTACCAACTGATACATGCATAAATTATACTGACCTGTTCTCATATCTTTTATAGTTTTAGGATTATGAACATTGTTATAAGCAAGCTGAATATTGAACACTTTATTTAAATGATTTTCACAAACGTGAGTTTTCAAGCTAGCGCATACTATTTTGTTAAAAGTACTATTGGATATTTTACCCCTGAGCGGATATATAGGGCATATACCTGACATTTTTTTACTACCTGGCTTATCATAAGACGGATTAATCATGCTGTATCTACCTTTATCCATAGAAACTTGCCCGTAAATCAACCATTCATCATTAGTTAAAACATTTGATACGTACGACATATTAAACCATATAAATGAAATGTCAAAGCCATCACAACTACCAACAGCTCGAACATAAGACACCTTACCATCTCTGTGCATAGGTTTTGTTACACTATTAATTTTAACCCTCAATAGTGCGTATTCACCTACAATAACGTCTTGAAAAGACATCTCTTTTGTCATATCAATGTAACTATTCGGCATAAATTCGATTAAATTTTCAACGGTAAAAATACCTAGGTCATTTAATTTTGATAAAGTTTTATCTCCGACACCGCTTATATCAATAAGATTCATGCACACCTCCTAGAAAACCGATTATTTAGTAAGATTTAGGTATAAAAAAAGGGTCTGATAAACAAACCCTAAAGATATTAATATATAAGATACTATTCAGCACTAACCATATAATAATAATGGTGCTGACCTCCAAAATACATCTCCACATCAAGATCATCGTATTTTGCCTCTAGCTCTTCTTTTAATGCATTTGCATCAGCTTCTTCAACGCCTTCGCCGTAGTATAAAGTGATAACACCCTTGTCTTCATCGACAATACTATCTAACACCGACATTACTACGTCATTGACTTCGCTACTCTTGGCTACGATTTTCTTACCAGTAATACCGATAATATCGCCTTCCTCTAAGTCAAAACCGTCCATTAACGTCTTACGTACAGCATAAGTTATTTCGCCATAAGCTACTTCGCTAAACGCTTCCGTCATATTATCGACAGTCTTATCGAAATCAGCATGCTCGTCAAAAGCTATAGCAGCAGCAATACCTTCAGGAACATTCTCAGTTTTTACAACTCGTACATTCTTACTGCTAAGCTCACATGCTTGTTCTGCGGCAAGAATAATGTTTTTATTATTAGGAATAACGATAACATTATTAGAATTAACTCTATCAATCACGTTTAAGATATCTTCAACGCTTGGATTCATAGTTTGTCCACCCTCTATAACAGTATCTACTTGCAAATCTTTAAAAATAGATGATAAACCTTTACCTGTACAGATAGATATCATAGCAATTTTCTTTCTGCTTGCTTCTTTACGTTTTATAAGCTCTCTATTCTCTTCTAGCATATTATCGATCTTGATTCTATCAAGCTCGCCTAGTTTCAGAGCGTACTTTAATGCTTTATTTGGCTCATTAGTATGCACATGCACCTTTACCATAGACAAATCACCGATAGCAATAACACAATCACCGATAGTCATTAGCTTATCACGAAGTATCACGATATCCTCTTCAGTAGTAGAATTTTTAAGATTAACGACGAAAAACTCTGTACAGTAAGCGTATTTTATGTTTGCTAGGTCATGAATATCGCCGACGAAGTTATCTAGTGCGTCAAATGCAAGATCTCCATCGTGATTGATTGACTCCATAGGCACGCCTGCAAGTACGTTATAAAAGCCTTGAAGAACAAACAAGAGACCTTTACCACCCGCATCAACTACGCCAGCAGCCTTTAGGACTGGTAGCATGTCAGGGGTTCTAGCAAGGATTTCCTCGCCCTTAGCAATAATACCCTCAAAGAAAGCAATAAAGCCTGAGTTTCTAGTCGCAACAGACTTACTCTGCTCTGCGATATATCTAATAACAGTAAGGATAGTACCTTCTTTTGGTTTCGTAACGGCACTATAAGCAACATCAGTAGCCTCAGCAAGAGCCTTAGAAAAGGTTTTAGTAGTTAGCTCTTTAGACTCGCCAATCACTTTACTTAGACCTTTTATAATTTGAGATAAGATTACGCCAGAGTTACCTCTAGCACCTTTAAGAGCACCTCTAGCAAAAACATTTACTAGTACATCAACTTCGTTAGTATCTAGCTCTGCGATTTCGCGAACTGCACTACTCATAGTCATCGACATATTAGTACCAGTGTCACCATCAGGTACAGGGAACACGTTAAGCGAATCAACGTACTCCTTATTTATTTCAAGCAGTGTAGCACCGCCTATTAACATTTCTCTTAATTGATTTATATCTATAGTTTTCATAACTAATAAAACTCCTAAATTATACTCTAATACCAACCACGTATACAAGAACACTCTCGACACGCATACCCGTAAGTGTCTCGACATTGTAGCGAACTGAACTTCTAATTGATTCGCAAACAGCATCGGTATTTACACCTTCTTTGATAAGAGCATAGATTTCAATGTTGATTTTATTTTTAACACTCTCTACCTTCACGCCTTTAGCGGAAGCACGTTTATTAAAAAACTCGGCAACGCTATCGGTAAGCCTACGAGAGACAAGTGACGCTACGCCATAACAATCACTAGCAACGTGGCTAGCCACCATTGCTATTGCATTATCTGAAATATTAAGTTTTCCAAATTTATTTATTGTTTTTACAGCCATATTTCACCTTTCATCCTATATATAATACACCATACACACACTTTATGCAAGCCTTTTATAATATTTTTTTACTTTTTTCAAAAATATGTGTCATTTCCCTTGATTAATTATTAAATTAGTGGTATTATAATCAAGTAAATCGCTGATAGGAGGTGTATCTATGTCAAGAGTTTGTAGTATATGTAATAAAGGCAAGATGTCTGGAAACACAGTTTCTCACTCTAACCGTAAAGCTAGAACTAGCTGGAGCGCGAACGTTCAAAAAATCAAGTTAGTTGATGATAATGGTCGTGAAAGTTCAGAGTATGTTTGCACAAGGTGTATGCGCACCATGAAAAAGAACGAGAACAAGTAATCAGCATTTAATATATTGAATATTGAGTTCAAAGCCTGACTATAACTAGTCAGGTGTTTTTTTACCCAAAATAGCGTTGTTGCTACCAATATTTAGTAAAAACAAGGATACGTACACAATAATAGCGTACTACTCTCCACGACTAAATACAACCTACCCACTCGATCTTTTTGATAACATACTAGATCTACCCGATGCGTCGCATCCAACACTCGCATTATAATGTACTGATAAATTAATGTTGCATATACATTATATCTATATATCAACACATCGCAAGATATTGCATTATATTGTATTATGATCCAAACCAGTAAATAATAAACAAGAATAAACAAATCGGACACACTCACACGAGCGTGTCCGATTTTTATATTATATAATCATCTTGATAGTTAGCGTCCATTACTCTACTGAAGAGATAACGACATAAACATAAATAAAGGTATTATTTATCAGACTTACATGATTTGCAACATATCTTCCTTAGTACCACCTTAACAAATTTAGGCGGGGTAAAACAGTAAAAACGCATAACAGTCCTCCTTTATCGATTTACTATCACAAGCACTTCACCGCTAGCAACTTTAAGTCGGAACTTATCAGCAACAGCAACATTAGACATTGTGAGAGAGGACTCTTTGCACAGTGTAACATCGTCAAGCTGCCACTTAACCCCTCTTAGTAGCATTATATGCACTTTGTCGGTAAAAGGTGACAGAGAAATAGTACTTCCCTTGACAACGTCTATATCAAGGCTATCCGATACCATGTATCCAGTAAAGCCATTACAATAACATACAGCTTTAACGCCTGCTTTAACAAGCTGAGACATGAGCCCGATATTCGCGAGGATATGATCAAGCCTACCGCCGTCAAGCCCGTACAAATGCACTTCACCGACCCCCTTATCAATAAGATAACTGACCGCATATTCGCCGTCAGTAAGGTCTTTATCGGGATTAAGGACAATGCTAGGTTTATTAATGTCACCGCTTATGCTGTCCATATCACCTACCACAATATCACAAACGCCATCACACTTATTATACCCACCATCACAAGCAACGATAATATCAGCTTTTATAACGCCGTCAAATCTTTCACCATTTAAAACTATAGCACCTATCATAATACCTCCCCGAAAAATCAGCACTTCACTGATATAATAATCACGCAAAAAAATAGCATTAATACAATATAAAAAAGCATGTCATAAGACGAATACAGAACGGCTATAAAAATGCAATCAACACTATATCAACTGCTAACAATTATATTCGTTAAATAATCCTTTACGACATGCTAATTCCATCAAAAATTTTCGCCAATCCCACTACTATAAAGTAGAGTCATTAACCTTTTATTCTTTGAACAGCCGCAGCAGGATCAGAAGCACCGAACACTGCATTACCAGCGACTAATACATCAGCACCGCAAGCGACTACACGAGAAGCATTATCACAGTTAATACCGCCATCAACTTCTATTTTAATATCAAGATTACGCTCTGTGATGATTTGCTTTAGAGCCATGATTTTCTGATCAGTTTCAGCAATATAAGATTGACCGCCAAACCCTGCATAAACACCCATAAGCACAACCATATCTATCTTATGAATATAAGGCAAGATAAGATCAAGTGACTTATCAGGATTAAGAGCAAGACCACACTTAGCACCCATGCTTTTAATAGTATCTAACGCACCGTGAATATCACTTGACGAGTCAGGGTGGAAAGTAACAATATCCGCACCGCTAGTAACGAATTGAGCGACATATTTCTCTGGGTTCATGATCATCAAATGCACATCGAAAGGCAACTTTGAATAAGATCGAACAGCCTTTACAGCAGGCATGCCAAAAGTCAAGTTTGGCACAAAAGTACCGTCCATTACATCTACATGCACGTAGTCAGCACCCCACTTTTCTACGCACGCAACACTCTCACCAAGCATTGCAAAATCACCAGACAATATCGATGGTGCAATTAGTACTTTAGTCATATCTCTTCCTCCATTTATCTAATAAATCTTTATAAAGCGTCATATATCTCTCGTAGCGTTCCGCACTCAAAAGACCTTTATCCACAGCATTTTTAACACCGCAATCAGGCTCATTATAGTGGCAACAGCCACGGAACTTACAATCCGCCCTAAAGTTATCAAAGTCAGTAAAATACCCCGATAATTCAGCAGGATCAAAGTCCACCAATTCAAGCACTGAGAAGCCACAAGTATCAGCAAGTCTAATACCATGACCTATGTCAAATATCTCAACAGTTCTAGTAGTATGCCTGCCACGTTCGACCTTTCGAGAAAGCTCTCCAACCTCTAGCATTTGTCTACCTACAATAGCGTTTACTATAGACGATTTACCTACAGCAGACTGACCCGCAAGTGACACAAAATGATCTTTTATCATACCAGAAAACTCGTCAATACCTTCGCCAGTAAGACTACTAACGTATGCAATATCAGCGATATCATTATACGAATTATCCACATTTTTTCTAAATTCTTCGTCCATGATATCAGTCTTGTTCACACAAATAATAGGCTTAATATCCTGAATGATACAGTTAATAAGTAGCTTATCTACGAGTAGAAAATCAGGTCTTGGTATCGGAGCGATACATATAACTATCGCGTCGATATTAGTAACGTAAGGTCGTGTTAGCTTGTTTTTTCTCGGAAAAATGCGTTCAATAGCACCTTTTCCCGCCTTATAGACTGATATTTCGACATAATCACCAATGTAGATATCACCTAGCACTCTCAGTTTACCGCGACCAGTACAGTTGACAATACTACCGTCTTGCAACAGCACATCGTATAGTCCGCCTACACCTTTTATAACTTGACCAGACCTTAGATCTTTTGCGATCTTAGTATTATTAGTTTGCTTGATACTTACCTCCATATCGCACTATCACATTAGTTTATAAGACAAAAAATGATACGCTAGATTATATTACAAAATTAAATCAATATACTTGTATTATTAGTGACAAAATACACTTTAAAAAACTAGTCTTGATCGTCGTAGTTATCGTCTTGATCATCGAAACCACCGTCAACATATAACTCATCTTCGTCGAATTCTTCATCTTGATACATCACGTCATCATCGTCTTGATCACTCTCAGAATAATCTTTTTCGACAACATAACTACTTACATCAGACTGGTAAGCGTCGACGATATTACCCGCCTCAAGCACACTACGTCTTAACTGACCGCAAGCACCTTCTATATCACTACCCATAGTACGCCTAAGAGTGACAGACACTCCCTCGTCTTCTAGGAACTCGATAAAGTCTTGTACTCTATTTTTATTAGTAGCACGCATGTCACGTTCTTTTACATAATTGAGATTAATAATGTTAAGGTGACAAGGCAAGCCTCTAAGCAACCTTGACAATTCTTCAGCACATTCGATAGTGTCATTAAGCCCTTCCATCATAGAATACTCAAAGATAATCCTTCTACCAGTCTTCTTGAAATAGAACCTTACCGCCTTCATTAACTCGCGGATATTATACGCCTTATTTACTGGCATAATCTCGTCTCTTAAGATATCGTTTGGAGCATGAAGAGAGATAGTAAGCGTAACGCCTGGCATGTCCTCTACTAGCGAATAAATCTTATCGCAAAGCCCACAAGTAGACAATGAAATATTACGCTTTCCAATATTAAGTCCGTTATCATGGTTTGCAAGTTTAAGAAATTTTATCACATTATCATAGTTATCTAACGGCTCACCGCTACCCATAAGTACGATATTAGTTATACATCTTTCGCCATGCTCTGATATGTCACGATTGACAGCGATTACCTCGCCTAACATCTCGCCCGCACTCATATTTCTCACAAGACCATCAAGACCTGACGCACAGAACTTACAATTCATACGGCAACCTACTTGAGTACTGATACATATAGTATTACCATACTTATAACTCATAAGCACGCCTTCTATAATATTGCCATCAGCAAGCGAAAATATATACTTTCTAGTGCCGTCTTTTTTTGACACAAGACAGCTATGGATCTTGACAGTATTCGCCTCGTAATTCTCCATAAGTTTAGCGATTAATGCATTTGGAAGATTCGCCATCTCTGAGAATTCTCGACCTTTTGACAACCAGTCAAATATCTGCTTAGCACGGAACTTAGGCTCGCCTAATTCGACAAGAATACCCTGCCACTCTTCTAGAGTATAATCAAGTGCATTTAACATTTTCTTAACCTCGCAATAAAGAATCCGTCAAGACCTTTTCCGTCCGGAAGAAGCTGTATAAATCCTTTATTTTCCATATCTATATCCATTATTTCTAACTGTACATCATCTCTCATCTTAAGCGTTTTGCCGATGATATTGTAGTTCTCCTCACGTAGCATAGTACATGTTGAGTAGATAATAACACCACCGCTTTTAGTATAATCAATGGCGTTTTGAAGTATAGCGTATTGGATTTCAGCAAGTTCATTAACCCCATCCATAGTCTTACTTAGATAGATATCAGCCTTTTTACCCGCAACTCCAAGCCCACTACATGGCACGTCAGCAAGCACTAGATCGTATTTATAGAAATAATCATGTACTCTTACTGTCGCATCCATAACATCAGCGTCAATGCAACTAACGTCCATTCTCTCTGCGTACTCGCGAATTTGTTTCACTCTATGAGGGTGAATATCAGTCGCTGTAATGTTTAGATTTTTCGCAAGCTCTGTCATATAAACTGCCTTACCACCAGGAGCGGAGCAAATATCTAATATGTTATCTCCGTCTTTAACAGCAGCAGCCTTTACAACCACCATGCTCGATGGTGACTGGAAAGTTATATCGCCAAGTTTGAATAAATCACCTATATAGGCATTATTTTGAACGTAGAAACCGCCATAGCCTGATGGAGTATACTCTACGCCCTCATTCTCTAGCATTTTCGCAAGTTTATCAAGGCTTACATACTTAGTATTTGGACGAATATGCTCTAGCGTATGTGCTTTAGTCTTGATTATATTAGTAGCGACTTCCGCGCCGTATTGTTTGAAATACGCATTCACTACCCACATTGGCACAGAATGCTCTACTGATAGACACTCTTTAGTATCTTCTGGCAATACGTAATCATAACCGATACAGTTTTTAAGCACGGCATTTACAAACCCTGCTTGAGACTTTTTATTCGCATAAGTAGCAAGGTCAACCATCTCATACACTACCGCATGATCTGGCACACTATTAAGATATCTAAGCATATACATGCCTAGTTTCAAGATAGTAGTTACTTTCTTTTGAGGTCTTGATGGTACGATTTTGTTCAAGAAATACTCGATATTAACATTGTTTTCTACCACACCATAAACAATTTTCGTTACCAAACCACGATTATCGCACTTATCGATAACCTCGCCTAAAATAATATTGCTATAAGCACCCTCTCGGAAAATCTTATCTAACACATCAAAAGCCAATCTAAAGTCTTTATTCATCAATACTCCTATATCACATACAAAATTCGCATGTAAATTTTTTCTTAAATATGCGCACAAAATGCCATAATAATTTTTACTCTTACATTATATCATATAAGGATAATATATTGCAACTATAAAGCGATCAAAATTCCACTTAAAACGCCTCAACACAAATATAATAACCCATAAATACAAAAGAAGCACGCAACAAGCGTACTTCTTAAAATCAAACTATAAAATTATATTCTATACTAGCCCAGAATACTACCTACAAGCACTTCATGACCTCTTAGATAATCACAAGCATTCATAGCTTTGCAATTAGGCATTTGCAAGCAAGTGATAGCAATACTACCAGTAGCACACGCAACTAAAAGAGTGTCTTTACTAGCGATAACCTCACCGATTTTACCGCATACACTACTATTATCTACAACATACGCTTTATGCACTTTGACTATTACGCCATCTAAAGCGGTAAAAGCACAAGGCCAAGGATGCATTCCTCTTATAAAATTATGTATAGCCTGTGCGTCATTATTCCAATCAATTAATCCATCAGCTTTTTTTAGCATGTGACAGAATGTCGCCATGGAAGCGTCTTGAGGAGTATATACCGCCTCACCGCTCTCGATAATGTCGAGTGCCTCTATTAATGCTGATGCACCGATATCTTTTAGCCTGTCAAATAATTCGCCTGATGTTTCACTTTCTGTAATATCCGTCTTACTCATAAGCAGGACATCTCCGCTATCAACCTCGTACTCTGTTCTCATGATAGCGACGCCAGTTTCCGCATCACCATTCAAAATACTTGCTTGTATAGGACAGCTACCTCTATATTTAGGAAGCAAGCTCGCATGGACATTGATAACGCCATGCTTTGGCATTGCTAAAATCTCTCTCGACAATATCTGACCGAAAGCACATGTAACAAATATATCAGCATTCAAATCGCGTAGATCCTCTACGCCTTCACGAGAAATACGTTCGTACTGCAATACCTTTAAGCCAAGCCTTTCAGCTGCCACTTTGACAGCAGGGGGCATAAGTTTATTGCGATTACCCAGCCTATCAGGAGGAGTAACTACGGCTAATATCTCATGATGAGAGTTTGCTATCGCCTCTAACGAACTAGTCGCAAAGTCTGGCGTGCCAAGAAAAACTATTCTCATAAATTACTCTTGCTCCTCGGTATGTTTTCTATCATAGAAAAGCACACCTTCTAAATGATCAAGCTCATGACAGTAAGCACGAGCGTCAAGACCCGTAAGCTCCTGACAAATCAACTTGCCATATCTATCTTGATACTCAGCCATAACATGCATAGGACGGTCAACTTCACAATTAACACCCTCTACACTAAGACAACCTTCTACACCGATTTGACTACCCGCAACGCCACAAATACGCGGATTTATCGCCTCAATAAAAACGTTACCAGTATCAATAACAACTGCCTTTCTAAGTATTCCTATTTGTGGTGCAGCAAGACCGACACCGTCAGCAAGCTCCATAGTATCATACATATCATCTAATAGCTTGTGAAGTTTAACATTAAAATCCGAAACTGCCCTACATTTTTTTCTAAGTTGCGGGTCACCATCTTTTACAATATCTCTAATTGCCATCTTTTATCTCCCTTTATTTTTATAACTCCATTATAACGCTAATTCAATAAATTTGCAAATGATATTATTTATGTTTGTAAAGTAATTTGTATAATAACCAAATAAAATAAATTATTAGCATATTATAAAATACACTTTTTATTCATATTTTATTCATAAGTTATAAGATATTTATACTGATATAAGTAAATATCTAGTCAAAATATTCAGTTAGATTTATATAATTCATTTATATAAGTATCGTTATCTATTTCCATTAAATTACATATTGCTACAAATTATTACATTCTCTGACATTCTTCGACAAAATTAAACTTTTAAAAACTTTACATTTAAAATTGCAAAAACACATTTTTTAGAAGTTTTTTGGTATTAAAACACTAGAAAATCAAATATATTTAAATAAGACTTTCTTATTTAAAGAATAAATCTAAATAATATTACGTTTATTTCATATATTACTTAATACAAGTATTTTCATAAAAACGATTACGTCTTATTTTGCAATAATTATTATACTAAAACAAACTTCAATATTAGATATATGAAATACATTAGTACAATATTATGCGTTCATTATTAATAATATATAAATATATTTGATGCATATAATATTTGAATTTATACTAAATTGATGTGTATTTAATACATATACACTTGTTAGCTCATACTTTGAGGATTGATCTCTACAAACGATGAAACTCCTCTACTTTTTTTATCGTCTAAAATATTATGTATATCGGATATCAATTTTTGTTCATTATTTCTATTTATTCTCATGACTATCTGGTACCGAAATTTACTTTGAATACGCGTAACTGGTGACTTCATCGCTTGCAAGTAGATAAATTCTTCAGGACAAGTTGCTTTTATCAGCTTCAAATTACCGAAAATACTTTTTGCAGTATCCACACATTTATCTTCACTCTCCGATGTGACTAGCACTCTGATAATAGTAGTGTAAGGCGGAAAACTAGTTACTTTTCTATTATTCACTTCCTTTTCAAAAAACCCTTTATAGTCATAGCTTTTAATAAAATTAAATAGGTAATGCTTTGGAGAATATGTCTGTATCAGCACGCGACCTTTCTTTATACTTCTACCACACCTACCCGCTACTTGAGTGATTAATTGAAATGTTCTTTCACTCGATCTATAGTCACTAAAGTACAAACTCATATCCGCGTCTAATACTCCAACCAGCGTAACATCTGGAAAATCATGCCCTTTTGCTATCATTTGAGTACCTACAAGCACCTTAGCTTCGCCCTCTTTGAAAGCACCTAATATATCAAGATACGCTGTCTTTGTAGAAGTAGTATCATTATCCATACGCAAAATACCCACTTCATTTCCTAGCAAATCTCTTAGCTCTCTGACTACTCGCTCAGTACCGATTTTTCCTTGTTTTATCGACTCACTTCCGCAATCAGGACACTGAGTAAGCGGTTTAAATTTCTTGCCACAATAGTGACACTTCAATAGATTATCTTGATGATGATAAGTAAGTGAAACATCACAATCAGTACACTTTGCGATATAGCCACAGCTTTTACACTGCATGTACGAGGCAAAACCTCTACGGTTCAAGAATATCATTGCTTGGTTTCCAGCCTCGACAGTATCTATAATACTCTCTTTAAGCTCGCTTGAAAACAACCCGAAATTGCCACGTCTAAGCTCGCCCGCCATGTCAATAATTTCGACTTCAGGCATGCCGTTTTTCGATATTCTCTTATCCATCACAGCGATTTCATACTCGCCTTTATTAGCCTTTTGATAACTGTCAACTGATGGCGTTGCACTGCCTATCACTATATGACACTTATTATAAACTGCTCTATATGTTGCTATATCAATAGTATTATATCTTGGATTTGACTCACTTATGTAACTCGAATCATGTTCCTCATCTATTATTATCACGCCTACATCACGAATTGGTGCAAATATTGCTGATCTAGCGCCTACTACTATCCTAGCATCACCATCATAAATTCTACGCCATTCATCATATCTTTCACCGTCAGACAATCCACTATGCAACATGGCAACCATATCACCAAATCTTCCGCGGAAAATTCTAAGAATTTGCGGTGTCAATGATATTTCTGGGACTAACATTATTGCGGTTTTCCCTTCTGCAAGGACTTTTTCGATACATGATAGATACACTTCAGTTTTACCACTGCCTGTGACACCATGCAATAGTATCACGTCTTTTTCACTTTTAAATACTTTATCTACCGCATTATTTTGCATATCAGTTAGTTTTACAGTGATATCAGTAGCAGACAAACCTTTAAAAGGAGTACGTTTCACTTCTATACCATACCTATCTATGACGCCAATCTTCACAAGCGCATTGATAGCACTATTACTAAACTCGGTCGCCAGAATAGTGAAGAATTCTCCGCCTTCCTTTAACCTCTCCAGCACAGCGATCTGAGATTTTGCACGCTTAGGTACTAGAGATAACATTTGATCATAAGTCATGCTCTCCGACAAACTGCAATATTCTTTAATCTTCGCCTTGACCTTATTACCTCTAAGTTTTGACGGTATGAACAATCTAAGACTATCAACATAGCGTATAAAGAATTTTTCTTTCATAAACGACATCAATTTGATCATTTCAGGCAATATTAACGGATTTTCATCAAGTTTTCGCACAACACACTTCAAGTCAGTGCCATATTCACTATACTCCGACTTGCTTATGCAATATCCTTCTATTGTTCTATTACCAAAAGGCACAAGTACACGATCGCCACATTCCACATCAAAGTTGACGGGTATTTGATAGTCAAATATCCTATCTACTTCACTATTAGATATATCTACTATAACTCTAGCTACCACTTGAAACCTCCTGTATTTTGTTATTAATAATAGTCATTATTATATATCATTATATCAAAAATTGCGAATAAAGTAAATACATAATAGCCATTATTTAAAAACTTTGACTATTTATCAGCTACGAGTATGTAATACTAGTTATATACACTGCTTATGCCCAGTTATATCCACTACTTATACAATGATTATAAAAAAAACTGCACTCATAAGAGTACAGTTATTATTATTTTAAATATATTATAACTTTAGCATGCTGTCCACTATCACTGTCGCAACTTCGGTTTTTGGCATGATATCATATGGCACGACTTGACCGATTGTATTTATAATAGTAACGATATTAGTATCCACATTAAATCCTGCACCTTTTACAGTCACATCATTCGCGACCACCATGTCAGCATTCTTAGACACTAGTTTATTACTAGCATTTTCTATAAGGTTACTAGTTTCCGCACTAAATATAATTAATTTTTTATCGCCTTTAATCTTACCTACTGCTCTAGCAATATCTACATTTTTAACTAGTTCAAGCGTGATAGTCTTAGACTTTATCTTCTCGTTGCTACAAACTACTGGCTTATAATCGGATGGTGCTGCCGCCATGATAATATAATCACTATCGGCAGTATTATCCATAACAACATTATACATATCATCAGTACTTATTACATACACGGACGAAAATTCATTAGGAATACAAACACTTACACTTCCATAAACTAATTTAACAATTGCACCGCGAGCGTGACACTCACTTGCTATTGCTATACCCATTTTACCACTAGAATGATTCGTAATAACTCTAACTGCGTCGATAGCTTCTTCAGTTCCGCCACAAGTAATAAGCACTTTCTTGCCTTCAAGATCACGAGTACGGCTAAGTAACTGAACCACTCTCTCGACTAATATTTCAGGTTCTTGCATTTTACCAACACCTACATCACCACAAGCAAGTCTACCAGAAGTAGGCTCTTCAAAGTGATAACCATAGCCTTTAAGAGTATTCATATTAAATTGGAAGATCATGTTATTAAACATGCCAGTATTCATCGCTGGAGCTATTAATTTAATACTATTTGTACTAGCCATCACAGTAGTAGTAAGCATATCATCAGCAATACCACAAGCAATTTTGCCTATAACATTCGCAGTAGCGGGAGCGATCAATATAAGATCTGCTTTTTGAGCAAGAGAAATATGCTCTATATTAAAAGATTGAACAGGACTAAAAGTGTCTGTCACAACAGGTCGATGCGACAGACTCTCAAAAGTCTTCGGAGCGACAAATTTAGTAGCATTGTTAGTCATAATAACATCGACATTAGCGCCTAGCTTAACAAGCCTAGACACTATCTCGCATGATTTATAACAAGCAATACCGCCTGTCACTCCTAATAAAATATTTTTACCTTTTAACATTAGTTTCTGTTTATAATAACCTTATCATCGTATACCTCTTTCGCGGCAACACTGATAGGTTTTTGCTTAGTGTTCTCTAGGAACTCAGCCTCTTGAGCAACTAATTGCTTAGCACGAGCTGTAACGCCCATAACTAACTCGTAACGACATGAAGCTTTTTTAATTAGCTTGTCGATTGGTGGATCTATCATCATAATACTACCTCCTAAATTTTAGAAAAACACACGATTAAACACGTATTTATCTATAAAGAAAAACTTACGTAATCCTCAAAATTAATATAATGCTATATATATATAGCCTAACTTTTATATTGTAACATATACTTACGATTAAATCAAGCGAATATCAATACTGAAACATGATAAAACGAGTAAATAGAATGAAAGAAGCGTATTTTATTCAAATACACTTTTAATCTCATTATTTATTTACTAAAATTGTCGATTATATCAAGACAACGCTTAGATCTATGATGTTCGCTACATATGATATTAGACACTTGATTTACACACGTGTCAAGCACATCATTTACAACGATATAGTCGTATTTTGCTGCGAGTTTTAGCTCGCTTACAGACTCGCCCAGTCTTCTCTTAAGCTGTTCTGGACTGTCAGTAGCACGACCTACAAGTCTTTCAGACAATACATCAAAACTTTCAGGTGTGATAAATATCATTACTGCCTCGGGCATGATTTTCTTTACTGCAAAAGCACCCTTTGTATCAATCTCGAGTACGACATCATAACCATTATTAAGCATATCTTCAACGAAAAATTTATTAGTACCATAAAAATTACCGTATACGTCCATGTATTCAAGTAACTCTTTATTGTGTATCATATGCTCAAACTCAGACATTGACTTAAAGTAATAATTAACCCCGTCAACCTCACCTTCACGAGGTGCTCTAGTAGTAACTGATACAGAGAATTTGAACTTTTCATTTGCTGAAATAACACGGCTCACAACAGTGCCTTTACCAGCACCAGATGGACCACTAATAACTATTAATAGACCTTTATCTTTCATTAAAACTCCTCCTCGTCAGAGATATCGTCATCAGCCTCCTCTTTAGTAATCTCATCTACTCCAGAAGTTCTAGCGTTTACACGCATATTTATAGTAGTTGGATTAAGCGCTGATAAAACTACAAATCTATCAATAGTAACTATCATAGACTTAGTTTTTCTACCACAAGTACAATCTAAAACCATACACTCGTCTTTTCTTAACTGTATAAGACGTTTATTAGGTGCAGAGTCAACTGTCATAACTGACACTATTTTTTCAATGTTTACCGTATTGTTAAACCCAATGTTTACAAATCTTTTTGAATTATCCATAATCCCCTCCATACTTTACATTAATAAATTTTATTTTAAACTACTTATAATATTGTAGCACTTAAAAACCATTTGGTCAAGAGTATTAATATACATGTATATCATTAATTGGTATAAATTACCAAGTGCGATAAACGATAGTATATTGTTACTAGTATAACACATAATCTATACAATTGTCTATACTTTTTGTAAAATATATGATTTTTTTTATCTTGGCATCTAAAAAACGCATCATTTTCTTATCTAAAATCTCATATATTCACATATTTTGCAAGATTATTCGATATTTTGAATTTGTTCTCTTAATTTCTCTATTTCAGTTTTCATACTAAGGACGTGGTTCGAAACAGACAAATCCGAGCATTTTGAGCCGATAGTATTCGCTTCACGGTTCATTTCTTGTATTATAAAATCCAAACTTCTACCAAAAGCAGTGTCTTCTTTCATGATCTCCCTGAAGTGATCAATGTGAGCATACAGGCGTACGAACTCTTCATCAGTCGATACTTTATCCGCATAGAAAACTACCTCATTAAGCAGTTTTGCTTCGTCCACAGCTACGTCATTTAATGCTTCGGTAACTCTCGCTAGTAGTTTTGTTTTATACGCATCAATCTGCATTGGTGCGTACTTTTCTATCTCAACTACTGACGCATTTATATTGTCTAACTTTTGATTAATGTTTGCACAAATCCTTTCGCCTTCCGACTTTCTCATCGTAACAAGGTTAGAAATAGCAATATTTAATGCACTTTGTATAAGTAACCATATAACTTCAGCGTCGGGAGTGACATCAATATCAATGAAAACATCCTTCATTTTAAACAAATCGCTTACCTTTATATCGTTTACCACGCCGTAATCAGTAGAAATATCTTTTGCAAGCTGCAAAAAGCCTTCAATTGCAGGTTTATTTAGCTTAACTGATAGTGCACTTTCTTCGCTCTCTGAAATACCAATGTATACATCTACGCGACCACGTGCCACTCGACTCTTAAGCTGAGTACGTACCCTCTCTTCTAGACAATTAAACACTCTCGGCATCTTGATAGCAAGATCAAGAAACCGATGATTTACCGACTTTAATTCAATAGACACTACTCTACCATCTAATTCCGCAACACCTTTTCCGTAGCCTGACATACTTAGCATAATCTTCCTCCTAGAACAGTTGATTTATACAACGATCATTTTTAATTATCACAATTATAACACATATTAATAAAATTTACAAGCCCCAATTTAAATAAATCAATATATTCTGGATTTTCGTCTAAATCATAGTTTGCTGATAAGATCTTCATATGACCATATCTCCAAGCCAAGTTTTGTTGCCTTTGCAAGTTTTGAACCTGCATCTTCGCCAACAACCACTACATTAACCATCTTAGAAACCGTATCTGATACCTTACCACCATTTGCAACAACTAATTCCTTAGCCTTGCCACGAGGGATAGGAATACTTCCAGTCAAGCAAATTGTTAGACCTGACAATACTCCGCTAGACACCTCAAAATCAGCAACGTTAACGCCTTCTTCTAAAAGATCGGCTATAAGTTTTATATTGATATCATTTGTTATATAATCATACACTGACTTTGCCATTATCTCACCAAAATCTGATAATGCTACTAATTCTTCCGCATTGCAATCCATCAGCCTATCTATCGAGATATATTTCTCAGCTAGAACTGTTGCTGATTTTTTACCGATATTACCTATTCCTAAAGCGAAGATAAACTTGCTTAGTCCTACGTTCTTACTTGCATGTATCGCCTTTAGGATCTTATCAGTTTTTTTATCCTTAAAGCCGTCTACGGATAAAAGCATGGTACTATCTAATCTATATATATCAGCAATACTCCTGATATATCCTCCATTATAAAGTTCCGTAATAGTCCTGTCCGATAACCCTTCTATATCCATTGCGTCACGGCTTGCAAAGTGAGTTATCTTACCGATATTCACAGCACCGCAATTGCTTATATTATCACAGTATAAAAATGACCCTTCTCTTCTGACTCTCGCACCGCATGACGGGCAAAATTCGGGTGCTTTAATATCCGTCGACTGTTCATTATGCTCAGCAACTCCTAGTATCTCAGGAATTACATCATTAGATCTTCTTATAAATACTCTACTTCCTAGCTTGATATCTTTTCTTGCGATATCGTCCATATTATTGAGCGTGGCACGTGAGATAGTAGCACCAGCAAGTTCTACCGACTCTAAAATCGCTAGCGGATTAATTTTACCCGTACGAGCAACTTGCCAGACCACATCTTTAAGTATTGTACTGATCTCATCTGCCTCATACTTGAAAGCTATCGCCCATCGCGGTGCTTTCTCAGTACTGCCTAACTCGTCACGCATATTGATCGAATTCACTTTAATAACTGCTCCGTCGATAAGATAATCAAGCGTAGGTCTTGCTGTACCTATTCCTTTTATTTTATCTATAATATCAGTCATATTATCAGCAAACTGAACATAGTCTCCAGCAGTAAAGCCATTGCTCTTTAGAAATTCTACTATCTCTTTCTGACCATCAAAATGCATATCGGCAGAGTATCCGACGCTATAAGCCATGAAGTCAAGATTTCTCTCGGCTGTAACTTTTGCATCTAGATTTCTAAGTGCACCAGCTGCTGCATTACGAGCATTTTTAAGCGGAATATCATGAGTATTATTATAGTTCTCTAGCTCAGATAACCTCATAATACACTCACCTTGCACCTCTATCTCGCCCGTATAAGCAATAGTATGCGGTATGGTACGAATTGTCTTAGCTTGAGTGGTTACATTTTCGCCTTTTATACCATCACCGCGAGTAGTAGCCCTCAAAAGCCTACCGTTATTGTAAGTAAGATTGACAGTAAGACCGTCATATTTATATTCGCAAGAACATAGAATTTTATCGCTAGAGAGCAATGTTGTGATACGCTTCCACCATGCTTCAAGATCGGTATTTGACTGGCTTTTCGCAAGCGAATAAAGCCTAGACTTATGCTCATAACTCTCAAACTTAACAGACGCCTTTCCGCCTACTTTTTTTGTAGGCGAATTATCTAATACAATGCCAGTAATCTGCTCTAGCACGACTAATCTATCATACATCATATCGTACTCAATATCAGACACTATTGGCGCGTCAAGATTATAATATTTATCGGCATACATATTCAGTTTTAAGACCAAATCTTTCATTTCTTCCATAACACACCTCGTTTAATAGATAATTTCGCGTAAATACACGCATTTTAGCTATATCAATACTACAAATATTATAATTTTATTTTTTAAGCACTAGCGGAGCTAGCTTCAAGTTAAAGTTCTTATTGCCAAGTTTCGGAAAATTTATCACTGCATTATCTCCGCTCCTTGACATTATATTACCCTCACCAAACCTAGAATGCACTACTACGCTTCCCACAACGAAAGCTGAAATATCCTTCTGTATATCCGTTCTAATATTAGGACTAGCTGAAGGCACATGCACCTGTGATGCGATATTTTCATACTTAGATTTTTCCAATATTTCAAAGCTGTTAGGATCTTTCTTGATAAGATCAGCCTCAGTCACAAATCTACTTACAGCATTATACTCCACCTTGCCGAATCTAAATCTACTACCAGCACTGCTTATATAAAGTCGTTCTTTCGCACGGGTGATCGCCACGTACATACATCTACGTTCTTCTTCCATATCCGACGGATTAAGTAACGCTCTTGAAGAAGGGAAAATACCCTCTTCAAGACCTACTAAAAATACAGTTTTGTATTCTAAACCTTTTACACCGTGGATAGTTGCCATAGTGATAAACTCATCATCATCAGCGTCATCACTATCACTAATAAGTGATATTGACTGCATAAAATCCTCAAGAGTTGCACCATCATTCGCCTTGCAATACTCACGAACAACGCTTATAAACTCGTCGATATTCTCTAGCTTATTTCTCTCTTCTGGGATATCCATATCATACACTGAGTAGAAGTCAATACGCTCTACCATGTACGCTACGAATTCCTCAAAAGGCAAGTCAAGTTTCTTACGCATAAGGTCGACGATAAGATCACGGAAACTGCAAAATTTCGCCTTCATAGCATTCGCTAGCACTTCATTATTTTCCACATCTAAAAGCCCGTCTATAAAACTGATACCTTTAGCGTAGCAATAATTACGCATTTTCTCGATAGCAGTATCGCCAATACCACGTTTAGGGAAGTTGATTATCCTGACAATACTCTCTTCATCATAAGGATTTGCGACCATTCTAAGGTACGCAATAGTATCCATGATTTCCTTTCTGTCGTAGAATTTAAATCCGCCTATCAGCTTGTACTTCATACCGTAAAGATTCATTTTCTCCTCGAAAATACGAGTTAATGCATTGACACGCACAAGGATTGCAAAGTCTTTAAATGTATAATTATTATAATCAATAAGTTTCCTTATCTCTTGTAATACATGATCAACTTCTTCTTTATCATTAAAGCAGTTACGGTAATTTACCTTCATACCCTTATCAGACGCAGTCCAAAGCTCTTTACCCATACGCGTCTTATTATTCTTAATTACAGTATTTGCACAGTCGATAATATTGCCTGTACTACGGTAATTTTGTTGCAATTTATATGTCCTACATGTAGGATAAAATTTCTTAAAATTGATTATATTCTCTACTTCTGCACCACGCCAGCCGTAAATACTCTGATCGTCGTCACCTACTACAAATAAATTCTTATGTACATGCGATATCATTCTCACAAGTAGCATTTGTATCTTATTAGTATCTTGGAATTCGTCAATATGTATATACCTAAATCGCTCTTGATACTTCCTAAGCACGTCAGGAAAGTCTTTAAAAAGCAATACGGTTTTAAGAAGTAGATCGTCAAAATCCAAAGCATTATTTCTCTTTAGTTCCGATTCGTATTTCTTAAACACATCACGGATAAGATCGCAATTCTTACCGCCTAAATGATTGCAGTATGTATCCGCGTCGACACCCATGTTTTTAGCAGCAGATATATGATTACGGACAGTCTTTTTTACCTCATTGTCATCAATATTTAACTCTTTTAATATACGAGACACCACTCTCGCACTATCATTTGATGTGAATATAGAATAATTAGAAGTATAACCTAATTTATCTATATCATACCTAAGTACCTTCGCACAAAAACTATGAAAAGTAGATATCCAAGGCGTATTGCCATCAGTAGCAATGCCCATGACACGCTCTTGCATCTCCTTCGCGGCTTTATTTGTAAAAGTAATAGCGAGGATATTATACGCAGGCACACCCAACTCACTCATTATATATGATACCCTATGTGTAAGCACACGCGTTTTACCGCTTCCCGCACCAGCAAGAACTAGTACTGCACCTTCAGTATCTAGGACAGGTTTTATTTGTTCATCATTAAGTAGCTTAGTATAATCCATTCGTTCACCTTCCTTATTATATACTATATTCTATCACATTATCATACATATTGCAAGTTATTATATATGCTATACCTACGTACTATCAAATATTCTTTTAGTCCTATACAGTAATTATATTCCGTACAAAATGATAATCATTATCAAGAATTTACATAGAAAGCCTTGTAATTTGGTAAATAATGTGATATAATAAGTTAAAGTTAGTTATAACCGACTTTAGAATACATATAATAGAGTTATAATATAATTCTTAAGGAGATAAAAATGGTAAAGATATTAACAGATGACGATTTTATGAGTGTAATAAAAGAAAGCAGTGTACCTGTACTAGTTGACTTCTATGCTGACTGGTGCGGTCCATGTAAAATGGCTGGCCCTATCGTAGAGCAAATAGCTGTAGAGCTTGAAGGCAAAGCGTTAGTTTGCAAGATGAATATAGACCAATGTCCTATCACGCCTGCACAATTCAACGTGTCAAGTATCCCTTGTTTTGTTGCTTTTAGTAATGGTAAAGAGTCTCACCGCCAAGTAGGTTTCTCAGGCAAACCTTCTATAATGAAGTTAGTTACTGAGTAACAGTCAAATTACCCAATACAAATAAATATCCGCCAATAGCAGTCATATTGCTATTGGCGGATTTTGTTATTATTATGATATTAAATTATATATTTATATACTTACTAAAATACTCAGCGTAGCAAACCGAATTCAGACAATATATTCTCCATGCCCTTCAAGTGACTTGCATGCACCTTAGATGTGTTGATAGTATACTTAAGACCTATCCACATCGACTTAATAAGCACTGAATTGCCATGTTCAAGGACGTAGCATATACCCTCGAGAACCGCAAGCGACTCCTCACGTTTGCATTCATTTATACTCTTGTCTATTAGGATCTGCTCAGAGATTGCAAGTATAAATGGAGATAATTTATCTATCAATGCTGGTGGGATCGTAGCTGATATTGGAGCTTCATCCACGTTTACTATTAGACTATCTTCAAGTAATAATACTTCAAAAGCGTCCACATAACCGACCATAACATAGTCACAAAACTCACCAAACTGTCCAATAGCTTGATTTGAGGCGAAATTAGTTTTTAAGAATGATAAGAAATCGATATTTTCCCTATCAATATTAAACAAAATGCCTGTCACAAGGCAAATAACTTTATGCGGATCAGAAGGAAGAGCAAAAGCTAAGGCATTATTACCCTTAGACGCCTCGCTTAATAGCGTACTGTAAGACGCTAGTCCATTGCAATGAGAAGTGATGAACTTCAACTCTTCATTTGACGCGATATATTTAAGCATTCGCTTTATAGTTCTCTGGCAAAGTATAATCTGTGCGGATTTAAGCTCCGCAGTTAATTTTCTAAGTCCATTGATGAGTTGTAGTTTGTTATCGTTCATACTTACAAGCCTCCTTACTTATTGCTAATTGCAATAGGTTATACATTCATTTTAACATAGGAAAAATAATAATGCAAGCAACTTGCAAATTTTTCTTGCAAAAATGCTAAATATGGTATATAATGAATGCAACTAGCTTATAAATTTATAATTATTAAGTGATTTGAGAGTAAAAACAAAGAGAGGTGTATATATGAAATCAATTATTATTAAACTTAACATGGCAGAGAAAGTTAAGGACTTCGTGCAAAAAGTAGCTATGTACCCATACGATATTGACCTTCGTAATGGTAGATATGTTGTAGACGCAAAGAGCATTTTAGGCATTTTCAGCCTTGATTTATCTAAGCCTATCGTTTTAGAAATATATAACGACGATTGCAACGAATTAATAGAAAGTTTAAAGGAGTTCATCGCCGAGTAATGCAACTTGATGAACTAGTTTTAGATAAAGTCATAATCCTCTACATGATGGATACTATGGAAATACCACTATCTATAGAGATGATGACTGATATATGTGCCTCGAATGAGTGGGTCAACTATATGGACTGTAGACAGTGCATTTATGATCTCATTGAGTCGGATTTTATCGTGAATATCAGCAAAAATAACACTGAGTTATACGTATTATCAGCAAATGGCAAGGATTGCTTGAAGATCTTCTTCACAAAGATTCCTTTATCACTACGCGATGATATTAAAGCTCATATCAGGGAGCATTGTCAAAGCTATCGTAGACGTCAAGACTACTTTAGTAATTATTACAAAAATGATGACGGATCTTACACTGTAGTACTTAGGATCAATACCCCTTCTCAGCCTCTTATGGAGTTAAAACTTTGCGTACAGTCGTCGACTAGTGCGAAGTGGATACATAAGATGTGGATCGAGAAAGCACCTATAGTATACGAGCTAATTCATGCTAACCTCTTAGAGTAGTCATACTGCTCTATCCCAATAAAAGGAGAATAACTATGCAATCATACAAGACAAAAGGTGTTTGTTCTAGGCAAATCAATTTTGAAGTGGACGGCGATATTTTAACTCACTTAGAGTTTGTCGGCGGATGTGCTGGCAATACTGCTGGAGTGGCAATACTTGCAGTAGGTAGAAATATCGACGAGATTATTTCACTTACAAAAGGAGTTCCTTGTCGTGGTGGCACTAGTTGCCCTGACCAGTTAGCAAAAGCTCTTACTGAGTACAAGCTAACTAAATAATCTAATATGTTTATACAAATAGGCACGTGATATCTTAACTGATAACATATGCCTATTTTTTTTGATTACTTATTATATTATTATCTTAATCTATTAAAACAAACTGCAAGCATTACATAAAGTAAATGCTTGCAATATAGATTGCTTTTATATTATAAATTATTCACTATAGAGTCGATCCTGCCATCTTTTAGAGTGATGACTACGTCTCCGAGTTTAGCATACTCTAAGTTATGCGTCACCATGATAACAGTCTTACCATCATCGGCTATTTTCTTCAGAATACTCATCACCTCTAGCCCGTTTTTAGAGTCGAGATTTCCAGTAGGCTCATCAGCAAGGATTATATCAGGATTATGAACAAGTGCCCTAGCTATTGCAACACGCTGTTTTTGACCACCAGAAAGATTACCTGCTTTTGCGCGGATTTTATCTTTCAATCCTAGTATTTCTAATACTTCTTCGCCTCTCTTTTCTCTAGCGCCTCTCCTGACGTTAGATATGATTAGCGGTAGACATACATTGTCAATTACAGAATAAGCTGGCTCTAAGTGAAATGCTTGAAAAATAAAACCGATATGTTTATTACGAAACTCTGCTAGACTATCCCTTGACATCTTAGTGATATCCTTATCATCAATAATGATAGTACCTTTAGTAACGTTATCAATAGCACCGATCAAATTCATAAGCGTAGACTTGCCACAGCCCGATTGACCTAAGATAATAGTAAACTTGCCCTGCATTATATCTAGACTAATATCATCTAGACCTATTACAGCACTTGATCCTTTACCATATTCTTTTGTGACATCTTTAAGTCTTATCAATTCATATCTCCTTGACTCTCGTAACTATGAAAGTATATATTTATTATATTACATTTTATCATACATATAACAATATGTCAATATATATATAGATAATATATATAATAAGCTATTATATAGTATAAAAAAAAGACTGCACAATGGCAGTCTTTTATTATTTGACTTTATACTTCTTTATTCTTTCGTACTAATACACTAACCGCATTTTTTTGCAATTACTCCGAACGCAGTGCTTTTACTGGGTCTTTTTTCGCCGCGATACTCGACGGTATTATACCGGCAAGGAATGTAAGCACGACACTTATAACCACAAGAACAAGTGCTACTAATGGATTTAATACAGACAAATTAGTTATGACCGCACCATTCGACACAGCTTTTATAATTATGTTTATCGGAATGGTCAGAAGATAAGATATGATTATACCTATCGCTCCCGCTGCAAAACCGATCATTGTCGTCTCTGCATTAAATACCCTTCCTATATCCACCTTTCTCGCACCGATAGAACGTAGTATACCGATCTCTTTAGTACGCTCTACGACCGATACATAAGTGATGATACCTATCATAATAGACGATACAAACAATGATACTGACGCAAATGCGACTAGAACTATTGATATAATAGAAACTATTTGCCCCATCATGTCCGTCATAATAGTAGACGGATCATTATAAAGAATATGCTTCTTTTCTGGCTGATTAGATAAGAGATTAAACTCGTCAAGGTACTCTTTCAATTCGTCTTTACCTTCAAATGAGTTAGGATAAATTATAATATCTTTTGCAACAGTACTTGCTCCAAGTCGTTGCATAGTGATGTGATGTCTATCTGCATCAGTCATGCCCAGAAGTGAACCAGGCACAACAATTGCACCTTCAAGCTCGATGTCTTTTATCTTTTTACCAGTAGCAAGATCCCACACCTTTTCTTCTGCTTGTGCCTTGCCGATCTTAGAATTGATAGAGTCATTAAGAGCAAAAGGAGTTAGATCAGGATGGTAAAGCACACCCTCTTGATACAACTTAACTGATGCATCCTTTTTAATTCTCATAACGCCAACTATTTTAAGATTAGTTCCATTATCAAACATATCTTGATTAAAATTGATATTACGCTCGTATTGGTTGCCCACTCTATCGCCATACCAACTATCATTACCGATCATACTAAACTCTTGACCAATAACGTCTTTAAAAGTGAAGTTTTCCTTAGTATCATATCCGAAGCCTTCATACAAAGCCTCGCTTATTTCATTAAATTCATTTACTAGCAACACGATTTCATTCTTACTTGTAGGATAATTACCTTCTAATACCTCGTACTGCTCTGTCATAAATGCATCACTTGCAAGCTCATTAAATAAGTTTGGAGTACCGTACATCATGGCAGTGATTGGATCAGTCTTGAACTCAACTGCATTGAAACTACCATCGCTTTTCTTAGTAATAAGATTTGGATTCATAGCGTATTTATAGCTTATTTCAGCATATAACTCCTCTGGCATTTCCGAAATATAATCCATGTACTCTTGCGTTATTTTATTATAATGGAATACCTGACTTATCATATCATTCATATTAGAATCTTCGGATTCAGGCACTGTAATGATGTCATTATCAGGGAATCTATCTTTTTCACCAGCAACAAACTGAGGCGGAGACATTATGCCTTCCATATTCATGTGTTCTTGCATGATCGAGATAGGGTACTGACCTAACATGTTTTTCTGCATATCTTCCATATAGATATTAAATCCATTAGAAATAGACATAACTAGCGCTATACCGATGATACCAATAGATCCCGCGAATGCAGTCATAAATGTTCTGCCCTTCTTTGTGAATAAATTCTTAACGGAAAGCCTAAAAGAAGTCCCGATACTCATAGAGGTCTTATTCAATACAGCTTTTTGTTTTTTTATTTGTTGCTTTTTATGTTTAGCTAATATTTTTTTTGCAGTATTTTCATCAAGTCCATCAACTATAGGCGCTGCCTCTTCTGTATATATCATATCAGTAGATACTAGATCCTCTTCAGTAGGAACATAATGATCAGAGTCATCTACTATCTCGCCGTCCAACATCTTGATGATACGAGTAGAATACTTTGCTGCAATATCGTCATTATGAGTAACCATTACGACAAGTCTATTTTTAGCTACTTCTTGTAAAAGCTCTATGATTTGAACACTATTTACACTATCAAGCGCACCAGTAGGCTCATCAGCAAGTATTATTTCAGGATTGTTAACTATTGCCCTAGCGATAGCAACCCTTTGCATTTGTCCACCTGACATTTGGTTAGGTTTCTTGCCTAGCATGTTACCTAAACCGACTTCTGCTAATGCTGCTGTCGCACGCCTACGCCTTTCCTGCGTAGAAACTCCAGACAATGCAAGAGCTAACTCTACATTCTCCAAAATTGATTGATGAGTTATAAGGTTATAATTTTGAAATATGAAACCAACGCAGTTATTACGATAAGCGTCCCATTCAAAAGCCTTAAATAACTGAGTAGACTTTCCATCGATCATAAGATCGCCAGAAGTATATCTATCAAGTCCGCCTAAAATATTAAGCATGGTAGTCTTACCACAACCAGAAGGGCCTAAAATCGAAACAAATTCGCTTTTGCGGAACGCAAGATCAACACCCTTCAGTGCCTCTACCGCATTTTCTCCTTCACCATATACTTTTCTAATATCATTTAGCTGTAACATACAACCCTCCACTATTTTATATATACATAATACAACTTTTATTATCTAATAACAACCAATAATATGTAAATTATGAGTAAACATCAATTGATATAACTAATATTGCTCTATACGCATTTTTAAATATATGCTTTCACTACATAATATATACATGGATTATACCTATAGTGATTTTTTATTATATTTAAGCATATTTGCCAATTAGTATTTTGTTATTATTTTTAAGTATAATTTATGTTAAACTAATACATTTAGCATTTAAATCATTTATATTTAGGTGTAAAACCATATAAAACTGCTTTTAATATATATAGTATTTAATTATTTTTTAAATATTCAAATAGCAATTATTACATGTTTTAATAATTCATTAAAACATCATTATAAACTCGATTTGTCATCAAAAACAATGTTAAAATAGTAAATCAGCATTTAAAGGCTTTGATATTTAATGCTGCTGATGTTAAGAAAATAAGACTACATGTTATGAGACACTCTTATGCATCACTTCTAATTAATAGCGGTGAAAGCATCGTACTAGTCGCAAAAAGACTTGGACATGCAAATATTGAGCAAACACTGAACACATATAGTCACATGATGCCAAGCCAAGAACTGGAGATGGTAAGTAAGCTAAATATATTATAATAAAAACCATATAAATAAAAAAATAGGTAAAAACAAATTAATGTTTGTACCTATATGTAAGATGTGATAAAAAATGCAAAAAAGACGCATTAAAATACGTCTTTTATAATTTGGCGGAGAGTTAGGGATTCGAACCCCAGGTAGCTTCCACCATCACCAGTTTTCAAGACTGGCGCCATAAACCGCTCGGCCAACTCTCCTTAATTACTAGTGTATTATAACAAATCCTTACTCAATTGTCAATCATTTTTACGCAATTATATTATTTTTTTATTTTTATTTTTTATACCGTTATTTTTGCACTATATTTGCCACATAATACTTGATTCTCCCGATCAAATTCTACAATATTTAAGTGTAATTTCGGCACAATATTATCATGACTTTATAGTTTTTTAGACTACGTTCTTACATGATTTTGCATTGCACATACATATCAAAGGCATGAATAAGTCAATCTATATTGAAATATACTTAGGATATATATACTTTGAGATAGATATACAATAGTAGAATACTATAAAAAATGTAAACTTATTTAAACGCTGTAAATTTTATTATAAAACAACAAAACCACTCCAATACTTACGCATGAAGTGGCTTGTTATTAGTTAGGCATTTGCCTTATGTAGATTCGCTTTGGACACAAATTAGCCATATATAGCATAATAGTTCCTTAGGGACAATTATCCTATATCAACATGTTCTCATATTACGCATACAATATAGCTAGGATTATGTATTAGTCTATCTTAGATCTTGCAGTCGCAGCCGCAATCATTCGGATACAATGGCAAGTCGAACACGCCATCGCAAACGTCTTGAGTATAGTCTTGACAAGCTGGAATGTACGCATAGCCGTAGCTAGGCACAAGCAATTGAACGTTCATCACTACCTTTACTATCACTGTAGCACAGCAAGTAATAACGAAAGTAGGACTTGAAGCTGGACCGCACTTATACTCGCCTGTAGGGGCAACTATCGTCGCATCAGCGATAATATCATACGGCATTACTGACTCTGAAGCCACATGCATAACGATATCACGAGGAACGCATACACTACCATAACCCATACCTTGCTTACCGCAAGCATCAACAAATACCACCGTAACAGGGATAATTACATTACAAGTTACCCTCGCACAGCCACAAGAGTCAGGTAGTTCTGTAACTACTAAGTCACATACCTCCGCTCTAGATCCGCAAGTTTTTGCACTAATGAACTGGAATGGAGTAGTAAGATCACATGGTTTTACATGATCAAGATTTACTACAACATCAGTCAAAGTTTCCTGCTTGATGCAAGCATCAAATACTTTCTCGACCTGGATACAAGTTTTCTCACATAGACCTGCTAGTGGATTACCCTTTAATGGACCAGGCATTTTCTCTGGTTTACAATTATTAGAAAAAGACATCTATTTCACCTCCTATATATAGTCATAGTATATTATGCAATAAGTGCTAAATATGTGCAAACGCGAAAAATATGCTGATAATGACTAAATACATAGCATGATGATGATAATAATGTTTTAATATGTAATCAATATACAAAAACACTTAATATAGAATCTAATCTTACAGACATGATATCTAATACTCTCCATCATTTAAAGATAATTACCCGATCAAATTATATTATTGCGATAAAAAAATAAGGCACTGCAAAACAGCACCTTATAATAATTATAATATATATACTTTTGTTATAATGCAAATACTAAATATTATTTAATATCAGAATCTACACTATTACTTATCTCATCAGTAGGCATTTCGGCATTAAGTGCCTCATCGTCAAGACGCATTATTTCAATTGCCTCATCATTATCCACACTATTGTCAATAAGCTCTTGAATCCTATCTAATACTTCTTGTATACCAGTCTTTTTAAGGGCTGATGTAACGTAAATACTAGCAGGAGTAAGCGACAATGAGTTTGCAACAATATTTTTAGCCTTAACTATTTGGGCTTTGCTTAACTTATCGCCTTTTGTAGCAATAACAGTAAAAGGAATGTTATTATAATACAAGTAAGACATTAATTGTTTATCTAACGGAGACGCCTCATGTCTTATATCTACAAGCAAAAATACGCATAATAGCTTAGGACTTGTAGTCAAATACCCTTCGATAAGGTGTGCCCATTTGTCTTGCTCACCGTGAGGAACTCTAGCATAGCCGTATCCAGGAAGATCGACAAGCATTAATTCTCCATTATTGATATCGAAGTAATTAAGTAGTCTAGTACGTCCAGGCTCGCCACTAGTTTTAGCTAATTTCTTAACATTAGTAAGCATATTTATAAACGATGACTTACCTACATTTGACTTACCAGCGATAGCTATCTCTGGAGCGTCGTGTTGATGTATCATATTAAAGTCCGCAACTGATATTACAAACTTAGCATTTTTCATTCTCATTTTGAAACCGCCTCAGCAAATACTTGCTCTATAGTATCCATCAGTTTGAATACTACTGCATTCTTTACTGAATCAGGGATATCTACAATATCCTTTTCGTTTTCTCTAGGTACTAAGATAGTCTTAATGCCAACTCGATGAGCTGCAAGAGCTTTCTCTTTAAGTCCGCCAATCGCAAGAACACTACCATTCAAACTTATTTCACCAGTCATAGCAATAGCGTCATTAACTTTCCTACCAGTAATGCAAGATAGCACCGCTGTAGCGATAGTTATACCAGCACTTGGTCCGTCCTTAGGCGTAGCACCTTTAGGAACGTGGATATGGATATCGTTATTTGCAAAAAAGTCGTCATCAATACCGTACTTAGCACATCTTGATCTAACTACAGAGATAGCAGTCATTGCCGACTCTTTCATTACATCTCCAAGTTTACCAGTAAGTTTCAGCTCGCCTTTGCCTTTCATTGTAGCAACTTCGATATCTAATGTAGTGCCACCAACGCTAGTCCATGCAAGACCGCAAACGCGTCCAACACTACCTATAGTTTGCTTATTCACATCAGGAACTTCACGAACACCTAAAAGCTCACCTATACGAGCTTTATCTACTTTAATGATCTTATTATGAACCATCTTAGCAGTATTACCGTTTGATTTCAATACTATCTCACAAGCAAGTTTACGACAAAGATTAGCTATCTTTCTCTCTAGCTCACGAACGCCCGACTCTTGAGTATAGCCTTCTATGATCTCGATAATCGCATCAGTGTCTATAACTAATTTATCCACATTTAGACCATGCTCTTTAACTTGTTTTGGCACAAGGTATTTAGTAGCAATCGCTGTTTTTTCCTCGACAGTATAGCCTTCCATTTCGATGATCTCTAGTCTGTCAAGCAATGGCTTGTCCATGCCCGAAATGTCATTAGCAGTAAGCACAAACATTACATCGGATAAATCGTAAGGTATCTCTAGATAATTATCTCTAAAAGTCTTATTCTGATTAGGATCAAGCACTTCAAGCAGTGCCGCAGAAGGGTCACCACGCATATCGCGAGTAATCTTATCTACCTCATCTAAAAGGAATAAAGGATTATTAGTCTTAGACTTAGACAAGCTAGACATAACTCTACCAGGCATTGCACCGATATAAGTTTTCCTATGTCCGCGAATCTCAGCCTCGTCATGAACGCCACCAAGGGTAAGCTGAACATAATCTTTTCCTAGTGCCTCAGCGATTGATTTTGCGATACTAGTTTTACCGACACCCGGAGGGCCAACAAGACATAATACAGCACCTTTACTCTTACCTTTAGTCATAAGTCTAACTGCAAGATACTCGACTATTCTTTTCTTAACAAGATCAATACCATAGTGGTCACGATCAAGGATTTCCATAACAGTCTTAAGGTTTTCAGAGTCGCTACTCATGTTACCCCAAGGAAGTTCTAGTACCCAGTCAAGATAATTTCTAATAATAGCCGACTCAGGAGCGGACTCATTCATACGCGAGTAACGACCTAAGTCTTTCAGTAACTTATCTTTTGTCTCGTCATCAGCGTCAAGCATATCTATTTTATAAGAATACTCGTCGAATATTTCTTTTTCAGTATCGCCTAACTCTTCTTGAATAGCTTTTATTTGCTCGCGAAGAAGGTATTCTTTATTGTTTTGAGATATCTTTTCATGAACTCTTTGCTCTATCGCATGAAGAATAGTAGAAAACTCGACTTCATGAGCAATAGCCTCGCATAAAAGGTCGAATTTGACTTTGATATCACGCTCTGCTAAAAGCGGTTGCTTATCAGTACTACCACTGATAAGACCTGTCGCGATATTAAATAAAACTTCATGCTCGTCACAACCCTCGATACTATTTCTGATGTGTTTCGGATATTGTCTACCCAGATCATCAGTGAATACATCAAGATTTTTCAGGATAAAAGCCTTATACGCAACAAATTCGATATCTTCCAAAAGTCCAGTAACACCAAGCTCTTCCGCGTCAACGCAAAGGAAGTCGTCATGCTCTAAATATTCGATGATTTCGACAGCACAAAGACCATCGACAAGGATACGATAAGTATTTTCGTCGATTTTAAGTATCTTATTAATGTCAATAAGCGTACCAACAGTGTGCATTTCGCCTTTTCCAGGCTCATTAGACTCAGGATCTACCTGACAGCTTGCTACGATCTTGATTTTGTTATCTATAGCAAACTTAATAGCAGCGATTGACTGAGGTCGAACTACATCAATAGATATAGAAGTATTTGGGAAAATAGTTAATGCCCTTAATGGCAACAATGGTAACTGTTTTAACATCATCTAACTCCTTTCATCATGCTAAAGCAGGCTAAACAAATAGTCTGCTAATATTATAACCTTGCATTATACAATAACATATTGGATAAAACAGCAAGGCATCATTAACTTTTAAGATATATTAGTCAGGTAAGACGATGTGATAAACGTCATCTCTCTTTGACTGTCTATAAAGTGTTATTTTACTACCAACAGTCTGAACTAATGTAGCGCGTAACGACTTAGCTACATAATTACCAACCTCTTTAACATCAAGGTCACTATTTTTTAGAAGTGAAACTTTTACAAGCTCACGATTTTCTAAAAGATTATCAATTTCTGCGATTACTCCATCAGTTACTCCACCCTTGCCGATACTAGCAAGCGGAGTCATTCTCATAGCTGCCCCTCTAAGGAAAGCTCTTTGTTTACTTGTCATATTTCTCCTATACTCAGTGCAAATACCACTAAGTCAATAGCCACGCAGAACGTGCATCATCTACGCACATTCGCTTACGGACTATTATATTATAAATTTATTAATTATTATATTATATTCATATATATCACTATAACTGCGATATTTCTATAAATCACGATATAAATACGTTACCAAATGCATCTGCTATATAGCCTGATACCACCTCGAACTATTGTATTTTCGATACCCGATCATACGATAATTTGACTTAATTACTACCTAATTCTACTCAACGTACTCGAATTCGATGTCAGTAATATGAACTATATTACCCTCTTTCGCACCCTTCTTTTTAAGTGCTGATATAACGCCCTTATCTTTCAGCATCTTCTGGAAATACCTAAATGACTCATAGTCTGATAACACTACGTTTCTAACCATTTGATTAATAAGACCACCCTCAACAAGGAAAGTTTCTTCATCAAGCTGAGTAACGTGGAAGCTCTTTTTATCAGTAACTTCATACGTGAATGCCTCATATTCAAGCGCCTCTTGACGAGGTGTATTTGCTATTTCCTTGAATACTTCAGTAAGCATATCATCAACGCCTTTTCTCATGATAGCACTGATTGGATATACTTTCTTACCGATCTTCTTTTCAAACTCAGCGATAGCATTGTCATCATTGATAAGATCTATTTTATTAACGCAAACTACCTGCTCTAGTTTAGATAACTTAGAACTGTAGTTCGCAAGCTCACGATTGATCATTAGATAATCTTCGTAAGGATCACGACCCTCAACACCAGAAATATCTACAACGTGTAAGATAAGTCGAACTCTTTCTACGTGACGAAGGAAACTATGACCAAGTCCAGCACCTTCACTAGCACCCTCTATAAGACCAGGGATATCAGCCATAACAATAGTATCGCCATATCTCTCTACTACGCCGATATTCGGAGCTAAAGTAGTGAAATGATAGTTAGCTATTTTTGGCTTAGCGCCACTTACTACAGACAGCATAGTAGACTTACCAACATTAGGAAAGCCGACAAGACCAACGTCTGCGATAGTTTTAAGCTCAAGAGTTAACTCACGCTCTTCACGTTTCTCACCTTTCTGGCAAAAACGTGGTGCTTTACGAAGTGCATTAGTAAATCTAGAATTTCCTTTACCGCCTAGACCACCTGACTCCAAGACAAATCTCTCGTCATCAGCGAACATATCACGAATAATTTGACCAGTTTTCTTATCTTTAATAACAGTACCACGAGGCACTTTTATAACAAGATCTTGACCAGTTTTACCCTTGCAACGTTTAGGAGCACCGTTCTCACCGTGCTTAGCTCTAAAGTGCTTTGCGTACTTAAAGTCCATAAGTGTAGATGCATTTAAATCCACCTCAAATATAATACAGCCACCATTACCGCCATCTCCGCCATCGGGACCGCCCTGAGAAATAAATTTCTCTGTGTGGAAACTGACAACGCCGTCACCACCGTCGCCCGCTCTAACAAATATCGATGATACATCTAAAAACATAAACCCTCACTTTACTCCGAACACTAATAATAATGTCCAAGAGTTCGTCATGATATCCTAGCTGACAAGTAGTCGCAAAGCTATAGATAATGACAATTTAATCGAAATATTGCGAGTATATTATAATTATAAATACTATCATCTAATATAATTAAGCATTATAAAAGATAAATTTTCCATATTTGATTATTTTCTAAGAATGTATACTTGATTTGTAATAAACCAAGCAAATCACTCTAAATCTTTCGTATATTATTTACTACATTTAGCAATAGCACGAGCGATAATAGTCGCACCGGCTTGCTTACCAGCACCCATTGCAAGGATAACAGTCGCAGCACCAGTAACAGCATCACCACCAGCGAAAACATTATCCACGCTAGTTTCTTGAGTTTCCTCATTTACTACTAGAGTACCCCATTTATTTATCTCAAGTGCACTATACTCATTTACTAATAATGGATTAGGACGAGTACCAATAGACATGATAACTTGATCTACGTCTAATACAAACTCAGAGTCTGCTTTCACTACTGGACGGCATCTACCGCTAGCATCAGGAGCACCAAGTTCCATCTCAACGCACTTCATACCAGTAACGTGAGTATCACCAAGCACTTCAGTAGGATTAGTAAGCAACTTAAGCTCAATACCCTCTTCAATAGCATGCTCGATCTCTTCAGCACGTGCAGGCATTTCGTCCCTTCCGCGTCTGTACACTACAAAAACATGTTCCGCACCAAGACGTTTAGCAGTCCTAGCCGCGTCCATAGCAACGTTACCCGCTCCACAAACTGCAACACTATTACCGCAGAATACTGGAGTATCAGAATCAGGCAAGTAAGCCTTCATTAGATTTACACGAGTTAAGAACTCATTTGCACTATATACACCGTTCAAATTCTCTCCCGGAATATTCATAAACACAGGAAGTCCAGCACCAGTACCGATAAATACAGCGTCAAAATCCTCTAGCAAATCTTCCATTCTGATAGTCTTACCAATAACAGTATTATAAACTATCTTAACGCCGATTTCCTCTAGTTTAGCGATCTCTTTCTTCACGATCTCGTCTTTTGGTAGTCTAAACTCTGGTATACCATAAGTCAAAACTCCGCCAGCCTTGTGGAATGCCTCGTAGATAGTTACATCTAGTCCAGCCATAGTACAGTCAGCAGCACAAGTAAGTCCAGCAGGACCACTACCTACAACAGCGACTTTATAGTCAAGTTTAATAGTAGAAGGAACAGCCTTCTCGTTTTTAGCAAGAGCGTAGTCACCTACGTATCTCTCAAGTCCACCGATAGCAACTGATCCGCCTAGCTTTAATTTTCTAACGCAAAGCTCTTCGCATTGTTTTTCTTGTGGACATACACGACCACATATAGAAGGCAAGTTATTATCAATCTTGATAGCACGTACAGCACCGTCAAGGTCGTCTTCTTGAAGACACTTGATGAACTGTGGGATTTTAACGCCAACAGGGCAACCTTTAGTACAAGGTGCATTTTTACAGTTTATACATCTCTCAGCCTCAGCCTTCATAAGCTCATAAGTAAAGCCTTCAGATACTTCAGCAAAGTCTTTGATTCTAACATCGCCATCTCTAACTATGACATTATTTCTTTCAGTTTTTACCATTTTTCTCTTGCTCCTTTTTATAATGCTCACATTCTCTATCTCTATAGAATTTACCTCTATTTACTGACTCCATAAAGTCTACTTTGTGACCGTCGAACTCAGGACCGTCAACACAAGCGTACTTAGTCTCGCCACCGACAGTAAGTCTACAACAACCGCACATACCAGTACCATCAACCATAGTAGAATTCATACTTACAACAGTATGCACTCCGTACTGACGAGTAAGGTCGCAAACAGCTTTCATCATGAAAACTGGGCCTACAGCGAATACGCAATCAATAGGGTGACCAGCCTTGATCAACTCCTCTAGCTTATTCGTAACGAAACCCTTCTCACCGTAAGAACCGTCATCAGTCATTACATAAAGATTATCAGAATTAGCTTTGAACTCATCTTCATAAGTCAAAAGATCGTAATTTCTAGCACCGACTATAACGTCGCATTTAAGACCTTTTGAGTGTCTATCTTTAGCCTGAGGATATATAACTGCACTACCGATACCACCACCGACAAGCATAACATGCTCAAACTCGTTAAGATCTGTAGGGTTACCTAAAGGACCTACGAAGTCAGAAATACTATCGCCCTCATTCAAAAGTGCAAGTTTGTACGTCGAAGCACCTATAGTCTGCACTAGGATAGTAACAGTTCCCGCATTGCGGTCAAAGTCTGCGATAGTGAAAGGTATTCTCTCACCGTCGTTGTCTACACGCAAAATGATAAATTGACCTGCGTTAGCATTTTTCGCAACAGCAGGAGCACTTATAACGTACTCATTTACATTTTCACTAAGAATTCTCTTTTTGATAATCTTGTTCATACAGCCCTCTATTTATATAAATTTTGTTTAAAGTCATTACGACTATATACTACAAACAATACAGCACTTACTATACCGTTAGATTTTGCTACATTTAAATTAATATATACACGATACGCATTATGTATGCAATATCAGCAACAGCTAAATAATTTTGATATTGGTTTATCTATGCTTTTTCAATCAATATTATAAGTCTTGCACATGTCAGCCACGCTACAATTCTCACAATTAGGACGCCTCGCGGTGCAAGTATACCGACCGTGATGTATTAGCAGATGATGAAACCTTGACCATTCATTAGGTGGCACAGCTAGCATTAGTTGTTTTTCCACTTCAAGCACTTTCGTACTACTAGCAATGCCGATACGATTACTCACCCTAAACACATGTGTATCCACAGCAATAGCTTGTCCACCAAAAGCGACAGAATATACTACATTCGCAGTCTTTCTTCCGACACCCCTCAGCGTCATAAGATCGTCGACATTATCAGGCACTACGCCATCGAAGTTTTCTACGATACTTCTAGCACACTCTATGATCGCTACAGCTTTATTATTATAAAAACCACAAGTCCTTATAAAAGGAATAAGCTCACCTACTGAAATATCCGCAATTGCATAAGGAGTATTGTAGCACTCAAATAACTTAGGGGTGACAATATTAACTCTTTTATCAGTACATTGTGCGGACAAGATGACCGCCACCAACAACTCGAAAGGAGTGGTATAATCCAGCTCGCATACCGCATTTGAATGCTCACAAGCTAACCTATCAATTAACACTTCAATATCTATCTTCATAGCTCTACCCCATTATCCATAATATTATAACATATTAAGCATAATTTTTCAAGTATTTTTAGCATCTATACATAAATATATTATATAAATACGCTATTAATATTTAATAAAATTAATATTGAACGATAAAACTGCACTATTATACATGCATTGATAAATAATCAGTATATTCCGCAACTAATATAGCTGATTTATCTACGCGATAATGAAATATACAAGATATCTAAACGTATGTATTATTAGCGAATTATGACGCATTTAAACGAGTTAGCTTCTCAAATGAATAATATACCTTACCGATATATGTTGACTGACGATTATATATAATACCTCAAACCACATCAGCCTATATCGTATTTCTTTAAGCAATTAAAGGGTGTATATAAAATTAACTGAAAAAAAATATTATATCAGTCACAAGCCAACACGTATCAAACATATAATATAAATAAACAAAGTCGCCCACGAATAGCTATTACTACTCATTTGCGACCTTATAAATGTAATAGTGACAAGACTGCCACACTCCGCACTCATTATCTTAGAGGAACGGCAACAGTCTTACTACCACTTTTCATTAGTTTATATGTTCCTAGATAAGAATGTTTATCGGTTACCATAAGCAACTCCTGCACCTTACTAGTAAATCTTGACTCTACACGAACGCTGATACCACAACCTAAAGATAAATCTCTCGGCGTGTTCACTAGTGTAGATGGAACCCCTCCCTTCCGCAATGCCTCGCTAAAACGCATACTTGCATTGCGTGAAGAAAATGCAACAATTATATTCATCACATCCACCTCCGTAATTTTGGTATAATGTAAATAGTTCCTAATATAATGTATTAATATAGAAGAAATAATGTTACAAAGAGAGGTAAAAATGATATATTTAGATAATTCGGCAACAACGCGATTTAAGCCTAAAACGGTGCTTGACACCTACTACATCGAGGCGTCAAACTCAAGTAACAGCGGACGCGGAGGACATAACGACTGCATGGATGTAGCGAATAAAATATACAAAGCAAGAGAAGAAATCAAGCAATACGTAGGTGCTGATGACAGCTACGAAGTGGTATTTACTAGCAACTGTACGGACTCACTAAATCTTGCACTACTTGGGTATCTAAGTGGCAAAACTGGGCATGTAATAACTACAATGCTTGAACATAATAGCACTATAAGACCGTTGCATTATTTGCAAAATGAAGGCGGAATATCTGTAACGTATCTAAAGCCTGACGCGCATGGTCATATCACTGCTGACATGGTAGAAAAAGCAATAACGCCCGATACAATATTCATCAGTATTTGCCATACTAGCAATGTACTGGGTGTCACACAGGACATCACGCAAATAGGTAAGGTAGCGAAAACTCATGGCATAAAAATGCTCATTGACAGTGCACAATCACTAGGACATACTACTATCAACATGTGCGATAGTGATATAGATATGCTAGCTGGTTGCGGACATAAAGGTTTACAAGCAATGCAAGGCATAGGTTTTTTAATTGTCAAAAACGACATCACTTTAAAGCCTATAAAGTATGGCGGAACTGGCACTGATAGCCACAGTTTAACACAGCCCACAATCTACCCTGAAGGATATGAATGTGGCACGCTAAATAGCCCCGCTATTATATCGCTAATACCTGCAATTAATTGGCTTAGGTCAAATAATAAATCTAGCAAAGTGAAACTAAATGCACTATCAAAAGAGCTTACGAGAGGACTTAAAAACATCGACGGTATCAAGTTATATAGCGAGTATCCGTCTATTGTAATATCTTTTAGCATGTATGATTCACCCTCTACAGAGATCGCCGACATGCTAAATTATAGAGGCATTGCGGTACGAAGTGGGCTACATTGTGCACCCCTAACTCACGAACACCTGAGCACCAGTTGCAATGGTTTAGTTAGGATAAGTCTTGGTAATAACAATACAATATATGATATCCGTGAAGTCATAAAAGCACTTGAGAGCATATCAAAGGAGCTTGCAAACTACTGACATTGCAAACTATTTAACCTAAGTATTTAACCTAAGTATTTACACTTATACTACTGCTCGCCTGTCATTCGCAAAGCGGTCTGCAACTCGGACAAAATTTCGGATATTATACGACTATACACTCGGATAACGGACTAGTGTATATAATCTTGCAAAGCAAGTAAAAGTAGCTAAAACAGCAAAAAAAAGGACGATAACTCGTCCTTTTTAGCATTTATTTGATTATTTAGCACATATACTTATCACTCGCATAACTATATATTGCAACATGATTTATATATATTATTTCTTTTTAATATAGTTAAGAACTGTATTTTTGATATCTTCTTTCGCAACGCAATCAGTAAATCTTGATATGCGTTTAGATAGATTTTGAAGAGGCTCAGGGATATCTACACCAGTATAGCTCTCAAGTTTCTTACAAGCAAGCACGCTCTCATCACTCATATCTGTAGTAGTCAAAGCATAGTACACGTCAGTAGGAAATTTGTAAGGGCTAGCAGTAGACACGATGACAGTCTTAGTTTCATCACTTGACTCTACAGCGTAGTTTGCAAAAACACTTACCGCTACAGCCGTATGAGGATCTAGAAGATAATCATTTACCTCATAGAAGTTTGCAATAGTATCAAGAGTATCCTCTTCCGAGCTAAAGCCACCCATAAAGTTAGGTGCTGAGCTTCTTAGCTTATTGAAGTCTAGCTCATACACGCCCTTAGTATTAAGATCATTCATAATCTCCGCAACATACTTATCATCACGACCTGATATCTCAAATAATAATCTCTCTAAGTTAGAGCTGATTAGGATATCCATTGACGGACTTGAAGTCTTGTGGAATTCACGATTTATATCATAAGTACCAGTCTTAAAGAAGTCAGTAAGAACGTTATTAATATTTGACGCACAAATAAGTTTACCGATAGGCACTCCCATACGCATAGCATAATAACCAGCAAGGATATTACCAAAATTACCGCTTGGCACGCAGAAATTAATCAGCTCGCCTTCTTCAATCTCATCAGCTGATAACAAGTCCACATAACTAGAAACATAGTACGCTATTTGAGGAACTAATCTACCCCAGTTAATAGAGTTTGCACTTGATAGTTTGTATCCACTCTCCAAAAGCTCCGCCTTCATAGCATCGTCATTGAATATAGTTTTTACAGCAGTTTGAGCATCGTCGAAGTTGCCTTCAATAGCACAAACATACACGTTATCGCCTTCTTGAGTCATCATCTGAAGTCTTTGCATATCTGATACGCCTTCCGAAGGATAGAACACGATTATCTCGCAGTTTTCTACATCTTTAAAGCCTTCAAGAGCCGCCTTACCAGTATCGCCACTAGTAGCTACAAGAATAAGAGTTTTGCTCTGCTCGCCTACTTTTTCACGAGAGGCAGTCATAAGGTATGGAAGTAATGATAATGCCATATCTTTAAAAGCACAAGTTGGGCCGTGCCACAACTCTAGGATATAAGTTTGCTCGTCAATAGCAACAAGTGGACAAGGATCACCGTCATAAAACTTAGAATAAGCCTTTTCAGTGTAGTCCATAAGTTCTTCAAGAGAGAAGTCAGAAAGGAATTTTGAAAGAACTCTAGCTGCACGCTCAGAGTATGACATCTCTATCATTTCCTTCATTTCATCCATGCTAACTGTAGGGAAAGACTCTGGCACGAATAATCCTCCGTCAAGAGAAAGACCCGCTACGATAGCTTCACTGCTAGATACGCTAGTATCTTTTGCTCTAGTACTAATAAATTGCATAATAGCTCCTTATAATAATGTGATTATGATATGATACGACCTTACTAGATAGTGCTAGATAGGTCAAAAGCATACTTGATAATCGACAAGTTTTGTTGAATTTTTGATATATTTAAAGCAGTAATAAAATACCGCAATAATTTCTAATGGTTATGCTAATATATATAATCTTGCAAAAATAAATATTTTACTGACTATACCTTCGCTTATATATAAGGCAGTACGCTCGCAGAGTGCGTGATAAATACACAAATATGATACTTCCAAGCACTACAAAATAAGAAGATCTCACTACTTAAAGCACTTGATTTGAGCATAAAAGGGCTAACCACATACGCAGTTAGCCCTTTTTTTAAAATTAACTAATATCTGCCTACTATTTTATATATTTACTTATAAAATCAGGTGTTTCGTTATCTTCACAACTAACAGTAAGAGTGATATCGACATTAATTTTATCAGCGATATTTCCTAGATTAGTATAGAAAACGTCCATTTCAGCAACGCTCTCGCCACAAATTCTATGAGCACCATCAATGTAAATATGTTGCGTATCATGGTTCGAAGCAACTACACCACTGATAAATCCAAGCAAGCCTTCTTCGGTATCAACGTGATAATCATTAGTATTAATTAGACGGATTTTGTGAGTAATAGTATAAGTATACTCGTTGCTATCCGTAATGAATACAACATCACCATCTAAAACCGATGCGTTTGCTCTATCAATAATAGTTTTTGTCTTATCTGTTCCCTTAGCACCTTTAATTATAAATATCATATTTGCCTCCCTTTTATGGTAATATTATTACCTAATACTATTGTACTCTAAAAGAGAGAGAAATTCAATACTTTTTTAAAAATTTTACATACAAATTATTTAATATGTTGATTTTTCAAATAATATTACGATTTATTGACACAATACACTTATTTTTTGTCTACTTCATACTGTGATAATAGATCATTTTGATTTTCAAGCTGAAGACCTGTGATCATGTCGTAAATATTACCGTCGATAAAATCTTCTAGTGAGTAAAGCGTAAGACCAATACGATGATCAGTTACACGACCTTGAGGGAAGTTATAAGTCCTGATCCTCTCCGACCTATCTCCGCTACCAACCTGTAACTTACGATTTGCCGAATACTCTATATCAATAGCACGCTGAAAATGATCAAATAACCTAGATTTAAGTACTTTCATCGCTGACTCTTTGTTCTTAATCTGAGATTTCTCATCCTGACAAGTTACTATTATACCAGTAGGGAGATGTGTAATACGGATAGCACTTTCTGTTTTATTTACGTGCTGACCGCCCGCACCTGATGCACGATAAGTATCTATTTTAAGATCGCCAGTAACTATTTGGAAAGACACTTCAGGCTGTTCTGGAAGTACCGCAACCGTACAAGTCGAAGTATGAACTCTACCTTGTGACTCAGTAGCAGGGACACGCTGTACTCTATGCACACCGCTCTCGAACTTTAGCATACTATATGCACCCTCACCAGATATCATAAATGTAACTTCTTTTACACCTTTAAGCTCAGTGTAATTCATGTCAAGCTCTTTAACCTTCCACTTTTGACGCTCAGCAAATCTCATGTACATTCTACAAAGCTGAGAGCCAAAAAGAGCGGATTCGTCACCACCAGCAGCCTGTCTGATCTCGACGATAACACTCTTGTCATCGTTCGGGTCGATAGGTAGCATAGCGATTTTAAGATCATCAATAAGAATAACACGCTTTTTAATATCAGCCGAATGCTCTTCTTTAGCAAATAGCACCATATCTTTATCTGTACCGTCGTAGATTATCTCTTCACATTCTTTTATATTCGCTTCTAATATCAAATACTCATCATATAATACTATGATTTTTTGAAGACTAGCGTGTTCTTTGACTAGTTTCTGCCATTGTTCTTGGTTAGAAATGATATCAGGGTCACCGATAAGACCTTCTAATTCCTTAAATCTCAATGCCATTTGTGCTAAATTCTCAAACATTACATACCGCCTTTGCTATAATTATTCTGTCATTGCCTTCAAGATCGCATTTTGCAGTGATATCTATAAATGAAGGAGCGACGCATGCATTAAGCAATGCTATTACCGCTTCTTTTTGGTCGTAACCGATCTCAAAAGCAAGGTAACCGCCATCATGAATATACTCACCGACATTATCTATAATGCGTCTATAGAAGTCAAGCCCGTCCTCACCGCCATCAAGTGCCAGCGTAGGCTCATACTCTTTCACCTCGACAGCAAGTTCTGACACTACGCTCGAGGCAATATAAGGAGGGTTTGACACTATAAGGTCAAATTTCCCTTCTACATTACTAAACAAATCACTCTCTACAAACTTGACATCAAGGTCATTGATAAGAGAGTTATTTTTCGCTACAGCAAGAGCTTTTGGAGATATGTCTACTGCTGTAACATCGACTAGATTATCACGCTTTATAACAAGTGCGATACAGCCACTGCCTGTTGCCATGTCAAGAACTGTTTTAAGGTCGTTATCCTTAATAAGCTCACCGCAAGCCTCTACTAAATACTCAGTTTCAGGTCGAGGTGTAAGCACATCGCGAGTTACTTTTATATTCATGCCGTAAAAGTCTGCAAAACCGAATACTTGCTGAAGTGGCTCACCGCTTGCACGTCTTTTCGCCATCACTAGCATTTCATCAAATTCGTTCGACCAAATATAAGACTTATCCGCTATTTCGCTACGCTTAATACCAAGCACCTGACAAATAATCCATTCTTTATCGCAATTACCCTCGCCGATATTTGCAAGAATACCGTCAAGCTCACTGTTAAATTTATTTTTCATTACTTTAGTCACGAACTTAGTAGTAGGAATAGTAACATCAGCGTCAAGTGTCTGAACGGCAGTAAACGCCGCGATAGCCACTTCTACCATGTCATCAGTTGGCTGACTAGTAGTTATCTTTTGCAAAAGCAAACCTGGAGCTTTTATTACTGATACAAATTTGTTATCAAACTTCGCAAGGAATTTCAATATCTCATAAGACACACCCGCAACGACTGGAAGAAGTGCAAGTTTGACTGCAAGATCTATAAACATATTCGCAGTCTTGCTATCAGTGTGGATAGGCAAAAGATTCATAAAAGAGAAAAACAATACACTGACAACCATGACAAGGAACATAAAAGTAGTACCACATCTATCATGGATAGTAGATTGTTTTTGAACATTCTCGACATTAAGCTCAAGACCATGCTCAAAAGCTGATATAGTCTTATGCTCTGCACCGTGATACATGTATACACGCCTGATATCCTTCATCACTGAAGTCAATAGAATATACATGATGAAAATTACTATCCTTATCACGCCTTCTATAAGAGTGTACACCACACCAGGGATTACCACGCCTGAGAACTTAACTACAAGCATCTCAATACCCGCAACGGCAAAGTTAGGCAAGACGAAAAATAAACCAATAGACAAGCAAAGTCCCATGAACACAGAAAAATACATTAGTCCAGTCATAAAATTAAAGTGCAACTTATCACTGCACCATTTTTCAAACTTAGACGGCTCTATCTCGCCCTCAAAAACCTCTGAGGCACGTAGCAATGTAGAAACACCAGTCGCCATAGACGTACCAAAATTAAGCACACCTCTAACGAACGGAACTCGTCTTATCTTGCTTTTTTCTTTTAAAGGCAAAAACCTAGAGCTTTCTACTTGGATATTGCCTTTCTCATCCCTGACTGCGGTAGCCATGCTTCTCTCGCCACGCATCATTACGCCCTCGAGAACTGCCTGTCCACCTATGCAAGAATTACATTTTTTCTTCTCACTCATTATAAACCCTCATAAAACAATTTGCACGGTACAAATGCAATTTAATAGTTATAAATAAACCGTACGTGCGTAATAATAGCAAAAGATAGCAGGTCACAAAACTATGCCTACTATATTATGCTAAAATACAAAAATGGTGCGAACAAAAATTCGCACCAATTGTTTCAAAATTAAAGACTATAACGTCTCTTGAACTTATCAACACGTCCACCTACATCGATCAACTTCTGTTTGCCAGTGTAGAATGGATGACATTTGCTACAAACATCAACTTTTATAACATCATTAGTAGTAGTGCTACCTGTAACGAATTTCGCTCCACAAGCACATGACACTTCAACTTCATTAAAATCTGGATGCATATTATCTTTCATATTATCACCTCTTTATTAGTATTACTATGCTAGTATATAGGATTTTTGCGAAATAGTCAACAATATAATAGTACTTTTTGTTTTTTTTATATATATTATGACAAAGCTAGTACAAAACTTACATATTACCATACACTACCATTGTATTATAGACAAATTTTTTCTATTTACTACTAAAAACTTGAAATTTTAGTCGAAATATGCTATACTATAAAGTACTTAAAATTTTAGAAAAATAATAGCTTATATCTATTTTTGCGATTAAATTGCATTATATCTATTAGCTCGCGTATCATGGAGCAATCGGAGGAAATATGAAGGCATGGAAATTAACAGGAGTTAGAGAATATAAACACTTCTCTAGTGACGAGTCAAGCAAGGATAACGAAACGTTTATTGAGTTACCCGCTATTGACCCAAGCAACAGCAAGTTTATACAAGTGAAGATGGTCAAGGCTAATTTATCAGTGACCGATATTGACTCTTATAACGCTACATGCGGAGCACCACTGTCGCCTATTACACCGTCAAGATCAGCACTAGCAATGGTGAGCGAGAGCTTTAGCTGTGATTATGAGATAGGTAGACGCGTATTTTTATCGCCGTACCATTCTGATATAAAGGCAGATCCACAAGTATCTAGCTGTCATGTTGACGGATACATGAGCGACTATGCGATCGTTGACACTGACAACGCCTACCCTATTCCAGAAGGAATGCCTGACAATGAAGTATTATTTGTCGAGGATGTAGCGATAGCAATGTCAACACTTGGCAAGTTGCACCTATCAAAAGGCAATTACATAGCACTTCACGGTGCATCTCATCACAACTGCATACTTGCACAGCTAGCAATATATTATCAAATAATACCTATCATCATAGACAACGACGAAGACAGGTTAAATATCGCGCAAAACTTAGGAGTGTACTATACTGTCAATATAAACCACGACGATCCATATAGAAAAACTATCGAGATTACAAGTGGCAAAATGATAGACGCACTAGTAATTGACGCGGACTTCTCACCTTCTATTGATGACTTATCACTTATAAAAAGAGGCGGAACTATTTGCATATACGGATACAAAAGGTGCAAGCTAGACCTAGATACAAAACTAGACACACTGCTTACTAACGCACTTACAATAATCGGTATTGACAACGGACAAAACGACATCAGATCCGCTATCAATCTTATTGCAAATAAGGTATTGAAATTTAACGATTTGATAGAAACTGAGACACCTTTTAATAACCTAGTGCAGATAATGAAAAACATATCTCCTAAAGAAAACCCACTTAAACACATTATTACATTTATTTAAATACATATCAATTGCTAATAACATATAGTAACTAATTTTAATAACAAAAACAACCGTACAGTAATGTACGGTTGTTTTTTTATCAATTGTTTTGTAAATATAATAACTGTCTATATTCAAAATATTATTATAATAACTATTCAATGCATCATAAGTCAAATTAGTTCGAACTATTAAAACATGAAGTGATAAAATAAAATCAATGAACATCAATAATCATTAAAGACATCCTTTTGTTTCTCGTCATTATTCTCGACGTTTTTGTCATTATCGGCAATATTTACAATTTGACCATCAGGTATATCAGCGATATTATCATCGAGTAATGTCTAGTCATCATTACCGCTGGTCACGTACTCATCTTCATCCGTGCCGAATATCATATCACTATTATCTACAGTATTAACAGGTATCACATTTCTATCATCTACACTATTATCAAACATCACATTCCTATCATTTAGCCTAGCTTGATCCTCTATTATTATATTATTTAACTTCATCATTAAAGGGTCTGTAGCTTGCCAGTTAGGATTGTAATTACCGATACAAATATCACAGTACGGCATAGAAATAGCCGTAATAAGAGTAAAATTGAACATAATAGGTATAGTAGTTTGCTCTAGCGTATGCAGTAGTATCATAGACAAGCTAAGAATGAATGCGAAAAGTAAATACCACGATGGCTTATTATAAAAAGCTAAACCATCTACCCTTAGCAACATCGCAAACCCAGCCATTGTAACGGAAATACCTAAAATCAAGATAAATAAAGTCGCAATGTAATTTCTACTAGCAAAATATGTAGATACTCCAAAAACTATTATAACCGCATACATATACATGCATTTCGGGCTATATTTTATATCTTTTTTTGCAGTGAACTGATCAGGAAACATGGTTTTCATACTCTTAAGCATTACTATTATACCACCCAAGCATAGCACTGCAACAGCACCCATAATATAACTATACATATCATTACTAACATATCTCGTCGCTATCCCGAGTGCTATAATCACACCGCTTAGCCCTGCTATGCTAGACAATACAAGCAACATTTTTCTAGTTTTGTAATAGCGTATATTATATATATTTGTTACCATACCTCCCATAACTAATCCCAACGCAACTAGTTTGAATGCCTCAAATTCTTGCATTGCTTCAGCTTCTACTGGTGGAGATACGAAAAATAGCACTAGTAAAAAAATAATGATAAGATACATGACTACCGCAGTGCCATCAGCATTCACTCTATGTTCATGAAATGGTGTATTTGACAAGTTATTAAATTTTGAAGGTTTATTATCTTTTATATTCATCATTTCCACCTCTTCTTTGCGTACTATTATACAATTATTATATTTATTATAACAAATAATAGTGCTTTGTCAATACAACAACTTCATTATCCTAACAATTAACTATTATTATCATGAAAATAGCGACCGCATAAAAAAGCGATCGCTATTATAATTTATATATTGATTGTTTTGAGTATTATAAAAGCTCAACGCCTTTACTAGCACACTCATTTACTGTCTCATCGTCCCAAATAGAGCTTTGAACTTCGCCGATATGTGCTTTATGCAATATAAGCTGACATACTCTTGATTGACCGATACCGCCACCGATAGTAAGTGGATAATTATTAGTAATGATACACTCATGATAATCAGTATGCTCAGTAACACCTGCTTTTTCAAGCTGGCTTTCAAGTGCGATGGCGTCTACTCTCACGCCCATTGAAGATAACTCCATTGCACGATTAAGCTCAGGATACCATACTAATATGTCACCGTTTAGACTCCAATCGTCATAGTCAGGAGCACGCAAGTCATGAGACTTTCCGTTAGATAGTATATCACCGATTCCGATGATGAATACTGCACCCTTGTCTTCAGTGATAGCATTCTCACGCTCGGTATTAGTAGCGTTTGGATATTTAGCAATAAGCTCTTCAGTAGTGATAAAGAATATCTCTTTTGCAAGGTTATTTTTGATCACTGGATAAAGACTTTCAACATAACAAGCAGTATCATAGATGACGCTATATACGTCACGAACAGTACTCTCTAAGTACTCACGAGTCCTATCAGTAGTCGTGATTATCTTCTCCCAATCCCACTGATCAACGTATACACTATGCAAGTTATCAAGACAACTTTCTTGACGACGTATAGCATTCATATTAGTATAAATACCCTCGCCTACTTCGTAGCCGTACTTACCTAGAGCCATTCTCTTCCACTTAGCAAGAGAGTGAACTATCTCGCACTGGCTATTTGCGATAGCAGTGATATCGAAAACGACAGCTTTCTCTGTGCCTGATAAATTATCATTAAGACCTGTAGAAGTAGGCACAAAAAGTGGTGCACTTACTCTATGAAGGTTTAATTTAGTCGCGAAAATAGCTTGAAAATGGTCACGAAGAAGCTCAATAGCTTTCTCAGTATCCTTAACGCAAAGTTGTGACATATAACTGTGAGGGATCTTATCCATTATGTTTCTCCTTATGTTGAATTTTAAATATTCAAATCTCGGTATTATTACTTACAAAGCACTTTAATATCGTCGATATATCTAGCAAATACGATACCTGGCTCTTCCAAGTCTGGTTGCCATCTTTTGACCCATTCTAAAGTGACATATCCGTCATAACCGATACCCTTTAGTGCGTCGATAGCTTGCTTTAGTGGCAAGTCGCCAGCACCTAACATTTTATAAACTGTAGAACCATTAAGCCTGATACTGTCCTTGATATGTACGTACTTGATAAAGCTACCGATATTAGCAATAGTAGTAGCGATATCCTCTCTACCGTATCTATAAGGATGATGAATATCCCATAAAATGCCGATATTAGCTTCTTTTGCGTCTAGCATAAACTTTTTAAGCAGTGCACTATCGCAAAACATGCCATTAGTTTCGATAAGCGGAGTGACACCCAACTTCTCGCCATGGCGCGCAAGCCTGATATAAGTAGCAAGAGCAAGATCATAGTCGCCTTCATCAAGCATAGCTCTATTACTACACATTACTCTGATGTACTTAACGCCTAGTTTAGATGCAAGATCCATATACGCGACAGCCTCATTATAATGATTGATATTATTTTCTTTAACAGCGATACAAGCGTTAGAAGTCAAGCAAGAAATCTCAAGATTTCCTAATCTTTTTATACTTTTAGCTAAGTTATCTTCGGTAAATGCCTTGATTTTAGGTGCGAAAAGCTCATTTGCAACACCTCTTATCTCTACGCCATCATAACCTAAGTCTTTAGCAGTCGATACGACATCATCAAATGACCAGTTAGGACAACCTAATGTAGAAAAACTATATTTCATATAAATCCCCTCCTAATTATGCAGTTTCAATCTCTGCTGCACTCTGAAGGCTTAGTATCTCGATAGCCTCCTCACGCATTTTGAATTTTTGTATTTTACCGCTTGCTGTCACTGGGAAACTGTCGACAATACGTACATATCTAGGCACTTTGTGCTTAGCTAGACAGCCACGTGCAAGGTCTTTTAGACCGTCTTCGTCGATACTTCCACTCTCTTTTAGTATAATAACAGCCATTACTTCCTCGCCGTATTGCTCTGAAGGCACGCCAACGACTTGCACATCTTTCACCACTGACTGAGTATAGTAAAACTCTTCTATTTCTTTAGGATAGATATTCTCACCGCCACGGATAATCATATCTTTTATACGACCTACTACCTTATAGTAACCGTCCTCGTCTACTGTGCAAAGGTCGCCAGTATGTAACCAGCCTTCTTCGTCAATAGCCTGACTTGTTGCCTCGGGCATTTTGTAGTAACCTTTCATGATATTATAGCCTCTAGCACAGAATTCGCCAGTAGCTCCAACTGGCACTTCAAGACCAGTCTCTGGATCGACTATCTTCGCCTCAACACCGCCAAGTACACGACCAACAGTATTTACACGTTTTTCTATGCAGTCATCAGTAGTAGTTTGAGTACAAACTGGAGACGCTTCCGTCTGACCGTACGCGATAGTAATCTCGGATAAATTCATTTTATCTACTGCCTCACGCATTACCTTGATAGGACAAGGACTTCCTGCCATGATACCAGTTCTTAGCGAGCTAAAATCGTACTTATCAAAATCAGCATGATCAAGCATAGCGATAAACATAGTCGGCACGCCGTGCACTGCTGTACACTTTTCTGTCATGATAGCACTCATAACCTTAGTCGGGCTAAAAGACTCGATCGGAACAATAGAAGTAGCATGAGTAATACATGCCATCACGCCAAGCACTAGACCAAAGCAATGGAATAGCGGAACAGTGATAAGCAACTTATCTTCATGAGAGAACTTCATACAATCGCCGATAGATTTACCGTTATTGATGATATTATAATGAGTAAGCATAACGCCTTTCGGGAATCCTGTAGTACCGCTAGTGTACTGCATATTAATAACGTCATGGATATTAAGACTAGCTTTAACAGCCAAATACTCTTCATCAGATACATTTTTGCCAAGCTCAGCAATTTCCGAAAAGTTTTGCAATCCGCGAGGAGTACTCTCTACACTTCCGCAGTAAACCACGTTAGTCAAGAAAGAGAACTTTTCTGAATGAACAATACCGCCCGTAGACTGTCTTAGCTCTGGGATAATCTTATCTATAGTATCTATGTAGCTATTATTTTTAACTCCGTCAATGGTAATTAGCATTTTAGCGTCCGATTGTTTTAGTAGGTACTCTAGCTCAAACTCTCTATAATTAGTATTTACAGTTGCAAGAATAGCACCTATTTTAGCTGACGCAAAAAGTATCTCAAACCATTCGGGGATATTTGTAGCCCAAATAGCTACTTTATCGCCTTTTTTGATACCGAGGTGAAGGAGTCCCTTAGCTACCGCATCGCATCTTTCATTAAATTCGCTCCAAGTAACACTGTAATCTCTTGTCGTATACTTTATGCAAGTAGAATCGGCATAATTTACAGCTAAGTCTTCAAGCATTTCGCCTAATGTCTTATTTATCATCTCCATTTTAACCTCCTGTAATATCAGCAATACCGCACCAAAATGCGATATCAAACTGACTTATTTATAAATATAATTATCTATCGAAAATATTATTTTTATAGTAGCTAAAAACATGCTTTTATAGCCGAAATCACTTGTATTATGACATATAAATGCATACTTTAGCGAGTATATTCGAGGTATAATAACCGATTTGATTAGTACTGATATTTTGATAAATTGTTTAACAAAACCAACTCAAATTGTAGCTTTTGACAGCCTAAAATGCGTTGATAATATTATAGATTATGTTAAATTCCGTATAATTACAGCTTTATTTTGTGCAAATCAAGCTAAATTACTGTGAATCGGATAAATTCTTAATATCAAGATTAAGGTGTTTATCTATATTAAATGACTTCCATGGTGTAGAGTCAGTTGGTGGGAATACACGGAAAACCATACGCTCACGAGTTACTGGATGAGTAAACTTGATCTCTGATGCAAATAGTGCTAAGTTATAGCCCTTTGACCTCTGATCAGCACCGTATTTCATATCAGCAAATATAGGTGTACCCATGCTCGCCATCTGCACTCTTGCTTGATGAGATCTACCAGTAATAAGGTTGATATCTATCAGGCTAAAGCCTTGTGAAAAGTCTAGCATTTTGTAATCAAGCTCAGCAAATTTAGCACCAGCCTCTGATAAAGGAGCGATAACTACGACATTAGTCCTAGGATCTTTCTTTAGGTAATGCTGAAGTTTACCAGACTTGTGAACTGGCTCACCGCATACGACAGCAAAGTATCTTTTTTCAAGCTCATTATTTCTAATCATCTCGCAAAGACGGCTTGCTGACTTAGAAGTCTTAGCAAATACCATAACTCCGCCAGTAGGTCTATCAAGACGCTGAACTAAGCCGACAAATGCTTCGCCTTTTTTCTTCTTAGTATGTACGATATGCTCTTTTACAAGAGTAAGCATATCTTTATCGCCAGTATTATCCGCTTGAGAAGGGATATTAAAAGGCTTAACAACAACGATAATGTGATTATCCTCGTAAACTACATTGATATCTTTATAAGTAATAGGTGTCATAATTATCTCCTAAATATAGCAAGACCGCTACAACCGCAAGGCAACTCAATGCCTTCATTAGTAGGAAGAGTAAGCTCGTAAGCGTCTATTTCTACTTTAGTATGCTCACGAAGTGCTATCGTAAGAACATTTTTAATAACTGTAGGCTGAAGACCTGTAGTGTAAGAATTGATGATAAAGAATATAGGGTGCTTAGAAAGTACTTTAGTACAAAGCTCTACAAGCTCTTGCAAGCATTCCTCAAGTTTCCACATCTCGCCATTAGGGCCTCTGCCGTAGCTAGGAGGATCCATAATGATAGCGTCGTAAGTATTACCACGTCTTATTTCTTTTTCTATAAACTTCTTGCAATCGTCGATGATAAATCGAGTATTCTCAGCAGGAACATTTGAAGACTTACAATTCTGTTTAGCACGATCGACCATAGCCTTTGCACTATCGACATGAGTTACCACCGCACCCGCTTTCGCACATGCAACAGTCGCTCCGCCAGTATAAGCGAAAAGATTAAGGACTTTCATATCATGCTTATGACGAATGATAAGATCAGACATTATATCCCAGTTAGCAGCTTGCTCAGGGAAAAGACCTGTATGCTTAAAGCCCATTAATTTGCAGTTAAAACGCAGACCTTTACGCTCGACAACGAAGTTTGAAGGAACATTATCAGTAAATGCCCACTCGCCTCCGCCTACAGCAGACCTTTTGTAAATAGCATTTATACCTTTATAACTAGCTAATTTAAACTTAGGTTTCCATATTACTTGAGGGTCAGGACGTAGCATAATAAGCTCGCCCCATCTCTCTAATTTTTCTCCGTCACCGGTCGCGATTATCTCGTAATCACGCCAGCCTGATGCTACCTTTGCCATTTCATTTATCCTTTTCGACCGAGCAAAAACTTGCAAGATCAAGTATTTAATACTGACTAATTAGTCAATTTATTTGCGTACGTACTACCATCGCAGTAGTGCGTGAATACTATTATAATAAAGAGTGATATTATATTTTCTTAACGAAAAGTGTTACCTTATCGCCATTAATATCCCAGTCTTTAGAGTAACCGTCTATCTCGCCTGCTCCTATTTTGTCGCATAACACATCATGAGTAATACTGCTATCATTAGCTAACACTTGAAGTGCCTCGCCTACTGCAATGTAACCTACTTCGATATGGTCAGTCACTTCAAATCCAGCTTCCTTTCTCATAGTTTGCAACTTAGAAGTAAGCTCACGAGCAACACCCTCACGGATTAGCTCTGGTGATAAGTTCGTGTCGATAGTTACAGTCATACCGCCGTTGCTCTCCGAGAATAATCCCGCCTTGCTCGTAGTAGATATTAATAAATCATCACGAGTGAAGTCTATAACAGTGCCTTTGATATCAGCAGTATGAGAACCCTTAGTATCAAGGTCAACTACGACAGCATTAGCATCTACGCTAGATAGGTAAGCTCTGATATCACCTATTATTTTACCATACTTAGGACCTATAGTCTTAAGCTGTGGCTTTAACGCGTAACCCACAAATGCACTATTGTCATCAATGATACAAGACTCTTTGATATTTAGCTCACCAGATATAATCTCTAAAGTGGCATTATCATTAAGCGTTTTATCAGCCTTGATATATAATTTTGCAAGAGGTTGACGGTTTTTCATGTTTGAAGTATTTCTACAGCTACGACCAAGCTCTACTGCCTTGATAGCGAAATCCATATCAGCTTCTAAAGCCTTATCTATATATTTTCCATCAGCGACAGGATAATCACAAAGGTGAATACTGATCGGAGCACTCTCTTCGAAGCTCTTAACAAGATTGCTATAAATAGCCTCAGTTACGAACGGTACGAACGGTGCACTTACCTTAGATAAAGTTACAAGCACTGTATAAAGAGTTTGATATGCTGCGATCTTATCCTCAGTCATCTCACTACCCCAGAACCTATCACGACATCTTCTAACATACCAGTTAGAAAGTCCGTCAGTGAACTCTGCGATATCACGGCTCGCCTCAGTTATTTTGTAATCATTAAGATCGCTATCAATGCTAGACACTAGTGTCTGTAGCTTAGACATGATCCACTTATCCATGATAGATAGCTTACAATCGTCGATATTATGCTCTGTAGGATTAAAGCCGTCGATATTTGCATAAAGCACGTAGAATGCGTAAGTATTCCAAAGCGTACCCATGAATTTTCTCTGACCTTCGCTCACGTTATCAGGGCTAAACCTAGAAGGTAACCATGGTGCTGAGCTATTATAGAAGTACCAACGCACTGCGTCCGCACCTTGCTTATCAAGTACTGACCAAGGATCAACAACATTGCCCTTGTGCTTACTCATCTTGATACCATTCTTATCATTGACATGACCTAGAACGATACAGTTTTTGAACGGTGCTCTGTCGAAAAGAAGAGTCGAGATAGCTAGCAATGTATAGAACCATCCACGTGTCTGGTCTACTGCCTCGCTGATAAAGTCAGCAGGGAACTGGCTCTCGAAAAGCTCTTTGTTCTCAAACGGATAGTGCCACTGAGCGAAAGGCATGCTACCACTATCAAACCAACAGTCGATAACTTCTGTAGTTCTGTGCATTGTTTTTCCGCACTTATCGCACTTGATAGTAACTTCGTCGATGTAAGGACGGTGAAGCTCTATATCAGAGGTCAAACCGCCACGCTCGCGAAGCTCTTCTTTCGAGCCGATGAAGTGAGTATGGTCGCACTCGTCGCAAATCCAAACAGGAAGCGGAGTACCCCAGTATCTCTCACGAGAAACACCCCAATCGATAACATTCTCTAAGAAGTTACCCATACGACCGCTACCGATAGCAGGCGGAAGCCAGTTCACTGAAGCGTTATTTTTAAGAAGGCTCTCTCTAACTGCTGTCATCTTGATAAACCAGCTTGATCTAGCGTAGTAGATAAGCGGAGTATCACATCTCCAACAGAAAGGATAGCTATGCTCGTACATAAGTTCTTTGAAAAGAAGACCACGCTTTGCAAGATCAGCAATGACATGTTTGTCGCCGTCTTTGCAGAACATACCGCCAAGCTCGCCTACAGCCTCTACGAATTTACCAGCAGTGTCTACCATTTGTAAGAATGGAAGTTTATAATTCCTGCCGACGTTCGCATCGTCCTCACCGAAAGCTGGAGCGATATGAACGATACCTGAACCGTCTGATAGTGTAACGTAAGTATCACAAGTCACATAGTACGCTTTTAGTTTAGTGTCGTTTAGGTTATAAAGTGGAGTATACTCTACACCTTCGTATTCGATACCTTTCTTAGTGTCGATGACTTCAAACTCTTCGAAGTGAGAACTTACAAGAGCCTCCGCAACGACGTAAATCTCATCATTAGCCTTGATCTTGACATAGTTCTCGTTAGGATTCATACAAAGTGCGACGTTAGAAGATAGCGTCCAAGGAGTAGTAGTCCATACTAAGAAATACTCACCTTCAGCGCCCTTGATAGGGAACTTAACGAAGATAGATTTTTCTTTCACATTCTTATAGCCTTGAGCTACTTCGTGAGAAGATAGAGAAGTACCGCAACGAGGACAATATGGAACAATTTTATGACCCTTGTACATAAGGTTCTTGTCAGCGATTTTCTTTAAAGCCCACCAGATAGACTCGATATAGTTATCGTCATAAGTAACGTAAGGACTCTCCATGTCAACCCAGTAGCCGACGCGGTCGCTCATACGCTCCCACTCGCCCTGATATTTCCAAACGCTTTCCTTGCATTTCTTGATAAAAGGCTCGATACCGTACTTTTCGATATCACCCTTACCGTCGATGCCTAATAGTTTCTCTACTTCAAGTTCGACAGGAAGACCATGAGTATCCCAGCCAGCTTTACGAAGAACTTGATAGCCTTTCATAGTCTTATAACGAGGTATAATATCCTTCATAACGCGAGTCAAAATATGACCTATATGAGGCTTACCATTCGCAGTCGGAGGACCATCATAGAAGGTAAAAAGCTCTTTACCCTCATTTTTATCAACGCTTTTCTCAAAGATCTTATTCTCATTCCAAAATTTCAATACATCTTGTTCACGAGAACAGAAATCCATACTAGAATCAACTTTCTTATACATATAAACACTCCTGTAACGATATTGTTAATTAAAACATTATTATAATCAATATATTTTACTATAAATAGCGAGATTAGTCAAGCAAAATATAGGCAAAATGCTTTATATAAGGATTATTAACCAATTTACTCTATTAAATGCAATATGATATAAGCACGCCTTATAATAATAATTAATAATACTTAATTAAGGCTAAAAAAAATGCGATAACTATAGCAATGCTACGATTATCGCGAATTAAATTACTTATAAAAACATATTGCAAATCATGCAAATCATTAGATTTTAGCGTCTAATTGGATTTTGCTTGCGTACGCTTCACGCTTATAACGGTCGATGCGTTCTTGATTTTTTATTGCTTTTCGCTCAGCAAGATACTCTTTTATGATTTCTTCATCGTCAAATGCTACTACTTCATAATCGCCAAGCAACTGCTTAAACTCATCGTAGCTGATATTGATACATCGCTTATTATTTGACTGATCTCCGTCCGTCACATGATAGTCGCTATCAAGGCTATTTGAAGTGTACCTACCGCCTATGTCTGATATCTTTTGCAAGATCGCTCTTGTGATGTCGATATCGTCAAAGAATATAGTTTGATCAATAGATATTCGCTTTTTATAAAAGGTATTTGTCTTAGGAATATTGTCCATGTTCGGCTTGCTAGCACGGAACATACTCATAAGTCTACGCTTGCTGTTTTTACTAGTAAGTGAAGGTGCAGTAGACACGCAGTTCGCTAGTGTAAAGCCTATAATCTTACCGCTTTCATTAAAGCCTATAGTGCCTTCCATACTAGTTATAAGCTCGTCAAAAGTCTTACCGCTCACCTTTAGTAAATGCCTTAGAGTGATAAGCGAAAGCCTAGCATCTTCGTCCGCTCTGTGGTGTAGAAATTCCTCTTCCATAGCGGTAGCGATTTTATCAAGACTCATGATATTTGGGATATCATTATAAGCACTATAAAGCAATTGTGTATCTATGTATCTGAAGTTATAACAAGGCAACGTATTCACGCCACAAGCGGCGTTTATACATATAATATCGTTATGTATCGCATGACCTAAGACTATAGTATCAGGTGCACACATGATCTTTTTGATTCGCTCATAATTATCCACGAATGGCGGAGCTTTCTTGTACACCGCAATAGGGTAAGCAAGTTTTATATGAAAAGAGGCAGTAAAATCCTTCGTAACAGGTTTCACTAGGATGTTGTTTTGCTCTATTATGTTAAAGTTTTCATCCGCCACAACGTAACCGAATTCGCACAAATTACCGTTTGCAAAACAACCGTCCGTACTCTCTATATCAAATGCTACATATTGCATATACATTACTCCTTGACCCACGACTTATCGGGGCATTCTCGTCTTTTCCGCGCAAAACTTGAGTATTTATCTTACTTAATAGTCATGATAATCACTCGAATTTACATAGAATAAGACATGTTTTTACTATCAAATTATCGTGCGTATACTTGCTTTTCACAAGCCTTTTATGCGCGTAATTACGACTCTCTTTTATCTTTTGCTGGCATTGGCTGTATGTGGAAAGAATAGCTAAGCGGATTGCCTTTTCCTAATACATATCTATTACCTACTCTTGTATCAGGCCCGCAACTATTACTACCAACACCTCTTACGAACGCGTCGATATTCACATTATACATGCTAGAGTGCTTTACATCTTCTATGTGCTTTGCACTGCATAGTTCTTTTAAGCTGACTGGTAATATCGAGAAGTTAAAAGGTTTATTTACCGCCGTAAAACGAAGTCCTACGCCGTTATCATTAGTCATGCTCATCCATCTGACTTCGCTACGATTACCGTTGTCTTGAGGTCTTATATAATTCTCAAACATATCCGCCGCCGAACAAGACCAAACACCCATTACCGACTGTGCTAGCATATCCGAGTAATTCTCGCACTCGCCTAGACCGTAATAATCCACGTTATCAAGCTCGCCATTGACGTCTATAGACATACCGAATTTCGGTAGATCAATAGGCTTTGCCATACTAGTAGATATCGTCACATTGACAGTCATAGAACCGCACTCAGATATTTGATAGTCGGTAGCGACCTCTGCTAGAACTGTATGCCCAACGCATATTTTATGGATAGTATTTATTGTACCGTCCAGACCGTATTCTAATAGCTCTAGTTTGTAAGTGCTTTTATCTAAGCCCCTCTTATCCCAGTCCCTTACAAGATTACGATAGTTATCAATGCAAGCCCTATATATATTACCTGATAAGCATTTTAGATCAGACCTATTCCGAGACTTATCCAGTAACTGAACGCCGTCTATCATATACGTACTTATAAGACCTGTCTCTATTGACAATGACAGATTACCGCCGTTATTGAACTGCACTCGAAGGTTGTCACCCGTATTTATAATCTTCGCAGGAGGACATACCTTAATACTGGGGATATACTCGCGGAGCATAATACTATCACGGCTTATGATTTTACCAGTAGCCATTTCTCTATACGTAAGCACTATATAATTATCCGAAATATCAGCCATCTTTATATCAGGGCAAAACATGATCCCCTCACTAGGAGGAATAACTGTATCTACTATACCGCTAGTTCTAGCGACACCGCCTATATAATGCACCCAGCTAATAAGTATATCGCTAGTATCTACAAATAGATTACGATTGATTATGTTTATACATCTATTATCAATCTTTCTTGCCCTTATAGGACTATATACAGCCTTTAGACACTTAGCTCCAGTATGAAGAGTGCCATCAGGATATAGCAAACCGTCTACACAGAAGTTACCGTCATGCTTTACCTCGTCATGATCGCCACCGTAAGTATACTTGTACTTACTATCAGGCATGTTATCACTCTCATCATGGCAGATAGCATGATCTTTCCATTCCCATACAAATGCGCCTATAAAACTCGCGTTATTATATATAAGCTCCCAGTACTTCTCAAGGTCACCAGGGCCTACACCCATTGCATGAGCATACTCGCATAGCATAAAAGGCTTATCGTAATACTTGCTCTCTGATGTACCTTCGTTATACTTTTCTAGCTTCTCAGTAGAAGTATACATCTCACTTATCACGTCATACGCAAATCTTTTAGTACGTATAACTCCTTCGTAATGGATAGGGATAGTAGATAGTTCTTTTAGCTTATCATAGCAATAGTCTTGACACTTATATCCGCCCGACTCATTACCAAGTGACCACATCACGACCGCTACAGAATTCTTATCACGTGCGAACATGCGATACACTCTATCCCAGTAATGCTTAGCCCATTTTTTATTGCTACTGATTTTATTTATAGGATTGATACCCACACCGTAAGTCATTCCATGAGTTTCTATATCCGCCTCATCTACTACATACATACCGTAATGCTCACACATCATGATGAAGATAGGGTCAGGTGGATAATGCGACATACGCACAGCATTCACATTACACTCCTTCATGGCAGTTATATCATTTGTATAGTCATCAAAATCCATGCAGAATCCTTTTGACTGATTAGTATCATGATGATTTACGCCTTTTAGCTTGATCAATTTATCATTCAGGAAAAGCATGTTTCCGCGTACGACTTCACGCTTTAGACCAAAGTCTCTATTTACGCACATAACAAGCCCTGTACTGTCTATAAGCTCAATACTCAAGCTGTATAAGTAAGGCAACTCGCTACTCCATTCGCGTACATCGTCAAGGATAAGTCTTATCTTGTCTCCACCATTGACTATAGCAGTGTGCAACACATTACCATCTTGATTTTTGACTATATATCTTATGCTATAAGCACGATCACCTACAACACTACAACCAAGGTACAGCTCGTACTTACTCGCAGTCAAATCAATCGGCTCTATTACGAAATCGTAAATATAATTATCGCCATAATGCGTGATGTAAACGTCTCTAAAAATGCCGTTATGCCTAAACATATCCTGACACTCAAGGTAAGTACCATTGCACCACTTATACACAAGGCAAACTATCTCATTAGCACCCTTACGAAGAGCTTTAGTTATATTAAACTCGCATGTATTATGACTACCTTCGCTATAACCAATATACTCACCATTGACGTAAAGCTCTAAGCACGAGCAAACACCAAGGAAAGTGATAATCTCATTACCCGATACCTCAGACATCTCTACAATATTCGAATAAATCGCAAGCGGAGTATCTTTCGGAATACGCGGCGGGTGGGTAGGGAACTCATAGCGCTGATTAACATATACAGGCTTCTCCACTCCGTCGAACTGTAGGCATGAAGGGACATTTGCTCTATCAAAATTGACATTGCCTAGATCAAAATCATTACCTACTTCGATATAATTACGATAGTATTTAAATCCCCACTTTCCATTTAGCATAGTTACCATGTCACTATGATAACGTTCAGTCAAATAATCATTATCTATCATAGTATTAAGGCTTGCAAAAGGAATGTGATAACTCCTCGCTTCCAGTTTGTTATCTTCAAATATAGAAACATTATTAAAATTTTCGTGCTTAAAATTATATTTCATGATACCACCTTAATAAATATTTATATATTATTATAACACATCAATCTTGATAAAGCAACTACTACGAAAAAAATGCTAACTAAATTACTGTATTATTTTTGACTTTTGGTTGCAAATAGCGTAATAAAATCCGCAAACCACGCAAATACTTACTTTATTACCGCCCCAAAGGGAAAAAGGCAAACTTTAAGCACTTTAAACCATTGATAAGCTAGTGGCAATCCGAATATCGTAAGTATCATGAACGCCATACTTATGATAGCAAAAGGTAGCACAAACCAGCTAACCAAAGCGAACCATAACACGTTAAAAATAAAGTACCGTTCTATATTCACAGACGCTCTCCTTGATGAAGGTTTCCATGAAAGCCAAGCTATTTTATAGCACTTTACTGCTATAGGAAAACCTACTATTGACAGAGTAAAAGCGAGTCCGAGTAGCACCCAAAAAGCCGCTAACCACACCCCGCCAAATATTTTCCATATAAAATTTCCGATATAAGAAAATACATATTTCATGCTACTATAATGTGCATTTTACAGCTAATTATGCGTTGATCTATTGACTATTTTCTTATCATTACTTATCCGATTACTTGTCATTTGAAGTAATTTAGTATGTTTTGATTTGATTATTTTATCTCTATTTCATTGCCTTTTGTCGCGAATTTATCTATATATAACGGCTTTTTTTCTTTAAATGAGTGATAATTTTCGACCTAAAATACGACTATTTTAGTCACTCATTGTTGATATTTTAACATGAAATTGCACATCATAGAGTTTATAATCCACGCTTTTTCTTAATATTATTCGTACTATCCTTGCCTATTTGACAAAAAAAATAAGGCGATAAGCTAATGCTATCGCCTCATTAATTATTCGATTATAATTGTAGTCTTACTTGAAAAATCTATTGTATAGACCTGCAAATCCTTGACCATGTCTTGCCTCGTCTTTAGCCATCTCATGTACAGTATCGTGTACTGCGTCATAATTTAACTGTTTAGCAAGTTTAGCAAGCTCAAATTTGCCTGCACATGCGCCGTTTTCTGCATCCATTCTCATCTTAAGATTAGTTTTTGTACAGTTAGTCAATACATTACCAAGTAATTCAGCAAACTTAGAAGCGTGATCAGCCTCTTCAAAAGCGTATCTCTTGTATGCTTCAGCTATCTCTGGATAACCTTCTCTATCAGCTTGACGGCTCATAGCTAGGTACATACCTACTTCCATACACTCGCCTTCATAGTTAGCTTTTAAACCTTCAACAACTGACGCGTCAAGATCAGCAGCACTACCTACTACATGCTCTGTAGCCCAGCTTAAATCAGCACTTTGAACATTGAATTTTGTTGCATTAGCCTTACAAATAGGACAAGCCTCTGGAGCACTGTCGCCCTCATGTACATATCCACAAATTGAACAAACAAATTTAGTCATTATAATTCTCCTTTAAGTATATATTTTATTATTCTTTTAAATATTATCTATGATAATATTTTTATTATTTATTACATTTTTATTGATGATAATTGCAAATTTTTTATTAAAATGTTGTAATTAATTTTTATTATTACAGTCAAAACATAGTCCGTGATATACAAGACTATAATTCTCTACGCAAGCTCCATCAAGCTGACCTATCTGGAAAACATTCTCCATATCAATAGGTGTAAAGTCAACCACTGATCCACACTCGCGACATACTAAATGTGCGTGCAATGAAGTATCAGCATCGTACCTATCTTTTTCAAATATTCCTTCCACTTTGATAAGTTTACCAGCACCTAGCAACTCTTTTAAATTGCGATAGACTGTACCGCGAGATATTTCAGGTAGCACCTGCCTCGCCTCATCATATATCCAATCCGCCGTTGGATGACTTACTGTACCGCAAAGTACATCATACACAACATCTCTTTGCTTTGATTTATTCATTGTTCATCCGCCTTTGTTAGATTATTTTCAAGAATTATAGTGATTTTTAAATCAGTAATCATTCTTAATTTATATATATAATATCATAATTATAATATGATGTCAAATGTTTTATTGAAATTTATATGTAAATTACTAGTATTTTGATAAATGAATTGAGCATAATTGATATTATAGACAATTTAGTATATTTTAACTAAATAAAATGTAATTACACTATATAAAGCTAAGGGGTTACGATGAGAGATTATTGTTTGAGCACAAAATACTATTATAACGGCGTATATCATGAGGAGCTAGGTACTTCTCACCTATTTCGCCTTGCCACAAAAGTATCTGATAACGGCGATATTTGTATTGACATGCACACGTCTTGCGATATTACAGACCTTATTATAGAGATAACTTTACCTATCGTATCAAATGATAATACGTTGTTTTACGCGAATGGTTATCAGTCCGAGTCGCCCTCAAATGAATACTTCAAATCGGATAGTATGCCGAGGGAGAGTAAGCTAATAAAGCACTTCATGAACGCATTTGGGTGGAGCTACAAAAGTGCTGATTTTGGTGATAAGATAGCAAAAACTGGCGAGTTTTACGGCTACAATTTATGTTATTTTAGGCAAAATTTCAGTGACTTCATTCACCTATACGCTAGCCTAGATGAGAAATCCGCTTATACTAGATTTCACGCAGATATGACAAAAGGCAATATCACTATCAGTAGAGATTTTACTGGCAAGACTATTAATAGCAGTACAAAAGTAATGGATATTTGCAGTCTCACAGGCGAGTACAACAAGGTATTTGATAGATATTTTAATACGCTACTTCACCTATCAAACAACTCTCCCCTTGAGGCAAACACTCCTCCGCTTGAGTCGAACATTTCTCCGCTTGAGTCGAACATTTCTCCGCTTGAGTCGAACATTTCTCCGATTGAGTCGATCACTTCTGATAATGTCATGGTTGATAATATATCAGATACTCAAAACAGCATTTGGGGAGATAGCTTTAGCTACTTCAATACCTATCCACTACACCAGTCACTCATACACGAGCGACTGATCATGAGCGAATACAATGCGATCAAAAGTAGATATCACAAATACACTACTCTTTTGATAGAAGAGGGGTATTGCTTGTGCCATACTGACTGGTGTCATATAGATAGCAATAAATTCCCTAACGGTATAAAAAGTTTTGTTGCAAGACTACATCAGCAAGGAAAGAAAGCTGGTATTTGGCTTGCACCACTTCTCGTATATCCTAAAAGCAGTATTGCTACAAACCACCCTGACTGGTTAATCCGAAAAGACGATAATCCTATAGTCATGTCACCTGACTGGGGCGGAGCGTACGCACTTGATACTACCATAGATAGTGTAAGAGAGTATATCAAGCAAGTACTCACTACCATAGCGTATGGCTGGGGATTTGACGTGATAAAGGTGGATAGTCTATATATTGCAGGTGCAATTCCTAGATCAGGCATGACCCGAAGCGAGCTAGATAGTGACATTGTAGACCTTATAAGAGACACACTCGAAGGCAAGCTGATGATCGTCTCAGGAAGCACACTACCCTCGCTGTACTTTAAAGCTGACTATGTAAACATCGCACCAGCCCTTACTAATTATTGGGACAACATCATAAGCAAACTGGCAACCGTAGAATACCCGACATCAAAAAACTGCATAACCACATTACTAACTAGAAGATACCTAAGAGATCGAGCATTCAAAATAGATACAATGGATCATCGCACGAGCAAGCATGTACTAAGCAGAACTAGCAACACGTGCAACATGATAATAAGTCAATTAACGAATAGCAAAAGTATCTCGCAAAACATATCGACAATAACTAAAGCTGAGCTTAACAAGCTAGACAATATCCAAAGCAAAACAGACGTTACCGATATCATGATTAATTATATAGAGGATAAAAATATTAGAATTGATTATATATCAGGTCGCAGTAATAAAAAATTTATCCTAAACGTAGATAATCCTAAGCTGTCACACTCTTGATAATTATATGCAAAATAAAATAAAGAAAAGAAACTCTTGAAATACTAACCCTCTATTTCAAACAATTAAGCGAATATGCTCACAAGCATGCCATATACGTATTAATGTAATTAGCATAAAAAAACAAAGCCCTACAGTGTGATGTAGGGCTTTGTATGATAAGGGGGAAAATTATGAGTTATAAAATACGATGTACCCGCAAGTACTTATATCGTATGTATATAATATCATATTATTTTTGTCTAGTGAATGTTATTCGCTATATAGTACATGATATTTTAGTAAATATTATCTATATAAATGTTTGATTAATATGATTATATATGCATAGAATAGTGCTAAATATACTCACCTAAAACATCTTCAATATATATATATTTACAAAAGAAAACGACGCTCTACTTGTGCAAGTAAAGCGTCGTTTATAAGGGGGAAAATTATGAGTGAATTAATACGATGTACCCTCAAGTACCTTTATCGTAGGTATATAATAACATATATATTTCCATAAGTCAAACGTTTTTAATATATTGTTAATATAAATTGTGTAAAGTTTATATATATTAAATAACTCACAGAAATCTGTGACAATTACTGCAAAACTTATCTCACATAAAAAAACGACAACGCCCTACTTGTGCAAGTAAAGCGTCGTCTATAAGGGGGAAAATTATGAGTGAATTAATACGATGTACTCTCGAGTACCTTTATCGTAGGTATATAATAACATATATATTTTCATAAGTCAAACGATTTTAATATAGTGTTAATATAAATCAGGTAAATGTTTAGTAAATATTTATTATTTTTACAGAAAAACAATTGATTTTATCAAAATACCTTATAAATAGCTACAAATAATATAAATTATCTTACAAAAAGTGTATCTATGTCTTACATATGACGCTAATTAGTATATATATCTACCATTATAATTCGATTTTTTATCATAATCACTTAAAAATCATCTCAATAATGTAATTTTAAAATTTGTTTATGATAATATCTTTCTTGTTCGATTGATAAATAATTACTGCAAGTACAATACAGCCATCTCCGATGCGATTGCTCCGTCTGATACTGCCGTTACTACTTGTCTCACTTTCTTCTCTCTGATATCGCCAGCAACGAATACACCATCTACATTAGTCTGCATATGCTCATCGGCTATAATATACCCTAGATTATTACGCTCCACTTCTAGTGCTATCTCCGTGCCTTGAGGGATCTGTCCTATTGCCACAAATACACCGTCAACGTCAACACGTTTCACCTCTCCAGTCTTTACATTTTCTAGGTCAACGCTCTCGATTTTTTTATCGCCAAATATCTCTTTCACGACATTATCAGTTACGACTTCTATATTTGACGCATAAAGTTTATCAAGCTCAGTTTTTGTAGCTCTGAACTGGTCACGCCTATGCACCAATGTTACCTTACTAGCAAACTTAGTTATATACAAAGCGTCGCCTATTGCGGTATTTCCACCACCGATTACAATAACTTTTTTATCTTTATAAAACGCACCGTCACATAGTGCACAATACGACACACCACGCCCGATGAATTTGTCTTCCGAACTGATACCTATCTTCCTAGCATTAGCTCCCGCACATATAATAATCGCACGAGCTGACAGCACATCACCACTCGATATAGTGACTAGCTTTTCCTTGCCAGTTACATCGGTACTAGTGACAGTATCATACACCATAACAGCACCGCATTTCTCCGCTTGCTCTTGCATTTTCATAGACAAATCAACGCCCGATATCTCACTGAATCCAGGGTAATTCTCTACATTTTCCGCACTAGTTATCTGACCTCCAGCAAACCTCATCTCGATGATTGCCACACTCATGCCCGCTCTTGACGCGTAAATCCCTGCTGTTAGACCACTTGGGCCTGCACCGATTATGATGATATCATATTTTTTTTCCATGATAATTCTCCTTATAACTTTACTATATAGATAACACTAGATTTGATATATATAGTATTAATATTTCTATATTTAAACAATACAAAATGCATCATTCATGCACGATGTAAAGCAAATTAATTAGTTATATTATTAGCATAATAATTACTTTAATACAAGCCTTAAAATGTATTATAATGAAAATATTATATTATCTAATACCTATTTTTGTAGATGGACAACGTCCGCTTAGTATGTCCGCTATCTTATATTTACTATTAGCGATAAATACTTCCGTGCCGTTCATGATAGGCTCTTTGATGTACTCTAGCTTAGCTTTTGCACCATTCGCTCCCGCTCTACTAGCACCGCAACATACCTTTTGATACTCGTCTATATTTGCCATTACTTCGATTGCATTCGCACCGCTTATCTCTTTTACTAGCGAGTCTTTGTCATGGATATCATTATATATACCGTCCACGCTTGTAAGTATCAAAAGCCTTTTCGCCTTGACAAGACAAGCAACCTGACTAGCAGTTTCGTCGTTATCAATGCAATGCACCAAGTGCGAGCTTGTAGGCAATGACGCCAGCTCAAGCCTTATGATCTCATTTGTCGAAAGCGGATCATTATAGTTGATAATAGGTATTGCATTTTGATCAGGACACCTGACCAATAAATTCTTTAAATACTCTTTTTTCATATCATTATTGAAGTGCTGATGCTCTACTAGTATCTGTCTAAGGCTGTATTTACTATCCACGTACTGCCTATAATTACTCATCAAAATAGACTGACCTTGAGCAGAATAATCCGTCTTAACCTCTGATGTATTACCCTCTAACTCGTAGCCGTTACGCTTAATAAAGTCAATCCTACCTATCTCGGTAGCTCCACTAGTAACCCAAATCATGCCAGGTCTAAGCTCTCTCGAAAGCCTTGCGATGATGTTATAATCTATGTCGTTGTACTCTTTATTTATCAATGCCATTGAGCCGATCTTGCCCACTAGCTCTATATCAAACTTACTCATTATTAGATAATTCTCCTAATTTTAATAATATTGTATCCATTATTTGCTGTTTATTTTTGTCTTTAGTATCTATTACCGCCATGCAATTTGCAGTCACCTTGCTACATACCCTTGAGGGTGACAAGCATATCACGTACGCGTCTTCCGCTATGATCTCAACATCGGTTGCAATCGAGCAAACACCGCCAGCAAATGCAAAAACGCTATCACTATACCCTCTTATCGAACGCAACTTATCAGTGTAGAGTTTTTTTAGCCCCGCCCTGCCGTATTTGTCTGATATTTCCTTGATAGATCCTAAAGTAAGGTACTCTATATACTCATTATAATCCATGTAATTTATCTCTAGCTCTTTTGCAAGATCTATAGCACACGAGTTATTTAGCTTAGTACTAGTGCCTATTATAGCTATATTGCTTTTCACTATTCTATCTCCATGTAGTGTTATTGCATTTTATTTATACAATACTAATTTTTTTCTCATTTTTAATACAAAATCTATTATGGTGTAACACTGTATATAATGATTATATTATATAGTCTTCATATTAACACCGAATATCTATCTATCATGCACACATTCCATACTGATCACGCACCGAATTCAATATCGCTATATGCGTGTTTGGATTGATCTCACTATGCGCAGATTGTGGCGCTGGAGTTAATGGCTTTGTGATGTCAAGTACAGTATTCCATGTCATGACTCCTTCAGTATTGATACTAAGGGTTATATCGCCATGATCACGAGTAGAATACCCAGTAATCCCGTCCGCGTCATCATCAGGTTTTGCGTCAGTATAATCAGCTAATCTATCCACCGTTTCTGGTCTTGGATGATCATGATTATTCTCTACGCCCGCACTTACCACTACGTACTCAGGGTCTATCGCATCAAGCAACTCTTGACTAGAAGAAGTCGCACTGCCATGATGACCCGCCTTAAGCACATCAGCGTCATAGTTAGGTCTATAAGTATTTAGATAATATCCTTCACCGCCATTACCACCGCTTTTGTCTTTACCCTCAGCGTCGCCTGTAAATACGATAATTCTCTCATCGACATTGCCGTACCTTAGCACAGTGAATGGAGATGCAAAGTTCTTTTCTTTAGCGTCAGGCTCATCACCCACTTCAGAAGTCAAATAATGAACTTCCTCTACACACTGCATATCTATATGATAACCAGTACCAGTGATATCAAAGTCACCTATATTAAAATGTACTTTTGCACCGCTAACTGCGACTTCATTTGCAACTGCTGTGATGAAATTATCATAAGTTAAAGTACTTACAATAGCGTATTTTGAGTTATCAGCCGTCTTTGGCTCGTTTTTACTCCTAAATGCAGGGCGATAAATATTCTTTACCACATAATTATTTAGAACAGTATCCATGTAATCAACATGATCAGCGTCAGTGTGCGTAAGTATCATATGCTCGAATTCAGTGATTTTAAGATCATTGATAGCTTTCAATATAACATCATCAGCATCGACTTTATCACTAGCGGTAGTGTGGTTATTTTTAGAGTCACCACCCGCGTCGATTATCATATTCTTACCGTCAGGTAACTGGACAATAATGCTATCGCCTTGACCAACGTCTAGGAAATGCACTTTTAAATGCCCTTCGGGATTAGTGATATCAGGGTCGCTAGGATTTCCGCCAAACATACCCCAGAACGTATCAGGGAACGCAAAATAAAGCACACCGAATGCGATACCTATAATAAGTATCAAACTCACTAAAGCTATCATTATTTTCTTGCTAGATAGTACTTGCTTTATAGCCTTTTTTTCTTTCTTAGTTAGTTTAGAATTTGCCATTATAACTCCTCTATGTATGTTGATAGATTATTATCTAATACAACAAGCCTTGCCGATATGATTATCTCAGGGCCTTATCGCGTTTTAAAATTAAGTATAGTAGTTTATTATATTTTATCATTATTATCTCAAAAAGTAAACACTTTGCAAGTAAATTTATTATATCATTGCAATTCTTAACGAAAAAAGTTGCAAAATTAATATATAATTTCCATTAAAGACTTGTAATTTTATCCGTTATGTGCTATTATGTAGAGGATAAATAATATATTTTTATGGAGGTTTTACTATGCCATTAATTACTAGTAAAGAGATGTTCAAGAAAGCATATGAGGGCGGATACGCTATCGGTGCTTTCAACGTAAACAATATGGAGATAATCCAAGGTATCGTTGACGCTGCTAAAGCTGAAAACGCTCCACTAATCCTTCAGGTTTCTGCAGGTGCTCGTAAATACGCTAACGCTACTTACCTTCGCAAGATGGTTGAGGCTGCTGTTATCGATAGCGATCTTCCTATCTGCTTACACCTTGACCACGGTGACACTTTCGAGCTATGCAAAGATTGTATCGACAATGGTTTCACTTCAGTTATGATCGATGGTTCTCATCACTCATTCGAAGACAATATTGCTCTTGCTAAAAGAGTTGTAGAGTACGCTCACCCACGTGGCGTTACTGTAGAGGCTGAGCTAGGTAGACTTGCTGGCGTTGAAGATGATGTTGATGTTTCTGCAGAGGACGCTTCATACACTCGCCCAGAGGAAGTTATCGAGTTCGTTACAAAGACTGGTGTTGATAGTTTAGCTATCGCTATCGGTACTTCACACGGCGCTTTCAAATTCAAGCCAGGTACAAAGCCTCAGCTTAGATTTGATATCTTAGAAGAGATTGCTAGTAAGTTACCAAACTTCCCTATCGTTCTTCACGGTGCATCATCAGTTCCTCAAGAGTTCGTAACAATTATCAATGAGAACGGTGGTTCAATGCCTGACGCTATTGGTATCCCAGAGGATATGCTACGTCAGTCAGCTAAACTTTCAGTATGTAAGATCAATATCGATTCTGATTTACGTCTTGCTTGCACTTCAGCTATCCGTGAGCATTTCAATGATCACCCAGGTCACTTCGACCCTCGTCAATACTTAGGAGATGCAAGAAATCGTATCACTGAGATCGTTCGTCACAAGCTAGTAAACGTACTAGGCTGTAACAACAAGGCTGATGAGATCGTTGCTGAGTACAATAAGAGCGTTAAGTAATATTAATTACTTATACAAATTATAAAATCACTGGACAGGATTTATTTCCTGTCCAGTTTTTTTTATGCGGATTTATTTGTGCTGATTTATTTATGTATTTCATATCAATTCTTGTGGCATGTTGCGTTGTTTTTTTAATTGATTATACTTGATTGTGTCATTGCAGTTGCACTAAGGCATACTATCAATAAACATACAAACATATCATGCTATGGATTAATTTTCAAGACAACTTAAAAAACAATTAGCCCCACTCGCCTATCAAATATTAAATGTAGTGCGTTGTATCTTTAAAAGCTGATACTTGATTGTGTCTTTTCTTTGCACTATGGCATTTGATTATATTTTTCTATATTTCTTTCTATTGCATTTTTATTTATATACTACATTTATATCGTTAAAATCATATGAACTTTTATCACTTCATAAAACTCTCCGCCCGAAGTCCCGCCCCAAGCGTCAACACAACATCATCAGCATTTGTATTTGCAAGCAAGTATTTCCTCACGTCTTCATAGCTTGATAAATATACCACGTTTTCCATGTTTTTACATAGTAATTGATAGAGCTGAGTGCATTCGATGCCGTCTGACTCTTGCTCTCTCGCTCTAAATGTAGGCATCAATATCACCACATCACTACATGATAAAGCTGATACAAAACCATCAATTAGAGCTTTTGTCCTAGAAAATGTGTGAGGTTCAAATACTGTCACGATACGTTTACTTTTTAGATTTCGTCCCGCGTCTATTACCGTTTTGATCTCGCTAGGATGATGAGCATAGTCGGTGATAACTCTAGCACCCGTACTAAGCAGTCCTAAGCACTGAAATCTATCTTTCACACCTGGAAAAGTTGCGAGTCCTTTCTTTATATCATCGACTTTTATCCCGTATCTATCCGCAACAGCTATGACAGATAGTCCGCACTTTGCATTTATATCATTATAGCTATATATGGTGAAGTTATCAAGAAGTTTTCCGCTCTTAAACACTTCAAAATCAATCACGCCATTAGCACTATTTACATTGCCGAGTCTATACTCAGACAATTCATTATCGCCGTAAGTCACAAAATCAATACTATTACCACGCATACCATTAATGCCTTCCGTAAGTGGCTGGATATGATAGTTATTGTCATATATAACAGTGCTAGAACGCAGTGCAAATACAGCAAAAGCAAGGTACGTATCAGCAAGATTCCGATAGCAATCAGGATGATCAAAGTCTACATTTAAGATGACACCGATATCGGGAGAAAGCTCGAGGAAACTTCTTGCGTACTCACATGCCTCCGTCACCAAACACTTATTGCCATAGCTAATATTAAGATTGTCAATACCAATTATATCACCGCCAATATGTGCAGTAAAAGGTACTTTCGCACTCATCATCACCCAAGAAAGCATACTTGTCACGGTAGTTTTACCGTGCGAACCGCTTATAGCAATGACTGTATCAAATGATTCGGCGACTTTGGCAAGATAGCTCTTTCTCTCTATACTGCACTTTGCAAATATTATTTCTCGGCAGTTTTTTGGCATAGCACTAGTGTACACAACCAAGTCCGCAAGTTTTGCGAGCGACTCGCCATTGCCTATGACTATCTGCACGCCGACATCTCGAAGTTTCGCTATAACATCACTGTCTTTTGCGTCCGATCCCGTGCATATAATACCGCGACTTTGAGTATACGCACACAGTTTACTCATGCTTACTCCACCAACACCTACAAAATGAATTCGCTTAAAGCGACTAATAAAATCTCTCATGTCTAATTATATGCTTGATAACAGTGAAAATTGTATAAATTATTTTATTTATTTTCGCTTTTGCTATTGAAATTATTGCGATAATGCGATATAATATATATAGATAAATAATATATGTTAAATAATCTATATAATCTATAAGAAATATGGAGGTAATTATGATAATAAGTGACATCCGCATAAGGATGATTAAAAGAGCAGAAGGCAGACTAAAGGCAGTTGCGTCTATTATCATTGATAATGTATTCGCAATACATGATATCAAAATACTAGAACGAACTGACGGGTACTTCATTGCCATGCCGTCTAGAAAAACCCCCGATGGTGAGTACAAAGACATTGCTCATCCTATCAATAGCGAAACTAGAGAATTACTTTCCGATTTAATTCTTAAGTCGTTCCGTGCAGAGCTTGAAAATCCTCGAGAAGTATAATAATTCTCATTGATCGCGTAGTAATATCAGAATACTAATATTATACTGCTTTCTCATTTCAAGCACATAAATCGAGTGTATTGCTCTCATGTATTTAGCATTTGTATCACTTTAAATAAAAATTTAAACTAAAAAAATAATCCCCTCTTATTAGAATACAACATTCTACAAGGGGGGATTTTATTATACTGCAAATATAACTATTTGCTAAGATACCGCTATATGCAAAGACGCAACTTTATACTTAACGAGATTTAACAAGTAGTATCATGCGGATATACTTATAGACTAGCCTTAACTTCGGCTACAAACTCCGCAATACGTTTCATTGCTTTTCTAAGACTATCCATGCTGTAAGCATAGCTAATACGAATAAATTCATATCCATTATCACCAAAAGCAACACCTGGTACGACAGCAACTTTCTTTGACAGTAAAAGTGCATTAGCGAACTGCTCGCCACTCATACCTAGACTAGATACTCTTGGGAATACATAAAAAGCACCTTTAGGCTCAAAACACTCAAGACCTAATCTATTTAACTCTTTTACCATATACCGTCTACGCATATCGTACTGCTCATGCATTTCCTCAACAGACTTGAAGTTGTCATGAAAACCTTCTTCAAGTGCCTGTAGTCCAGCGTATTGGCTAGCAGTAGGGGCACACATGATACAATATTGATGTATTTTAAGCATTACAGACAGTAACGGCTCTGGACATGCAACATAGCCAAGCCTCCAACCAGTCATAGCAAATGATTTTGAGAAACCATTTATTACGATAGTTCTCTCACGCATTCCTTCCACTTCCGCGATAGAAGTATGCACTTCATCGTAAGTTAGTTCGGAATAAATCTCATCAGAAATGACGATAATATTATTGTCAATACATATTTTTGAAACTGCCTCTAAGTGACTTCTCTCCATAATAGCACCAGTAGGGTTATTCGGATACGGCATAATCAGAGCCTTTGTTCGAGGCGTGATACACTTAAGTAATGCCTCTGGAGTCACCTTAAATTCGTCACAAACCACGCAAGGAATAGGCACTGCAACTCCACCGCACAGCTTCACGCATGGTGAGTATGAAACATAAGACGGCTCAGGAATAAGCACTTCATCGCCCTCGTTGAGCAAAGCTCGAAGAGACAAATCAATACCTTCACTTGCACCAACAGTTACTAGTATTTCACTAGCACCGCTATAGTGGATATTATATCGCATAGAAAGGTATTTGCCGATAGCGTCACGAAGTGCAGGCATACCAGTATTAGAAGTATACTGAGTATAACCCTTTTTAATACTAGCAATTGCACTTTGTCTTACACTCCAAGGCGTTTGAAAATCAGGTTCGCCTACCCCTAGAGATATAGCGCCCTCCATTGTCGATACTACGTCAAAAAACTTCCTTATACCAGAAGGCTTTATACCGCTAGCTTTTTCACTTATAAATTCATCATAATTTATCATCTAATCAACTCTCTCTTGTCACTTTCTTTACTGACGATAGCAACACCACTTGACTTATATTGTTTTAAAATAAAGTGTGTTTTAGTACTAACGACGCTGTCAATAGCGGACAAACTCTCTGACACAAATAGCGATATCTCGCGAACAGTCTTACCCTCTATAGTAAGAGTAAGGTCGTGAGAGCCACTCATAAGGTAAAGATTTTTCACCATATCAAAAGCCATTATTTCCTCAGCAATAGCATCGAAGCCTGAGCGTTTTTGAGGAGTAACTCCTACTTCGATAAGTGCATCAACATAGTCATTACCCGCAAGCTCGTTGTTGATAATAGTAGTGTATTTAACAATTATACCGCTACCTTCTAGCTTAGAGATTGCCTTTTCGACATCACTCTCCGCGACATTTAATACTTCGGCAATGCTCTCATTAGAGCATCTAGCATTTTCTTCTAAAATCTTAATAATCTTGCTCTCTAACTTATCCATATCTACTCCTATACTCAATAAAATGCATTAATAATTCACGCGATGTTATATAACTATAGTTACATGCTATCTCTAGCATATAACTATATTATAATTTTATTAATACATATACTGATTAAAAAATTTTTATATTATTTTAATTTAAATGTTATTTTAACTGGGTTGTGATCAGAGAATAAATACCCTGCGTCGATGTTTTGAACTTTTACTACATCGATATTATCACTTACTATAAAACCATCTACTACTACTTCATAGTTATAACCTTTTGTATAAGGACGCTCTGCTGCTCTACAAGTACCGATTGATGTATCGCTCGCGATAGCAAATCCTTCGCCAAGGTCAGAAGGTAGTAGGTCTGAGATCCAGTCAGGACGCTCTTGACCAGTAGGGAACTTAGCTTGGTTAAGGTCATGATTAAAGTCACCACCTACTATAACGTAATTTCCGTTTGCTCTTTCTTCTTCCATGATAGTTTTAAGCATAACAAGCTGTTGAGCTCTAATCGTGCCACCCTCGTCATAAGCTGACATATGGTTATTGATAAGAGTAAGCTCCTTGCCATTATCAAGTGGTACTCTGCTGATCATAATACATCTATCTAAGTCGAAGAACTTTGCAAATCCATCATCAAGAGGATAAGATCTACGAGTATTTGAAGACACATTATACTTACTAAAAGTAGCAAGACCAGAGTTATTCGCACCTATAAAGTCATTTAGCGGATAAGCAAGGAATGCTGAATGATAATTCTCCGCGAAACTGTGATTGTAATTTTTAAGAGTCTCACTATTACGGATAGTATCGTATTGGTTTACGTTATAACTACGAGTACCCTTAGTGTCTACTTCTTGCATAAACAAGAAATCAGTAGGATTTGCTTCAACAAGACCAATGCTGCCATTAGTATTTTTCAAAACATTTTCCTTACTTACAGCCTTGCCGTACTTACCAGTCTGTATCTCGCCTGTAGCAGCATCAACACCCTGATCCATAAAGAACGAGAATTCAGTATCGTATGCACCGAAACCGATATTGTAAGTCATAGCAGTAAATTCATTACTTGCATTAGCCTTTAACTCAATACTTTTATCCGAAAGTATATCAATGTTGTCCCCATGTCTATAGTATTGTGCATACACATACACAACGTAACCTACACCAAGCAACAGTACGGTGACAATAGCGATTAGCGTAACTAATGCTGTTATCTTCATAGCTTTTTTCATAATTTTCCTCCATCTTAAACATATAAACGACTTCTCATAATCTTTTATAATAGTATGACATGCTATTTCTAGCGACATCATACAACCATGTCTACTCTATTATACATTATATTTCAGAAAGTGTCAAGAGTTATTGGAGTTTTGTATATATTGACATAAATAGCCAATAATAATAGTGTGGCATATAGTCACAAGATACGATTAGGAGATTAGTATGGACAATGATAACTATTGTAACACTGGCGAAATGCCAGGAAAAGGAAGATATTGCTGTAATAACTGCAAAGTATGCCTTGAACTTGACAATATTGATAAATGTCCGCCATGTCCAAATTGTGGCAACACTGATTTCCAAAAAATACCTAAATATTTTTAGATATTAGATAATCGTATCTTTATATGTTTTGAGATAATAGGTTATCATATGTTTTATAATAACCTAACATCTCTCCACTACTACTCTGTGCGTATTGCATGGAGTAGTTTTTTTTAGCTGTTGCATGTAGTATTGTTTTACGTTCTTGTATTAATTACGATTGTATTTTCAGTTTGTAATATCCAATTTTGAACGTATTTTATAGCGACTTCATTGCGTAAAAAAAAGAGTGCAAGCACTCTTAATATTATATATTATTATTCATTGTATTATTTTCATTATCAGATTTTTTATTTAACAAATACTACTGTTAGTTATTTGCATAAAGAAGTATACTATCTTCTTCATCCTTTTCAAGTAGTTTAACACTCACGATCTCATTTAATGAAGTAGGCGTATTTTTTCCTACGAAATCAGGACGTATTGGCAATTCTCTATGACCTCTATCCACCATTACCGCAAGCTGGATTACACTAGGTCGACCCATTTTGATAAGTGCCTCGATACCCGCTCGAACAGTTCTGCCCGTATAAAGTACATCATCTACAAGTACAACATTCACTCCCTCTACGGAAAAAGGTACTTTTGTACCGTCAACACGTGTCTTATCAGTCAATATCAAATCATCACGATAAGGAACGGTGTCAAGAATACCTACGGGGATACTAACATCGTAAGCCTGTGCGATTTTATCACGTATGCGATACGCAATAGGCACTCCACGTGTACGGATACCGACAAGTACTACGTTATCAGTTCCGCCGTTACGCTCTATTATCTCATGAGCGATACGAGTGATAGCTCTATTCATACCAGCTTCGTCCATGATTTTCGCTTTCAGTATCATACTTTACTCCTAAGCAATTTGATAACATCAATAAAACAAGTCGGAGGATCTGACGTAAACTCAAGCCTTTCGCCCGTTGCAGGGTGATCAAAAGACAATTTATACGCATGAAGTAGCTGACCACCATTAAATAACTTTATGCTACCGCCGTATGCAGCATCACCTAAGATCGTGTGACCGATATGCTTAGAGTGAACTCTTATTTGATGAGTTCTACCAGTCTTTAGTTCAAACTCAACGAGGCAAAAACTGCGGTATCTTTCTAGTACTTTAAAGTGAGTTTCGGCAAATTTACCGCCCTCTTTAACAATAGTCATAAGAGTTCTATCTTTTCTTGAGCGTTCAATATTGCCTTTTATCTCGCCATCATCTCTTTTGATAACGCCGTCAACAAGTGCAATGTATGTACGTCTACAAGTCTTAGTCGCGATCTGCTCTGACAATGACAAGTGTGCGTGATTGTTTTTAGCTACTACCATAAGACCACTAGTGTCCTTATCAAGTCTATGAACGATACCTGGACGAATAACGCCATTGATATCACTTAGGCTATCAAGCTGATACAAAAGTGCATTTACAAGCGTACCGTTCGGCGAGCCCATAGCAGGATGAGTTACCATACCGCGAGGCTTATTGACTACAGCCAAATGCTCATCTTCGTATACAATATCTAGCGGAATATCACAAGGCTCTATGTCAAGAGTAACAGGCGGTGCAATATTAATACTGACCGTTTCGCCCTTACGCAATGAATAACCGCACTTAACGATTTTGCCATTAACGACGATTTGTCCGCTCTCAATAAGCGTTTTGATGTGTGACCTTGTTATATCCGAAACTTCCGTCATTACAAACTTATCCAGCCTCATACCGTGACTGTCTTCAGTTGTTATTATATCTTTCTCTATCATTTGTTAAACCTCTTAAATCTTGACTTTAGTTCACCTTCTTTGTAGATAAAGAAAACATATACTATCACCATTAATACTCCGACAAGGCAGAATATATCTGCAATATTACCTATTGCAAAGCCGTAGCCGAATAATGTATCGAAAAAAGTATATTCGATAAAATCTCTCACATACTCGAGAGTAATTCTATCATATATATTTCCTATTGCACCACCGACAATTGTTAATAAACCATATCTAAGCATTTTGCTGCTATCATTTTTAAGATAAATAAGTGTGCCAACAAGCACTGCGACAGTAGCACCCGTTATGATAGTAAGGAGCATTGTTTTGCCCTCAAATATCCCGAATGACGCACCATAATTCTCCGCATACTGTAGCTCAATCACGCCCGTCCACAACTCAAAGTGTCTACCATTCTCCAACAGGAACGGCATGATCACCGCCTTTGAAAACAAGTCAAGAGCTATCACGAATGCTAAAAACAATACTTCGAGAGCTATCAGCAGCCCCACATTTGTTTTTTTATCATTTTTTATCATTATAATTATCAATCCCCTTAAAATCGCAAGGAATAGTTATATAAGCCCCTGCTGGAGTAAATAGCATAAGCGATTTACCTACTTTTTGATGAGAACCACCAAGTGCGTATATTGCACCCGATAAGAAGTCAAGATATCTTTGCATGTCTTTAGGATCAATCTTGTCCGTATCTACTATAAGTGACTGATTGTTCCTGAGAGTAATGATCAAATTTTGCACGTCAGAGTAGGATTTAGGTGCACAAATAGTGACATCTCCACCACCGCCCTTACGATTAAGCACCTGAATACGCTCGACATCTTCCGCTTTCCTGTCATAATCAGCACTAGACAGGGTATCTCTATATCTACCCCTAGGCTCTTTACGACCATTATCATAATCGCGATCGCGATCTACATAACTATTATCACGGCTTTGAGGAGCTCTAGCTCTAGCACCAGCATTGTAATCATCATAAGGTCGATTATTATTATCATAACCACCTCGAGGACTATCCGCAACTCGGTAATCTCCACGGTCATTAGGATTGTTCCCATATCCACCTCGGCTAGGCACGTCGCGACGGTCATAGTTACCTACATTATCACGCCTATCGTAATCCCTGCCATTATTTGAATTATCCTCACGAGAATACTCTCTTGCGTCAAAATTTCGGTCGAAATTATTGTCATCACGAGTGAAATTGTCCCTATCAAAGTTATTATGATTGTCTCTATTCATTCTTCCCATAAATACTCCTTTCTCCAAAAATAGCTCTGCCAATTCTGACAATATTGCTACCTGCATAGATTATTGCAAGCTCGAAATCATTTGTCATGCCCGCACTTAGATATTGCAGATCATGCTTAACTTTAAGTTTATTGTACTCCGTGCCCAACTCCTTATATAAACTGATAAGCGTATCGTCATCAGCAATTGGCATTACTGCCATCACTCCTGACACGTGCACATTGCTCAGCTTAGATATCTCCGTGATAGCACGATCAAGCTCTTCGATGAAAAACCCTGACTTACTTTTTTCTTTGCCCATATTGACTTGAACAAGGATATTAGCTGTAATGCCTATCTTTTTAGCCTGCTTATTTATCTCATCAGCGAGACTATTTCTATCTACCGAATGGATTAGATTGACTTTTCCTATGATTTGTTTTACCTTGTTTGACTGAAGATTGCCTATGAAATGCCATTTTATATCATGTGAAGACTTATATTTATCTACTAGCTCGGATACTTTATTCTCTCCTAGCACGGATAAAAGCTGATGATCATTGATATAATCAACCACTTCAGAAGGCATAGTCTTGCTAGCACCTACGATCATAACCTCGTCACATGTATTCGCCATACTTAAACAAGACCGCACTCGCAGTCTACAACTTTCGATATTAACGATTAGTGCTTCTTTGTCTATCATCATATTACCTCTATGATATAATACCACAAAAGTGAAATAATGTAAAGGGTTTATTTTATTTTAAATATAGCAATAGGCAAACTAGCTACGCCAGTCCGCCTATATAACTATTAAATTAATGTTTTCCGTATATACGATATTATACAATTAATGCATTTTTTATATCGATACCCCATCATGCAGTATCACATAATTGAATTTTGCATATATCATTTTGCGACTTTACTTTACTTTAGCACTATCGTTATACACGTTTACATCAAGTTTGTTATAAGGAATAATAATATTATTGTCATTAAATGCTGTAATAATACTTTCCCTTACGTCCCAATATACTTCCCAGTAATCGGATGTATCCACCCAGATACGGAATATTATATCTAGACTACTATCCGAGTACTCATGAAGTCTTATTATCGGAAGTGGTGTCTCATGCACTCGCTCATTCGAAATAGCCACCTTTAGCAATATTTCTTTCACTCTCTCCACATCTTCATCGTACGAGATAGGTACTTTTATCTCTATCATTCGCACGCTCTGATCAGTAAAATTCGTGATGTGATTATTAGCTACAACGCTATTTGGTATGATAATCTTCTTATTATCTATAGTAACAAGTTCCGTGTTGAAAAGTTTTATATCACGAACTTTACCCGCAACCTCACCAGTATCTATGAAGTCACCCTCTATAAATGGCTTAGTTATCGCGATAACTATACCACTCGCGATATTTGACAGCGAGCCTTGAAGTGCAAGACCGAGTGCAACGGTAACAGCACCCGTGATCGCAACAAGTGCAGTGATCGGCACACCAATAAAATATCCTATTAAAAATATCATGAGTAGAATTATCGCCGACTTAATCAGTGAAGTCACAAACCCCATCACTGCCCTATCCACTCCCGACTTAGTCATGATCTTACGCACGATCTTTACTACAATCTTCAGTGCGATCAATCCTATAAGCACCGTCGCAGTAATTAGCCCTAGCCTTATTAAAAAATCTATCCAGTCAAACTGTATATTTCGCATATTCTCTCCTTACTTTATCATCATTTATATAGTGATAGTGTAAGAAAAATAATTGATTATATACATATAATATTGATTTATTCAAGTGACTAAATGGTTTGGCTTATAGATAAATACTACCGAAGTTACACATATCTACTATAGCAATTATATCATAACGAACTATTGAACAATATTATATGAGTAAATGTGATATAAAATATGACAAGTTTAAAAATTATTTTATTGCAATTCTATACCGCAAACGCAAAGCTAATCACAATGACACAACTCTAATCGCGAGCACGAAACTCTATCCCTGCAAACGCAAAGTTAATCTAGTGCACAAAAAACTAATCTCGTTGACACAACTCTAATTATGCGTACACAGCACTAATTCCGAGCACGCCAAGCTAACCCTGCGAACGCAAAGCTAGTCTAGTGGACGCAACTCTAATCCCGTGGACACAACTCTAATCACGCAAACGCAAAGCTAATCACGCAAACGCAAAGCTAATCTAGTGGACGCAAAGCTAATACCCACAAACAAAACTTGAAGATACCAACATATCCACTCATAACATAAAGATTTTAAAACAAGCAATAAATATAGTGCATCTAATACCCGAACAAAATCAATTCAACAGAAAACATCACATACAAATCTCTAAAACGCAAAAATCATATCTCCACAAAGAGACCAATATTCCAATATTCAAATCTTCCTATCTTCTAATGATATATATCCGCATTCTGAAAGCCAACTATTTAAAAAGCTAAACTCAAATATCGCAACGCTAATCCCGAGCACACAACTCTAACCACGCGAACGCGACTCTATCCCCGCGGAGAAAATATTAATTACTTGAAATTGTTAAAAATGGCATAAAAAAATACACACTCTATCACTAAAGTGTGTATTAAATATTTATATAAAGAATTACTCAGCTTCAGTAGTCTCTACAACTTCTTTAACTTTCTTAGCAGCAGTCTTTTTAACTTTAGCAGGAGCCTCAGCGTCGTCAGCTACAACTTCTTTAACTTTCTTAGCAGCAGTTTTCTTAACTTTAGCAGGAGCTTCAGCATCGTCAGCTACAACTTCTTTAACTTTCTTAACAGCAGTCTTTTTTACTTTAACAGGAGCTTCAACTACAGGAGTTTCAACAACTACTTCAGCAACTTCTTCTACAGCTGGAGCGAAATCAAAGTTAAGACCCTTGAATAAGTCAGCCATAGTAGCACCAGTACTCTCTGATGTCCAAGACTTAGACTCTTCGTCTCTGATATCCATTTTCTTAGCAGAACGCTTTCTAGGAGCAGAAGGGATATTCTCAAATCTCTTAGCATTAGCTTTAGCACGTCTTTCGTTATTAGCTTGAACGTCCTCAGAAGTGATCTCAACCTCAGCTCTAACGCCACCCTCTGGTACAGGAAGTAAAGCCTTCACTGAAAGAGTAATTTTGTTGCCATCAAACTTGATAACTTTAGCTTCGATTTCTTGACCAGCAGTGAAAGCCTCGCTAGCATCTTTAATATAGCTGTAGCTAATCTCTGATACTGGAACTAAACCATCAACACCTCTATCGATAGAAACAAATGCGCCGTAAGGGAAAATTCTCTCAACTTTACCCATAACAACAGTACCAACTGGGTACTTATCCATAGCTTCTTCATAAGGTTTTTTCTGTAACTGCTTGTAACCTAGAGAAACTTTACCAGTCTCGCGGTCAGCATTCAAGATAAGGAAATCATAATATTTGTTAAGCTCAAGAACCTCACCAGGCTCATTAACTTTTACCCAGCTCAAATCACTAATATGAGCAAGACAGTCATTCTGATTAACGCTAACGAAAGCACCAAAAGCTGTAAATCTCTTAACCTTACCGCTAACGATAGTGTCAGGAATCATAGTAGCCCAGAAAGCCTCTTCACGAGCGTTCTTCTCTTCCTCTAAAATAGCACTATGAGAAGCAACTATCTTACGGCTGTTAGACTTAACAGAATCATCTCTTTTTGCGTCAATTTTACGAACTAAAAGGTCTTTGCCAACATACTTCTCTGGGTTTTTCTCAAAACCAAGACGAATCTGTGACTGAGGAACGAATACAGTGTATACAGAACCTAATTTACCAAGTAGACCACCCTTAACAGCTTTATCTATCTTAATAGTGAAATCACCACCATTAATAATCTCTTCATATTTCTTAATGTCAATTTCTCTTTGAAGAATGCTCTTTCTGCTCATTGCGATGTTAACATCTTTTGAGCTTTTCTTAGCGATAAATTCAGCTTCGAACTTCTGACCAGAAACATAATTTGAAGGGACATAATCCGCCTCATCAAGTTCTACCTCAGATGCGTCGATATGAGCATCAGTTTTACCAGCATAGTTAACATTAATACCAGCAGCAGTAGCATTGATTACAGTAACTATAACTCTTTTGCCCTCTTTTGGTTTAACTTGCTTTTCTTCTTGCTCCATAGCGGCTAAGAATTCATTCATTCCACCCATGTTTGTCTCGGCAACAGCTACCACTGCGTCCATGTTTACTTCATTGTTTGCTGATACTTCAGCAACTGCCTCATTAAGCAATTCATTGCTATTTACTTGAGTTTCGCTCATTGTTTTTACTACCTCCATAATCAACTCGTAGGGAGTTGACGCTCCGGCTGTTATTCCCAGCCTACTAATTTTATTTGCATCTAAAGATAATTCATCGATTGATGATATCAAGAAACTACTTGCGCAATGCTCTTTTGCTAGATCGAATAATTTCAAAGTATTGCTACTATGTTTTCCACCGATAACCAAAATCGTATCACAAGACGTTGCAAGAGAAATCACTTCACGTTGTCTATCTCTAGTAGTATAACAAATAGTCTCGAAAATTTCAACCGTTTTGCACTTGTTTTTTATAATATTTTTAATATTTTCATATTTATCTATTGAAAATGTAGTTTGTGAGACCAAAACGCAATCCAAATCGTCTAATTGCAAGCCTTCCGCCTCGCTAGCTGAAGAAACGACAATCACATTGCCACTACACCAACCCTCTATACCGACCACCTCTGCGTGAGTTTTTACACCAGTAATGATGATAGTTTTGCCATTATCCGACGCCTTCTTGACTATTTCATGAATGCGACTGACAAAAGGACAAGTAGCATCGATGTATTCAATTTGCCTTGAATCGAGCTCGGAATAGACACTTTCACCTACACCATGCGAGCGTATCACGACTGATCCGGAGGTATATTCGTCAAGGCTTTCAATAGGGAATATCCCTTTTTCCTTAAGCTCATTTACCACTTGGTCATTGTGAATAATCTCTCCTAGAGTGACTATTTTACCACTAGCACCTAGAGTCATCTTGACAGCATTATCTACGCCAAAACAAAACCCTGCACTCTTTGCAACGATTATCTCCATCACTCCACCTCAATGGTGCTTTGAGTATCATCAGTTATCACTTCGAACTTGCCTTTTCGACTATCTTTCTTCGCTGATCTCGAGCGTTTTCTAGATAATTTATCCGCTTTCTTCATAGCTTTCAAATCCGCTTTCTCTTGCTTCATTACTTGCTTTAATTTATCTTTATTCTCGACTATTTGATCCATTTTGAACCTGAGTTTTTCCATCTCAAGCCTAACGAGATCAGTAGCTTCATCGCGTACATCACTAGTCTTTAAACCGTAATACATAGACAAATCTATCTTATCACCGATGATAAGATAAGTACGCCTAAAAAACCTAACTGGTCTATAAAACATCATAGGGCAAATAGGTGCTTTGCACTTGATAGCAAATACTACAGGCCCGTCTTTGAACTCGCCCATTACCTTGTCGCCTGATTTATTTCTAGTACCCTCAGGGAAAATCACTAAAGGCTTATCACTTTTAAGTGCTGTCATGCAAGACTTAATAGCACGCATGTCGACAGTTTCTCTTTTGACAGGAATACCGCCCATATACGTTAAAAATTTATTACCAACATAGCCCTGCATTGCTTCCTCTTTGATAAGAAACTTAGCCCTTCCCTTGAATAAATCGGTAATAAAGTGCAAGCTATCAAAGACAGAATAGTGATTACAAACGTAAACGCCTTTGCCCTCTGAGAACTTTTGTCTATCAATGATACGCACTGGCCATAAAAATCTAATACATGGCGTAAATGTTTTTATAATCTTAGTATAATTACTCATCAATTACTCCTTGATGTATTTAATAATTTCAGCGATAGCCTCATCTATAGACATAAAAGTAGAATCTATAAACACACTATCAGCCGTCTGCGTAAGCGGAGCGAAAGCTCTATGAGAATCGTTGTAATCTCGCTCGTTAATATCAGCGAGAATAGTATCATAACCTACTTCTTGACCCTTTGCTGTAAGCTCTTTAAATCTTCTCGACGCTCTCTCTTCTGCCTTAGCAGTAAGGAAGAATTTATATTTTGCATTCGGAAGTACGTAGCTTGTGATATCACGACCATCTAGAACCATGTCTTCGGTGTCGGCTATTTTTCTCTGCATAGCGACTAACTTGATCCTAACAGCAGGGATTGAGCTGACGTCTGAAGCAGCTTTCGAAATATGATGTTCACGAATAGCGACAGACACGTCTTCTCCGTCAAGGAATATACTCTGCACTCCGTCTATGTATGCGACCTTTATATCAGTATTATCTAAAAAAGATTGGATTCCGTCCGCGTCTAAAGTATCAAAACCAAGCCTAACAGCTTTTAGTCCGATAGCACGATACATAGCACCTGTATCAAGATAAATTATACCTAATCTCTTAGCTAGTTCTTTTGCAATAGTGCTTTTTCCTGCACCTGATGGTCCATCAATAGCGATATTTATCATTTGTCACCTCTTTAAAACTAATCTTTTAAAAGATTTAATCATCATTAGTCACAATACCTTCGGATAGCCTCAAAGTATTAGTTTGAGCGACTAACAGTATTGCGTACCAATTATAATGATTATATTATATTTTAAGAAAAAAAGCAACCCTATGCCATATTTTAATGATTATAATGTTGCTTTTCCTTACATTTTCCAAATTTTACTTACTCAACCAAAACTAATTATGTCCGCCCGCTAAATAACCTGTAGATAACGCTATCTGGATATTGAATCCGCCCGTAACAGCGTCCACGTCTATTACCTCACCGCAAAAATGCAAGCCTGATACTAACTTAGACTGCATGTCGCGTGGTGATATCTGACGAGTATCCACACCGCCAGCAGTGACTATAGCACTAGCAACGCCACATAAATCTTTTATCTCATATGTTAAATTTTTAATAGCGTGTACGAATTTAATACGTTCTTCGCGAGTAATTTGATGTACTTTTTTATACTGATCAATGCCTGACTTTTGGATAATGATAGGAATAAGTGCTTTTACAGTAATATCACCTATCGCATTCCTAAACTCCTTATTGACATTCGCATCAAAATCACGTAGCAGTCTCGCCCCAAGAGTTTCCTCACTAAGGCTCGGCTTCAAGTCAATTATCATATTTAGCTTGCCTTGCAATTTATTAATCTTGCTAGACAATGATAGTATGATAGGCCCTGATACGCCCGTATGTGTAAATAACATCTCGCCGAACTCGCTCGCAAGTACTTTTCCGTCACGCATTACTGTCGCGGAAACATTCTTCAGTGATAGCCCTGCTAACTCTGATACGCTCTCGTCTTTAAAGTTTACACCTACTAATGCTGGTAGTATCGGTGTAATATTATGTCCAAGACGTCTTGCGAACTCATAGCCATCACCAGTCGAGCCAGTCGCAGGGTATGATTTACCACCAGTCGCAATGATTACTTTTTCACAATCAAAAGTTTTACCGTTTGCCTTAACTCCAGTGATCTTGCCATCTTCAGTAAGGATATTATCCACCCTCGCACCGACCATCACACGTACACCGTTATCAAATAGCATATCCTCGAACATTCTGATGACATCATTTGCCTTGTCCGACTCAGGGAATACCCTTCCGCCTCGCTCGACTTTTATCTTCAGCCTATTCTCTCGGCATAAATTCATAGTATCGGCAGTGCTGAACTTAGATATAGCACTCATTAAAAACTTAGGATTAGTCACAACGCTAGCTATAAACTCACGATTATCACAATCATTAGTTATGTTACATCTGCCTTTGCCCGTGATATATAACTTCTTGCCAAGTTTGTCATTCCTTTCTAAAAGAATAACTTCATCACCAAGTTTAGCAGCAGTTATCGCAGCCATCATGCCCGCAGGACCTGCACCTATTACTATTACTTTCATCTCTACCTCTTATGTATCACTCCATACTCCGCACCCGAAGTGCTGAGCTATAGAGTTATAGTATTGTATAGTATATAATATAATTATTACGCGTGTTATAATATGTGCGTATTATAATATACATTATACACAATTAAAGCTAAATTAGGCGAACTAAAATATTCTAGTCCGCCATAATTTATATTATTATGCTATTACATCACTTTTATCAACTGACGTATCAGCAACAACTTCTTCGCTAGTCGCTCTTATGATGATAGGAGGAACGCCTTCACTAACAGTATCGCCATCAATGATGACTTTTGTGATAGTTTTATCAGAAGGTATCTCGAACATCAAATCAAGCAAGCTATTTTCGACTATAGCCTTTAAGCCTCTTGCACCAGTCTTAAGACCGATAGCTTTCACCGCGATAGCTTTTATAGCCTCACGAGTAAGCTCAAGCTCTACTTTGTCCAAGCTAAACATCTTAGAATACTGACGCATTATAGAGTTTCTAGGCTCGACAAGTATCTTCTCTAGTGCATCTTGATCTAGTCCATCAAGACCAACAACGATAGGCACACGACCGACAAACTCAGGGATAAGACCGAACTTTACTAGATCGTTAGGCTGTATCTCTGCTGTGATCTTACCGTAAGCGTCACTTAGTGACTTGATCTCTGAGCCAAAGCCTAGTGAAGATTTGTCACGACGTTTTTCGATGATCTTATCAAGACCTACGAATGCACCACCGCAAATAAATAATATATTAGTAGTGTCGATAGGTATAGTTTCTTGCTGAGGATGTTTTCTTCCGCCCTGAGGAGGAACATTCGCAACGGTAGACTCGATAATCTTTAAAAGTGCTTGCTGAACGCCCTCACCTGACACGTCACGAGTGATAGAAACATTTTCGCTTTTTCTAGCGATCTTGTCGATCTCATCAACGTATATAATACCTATTTCCGCTCTCTTGATATCAAAATCAGCGGCTTGAATAAGTTTCAAAAGGATATTTTCCACGTCCTCACCGACATAACCCGCCTCAGTAAGAGTAGTCGCATCAGCTACTGCAAAAGGCACATTAAGTATCTTTGCAAGCGTTTTTGCAAGAAGCGTTTTACCACTACCAGTAGGGCCAAGCATAAGCACATTACTTTTCTCTAATACGACTTCATCGTCATCAGAAATCTTAGCATTGCCTATTCTTTTATAGTGATTATACACCGCTACAGATAATACTTTTTTAGCTTGATCTTGACCTACGATATGCTCATCAAGTTTAGCTTTTATCTCTTGCGGAGTAAGCAAATTGAAGTCGGTATCAGTACTGACTTTCTTCGAATTCAATTTATTTTTAATAATATCATTACACACTTCTACGCAGTAGTTACATATAAAGACGCCGTTCGGTGCAGAAATCATCTCTTCCACTTCAGACTCTAACTTACCGCATAGTGAGCATTTACATTCTAAATCTTTAGCCATTATATCTCCTAATAATTAAGCACGTTTCTCGAATATTTGGTCAATAAGTCCATACTCAAGAGCCTCTTCTGCACTCATAAAGTTATCTCTATCAGTGTCTTTCGCTATCATTTCTACAGATTTGCCAGTATTTTTAGCAAGTATTCTGTTAAGTCTATCACGAGTCTTAAGTATATTCTCCGCATGAATTGCGATATCACTAGCCTGACCACGTGCACCGCCTAAAGGCTGATGGATCATTACTTCAGAGTTAGGAAGAGAATATCTCTTGCCCTTAGCGCCACTACAAAGTAGGAAAGCACCCATTGACGCTGCAAGACCAATACAAATAGTACTGATATCACACTTAACGTAATTCATAGTATCAAAGATAGCCATACCAGCAGTAACGCTACCGCCTGGGCTATTGATATATATAGAAATATCCTTTTCAGAATCTTTTCCCTCAAGGAAAATCAATTGAGCAACCACAATATCTGCAGTAGTGTCATTGATCTCGCCAGTAATAAAAATAATCCTGTCCTCTAAAAGCCTAGAGTAAATATCATAAGACCTCTCTCCGCGTCCGTTCTGTTCGACAACCATAGGTACTAAATTCATAATAAAACCTCCAAATTAACAACGATTAGTATATAAATACGCACAAAAAACTATAAAAACACGCATAAATTGATATAGTTACCCAACGAAAATTACGCAGGATAACTATATCTTTAGTGTATTTAAAATAAATAAGTGCTACATTAAAATATTATAACCAATACCTGCAAGAATAATCATGCGACCAGTCAATATTTTAAAGCGATACTACACTCTTAGTCTAGCCGAGCATAAAACACTCGAACACCAAGCATATAGCGACAATTAAGCTAATATAAAATTATTTAGCTACATTACTATCCAAAAGGAAAGCAATAAGTTTGTCAGTTACGATTTGATTCTCGATATACATAGCCTGTTGAGGGTGCATAGTTGACTTGAACTCCTCTACATCTTTGCTTGCGCCCTTAGCGAAATCAGCTATTTTAGCATTGATCTCATCTTCAGTAGCAGACATCTTTTCAGCAATGATGATAGCTTCCATAACTAGACGAACTTTAACCTGCTTATCAGCTGTCTCGTTATATTTAACTTTCAACTCGTCACGAGAAGAGTTAGTGTATTTGTAGTAATCATCAGCTTTCATGCCTTGAGAAGTAAGTCTGTACTCAAACTCTTCGATCATGTCAGCTACTTGAGACTCGATCATAGCGTCAGGAATAGAAACTTCTGTAGCGTCAGCGATAGCGTCGATTACTTTATTCTCCATCTCACGGACAGATTTCTCAGTTGCAGTCTTCTCAAGTCTATTTAAGATATCCATCTTGTACTCAGCAAGAGTATCAAACTCACTTACGTCTTTAGCGAACTCGTCGTTTAGCTCTGGAAGAGACTTAGACTTGATCTCGTGTAGTTTGATAGCAAAAACAGCGTCTTTACCAGCAAGATTATCAGCACCGTACTCAGCAGGGAAAGTAACAGTTACGTTCTTCTCCTCACCGATAGATACGCCCTCAACCTGCTCTTCAAAGCCAGGAATGAACATACCAGAACCAAGCTCTAGGCTCTGCTTTTCAGCAGTACCGCCCTCGAACTTAACGCCATCAACGCTACCAGAGAAATCAAGGATAACAGTATCACCCTTCATTGCTGGACGACCTTCAATAGCCTCCCAAGCACCAGCTTTCTCTAAAGCAGTGTTAACCTCAGCGTCAACGTCTTCTTTAGTGATCTTAACAGCGTCTTGCTTTAAGTTAAGACCAGTGTATTTAGCGACAGTAAACTCAGGCTTAACAGTAACAACACAGCTAAGTTTAAGATCAGTATCAGATATCGCAACGATATCGAAATCAGGCTGAGCAACTGGCATAAGCTCAGTTTCAGCGTCTAAAAGCTGTCTATATATTGTAGGTAAGATGATGTCAAGAGCGTCCTCAAAGAATACGCCAACGCCATACATATTAGTAATAACTTTCATAGGCACTTTGCCCTTACGGAAGCCTTCGATAGAGAACTTGCTCTTAGTCTTGTTATAAGCCTCTAAGATAGCCTGTTTCCAATCATCAGCTGGAACATCGATAATGTACTTAATTTCACTATTTTCTAAAATCTCTTTATTGTAATTCATAATATACTCCTACACTTGATAAATTCAAATTATAAGTACTAAAATGTACTTGATACTTTCAATATAATATCACAACTTGAGACAAAATGCAATGATTTCCGCAATAATTAGTAATGTTTTTACAAATTTAATTGATAAAAAGCAAAAAGTATAGTATACTACTGGTAATAAAGCCGAGTAATTATGACATAAAATGATGTAAATGATTAAAAATACACGCAAGAGGTATAATTACGGAGTAGAAAAGGAGAAACCATATGCCGAATGATTTATTAACATTAAACGCCCTAGCATTAGAGCTTAACAGCCAACTTGCTGGCGGAAAAATAGAGAAAGTATATCAGCCTGAAAAGGACGAGATAGTGATGACTATACGTTCGCACGGAGTCAAGCATAGTCTGGTGATATCATGCAATGCCCAGAACCCACGCATACACCTATCTACTATCAAAAAGGAAAACCCTATGACCGCACCGCAGTTTTGCATGCACCTTAGAAAGTACATAACTAGCGGAGTTATCGAGAGTGTCGGACTTCTTGCAAGCGACAGGATCTTCGACATAGCTATTATATCGAAGAACGAGCTAAAAGATACCATAAAACTTCATCTTATCGCGGAAATGATGGGAAGATATAGTAATATCTTATTAGTAAACGACAAAATGCGAATATCTGACGTAGTAAAGCAAGTATCTTTCGACATGGCAACAAAGCGTTGCGTGCTACCATCAGCGACATATACAGTCCCTGATCAGGCGAAAATATCACCGTTTGACAGTGATGGTATTGCAAAATGCCTATCATTATATAACGTAGATAGTGCTATCGACTACCCTACAGAGCCAAATATCGCAAAGTATATCCTAAGCAATATCGGCGGACTTGCATACATTTCCGCACAAGAGATAGTGCATATGTCAAAAGTTAGTCTAGACATAGTCGAGCCACTTACTACCGATCAAATATCTAGCATTACTACATCTTTTGATACTATGTTCAACATATTCGATAGAGCGGACTTTTCTCCGTGCGTGAGCGTAGACGAGAAAGGCAATGCTGTCGATTATTTTGTGAAAGAATACGGTAGCTGTGATAACCAATTCAGTGCTACTTCTAGCATGTCTGAGGCGATACAGAGCCTTACACTACGCAAGGATATCAGCGAGCGTCACCGCGAGAAATCAAAGCACTTATATGGTGCATTAAAAAAGTACCGCAGTCGTAATGATAAGAAACTAAAAAAAGCTCAATTAAAACTTACTGAGTGCGAGAATATGGACATTTACAGAAAGTATGGCGAGCTTATCACTAGCAATCTATATAAGCTATCAAAGGGCGACACCGAGCTTGTGACGACTGATTATTATGTAGACGGTATGCCAGAGATAACTATACCGCTTAATGTTCAATATTCGCCATCAAAGTGCGGACAAGATTATTTTAAAAAATACAACAAACTAAAGCGTACTCTAGACGTGATCGTCGGACAAATAGACGAAACAAAATCAATACTAGACTACACTGGTAGTATTGAGGCGAATTTATCAGTTTGCAATTCTCCAAATGATTTATTACAGATAGAAGAAGAATTATTCGCTATCGGGGCAATAAAGAAGATGAAGAATAAACAACGAAAAGGCGTCAAAGCTGGCTCTCCACTGCTTTACGAATACATGGAGCATTTGATCGCAGTCGGCAAAAACAATATCCAAAACGATAAACTTACTTTCAAGACAGCAAACGGCGGGGATATGTGGTTGCATACTCTAGGATATCATGGCTCACATGTCATCATATTTATCGAGAGCGGAGAAGTTCCACCAAATGAAGTTATCCAGTTCGCTTGCGAGCTAGCGGGATATTACTCTCAAGGCTCGGAGAATGACAAGGTAGCCGTAGACTACACTTCTAGGAAAAATGTAAAGCGTGATGCGTCGGGTAATCTTGGCATGGTAACATATTCTAATCAAAGCACCGCTTACGTCGCACCGAATAATCACCTAGAGTACTTGAAACAAAAATAACCCACACAAATTGTAAATATTATTAAACCAAACAGTATATATAAAAATAATAAATACAATATGTAATGCTAAATATAATATATATTGCTAAATAAACATATAAATTATTTCAAATACTAAAATCCCCGTATATCATAGAAGATACACGGGGATTTTTATTATATTAATTCTTGTTTTATTGCAAATTTTTTAACTGTTACAAAATAATGTGTCTTTAGAATACAATTTAATTAAGCGTATTATAACAATATACTTGCATTAACAACAAATAAACTGTAGCAAAACAATATACTTGCATTAACGACTAATTAACTGTAGTAAAACAATGTCTTTGCATTAAAAATTTACTTCTCCGCCGTTGCTGACTTCTCCATTACTTACTTCATCATTTGCAACTTCGCCCGCATTAGCGTCTACGCACAAGGTTTCGTCTTCGGTATCGTACTTTGACAAATAATCAGCGTCTATCTTTAAGCCCTCATCCGTATCATAACCGTCAATCTTATTATTATAATTGTCACTATCGAAGTCGTCACTTTTCGGTGTCAACTCTACGTCCGCACAAGTGTCATCATCGTCGTCATAAGTATAAAGTGCCTCATCAGCCTCGAGATAATATTTACTATTCCTAGCACTGCGAGCGGTATTCCCACGCAAGAAGTTCGCCTTTACTCTATCCATGTACCTATTAGTAGCAGGTATTTTCGTAGCTAGAATAATCATGCCCGTAGCAAAAATACTACCGAACATACTACCTAAGACAGTAATCAACATCACATCAAGATATGATTCATGCTGTAAGTAAAATGGTATATTCAATATCAAATTTAAAACTAACTGAACGATGGTTATAAGCAATCCGCCTAGAAGAATAGCGATCGGTAATTTCTTGACTTTTGAGACAAATACTGATATGAAAGGCAATATTAAATAAGTTATTATCATCGGGGAAATTTGACTACCGAACATAAGGAAACTGAAAATACTTATAAACACTACTGAGCAAGAAATGCCTTTTCTCCAACCGAAAACATAAGAATATAGCATGATCGGGAAAAATGATAAAACGTTAATTACTCCTATGTAAGGGATTACTGAAATAGTAAATAAACCTAAAGCAAAACATACAGCCACTACTCCCCAGAAAAATGATACGAACGAATTAACACCGCTCGCCTCACCGCTATCGTCATTCGTAACGTCTATCATGCTATCTATTGATTGTCTACTTTCATAAGCTCGCTCTTTGCAATATGTCATAATGCACACCACTCCTACTATTATGTATATCGGAGCTATAAATATATATAGATGATATCCAGTTAGATCATTGATTAATTTTAAAAATGCAAATATCGAAATTAGAATGACAAATACTAAAGTTGTTGTTTTTATAATCGAAGGCGATAATGGCTTGATATGATCAGCAAAATTAATACAAACCAGTCCGATTACCAGCACAAATAATATCGCACTCAAAATAATCGAATATGCACGTCCAGGCATTTCAATATATTGCATATTAGGTATTGCAGTGCTCACGATCGCATATACAGTAAATAGAATTATTGATACTATGCTTAAAATCATTGCAACCAATGCGACCTTTTGACTCAAAAAAACATCTGCTACGAGTTTTTCTTTGATGGATTTACCAGTAATTTTGTTTTCTTTTTCTAACATAATCTCTCCTTCTATATCATCATCACACTTGTTACAGAGTATTTATTTATTATTATATTATATTACTTTCATATTATATCATAATATTGAGCTATAGTCAATATTGATTAGTTTTATTATAGTGGGGTACTATCTTAGAATATATAAAAATCCTCACCTACAATATTGTGTAGATGAGGATTGTATTTTATCATTATGATTAAATCTATTTAGATTATAGTTTTAGATATATTCAGATAATTATAACTCGATGTACTCAGCTATTTTGATTAGGAAGTCACGAGTGTTGCATTTTACAACATTAGTACCCTCTTTCTTGAATATCATTGCTAAGTCGCCAGTCATGTAACCATTCTCTATAGCTTTGATACTTGCTCTCTCGACAGCATCAGCATACGCTACTAGCTCTATATTTGAATCCATTTGACCACGCTTTCTAAAAGCACCAGTCCATGCGAATATAGTTGCGATAGGATTAGTAGAAGTGTCCTCACCCTTTAGGTATTTGTAATAGTGGCGAGTTACTGTACCATGTGCAGCCTCGTACTCTACATGACCTTCTGGCGATACTAGTACACTTGTCATCATAGCTAAGCTACCGTAAGCAGTTGCGACCATGTCAGACATAACGTCTCCGTCATAGTTCTTACATGCCCATATAAAACCGCCGTTGCTACGGATAACTCTTGCCACAGCGTCGTCTATTAGAGTATAGAAATACTCAATGCCTGCCGCCTCATAACGCTCTTTATATTCAGCGTTGAATATCTCTTCAAATATATCTTTGAAAGTGTGGTCATATATCTTACTGATAGTATCCTTCGTAGAAAACCAAACGTCTTGCTTTGTGTCAAGTCCATAGTTAAGACATGCTCTTGCAAAACTAGTGATACTCTCATCAGTATTATGCATACCCATAGCGATACCACCGCTTTTTGCATAGTCAAATATCTCTATCTCTCTCTTACCGTTCTCGTCGTCTATTACAAGTTTAGCACTGCCACCCTTTGCGACTTTGCTCTCTACATTCTTGTAGATATCTCCGTAGGCATGACGAGCAATAGTGATAGGTGCTGTCCATGTCGGGATATAAGGAATAATACCCTCTACAAGTATCGGTGCGCGGAATACTGTACCATCAAGGATAGCACGGATAGTTCCATTAGGCGACTTCCACATTTGCTTTAAGTTGTACTCAGTCATACGCCCAGCATTAGGAGTAATAGTAGCACACTTTACACCCACTCCGTATTTTTTAATAGCATTAGCACTTTCTACAGTGACTTGATCATCAGTCTTATCTCTCTCGCCTAGTCCAAGGTCATAAAAATCAGTCCTCAAATCCACGTAAGGATTGATAAGGATTTCTTTTATCCAGTCCCATATATACCTAGTCATCTCGTCGCCCTGCATCTCTACGATAGGCGTAGTCATCTTAATTTTAGCCATTGTCCACCTGCCTTAATAGTCTTTTATTCAGTACCATACGCAACTCGTGTATTCGCACGCTTATTGCTAGTACTAAAGACTATTATACACTATTTGCGGATTTTTTGCAATAGTTTGGACGCATTATTTTCTCTAATAGTTAATATACTACTACTAAATTTCTTGACTATTTTGCTAGATTTATCGTGAGAGATTATCGCACATTCTATCATCTCTCTTGTGATATCCGTCATGTCAAGACCCTTTCCCGCAAAAAGATAATAAGCAAGCGAACCGGGTATAGTATTTATCTCATTTAGATACAACTTACCTGATACTTTATCATACAAATAATCTATCCTAACCACGCCAGAGAGATCCAGTTCGGTGTATGCTTTTCTAGTCCATAGCACGGCTTTATTTTGCAGATGTCTAGGTATTATCTCCGCATGCTCACTCTCAGACTTTTCATTGATATACTTCTCTTCAAAGTCGAAGAAATCACCCTCAAACCCGACTGCTTGCACGTCACTTATTACAAGCCCACCAGTAGTCCTGACTATAGCACAATTAAGCTCTATTAGATTTTCCACTCGCTCCTCTATAAGCACCTTATCATCATACCTAAACGCATCAGCCACAGCTACATGCAAAGCATGAGTATCGGATACATTTGCGATACCTACCGAGCTACCTAAACTATTCGGCTTGACTATCACATCAGAGCCTAATTGCTCAAATGCCTTTTCTATACTGCTTGCAGAAGTATTCTCCATAGCGATATGGTATTTAACTGTAGATATTCCTAGTAGTTTTGTGAGTCTATGCGTCATCTCTTTATCCATGCAAATAGCCGAGCCTTTGACACCACTCGATGTATACGGGATATCACAATACTCAAGCAATCCCTGCACGCCACCATTCTCACCAATACCGCCATGAGTAGCTAGCAATGCACAGTCAATATCGCATATTTTCTTTAGCCTCCACCATATCTTTTCATACAGCGAACCTTCGAGCAATATCACCTGTTTCATCATGCCCTTTTTAGTCTTTGTATACGTGGTCAGGTTTTGTGCAAATTCTCCTCCCACTAGCCACATTTTGCCGTCTCTTATGTATATAGGATACGCTTTATAATCCGCCATACTAAGCCCACTCATTGCTATCGTCGCACTGATAATACTCACATCAGACTCGACGCTATCACCACCATACATTACTGCTATATTTCTCATGATTAACACTCCTATTTGTATAGGCTTTCAACACCTATTTACTGCTATTTTATTACGTTAATTTCAGCTTTATTATTATACAATTCATCAGGAGTATTTTAGATATCTTATATCAATTATCAGTTCGCATTCTTTATACTTTTGTACCACCTCTATTGTTGTTTTATTTATATATTTTATCATGATTATTTTCTTCGATTTTATCATCACTTTCTACTGAGTAAATATCACATTTTAACTCATATTGCCTCGTGCTAATCATACTATTTAATAATTATCTGGCAAGTCATTTATAATAAGCATTACGTCATTTGCCTTTAGTATCTCGCCGAAGTGACTTGTAGCTACTTTTAGCGTAGGATACTCGATTATTTTCGTAGGATTATACCCCGCATCAATTGCACCTTTTTTGATAGTTTCCGCAAGTGGCCCGACTACTATTACTATATCCGCTACAGAAGATAATTTCACTCCCAGCTCATAATTTTCTCTAAATGTCGCCTCGCCAAGCTCTACCATTCCTTGCACTATTACGACACGTCTTTCGCTGAAAAGTGCCAGTGTACGCAACGAAACGTCTACACTTATAGGATTTGCATTATAACTATCGTCTATTATAGTGATACCATTTGACCTTGTCACTTCAAGCCTATGCGGTGTACTCTCTAGGTTGTAAATGCACTCCGCTATTTCATCAAGCGTCACGCCTAGCTTACTTGCAACGGTCGTCGCCATAAGTATATTTTGCACATTATGCTCGCCTATAAGCCTAGTAGTTACTGGCACACTTTCACCGCCGATATGTAGTATAAATTCACTGCCCGATGATGACGTATCATAGTCGGTAACTATAGCATAACCGTTATCAGGTCGCACTAATTCTTTATGCTCTATCGGGCAATTCTCAAACATGGATTTGAGATATAAATTGCTACCATTATATACAGCCATTCCGCCCGACTTCAGCCCGTCTAAAATCTCGCTTTTTGCAAGGATAATATTCTCAATATCTCCAAATGTTTCCAAGTGACATGGTGCTATACCAGTAAGCATTGCTATATCTGGATTCACCGCCTTTGAAAGAACGGATATCTCACCTCTTTTCCTAGCCCCCATCTCCATTACAAGCACTTCTGTATCTACACCTATTTTGCTTACAGTTTTCGCAAAACCCATAGGAGTATTGTAGCTATGTGGAGAGCTAACAACATTGTATTTAACTGAAAGCATTTTCGCTACTATATCCTTAACTGACGTCTTGCCATAAGAGCCAGTTACGCCTATTCTTATGATATCAAGACGATCGGAAAGTCTTTTTTTTGCCCTTTCAAAATAATACCATTTTATAAGTAATTCTATTGGTAAGTTGATAAATACAGCACCCCTCACGATTATAGGCAACAGCACAAACCCTGCCCATAAAAACGATGATATATTCATATTTGTAACTGTCGATAAGTGGTAGAACAAGTACCCCTCGCCTAATACTAATAGCGTCAGAGTGAAATATATTCTTATTACTCTAGCGGTCAGTTTTAGAGGTGTTTTTTTCGGCTTTGCCATGTCTAGTATTACTAGCATAATCATAGGTATAAGTGATAGGAACATACCGATTATATCTAGTGTTTCCGACTTAAATATACCGAATATTATTATGATAATCACGCTGATAGTTGCAGATATTATAAGGTACAAATACTGTGATAGATCTTTCTTTGTCATTACTAATTTGTAGCCTGCTAGCTGAATATAATTAATAAACCTCACCGCTAGCATAAGTGAGATAATAGAAAATAGTACGTAAATAATCGCTGTCATAGTGACCTCCTAATTGCAGAAACTTCTAAGATTTCTCTCAAACAATTCAGGACGTTCTAAATAACTAAAATGCCCCGCTCCTTCGTACACTATGATCTTATTATCCTTTATCTTTTTGCTTAGTTTTTTCGCCATATACATAGGCGTTTCGCGATCCATATCCCCCCAAATAATGAGTGTAGGTATATGTACATGTTCTAGTTCAAAGTCCTGAAAAGTACCTACTATGCTTACAAAAGTTCTCTTCATGATCGGAGACATACTCCTATAGTCACTACTACCAGAACCGCTAGTGTCAAGCCCTAGTTTCCGCTTCGCTTTATAAGAGTATATCTTATAATAATAGCTAAGACTGCGACGTGGCTTAAGCCCCGCACTGTCCACGAGTACTAGCTTATCTATCACACGCCTGACAGCTAGCCTTAGTCCAACTCTACCACCAAATGAGTGCCCGACCACTATTACCTCTTTAGCCTCGACTAGCTGGATACACTCCTCTACATAGTTGCAATAGTCGTCAAGGTCAAGCGGTCTTAGCGGTTGCTCGTCAAAAAAAGATACAAGCATACACTTATATCTTAAACTAAGCCTACTAGAGGCTTCGTGAAAACTCGAAAAGTCACCACCAAAACCATGTAGAAAAACTATTAATTTGTCGCCATTGCCGATAATATTATAATTGATAATCTATACCTCCCGAGAAAAAATCATTGCGTCTTCGCCGTCCTCGTAGTATCTCTTGCGGTTATGAATATGTTTAAAACCGCACTTATCATATAAATTAATTGCAATAGTATTGCCCACTCTTACCTCAAGGAAAAGTGTGTCTACTGATAGAGTTTTCGCATTATCTATCATCAAGTCGACTATGGATTTACCCAATCCCCGACCTCTATACTCCGCACTTACTGCTATATTTGTAATATCGCCAGTGGTATAAAACCCACCATAACCGACTAATTTATCATCACATTCGTCGTCGGTAGCTATCACAATAACGGCTGACGAACATAGTGACGAGGCAAGCATTTCTACCGTCCAAGGCGATTTAAAATACTTTTTTTCCATGACTGCGATCTCTTGCAAATAGCTAATAGTAGTATTATCCACATCGCAAATCAGCTGAAAATTTATCATTCCGCCTCCCTTTCCGCCTGAGATTTCTTCAGGTACAAAGGCGATAACTGCGACACGAACTGCTCTTTTTCTATCTTGCTAGACATCACAGCGAGTATATTATCTACGTTATGAGTGCCGTCCCACACTATGACATTGCCGTCAAAAGTGGTTATATCTTCTGTCGTATAGTTAGATAACTTGACTTCCACGCCATTATTGAACTCACCGCCGTAGTAGTTATTATGCCTAGCGTCGATAAGGACTAGAGTGTCATCACTAGTATTATATGCAATACTTTCAAAAGTGTTCATAGCTATGCGACATGCACCATTAGAAAATGCCAAGCCATTACAAGTAGTGACTCCGAGCCTGATACCAGTGAATGATCCAGGGCCGATTCCGCATGCGATATGTATGACGTCGCCTATAGCAAGTCCGACCTCAAGCAATGCCTCGTCCAGATAATTAAGTATCAAATGATTATGCCTAAGACTCTCGCCATTAGATTGACGTACCGCGATACGGTCATCGCACACCGCGATAACTATCAGCCTTGCACTGCAACTATCTATATATATACCTTTCATAAACCCTCCTATATATCACGCAAATGTCATGATTTTCTATGACTCACGCACGCCTAGCACGCATATATTGTATTATAATATAATACTTATGCTTATATTTTTAACATACAAACCACACTAAATACTCAACTTTTCAAGACAGTCACACTCCGTAGAAGTGCTGATATCGAAATTTCTTTCACTCTCGCCTAGCTTGGTTATCTCTATCCGAATTATACATTTCTCATCGGGGAACTCAGTGAATTTATTCCACTCAATAACGCAAACTCCCGCCTCATAAAGATTGTCCGACAGCCCTAGTTCAAATAGCTCGTCCTCGTCCTCTACTCGATACATATCATAATGCGATAACTTACACCTACCGCTATACTCACGCATAAAAGCAAAAGTCGGGCTTGTAACTAGGTCAGTGACCTCTAGCCCTTCAGCAAGTGCTTTCGTAAAGGTTGTCTTGCCCGCACCAAGGTCGCCCGATATCAGGATTATCTCATCACCATTTAATATTTTAGCTAACTTTTTCGCAAGCTCTTGTGTCTCTTGTAGACTTTTTACTATATATTCCATACAAATATTATATATCTTTTCCGCATTATTTGCAAGTAGTATTTGCCACATACATAAAAACATTTTAAAATATTTCACAAATAATGCTTGCTTTTACTGCTTTTATGTAGTACACTTATACCATAGCTTTGGGGCGAGGTGCGATTCCTCACCGACGGTATAGTCCGTGAACACACGATTTTTCGTGTGCCGAGTAGGCGTAATTCCTACACCGACAGTAATAGTCTGGATGTGAAAAGTTATCTTATACCGTATTTCTATACTTATATTATGTCGCAGTATTTATATATTGCGTGCATGCTTATGATACATTCTGTATCACGTACGCTATAGCTAGATTTACGAAGATATCCTTATCTCATTATGTGCCCTTTTAGCGGGTGCATTTTTTTTTAGGAGGATATAATACATGTCTACAAAAAGAATTACTGGCATGGCGGTCATGTCTGCTATGTCTATCATATTAGTCGCGATACCATTTTTAAGGATACAGCCCTTCCCTATCGCACCATTTTTGGAGTACGATGCGGGAGATATACCTATCATGATGGCGACATTTATTTACGGTCCAATGGCGGGAATGATGGTAACGGTTATCGTGTCATTGATCCAAGGTCTTGCGTTCTCTTTTGGCGGAGGTGCTATCGGCATACTAATGCATATAATCGCTACGGGTGCTTTTGTGCTTACTGGCGGAATACTGTTTAGGTTTATTAAAGATAGCAAATTGCCAAAGATAGCAAGTCTTTCTATATCAATAGTAGTCGGCGTGATAGGCTGGCTGATAGGCTCGATATCTTTTAATGTACTGCTTACACCTATCTTTATGGGCGTACCTCGAGAGGGGGTCATATCACTATTACTACCTGCGATACTACCTTTTAACATCATGAAATCAGGCATAAATGGCACAATTGCAGGCGTATTATACATGCTACTAAGCAAGCAAATAGACAAATATCTAAACAGTAGCATAGCAATTACTGACGTAGAATTATCTAAGTTTGACAGCGAAACTACGGACAATGAGAGCGTGGAAACATCTGATAGCGACCCAGTCTTAAATAATCAGGATCTTACTGATCAGTAATTAGATTTACGCAAATACATGCTAGCTACTATTATCTAGCTATAATTGTAATTATATCAGTATAGTTATATAAAATACAATCATATCAGCATTATGACATAAAGCACAATATAAATATCAGCAATATGATATATAAAAGAGAAAAAAACGCACCCCCGACTAAAAGTCTGTGGTGCGTTTTGCATTCATATTTAAAATTATTCTACACTAGTGAAAGTAACACTAATGCCATCTTCATCCTCATCAGTCTCATCATCTTCTACAAGAGAGATAACGATACCTTCCTCATCAG
>CAMQWP010000003.1 GCA_947038565.1 uncultured Clostridia bacterium
ACAATCTACTAAGAAACTCTACCATTTACTCTACCACAAAGCCAAAAAGCACCATAATATGGTGCTCTATCTTTGCTATAACTTTTATAATTAACTTAATTTGTGTTAACTTCTGTATTATTATGTACTTTTGTTAATTATACTTAATCAATCATATATCATATTATTTTGCATTAATTCGCAATATCTTGCACTATTTGTTATTACTACAAGCTATTTACTCTACAAAGACAACTCTACATAGTCAATATCTTCTCTATCTTGCACTATCTTCTCTATCTTGCACTACTTTCTCTATTTTTGGTAGAGCACACCCTTACCAAGAGTATGCTCATCCAAAGTGATAAATTAGCATATAAGTTGTATAATTTATTATACATAAAGTGATTAATACTGTATCTGCAAAGGATGTGCTCATCCAAATTGCCTTTGTCCTTAAATGCTGCTACAAAACACATATATTACAGAGTCTATAACGTAAAATGCTAGCAAGCATTCATAACAATAATAAAAAAAAGCACATAAGACCTAATTAAAAGGCTTATGTGCGTCTATTTATATTGTATATGTATTCGCTTATGATTTATTTCTATCCATATAATTTCTTCAAGAAACAACATATTCATGTACTGTAAAGTTAATATCTTGCAACACTCTTTCACATTTTTCATTCAAAAATAAAGTGACATCGTTTTCATAAATAATTAACTTGCTACATTTTGTTTTTTCTTGAATCATGCAAATTAAATGATTAACATCTAATTTAGAGTCAAAAATAATTTTATTAAAATAGCGATCTAGCTTATAATAATTGAACATTTCAGTCGCCCTACTTTTATCGGCTTTAGTCCAAATATAGCATTTCTCTTTGTTGTATTTTACAATTATTTTCAAAAGTTTATCATTGATAATTAATCTATAAGGCATCCACTCTTTAAGAAAATACTTTTGTTTTTCCTCTATTATTTTATTTATAACTTCTACATTATCAATACCCAAACTATCTCTAGTAATTCGTTCTTCTGTATCTATTCTTTCATAACCATATTTTTCTATCGCAAAATTATAAGCATCATTATTTAACATAGTCGAACTGACAAGTTAATCGTCTAAATCTACAATGATCGCAGTTTTTCATTATTTAGATCACTAATCTCCTTCTCAGTTAAAACAGGAACTCCTTCGCTTACGAACAACTCATTCAGTCCAAAAACTAATAATCCTTTATCAGTTTTATCATTAAACATCACATACGATTTTCTATTATACTCTTTTGCTTTTTTCATCGCATGCCGTGATCCACTATCCCCTTCACCATGCCTGAAACTCGCCACTAAAACTACTGACTGTGCAAACATTGCTTGCAGCCTATCTCTATCAATGAACCTACCTATTGTCTCATATTTACTTTTAGACTCGGTTATGTATTCAGTTAAAATTAATCCATTCGAATTTACTATGCTCTCTGCTAGTACTGAGTTTTCTTTTGGATAAATATTATTCATCGTACTCGGCAAAATTGCTATTGTGTTACCATTATTTTGCAAACAGACTTTGTGAGCCAAAGTATCACAACCTTTCGCTAGCCCGCTAACAATAGTAAACTTTGATTCTGCAAGTTTATTTATTAGTTTGCATTCTCTATCAATTATGTTATCGGTTGGCTCAAGCACTCCAATTACAGCTATATTGTTTGATATATCATTCAAAAGATTTATGTTGCCGCGGTAGGCAAAAAGATATGGTTTTTCTGATTTTTTAGGCTGGCACATTAGCTTAGGAAAATTATCGTCAAAGCAGCAAATTAAGCTAATATTTTTTTCTTTCAATTCGTTAACATAGTGTTCATGATCAGCTTGAATATTATCAAGATAATTCCTATCGGCAAACTCATTCCAAAAAATTGCTCGTGATTTGATTTCTCCCGCTGCAGTTAACGCATAAATTTTTAATGCAATATCACTATACATACTAGACTCCTTTTGCTCTTTCAGTCGCGTATAGTATAACACATTTAGTTCCATTATCCAATAGTAATTGAATACAATCTTCTATGACACTGGTATTCTTAGTGTATATATCATCTACTAAAATCACATTTTTGTTTTTTACTAATTCGTCATTAATCTTGCATGTATCTTTAGTAATGCCTTTATATGGCATTTTACCGGTGTTATTTTCTAGTCTCCAGTTATGTGTTGATTTTTATCCTTAATTCTAACAATAGCATTAGTACCATTCTTAAAATTGTTATTACCTGCAATGCTAGCTAAAACTTTTTTAAACATTAACTGGCTTTGCTTGTATTTTTTTTCAGACTTAGACCTGGGCACTACACAAATAGTTGGATAATATATATTTAACTGCTTTGCAATTTCATTCAAATCTTTCGTTGCTATAGCAGATGCTTTAATAAAATCTTCCACCAAATCAATTTCATTCTTTTTATTGCTCATATTTTTTAAATGATTAATAAAATCAGGATTACCATCTTGCTGATAACCAACATAATCATAATGATAATACCCAACCACTTCTTCACTCAAATATTTATTACTTCCTACAATGAACTTTTTCATACAATACCCTCCTGATAGCATTTATTAAATAACAATTTTTTCTCAAACTTGATACTTAAATATGCCTACCTTGTTTTCTGAATTCTATCATACGTTTTTATGTTTTACAGCATTTTATGACACTATTTATTCTAGCGTCTCATTTAATCATCTGTTACCACTATAATTTTTGAATTTGCATCGTATAAAAATAATTTTTTTAATTTAAGTGAAAGATATTTCGTTCAATACAAGATAGCGAGGAACTGACTATATCTCTTTTTCGTGTTTTTTTGCAGGTTTTGCTATTTCATGAAAAAACTCTACTATTTACTCTACCATGAAGCAGAAAAGCACCCTAAAAGGGTGCTTTTTGGAGCTAATGAGCGGATTTGAACCGCCGATCTGGGACTATTCAAGGCACAGATCTAGCCACTGATCCACATCAGCATATATCTATTTATTTGCACTTATTGCCGTATATTTGCATATTTTAAGCATTTTTAAATGCTAAAATATGGTCTATATTTTCTCATGGGCGAGTTAATTTCAACTTGCACTACGGATTTATACCTCATGCTTACGATCCCCTTACCAAGAGTATGCTCATCCAAAGTGATAAATTAATACTACAAATATTATTTCATAGGACTTACAAGCAATTAATCATTAATTAATGCAAAGAATTATCAAGATATTTCGTTCGGTAGAAGTTATGTAAGATAGTGAAGAACTGACCACATCTCTTTTTCGTGTTTTTTGGCAATTTTGCTATTTTATGAAAAAACTCTACTATTTACTCTACCATGAAGCAGAAAAGCACCCTAAAAGGGTGCTTTATGGAGCTAATGAGCGGATTTGAACCGCCGATCTGTGCCTTACCAAGGCACTGCTCTAGCCACTGAGCCACATCAGCATATATCTATTTATTTGCATTTATTGTCATATATTTGCATATTTCACGCATTTTTAAATGTTAAAATATGGTCTATATTTTCTCATGGGCGAGTGAATTTCAACTTGCACTACGGATTTATACCTCTTGCTTACTTTCGGCTTACCAAGGCGGTGCTCTAACACTGAGCTACATCAGCATACATAGTATTATTAATTTTATGACAAATTATTGGATATGTGTGCGTAATTGTCTATATTATATATATTAAGAAATGAAATGTCAAGTAATTATCGCAAGTATAATGATAGGTAAGTCATTAAGTTGACTTGCATAACGCAAATATGGTATAATTGCTTTAAATTTATAACTTTTTTGAAGTGAATATTTGATCTATATATGTCCGATTTTCATACCATAACATATATATTATCTATCTCATACAAAGCTTTTTTTAGCTCGCTAAATCAGTATAAAAGACTACTGTAAATAAGCAGATACAGTATAAAAAAAACGGTATTTTAACAATACCGCTAGGAGTATAATGGCAAAGTCGATAAGTAAAGAGTACAAATTTGGCGGATTATTAAAGTTCGCACTGCCGAGTGTAATAATGATGATGTTCATGTCGCTATATGTAATAGTCGATGGTATTTTCGTATCGAACTTTGTACCAGAAAAGAACAATGCACTTGCGGCAATCAACATAATATATCCATCAATAACCATGTTATTTTCGATAGCTGTACTTATCGGAACGGGTGGCACGGCACTAGTATCCAAGCAAATGGGCGAAGGGAACATGGAAAAAGCTAACAAGACTTTTTCATTGCTAGTTATCACTGCTCTACTTATATCGAGCATATATATCGGTGTAATATCAATATTTGCTGATCCTATAGTAAAGATGTTAGGAGCAAATGACGTCACTGCACCGCTCTGCAAAGAATACATGATACTACTTGCATTCGCACCATTTATATGTCTTCAGGGCATATACCAATCATTCTTCGTAACGGCAGGAAAAGCTAATCTAGGTCTTATATGTATAGTCGCAGCGGGCGTGCTAAATGTATTTTTCGACTGGTTATTTATAGTAGTATTAAACTTTGGATTGACAGGTGCGGCACTTGCAACAGGTATTGGATATACTGTACCCTCTATAGTAGGCACTATATTTTTCTTCACTAATAAAAACGGTCTAAGATTTACATCACCTTCAGTAAAAGGCGAGAACACTTCGTTATTATTAAAGACAGCGCTTAATGGCTCGTCGGAGATGGCAATATCAATATCGACTAGTATCGTAACAATATTATTTAACAACCTTATCATGTCATTAGAGGCGGAAGGGACTATACCATCAGGAGTAAATGCAATCGCAGCAATCACGATAGTAATGTATGCTCAGTTCCTTTTTAGCTCATTTTTCTTAGGCTACTCTATGGGAATCGCTCCGATAATAGGCTATCAATACGGAGCAGACAATCACAGCTACTTAAAGAAAACATTCAGTTCGAGTATAATATTTGTATTCATATGCAGTCTCATCATGACAGGATTATCAATACTTTGTGCAAGCCACATAACGTCGATCTTTGCAGGAGACAATCAGCAAGTATATGAATTAGGCGTACGGGCTATGCGATTATTTTCTATATGCTACCTATTTATAGGCGTCAATATAGTATCATCAGGATTATTTACTGCTGTATCCGACGGTATTACCTCTGGCATTATCTCATTGCTTAGAACGGGTGTCTTTGCCGTATCAAGCATATTCTTGCTAGAACATTTCCTAAAGCTAGACGGGCTATGGCTTGCACTTCCTTTAGCGGAATTTATAACCACCATAATGGTGCTAACAATATTCTTAGTCAAGACAAAACGCAAAACACTATTCCCTAAACACAAAAAAGGTGACATACTACCCGTGCCTTGCGAACGTAATGCATGATTTATATACTCTCATTCATAAATGTTTAAAGAAAGTACTCACCAGATATGCAATAACAGACGGCGTACGCAGGTAACACATGTATATTGCAATAATATTGCAAGCTCGATATTGCATTACAACGTGCATGATAATGATATCACAAATAATTAATCAATCAGTTGTATTAATCATCAGCTACAAAATATGAAAAAAAAATTAGCCCACACGCAAATTAGCGTGTGGGCTATTATTTATATTATTCACAAAAATCTTATTCTATATTCTCTCGTCTTAACAGTACAGATACTATTTAACTGACGGTCTATTGCGACTATATCTTAAGAACTCATTATCAGGATTAGAAAGCCACTCAGCATGAGCCCTAGTCTTCCTTCTCCAGCCCTTAAAGCCTTGGCATAGGTAAGCGTCACGGGTAGCATAGTTTATGCCTAGAGCGTCCATTATGCTATTCTGAGATGTAAGTCTATACTCGAAGTCATCGAAGTCCTTCTTATCCTTTGCAGTCCAATTGATTTCGGCAAGAGCTTGAATACGTGGATAGCAATTAAAGTGAAGTTTCTCTATAGATCTAACATACTCAGTCCATTGCGGAGCTTCGATACCTAAAACATTTTTCTCTTGTTCAATATTAAGACCAGCAGTATTTAGGTCAAGCGAATAAGTTTTCTTTAGATCCTTAACAGCATAGAAATGATCCATATACAAGAACGGACAGCTTGATAGGACAACTTTATTACCTTTATCCAACCATTCACTAACACCGCTTGATTTAGCACCACCAGTCCACCACTGAACTATAGTGTCATCAGAAAGTTCGCTCGCCTCTAGGATCTCATTCCAGCCGATCATGTTTTTGCCTTTTGTCTTTAAGTACTCATTGACTTGGTTGTTAAACCAGCCTTGAAGTTCATTCTCATTCTTAAGACCTAACTCTTTGATCTTAGCCTGACACTTAGGACACTTTTTCCACTTAGTCTTAGGCACTTCATCGCCACCGATATGGAAATAGTTATAAGGGAAAAGATCGCAGATTTCGTCTAGTATATCTTTAACGAACGGCATAAGTTTATCACCACCGACGCAGCCGATATTATCAAGGACGCCCCAACGATTACTAACTGCAATATTCTTACCTTCGCAAGAAAGCTCTGGGTAACAGCTGATAGCAGCAACGATATGACCCGGCATATCTATCTCTGGAACCACATTAATATGTAGATCATTAGCGTAAGCAACTATCTCACGGATATCGTCTTGAGAATAGAATAAGCCCTCGCCATAAGGAGTATTATCATGTAGCTCCTTCAGCTTCGCATAGCCTATAAGATTAAGCTGAGTGTTTGATCTAATGCTACCATGAGAAGTAAGTTCTGGGTATTTTTTTATCTCTATTCTCCAGCCTTGATCTTCAGTCAAATGCCAGTGAAATACATTAAGTTTATTAAGCGACATCATATCAAGGAACTGTTTAACTACAGTCTTTCCGAAGAAATGACGACCTTCATCAAACATAAATCCTCTGTATGCAAACCTAGGTTTATCCTCTACGCTCATCTCTGGAATAGCTATCTCTGTAGCGTTAGTGAAAGTATCAATCATGCTCGCAAGACGAATTGATTGTACCGCATAGAAAGCACCTTGCTCGGTACTAGCAGTGATGACTAAATCACTATCAGTAACGTTGATAGCGTACTGCTCTACTTCCATACTATCATCAATAACGAAAGTAATATCAGCATTATCAGAAACACTTACCAAAGATACACCAGCTTTAGAAAAAGCCGAAACAAATTTTTGAATAGAGTGAGGGAACTCACCAGTAATTGAAGTTTTATTAGTTACAATAAAACTACCTTTTCCCTCTACCAATAGTAAAGGTTTAGGTATAATAGAAATCATAATTTTCCTCCATGACCTGTTGAATTAAACAACAGATTACATAATATTATTATTTATCACCATACTATTCTAACATATAAATGACATCAAGTCAATATTAGACTAGAAAAAACACATTCGTTATGCATATATATATAAAAGAATAGTCAAATCATAACAATTTACACTCCTAATTAGGCATCTAATGCACCTGACTTAGCGTCTTCTTTATTAGGCTTGCTATCGCCGAATTTCACAAAAGCCATGATTACAAAGGCAATAGCAATGCAAACTGATGCGAAAACGAACATCATATTATCATGAATATTCTCCATGACTAATCCTGCTAGAAACGGCGATATTGCCTGAGCAGACATCGCAGCAACGTAGTAATACCCTGTGAATTTTCCGACATTACCACCACGTGAAAGCTCACATACCATAGGCAATGTATTTACATTTACCATGACAAGACCAATACCCGCAAGCACGAAGCATATTCCTAGTCCGAAGCTATTTTCAGCACTTACGAAAAGGCAAGGTAAGAATGCAACACTTGCTATAAAGTACCCTATCAAGCTCGACTTTTTACGACCTATCTTTGATGACAACCACGCTACTGGTAGCAGTGCTAAAGCCCCGCCGAAACCATTTGCAAAGTTGATCAACCCCACTCCGCTCGCTGGCATTCCTAGTACTGAAGTAGCATAAACTGACATGTGCGATTTAACAGCATTATAACCCATAAACCAGAAAAATATTGATAGCAAAATCAGCACAAAACTTATTTTTTTACCTCTTGATAATTTCTCCGACCCTACTGATTCTTCTTCGTCAATGATGTTGTATTTTTTCTCATTTTCGTATCTTGTTTTGCACAATTTGTTCTCATTTACAAGCAGTGAATACATCATAAGAAACACGCACATTAGCGAAGCAAGCAATAAAAATAAGTTAATATATGAGCCATTTTCAGGAGCAAAAAAGGAGTAAATACCTATGGCTACAAATCCGCCAACACCACCCGTAAAGTTGATCAGTGCATTACCTGATGAACGCAATGGTTTAGGAGTAATATCTGACATCAAAGCTACTGCTGGAGATCTGAATGACGCCATCGCGACAAGCAGTAAGAATAGCACGCCAACAAAGCAAATTATAGAGATCGGGTTTGCGATAGTATTTTCTAACGCCATTTGAACACTAGCTTGATGCATTGCTAGCCTATAGCTCTCAAATAGCGGACTACTCTCCGCAAGCCCAGTGTAGATTCCGTCTAAGAATTTAGGGTCAAGAAACCCCTTTTCAACCAGAGTATTTGCATCTAGAATACCGCCATTCACTAGTGACTGAAACTGCACATTTTCTATCAATGCAAGAACAATAAGGAGTATACTAGCCGACACAGTTCCTATAATTATAAAGGGAGTACGTCTACCAAACGTTCTACCGCGACTTCGGTCAGAAAGTCCACCGAATAGAGGCAACAGAATGACCGCGAGCAAGTTGTCAAGACCCATGATAAGACCACGCATAGAGTCGGAAAGACCATAAGTACGCTCAAGCAGTATAGGCACAGCAAAGTCATACACTTCCCAAAATAGCATAACAATAAGAAACGCAATTCCAATACGGCACACGGAAAATTTATTTAATTTTAATTTATCCATAGTGTTTTCTCCTAGCGTACTGATACAGACAAATAGCATTCGATATCGCTTTTCATTACAAATAAAAGCAATTAAAAGACCTTGTATATATCCAATAATTATTATTTTAATTTATTTTAAAGTACTATAACATTATACCAATTTTGGACGATAATATCAAATCATTATGGTCAATATATGAAAAAAATATGACTGCTATAGTTTTCAGCAGTCATATTTTGTCAAAAGTTCATTAAAAAAGCTCGGTTTTCGAAAGTTATCACATTATGCACTCATTCTCTACGTCATGAGTTACCTGATCTACTTCGGCAGTGATCTTACTTACAGACACTTCATACGCAGTCCTAGAAGATATTTCACCCTCTTGATTAGTCTTCTGATAGGTCCGACTCTGGATACGACCATGGACAGTTATTTTCGTGCCGACTGGCATGTTTTTGATATATCTCGCATTCCTACCCCAAGTAATGCAAGGTATATAATCTGACTTATTATAAGCACGATTCACAGCTAGCAACATGTCACAAATCTCTCTTTTAAAAGGCGTAGTACGGTAAATAGGTTCTTTACAAATATAGCCTGAAATCTCGATTTCATTTGAGCTAACGCAAGCTTCTTTGCTGACAATGTCCCTTACAAATACTGTAAGCATAAGCCTACTTCTATCGTCTACCATCTTGTTGTAAGATCTGAATTGACCCTGCAACGATACCTCGTCACCGACAGTGATATCATTCTCTATAATAAGGCGTTCTGAGATAGTAATAGGTAAAATATCTACCTGCTCACTTAGTCTAGTAACCTGAAGTTTTGTCTCATAAAATCCCTCTCCGAATACCTCGTGAGAGAACTCTGGCACCTCTAAAATAGTACCTGTCAATGTAAGTTTGTTGTTGCTCATCTGTTCGTAATTCATAAACCCTCCAAATATTTTTCTGTTATTTATAATATTCTATCTAATATATTATATAAATTGTATATCTTATATATACCAATAATGCATATATTTTTTAGCAATTTAGTAGTTATTTTTTATGCTGTCTACCGTTGTTATCTATCATGTAATTGTCAGCGTGGATCATACCGCTAACAGTGCTGAAACTATACCCCTCAGCTAGTAGATAATCTATAACTGATGGCAGTGCCTCCACTACGTAATCCGAGTTATTGTGGAAGAGTATTACTGATCCATGCTCTAACCTTGACTTAACTCTATTCAGTATCTCGTTAGGGCGTATTCCTTTCCAGTCGAGAGTGTCTATATTCCACTGGATAGTACTCATATTCTTGCTACTGATAGTATCTATTAATTGATTATTATAATCGCCGAATGGAGCTCTAAAAACTTTAGGCGTAATACCCGTTAGCTTTTCCACACCATCATTGACATAGTCTATCTCATCATGGATCGCGTCGACAGTTAGCGTCGACATTTTTAAGTGGTTATGGCTATGATTACCTATTTCGTAACCAGCCTTATGTATATTTACTACTTCATCAGGATATTTATCTACCCAAAATCCTACAAGGAAGAATGTAGCAGTCACACCTTTAGCCTCTAGAATCTCCATTATCTTACTTGTTTTATCAGCACCCCACGCCGCATCGAAAGTCAATGCAACTGATTTAGCCTCACCGGTGTCTACCGAGTAAATAGGCAAATGCCTACCACTAGAAGTAGTCATAACCGTATTATAACCAACGGAAACGACCCCCGCAATGAACACTGCCAACATAGCAACTACTGCTAATACTTTATAAATACTATCTCTCTTAATACAGACTATCACATGCCACCCTCATATTATATATTATTTACTATGACGAATAGCGGAAACATTTGTCGAATAATGACTAATACACAAACTGTTTTCACTCGTCATAGAATAATATACTAGACTATACTTGATAATATACCAAACGTTACAAACAATTTGATATAGATGATGTACAAGGCATAATAACTCATGAACAATCAATGAAAAATACGCACTACAAAGAATAAATTCACGAATTGAAAATAAAAAATACGCCCCTTTTATAGGGCGTAAGTGAAGTGCGGATATTGCATATTAAAAAACATAGAGACACGCGATAAATCGCATGCCTCTATTACCGCATATAGCGTGTAGTACCACAATGACCGTTTTAACAGTTAATTGAAACCCCGACAATCGAGGTGGGTTAGCTCACGTCTTTCGCTGTCTTCCCCTGCCGTAATCCACGAACGTATCGCTGGATCGAGGGCGTGACATTGACAAGAGCGACTCGCAATCCCTTGTTATAAATGTGGTTACAAATGTAACTGCTATCGTATCTCATAGTTATCTACAAGAATAGTATAGCATAAGTTGCGAAGTAAGGCAATAGATATTGAAATTATTTTACATAAAATAATGAAAAATTTAACAAATACAAATTGACCAATAGTTAATAATCATATGCGGATAATGATAAATATCAAAGGATATTATCAGTATTTATCATGCACTACTGTTTTAGAATTTACAACAGTATCAGGATCAATATAATATTTTTCTTCCTTAACTCTGTAGTACGCGACTAACTCTACTGCTACTAGTAGCACGTGGAAGACACTTAGAGAGATAATTGCTCCTATACCGAAAGTTACGAAACCGAACACTACAGTAAAAGCGTAAGTACCAAAGAACGTAATGATGTACTGACCAAAATATCTAATGATATTCTTTTTATTAAGCACAACTGCATCTTTAAGGCTCTTGAAAACCCCTTTATCCTCTTTAACATACATAGGCAGCCAAAGTATTAGCACGCTGTGTTTTAAAGCAAAAAGTAGTATACTAACAACCAAAATCATGATAATACCAAGCCAGATAGAGAACATAAAGAATAGTGCACCTATCCCCCACAATATCAAACCCATGATAACGTAATACGGAATACTTATAAGAGCATCAACCATACTGTAACCTATTGCTTTTTTTAAGTTCACGATAAGATTTGAAGTAAAACCAAAACGGCTATTACTATTCATAAAGTTATTAAGAACGTCAGCAGTAGGTATTCTAGCCACATTGATAAGTGCTTTTGATATAAAAACGAATACAGCAAATAATGAAGAGGCAAGCACTACGTTATGAGTATTATCCACAAAAATCTGAGATACGGCACTAAAATCCATTTTTACTTGTTCGAAAGCTAATGACTGAATAGTCAAATCACCTGCAAAGAGTGATCTAGCAGCATCACCGATATGTTCAAAGAACTGCATGTTATTGATACCTTGAATGATCGGCTCAATCACTGAATAGACAGCGGAAAAAGTAAGCGCTGAAAGCATCAAAAGCACTATGGAAATAAAAAGCAATGACTTGTACACTAATGAAAATCTTGAGGACATGATCCTAAATGAATGTCTAAGTTCCATAATATACCCCCTTAGTTGAACACATATTTGTTCTTTAAATCGTCTCTATCTACGTCAGCAATGTCGAAATATGTTACATATAAAAACGAGATATAGTAAGAAAAAGTTAGCAAGAAGAAAAAAGGATAGATGATAATTCTCCACCAGTAATCAAAAGCTGCAAGAGCTGATAACGCTGCATAAGGAATAATCATAGGGAATATTATTGCAAAAAGCATTTTAATATAATGACCTTTTACCATACTCATCGACTCTGCAAGAGCGCGACGCAATCCAAGACCAGTCACAGACATCGTCGGAATAGCAAGACAGAAAATAGCAAAAAGCATAACGACCGTAAGCATTGCTAGAATATTAGTAATAATCGTCATTGTTAAAGCACCATTTATTTCAGGGATTACCTTCACCCACAAGAAAGTGGTAGAAGTACAGAACACTGCATACAGCTGAGATATAATGAGTATTACAATTACAGATTTAAGTATAAGTATGAAGTTATTATTTATCCTTCGATTAAAGTTTTTAAAGTCAAGCACTCCTAAACGCATATGCCTAGATACCATACCGCAAGCACCGCTTATAAAAACTATAATCAGTGGAATGCAAAGCAATGATATAAGTAGCATTCTCCATTTAAGCTCACTCTGGTCGAAGAAAATTTGACCGAACGAGTCGTAGTTTGCGTCTTTAAATCCTACGAAGAATCTAACCATCGAGCTAGGCTCTGTGGTCAAGCCCAGTATAATGGACGGAACTAACAGAACAGCAAAAAGGCTAAGAAAATTTTTAGTCATGTACTGTAGAGACAGTTTAATATATCTCATAATAACACCTCACACTCTAGTAAACTTGATAACAACTACACACCTATCGCGGGTAAAACGCTCGCAATAATTATATAATTATTATATATCTATATGTATATAGATTATTTTGCTATGCACAAAACGAAAAATGTTAGTGCATTGATTACTATCCACACTACTCTACAATTTTTGCTTAGTAGTGATAAAAACTTATGTTGTTATATGTCTTAATTTTAGAATAAATTTACGAGCCCTGCGACACTATCGCACTCAGCGACAATACCCTCAGCACGCATTTCTACGATATCCCCAAACCCATACACGCAAGCAAGGCAGTCGATACCGACATACTTTGCACCTCTTACGTCATAGACTGAGTCACCTATCATGAGAGCACTACTCTTATCAGCACCCGACCTTGCGATCGCATACTCTAGTACTTGCTCTTTCTCTATCCTACCTTCATCGTAATTAGCACCACAAATATCGTCGAAAAGATGAGCAATGCCAAGACTTTCTAATATCTGAATAGCAGTCGCCTGACCCTTGCTAGTGGCAATGCACATGTAATATCCTTTTGCACGAATAGCAGTAAGAACATCACCGATGCCGTCAAATAACTGATCAGTAAGTCCCGAATTTTTATAAGGGACTCTGTACAACTCCACCGCCTCATTAGCCTTATCAACATCGCCTAAAAGTTTTAAGAATGTAGTTATAAGCGGAGGCCCGATATAGTTAGCGTAATTGACATTAGGTATATTCAGTCCGTAGTGATCAAAGACGCTCGCAAAAGCCACAGAACAGCCAGGAAGTGAATTTAATATAGTACCATCAAGATCCCAAAACAAATATTTGTATTCTCGCATGTAGTTCTCCATAAGCTATTTTTATAGCTACTATTTATCTGCTAAATGTACAGTGAAACTCGAGTTATTTTGCTAGTGTTAGCTCAGCAAGCTGGGCATTTAGCTTATCACGAAGTGCAATGTAGCTAGCAAGTTTCTCTTTCTCCTTGTCAATAAGTGACTTTGGTGCACGAGCAACAAATCCAGTATTAGCAAGCATTTTCTCCGCTCTAGCTATTTCACTTTCCGTATCGACTAATTCTTTTGTTATCCTAGCGATCTCTTTATCAGTGTCTATAAGGTCGCCAAGCGGTACAATAATATCGCCAAACGCACTTATGATAACACTACTTTTCTCAGTCACATCATGGCGACTATTTACATACTCTACACTCTCGATATTTGCCATCTTGATGATGTAAGGTAAGATATTATCTATCTCTTTAGTACCATTAGTCGGTGCGATTATTAGCTTAATTTTGCGTGATGGTTTTACGTCCATCTCTAGTCTTAGATTACGGATATTCTTAATGATATCCATTACGTTCTCCAAGCTAGCACGCTCATTCTTGTAGTTGTATTTCTTGACTACTGTAGGCCATTCGCTTATCATGATACTCTTGAACTTGCCTTCAGTATTTCTATAAATCTCGTCAGTTACGAACGGGATAAATGGATGTAGTAACTTCAATATCTTATCAAGTACATAGTTAAGTACAGTGATTGTATTAGCCTTGCGACTAGCGTTATCGCCGTGCAATGTCGACTTAGAAAGCTCAATATACCAGTCGCAGAAATCATTCCATACGAAGTCATATACCTTACTACAGCCGAGACCTAAGTCATACTTATCAAGGGCATTTGAACAGTCTTTGATAGTATTATTTAGCTTAGATAATATCCATTTATCAGCAGGGCTAAGACGGAATGAACCCATCTCTTTCAGCTTAACGCCCTCGCTATTCATCATAACGAAACGTGACGCGTTCCATACTTTATTGATAAAGTTACGACAGCTAACCACTTTTTCTTCTATAAACCTAGTGTCTCCACCAGGAGCGATACCCATTATAAGACTCATACGCAAGCTATCCGCACCGTAGTTAGCGATAACGCCTAGCGGATCAATGCCGTTGCCTAGTGATTTGCTCATCTTACGACCTTCAGCATCACGAACGATACCGTGGATCAATACTTCAGGGAAAGGAATCTCGCCCATATGCTCTATACCACTAAATATCATCCTAGCTACCCAGAAGAATATTATATCATAAGCAGTTACAAGTAGGCTTGTAGGATAGAAGTAATCAAGCTCATCATTCTTCTCAGGATAACCTAGAGTCGAGAATGGCCACAATGCACTAGAGAACCAAGTATCAAGTACATCTTCATCTTGATGAATGTGAGAACTACCGCACTTACTACAAGTACAAGGCGTCTCTGCGCATACCATTATCTCACCGCAATCGTCGCAGTAGAAAGCAGGTATACGATGTCCCCACCATAGCTGACGTGAGATACACCAGTCTTTGATATTCTCCATCCAACTGAAATAAGTTTTGCTAAATCTTGCAGGAAGGAACTCAACTTTCTTTTGCTTAACTACCTTGATAGCAGGCTTAGCAAGAGGCTCCATCTTAACGTACCACTGTTTGCTAGTGATAGGCTCTACTACGCTATGACAGCGATAGCAAACACCTACATTATGAGCGTAAGGCTCTGTCTTCACAAGGAAACCGCCCGTCTCAAGATCAGCGACTATTTGACGTCTTGCAGTCATAGAATCAAGACCGCAGTACTTGCCTGCAAGCTCATTCATAGACCCGTCGTCATTCATAACGCGGATAATCTCTAAGTTATGTCTATTACCTACTTCAAAGTCATTAGGGTCGTGTGCAGGAGTGATCTTAACTGCTCCACTACCGAAGTCTTTCTCTACGTAATCATCCGCGATAATAGGGATAAGTTTGTCCATAAGTGGCAAGATCAAGCTCTTACCGACCATGCTCGCATATCTCTCATCAGTAGGATTGACAGCGACAGCAGTATCACCGACCATTGTCTCAGGACGAGTAGTAGCTACGACTAACTCACCGCTACCATCAGCAAGAGGGTATCTGATATGCCATAAGAAAGAGTCTTTTTCTTCGTACTCTACTTCGGCGTCACTAAGTGCAGTCTTACAAGACGGACACCAGTTAATTATCCTATCAGACTTATAGATAAGCCCTTTGTTATACAAGTCGATAAATACTTTTTTAACCGAGCTAGAAAGATTATCGTCCATAGTGAAAGCCTCACGAGACCAGTCACAAGAGCTACCAAGTCTTTTAAGTTGCTCTACGATTCTACCACCGTATTGATCTTTCCACTGCCATGCACGCTCTAAGAAACCATCACGACCGATATCAGCTTTAGTAATGCCCTCTGACTTCATTTTCTCAACGATTTTAACCTCCGTCGCAATAGACGCGTGGTCAGTACCGGGGATCCAAAGAGTAGAAAAACCTTGCAATCTCTTATACCTAACGATAGTATCCTGAATACTATTATTAAGAGCATGACCCATATGAAGTTGCCCAGTAATATTTGGAGGAGGGATAACTATAGAGAACGGTTCTTTGTGCTTGTCCACTTTAGCTTTAAAGTAACCTTTTTCCTCCCATTCTTTATATAACTTCTCCTCGAACTCTTGAGGGCTATACGTTTTTGCCATCTTCATAATCTTAATACCTCACATAAACTTTATAATTACCACAATAAATTGCGGTTTAATGTATATTTTCTAAATCAATATAACTACTTTTCATCATTAATACCTGCGGATCAATCCACATTACATCAATGATCATCTGCAACATTTTATCCAAACACGAACGCTCACTAAACTAGGGAATTAACAGGAAGTGCTAATATCGCCATAAGTGAGCCAATGACGACGAGAGTGAGAGCAAAGACAATTACGCCATAGCAAACTTTCACCATTTTCTCATCATTACCGCCTTTCATACGTTTCGTCATCTCGTAAGCTAACTTTGCACGAAAGATCATCACGAACACACCCAACACGATCAATACCATACCTACAATTACTATAGGATTTGCAAATCTCGACGCGTCGAACTCGAAGAAACTACCAGCAATACTAAGCATATCACTTCACCTCAACATCAGTGGGTTTTGCTGTATCAGAACTATCCGTATCAGTACAAGCACTGTTATCACAATCGCAGTCCGCATGGTTGCACTCAGCACAGCCACCAGCCTCGCAGTCACTGACATCGTCACCACTTGGCTTTATCGCCATATCGCATTCAGAGCATTTTCCACAAAGCTCATCACGAAGCTCACCGCATTCGCCGATTTGAGGCTCTTTTGAGATAAGCGCGCGGATACGATTTCGAGTAGTAATACCCTTACCGCTAGCAAGCTCATCTTTTCTGAACTTTACAAACTGCTTAGTGTAGATAATAGCCGTGATGATAGAAAAACCAGCACCGATACTAAGCACTATAATTACAGAGATATCGTATGCCACATTGACATCACCTACGAAGAACGCAAGTACAATACCTAAAGAGGTAAGCCACGTAGCACCCTTTCCGAAGAAATTAGACTGTAGCACGTAATCACTCTTCATCGCATTGATGATAAACCCACCGCCCATCACAAGATAACTTTCTTTGATGAAGAAGATAAGAGGGAATATCCAGTGTATTTTACCAATAAGCGTTAGACCTAGCAATGTAGAAACTTGAAGAAGTTTATCCGCTAGCGGGTCAAGAACCTTACCGATATCAGAAGTCAAGTTAAACTGTCTCGCGATAAAACCATCTACTACATCAGTAAAAGACGCGAACATAAACAAGCCAAAAGCGATGTACTCATGGCTCGGTATCCTTGTATCAAGAATAACCCAAACGAAAAATGGTACACATAACAACCTTACGTAAGTTAAAATATTAGGAAGTAAGAGCAAGTCTTTTTTGTTAAATTTCATATATTCTCCCAGCTGCTAGATTGACTAGCAAATAAAAATTATAATATAGATTATGATTAGGACGCGCTATTTTAAGTAATACGCACGTGTAATACATCCAATATTATAACACAAAAGCGGTAGCTTGTAAAGGCAATAATAATATTATTACCCATTTTAAAATGATAATGTACTCAATTTTATTATATTATCGCAAAACAGCCTAAGAATATAGTAATAATAATCAATTTTTGCCGATTGTAAGTCGACGACTCCTATTATAGCTTTTACGCACATAGTATACTGCAACTATAGCGAGCGTGGTCATAGTAAAAGCGACCCCCACCCAGCCAAGCGGCGGATAAATAAACGCTACGCTTTGTCTAAAATCAGCCGAGTAGACTAGTACGCTTACTAGAGCGATCAATAGCGAGAACAAGTATTTATTTTGACCTAAATCACACATAATATCGCCCATAACCCTACCCGCGCCGATAAGCGTGGTGAATATCGCTAGATATATAATAACACCCGCACAAGCACCTAGACCTATACGCTTAGCCACTTCAAATAACGGCATCGAAAAACCGTAACCCTCCATGCTGATAAAGTAGCAAAACCCGAGCAATGTAGTCATAATAATAGCAATAATACCGCCTATCCAAAGTATGTTCTTTACCGAATAATTTCGTCCTTCTAGAGTCATCATATACCCACCTAAAAGCATATTCATGCTAGCATAGAGAATGCTACTAGAAGGATCAAAACCACCGCCGAGATTACCGCCAGTCTTGATCAACATAACGGCGAATAAAAGCAGTATAAAAGGCACTATAACGCTATTTATTATCTTTATAATCCGCATGTCAAAAAGCAATAAAAAAGCAACGATTACGCCCGTAAACGCACCGAAATACTTGATATTAAAAGCGAATCTTATCACTTCATCCGCACCTGAAATCATCACGCAAAACGTAGCAAAAGAAGAGAAAAACACTGCAATTTTAAGCAAATTATCTAGCCATTTATACCTACTAGAGAGCTTGCCAAAAAGGGCAAAAACGATAGCAAAAATACCTATCAAACTGCCTGATAATATTACCGAAGATAGTCCTGTCCCACCGAAGTATAACATGACTTCACTACCTGTTGCAAAGCCCGCACCGATAACGGCACCGACGAATAAAAATACTGTTTTAAAAATAGAAATGCACATAGTATAAGCTATGTGCAATTTATGATAATTATTATACTTTTAATGCAATAGCTTGCAAAAAGTACTGCTAATGCTATTTTATTTATTGGCTATTACTTTATGAGTGTGCTATTGAACACTGAGAAATGCAATTTTAAGCTAGTGCCTACAATAAACCGAATTATCTCCATCTTTATATATCATGTTAATTGTGCTGACAACACGTCAATATTTAAGTATGTTATTAGTATATATCAAAGCCTCAATAGGTATGATCTATACGCAAGTAGACTTAATTCGCTATACTCTATTTGTATATTGTAAGCGTATGCACTTATCACTAAGTTTTTATTACTCAATAGTTTCCATAACACCAAATCTATTCATGACGCCTTGAATGTGTTTGCTAAATATCTCGTCTTGGTCAAGATCAAAGAATGCACCGCTTTTTTTAATAGTTTTGATACATCTACTTACCGATATCGGACTTACTTTCATAAGCCCCGCCACGCTAGCAAGTACATCATCTGACACTATCACATAAGAATTACATAATACAGCAGTTGCAAGCACTTTCACATCACGGAAGTTATACATAGTATCTTTCATAGCTTTCATTAATTCAGCCATTGACACTAGTAAGTTATCCTCAAAATCACGAGCATTTAAGCAAGCCACCGCAAAAGCTAATTTGTACGCTTCGTTGTAAATGCTAGGATAATTTTCTATGCAAGGTATCTCTTCAAAACTAGCTTCCAACGCACTGCCTTGATTATAAAACGTAAAGTTCTCAACATCACGGAAATTAATCAAGTACCTTATCACTGATACTTTATTATCATTGCTAATGTGCGAGTAGATATTAATATAGTCCATAAAAGTACTTGTTGGCACTTGCTCTATCTTTAGCCTATTAGACTTCAAATACTTATACAGCTTATCCGAGTTATACATGCTCATAGCTTTAAGTACTATCTCCGAGCAGTTGCTAGCAGTGATTTTATCGACCATCTTGAAACCGTCATTTTCAAACGTATCAGTGTATCCGCTAGGCATCTCATCATAATCACCGACCGTCGCATGATTATAATCTTCGCATTCAAAATACTTTTTGTATATTTTAGCAAGGCTAATATCTCCGTAAATCTTATTTACTTCTACGATCGTATCTATTGCCCCCGCCCTGTCACCGATATTAAGCATAGCTATAGACTTCATCATCATAGCGTCATAAGCATACTTATACGGATACATATTAATGTATTTATATAGCTTATCATAATCGCCTATAAGCTCAAGCATAGACGCAACTTTTCTAAATAATATTAGATCAGTGATCTCTTGCGACATAAGTTTATCAGCGATATCCATAAGTTGCTCTTTATCTTCTGCAAGCTCGTGAGTTTTTGATAAAATGAAGTAACCATTCGGATTACATTCGTCTACATCTATTGCTCTTGTTGCGTAGATACTAGCATTTTCAGTCTCACCCATACATAGGTATATTACAGCAATATCGTTTAGAATATCCGCGTCATTAGGTATACGCTTATCCAATGATAAAAGCAAACTAAGCGCGTCATCAAACTCGCCACGTCTAAGACTATTCTCAGACTCTTGCATGCCGTTATTCTTGATATCCTCTGTTGTAACCAACTTAAATTCTTTATCTTGCTGAGCGTCGGCAATGATGAGGTTTAATATTTCTTGCGACATTTCACCATCTTCATCTACCATGTGAAGTGCAAAAAATGCCTCTTGAACACCTATTTTATCATTCATTTCTGTTTGATAAAGTGCAAGATAATACAATGAATCGGGATAATCATCAAATATCGCTGCCGCTCTCTTTAGTGAAATTATCGCCATACTAGTACTACCTAGCTCATGATAACACCTAGCTAAAAGCGTGGATAAAAATGTTTGATCCTCGACACTGCTCTCTGTTATAAAAACGCGAATGTATTTAGCACACGCAACATAATCCTCACTATCAAAGTAGGATTGTGCTTTATCTAATATAAAATCGCAACTCTTTTCATTATCAAAACTTAATATCACTTAATATCTCCGAATACTGCCTCAACTTGTGATTTTGTATATCTATAATACTTATTACAAAAGTCACAATGTATCTCAATCCTACCATCTTGACGCACGATTTGACGTGCTTCTTTTAGACCTATAGCCCTGATAACATTATCCATTCTCTCCTGCGAACACTGGCACTCGAAGCGTGGATAGATAGGCTCTAACATCTTGCACTCAAAGTGACCAAAATTCTCTTCTATTATCTCATCTACAGTCTTGTCTATCATCAACTGACCAAAGTCAGTAAAGTTCCTTACTATATCTTGTAGCACTACTAGATACTCATCTTCACAATTCGGCATAGGCTGAACTACGATAACACCGCATGACTTAGCCACGCCATCTTCACCGATAATTGCACCCGATGCAACTGCTGACGGAAGCTGTTCGCTTACAGTCAAGTAGTACGCAAGATCAGCGTCTAAAGTGCCATTTACTAGCATACTTTTGCCCATGTACGGCTCTTTCATTCCGAAGTCTTTGATGATAGAGATAGTACCATTTGCACCGATACCGCTAGCGATATCATACTTTCCATCTTGCAAAAGAGGAAGTTTTGCGGATCTATTCTCTACATAACCACGAACAACACCGCCCGACATACCAGCCACGATTATCTTACCTAAGCTACCATCACCCTCGATAGAAATACTTAATTTGATATTTGTTCCTTTTATTCCAGCACTCAAAAACGCACCGAATGCTAAAGATCTTGCAAGTACTTCGCTTGCACCGCCAGTAGTGCCTTGGGCATTGATAGCGTCATTAGCTAATTGTTTAGCGTCTACAACAGATACTATTGCCTTTCCGCCAAATAATATCGCTTTTCTAATTATATCCATATTAATTACCTCGTCTCTTATATTTATTATTACACGCAAATAATTGCATGTGCTTATACTTCACGCATGTGTGCGCTTATATTATAAGTATTATATCATATTACATCATGTCATTGACCTATTGCATAATGTCTTTCTCTACTATCAATGATTGCCGTTTTTAGCATAATCTATGAGTATTATGATGATATTTTGATTGTTTTAAGTATAAATATTGCAATACTAATTTATCTTTTTACATACGAATAATAGTCTTTTACTAGTGTCTTGCACTTGCATAAACGTATCACCCGCAAAAACCTGTACTTCAAAACCCGCACGCTCTAGTGTAGTACATACAATATCTTGCTCGTGGATATACTGAGTATGCTGTTCATCACGGCGAGTATATACATCACCTGACTTCTCGAATACTGCTATGTCCATAGCAACGCTTTCGCTACATACTGCGTTAGTCCAAAGATAAGTAAAATCGTCCGTATCCTCATAGAAGATATTATCACCGATTATCTCTCTTAGCTTATAACTAGAGCTGATATCGAATACAAAATGACCACCTAGCTTGATATTATCGCTAACTCGAGAAGCCAAAGCCTCTAGCTCGCGGGGCGTAATATAATTAATGCCGTCACAAACACAAAAAGCATTATCCATCTTGTGCATACACTCGAAGTCTAGCATTGACGCTTGTATAAATCTGACATATTTACGATTACGAAAGTTACGTTTTTCGGCGATTGCAAGCATTTCGCTACTGATATCGACCGCAAGCACATCGCTAGCAGAAGATAGCAATAGTGCAGTAAAGACGCCACTGCCCGAGGCAAGCTCTAAAACTTGCCCCTTAGCGTAACGCCTCACAAAATCGTAATATTTATCATAATCGAAGTCAGTCATGAGATTATCATAGTAATCCGCTAGTACTGAATAAGCTTTTTCCATTATTTAGCCTTGCCTTTTTTAGCCTTAGAGTTTTTCTTCTTACGATCACCATGCTCGGCACGACGACGATCACGTTCTGCCTGCATAACAGACTGCTCATAAAGGATATTAGTGAACGAATCAGCAGCGAACTGACCGAAGCACTGCACTGCAAGAGCGTAGAAAGAGAATCCGTAGAACAAGAAGAATATCGCTAGGATAAGAGTTGATATATTATTAAAGAATGCGAACAATGGCAGAGATAAACCTATCATAATCATAAGCGCTGGAAGAGCTGTGATGACTGATAATATAAGAGAATTCTTAATTGTCTTAACATGCTTTAGTCTGTACATAGTCACAGAAGGCAAGTAGTTAAACATATATATAATAGTTAGAAGCGTGAAAATACATGATCCGATCATAATAATCCATATCCACCAAGGCGCAGTACCAAGTACTGAGTAGTAGAAGTATGCATTGATAGAACCGACTATGCCATAAACGCCGATACCTATAACGGTAAAAGCAAGCATAAATTTCCACCAGTAAAGTTTGATACCACGGAAGAAGTGTACACGGATCTTGACATTAGCACCCCAAACCTTATTTCTCATGCAGTAGAATAGACCAGCACCACCAAGACCAGCAAGAGCTAAGCCAGGGATAATAAGAGTGTTGAACATTACTCTAAACATATAGATACCGCGAAGAGCCATCTCGGTGTCGAGATTTGATCCCGTAAATCCTAGACCCATATCGCTTACGAAGTTAAATCCGCTATCAAGAATGAATTTTGTTTCTAATACTGGGAATACAAAGAAAACCGAAACAATAATCGGAGCAGCGAAAAGGAAAAACATCAAGTTCAAGGCAAGCAGACTTGTAAGGTTTGTACGAATAATCGCCCACCAGTGTCTAAACATACCTGTTTCAAGAGGTTCTCTATTCATACTCAAATCGTCAGCAAGCGTTAGTTTTCTAAGTAGCTTTGTAGACAATGAGTTAGATTTGTCTTTTTTTTGTTGTGCAGCGTTGTTTGACATATAATGCTCCTAAATAATGTAATATATATCTATAATACACCATAACCGATAAAATATCAAACAAAATAGCTATATTTCTTTGACAAATAAATAAATTTATGCTATAGTATTGATACATTAAGGGAATATTGTTATTTCCTGTAATAATAAAATGCTAATAGAGGTGCGTTCAACAATAGTACACCAGCCGTTTATAGATATGCAATTATCTGGCTAGTAGAAAGGGTGTGACCGCCGAAGTGTGATACAGTTTGCAGTGTGTCGTGCTGGGTATAAGGCTAAATCCTTATAACTGTCATCAGAAGATGAAGTACTATTCAGCTGTTTAATAAAGTGTTATCTTTTTTTACAGTACGATAGTTATCGTACTGTTATTTTTTTTATATGGAGGCATAAAAATGAAAAAATTCAATATCGCAGTAGTCGGAGCTACCGGCATGGTAGGAAGCAAATTCCTTGAGGTTTTAACTGAGAGAAATCTTCCTGTAGAAAACTATTATCTTTTTGCATCAGCAAGAAGTGCAGGCAAAGTGGTAGACTTCATGGGTAAGCCACACACAATTATCGAGCTTAATGAAGAGAACATCAACGCTACAAAAGTTGATATCGCATTATTCTCAGCAGGCGGAAGCACTTCTGCAAAGTTCGCTCCATCATTCGTAAAGACTGGTGCTGTCGTAGTCGACAACTCTAGCGAATGGCGTATGTGTGACGATGTACCACTAGTAGTACCAGAGGTAAACGCTAGCGACATCGATTGGAATAACGGTATTATCGCTAATCCAAACTGCTCTACTATCCAAGCCGTAGTAGCATTAAAGCCACTACATGACAAATACACTATCAAGAGAATAGTATATAGCACTTATCAGGCCGTTTCTGGTGCTGGTGTTGCTGGATACACTGATCTTGTAGATGGCGTAAACGGAGTTGCTCCTAAGAAATTCCCTTACCCTATTTTCAACAACGTAATCCCTCAGATCGACGTATTCCTACCTAATGGATATACTAAGGAAGAGGAGAAAATGATCTTAGAGACTCAAAAGATTCTTGATAAGAATATTAAAGTTACTGCTACTACAGTACGTGTACCAGTACTTAATAGCCACAGCGAGAGTATCAATGTAGAGTTTGAGAAGCCATGTACACTAGAAGGCATCTATGAGGCACTTCGTAGCGGAGAGAACCTTATCGTTATGGACGATCCAGCAAATATTTCTTACCCAATGCCATGCAACGTAACTGGCAACGACGATACTTACGTAGGTCGTGTACGTATAGACGATACTGTTGATAGCGGTTGTAATCTATGGGTTGTTGCTGATAATATCCGTAAGGGTGCAGCTACTAATGCTGTTCAGATCGCTGAGAAACTTATCGCTAAAATGTCTAAGTAATAATTATTTTTATTGATAATCGTGCGGATTTATAGTATTTCCCGCGACATTTATCGATATGATACTCACTAATACAATATATAGCATACATTGTAATATGATGTATTATGAACTGATTATTAGCAATAATAACAAAGACTAAGAAAAATTATAAATATATCATCACGTTTCGCTTGCACATAGCTTGCGGAACTAAGATATATTCGGAGGTATTTATGTTTAAAGGCGTAGCGACTGCTCTTATCACACCATTCAATTCTAAAGGTGTTGATTATGACGCTTTTGCAAGATTAATAGAGTTTCAGATCGAGTCAGGTATCGACGCACTAGTAGTGCTAGGTACGACTGGTGAGCCTGCGACCATGACTAGTGCAGAAAAAACTGAGGTAATTAAGTTTGCTATAAACCAGATTAACCACAGAGTCCCTGTAATAGTCGGCACTGGCAGTTACAATACTGTCACTGCTATAGAAAGTAGTATCGAGGCTGAAAAATTAGGTGCTGATATGCTCCTAGTAGTTACGCCTTATTACAACAAATGCACTCAAGCGGGGCTAATACAGCACTTCGCTAGTATTGCAGAAAGCGTAAGTATACCTATCATGGTATACAATGTTCCGGGACGTACTGGTGTAAATATCGAGCCTAGCACTGTAAAAGCACTAGCAATGATACCAAACATCGTAAGCCTAAAGGAAGCATCGGGAAATATATCACAGTTCATCGAGTTGCAGTCTATGTCAATGACCGCAGACTTCGAGGTATACAGCGGTGATGACGCGATCATACTACCAGTCATGGCTCTTGGCTCTGCTGGTCTTATAAGTGTAGCGTCAAATGTAATACCTGCCGTCATGGTAGATATAGTACATAGCTGTATGGACGGAGATTATGACCATGCAAGAGACTTGTATTTCAAGTACCATAATTTTATAAAGACACTTTTTGTAGAGACAAATCCTATCCCTGTCAAATTCGTAGCGTCAAGACTTGGATACGGTGAAAATATACTTAGACTTCCACTTACACCGCTTAGCGAGAGTGGATCGGCTAAAATGCTTGACGTCATGATAGATGTCAATCTAATTTAATAGCTAATAGGAGGAAAATCATGACTAATATTTTAATATGGGGCGTAGGCGGAAGACTAGGTAGAACTCTTCTATCTTGCATAGACGCTAGTGATAACGCTAATGCAATCGGTGGAGTAGATAAGTTCGCTGATGCTACGAGTTTTAATATCCCTATTTTTAGTGGTGTTTCTGATATCAATGTAAAGCCTGATGTAATCATCGACTTCTCACGTGCTGACGCAGTATACGATATCCTACCATACGCGAAAGAGTACGGTATCCCAGTGGTATTATGTACTACTGGTTACACTGAAATACACTTAGATTATATCCGCGAATTATCAAGGGACATAGCTATATTTAAAGCAAGTAACATGTCACTAGGCATAAACCTTATGATAGACCTTCTTAAAAAAGCTACAAATGTACTTGGAGATAAGTATGATATAGAGCTTATAGAGTATCATCATAATATCAAAGTAGATAGCCCCTCAGGTACAGCTATAACAATCGCTGACGCTATAAACAAAGAGATGAATAACACTCTTGTATATCAGCACGGTAGAGATAATAGCAATGCAAAACGCGACAAACGCGAGCTAGGCATACACGCAGTAAGAGGCGGAACAGTAGTCGGCAAGCATGAAGTATTATTCTTAGGCAATGACGAAATCATCACTATTAAGCACGAGGCTAGCTCTAAAGCAGTCTTCGCTGAAGGTGCTATCAAAGCTGGAGTATATCTAGCTGGAGTTAAAAAGCCAGGAATGTATGACATGTCAGACTTACTAGCATAATAGCTTGATTTTATAACTAATCCAGATAGGAAACTATCAATGATCTACAATATTATGCAATTGTATAAAGACACCCCAGTTGATTTAATTAAATTTAAATCATTATGCAATTGCATAAAGACACCCCATTGATTTAATTAAATTTAAATCATTAAGTGGGTAGGATATAATTACCCCCTTCAATAGTGCAGAAACACTTATGGAGGGGGTTTTTAGTTGTCAACATTTTATCCACAAAGCGTGGATAACAATATCAATCACACGCACTTATCCACAGAGTGCGGATATTATTACATAAATACATTGAATTAACCACAGATTTTACCTCATGGAGTGGATATTTGCTTTTTTTGTATTTTTCACCGCTTCGGACAATTCCACTTACTGTACATACCAACTCTATACCGCTCCGCATATATATCCTCCCTATCACTTAGGCACTACACATACACTCCACTCCCCCAACATGATCATACGCCATAATACATTCAATTATATACTACGACAAGTATTATAACTATCATGTATTACTACTATAATGCTTATCACGTGACAATAGAGCTACAAATAGATACATTAAATGTGCGGGGGATAGGATATATTGATTATCTTCACTCTTTTGGCATATATGTCATGCACAGCGCATATGTCCTAAATGTTTTACATATATCTACCGCTTTTGCAGTACAACTATACGCTGGCATCACATATTTCTACCTTTGCAGTACAACTATACCCTGTTGTAACGTATTTCTACCTTTGCAGTACAACTATACCCTGCTGTAGCATATTTCCGCGTTTGCAATATAACTACCTGCCATCACAGATTTCCGCGTTCGCTATAGATACATCATAAATTATCAATATAACCGACTTAATACATGTTTAAAAAGTGATTTTGATACAAAAAAATGCCCTTGCAATAAATGCAAGGGCTATTATTACTATTAAATTAGAATTATATGATTAAAACTGATCTTGATCCGATAATCTTAACTCATTTTTATCATAAGTGAAGTAATTTGTACCGATATTGCTAGTACTTGTTGTAGATCCTAGTACTTTCATAGTATAACCTTCGTCCACACTAATACTTTTAACCAAGCCATTTTCCCACATTACCACGTCTAATCTAAGACCAGTAAAGGTAATAGGAGTGCCCGCAGTTAGCGGATCATTGCTTGTATTGTACTCCATATTCTTTAGATAGTCAACAGTTGCTGTTTTAGGGTCTAAAGTCAATGAAAACGAGTACTGATCAGTCTTAGCATCGAATATAGGTGAAGTAGCGTTTAAAACTGTATCACTATTTACTATATACATGTTCATTCTAGTAGGATCATTAGGGTATTTATCAAGTGCTGTAGCCAAAGAATCATAAGTTTCTACTGGATTCCACTTAACAACTTTACCAACACCATCAGTTACCTTGAATTTATTGCCACTTCTGACAGTAAATTTTCCATCAGTATATGTTGCTTGATCTACAAAATGGACTTTTTTGATACCATCAAGGGTAAATGTCTCAGAATCCAAGTAATAACTTCCGTTATCCTTGATCTTAACACTATTTAATGACTGAACTATCTCAAAAGCTAATGCTTTTGATAATATTTGCGCCTTATGTTGAGATCCAACATACTCTATTGCGTTATAATTCTCCACGCCAGCTTGATACATTTCAAGTGCTGACATGTTTTTATTTATACTTTGAGTGATAGACAAACCTTTAGGCAGTCTGCTTCCTAGCTCGCTATCAGTACTTACTATTACGTTTGTACATGCAACTAGTGAAACGGTAGACACTGCTAATATAGCAGATACTAACATTTTCTTTATTTTATTTTTCATATAAAACTCCTGTTTAATCGTATTAAATAAGGAAAACGTATTATATTAAATACTTCATACACTCGCTATATAAGACTCCGCACGAGTAAAACATTTATATAGTAATTTGATAGCCTTAGTGTAGTCTTCACTTACTAAGGTATGCCAATAGTGAGTATATATTCCTCTTCTACTATATAATATCCTAAATTAGCTTAAATTGCAAGGCTTTTTCAAAAAATTAGCACATTGTTGCATACATTTTACATTTATAGATCATAATTTACGTAATATTACCACAAATACACGAAATAATTAAAAAAATTCAACTAATTTATAAAATGCTATTGACAAATAACGAAAATTAAAATATTATATATGTAGTGTATAATAGTTATAGAAGTGGTTGCTATTCTATTTAGTTACAGGTATTACAGAATTATACCTTTGCACAAATCAATCATTTAAGGAGATATTATGTCATATTTTATAACTACCGATGCAACAATAGATTTACCTTTATCATATTTTGATAAAGATTTCCATATAATCCCAATGTCGTTTGTACTTAACAATACCGAATACGGTATAGATAAATTTCTCTCTTGTAAAGAGTTTTACGCTGAGGTTCGTAACGGATCAAAACCTACTACATCTCTTATTACTACTTACTTTACTTGTGAGAATTTAAGACCTATCCTAGAGGCTGGAAATGATATCCTACACATAGCGTTCTCTTCTGGTCTTAGTGGAACTTATGAAAATGCTGTTATCGCTGTAGACACACTAAGAGCCGAATTCCCTGAGCGTACTATACTTCTTATAGACTCTAAGGGTGCGTCGACTGGCGAAGGCATGCAAGTATATCTAGCAATGCAAGCTCGAGACAAAGGTTTGGATATTCACGAGAATTACAAGTATTTATCCGATCTAGTAGATAACATTTGTTATTATTTCACTGCTGACGATCTTTTTCACCTACAACGCGGTGGCAGAATAAGCAAGGCTGCGGCTATCGCAGGCACATTGCTACAAATAAAACCGCTTATGTACTGCAATATCAATGGCAAACTTATCGCTATAGACAAGGTCAAAGGCAGAAAGAAGGCTTTATTATGGCTAGTTGACATGCTATGCGAAAAAGCGTTAAAGGATAGAGATGATCAAGTAGTATTTATCTCTAATGCGGATTGCGTAGAAGACGCTGAATTTGTTAAAAATAAAATCACTAAAAAAACTGGCAGAACAAATGTACATATTACCGATATAGGACCTGTAATAGGTACGCATTGCGGCCCTGGAACTGTTGCACTATTCTTCATCGGCGACAACAAAATATCGCCAAAAGATGAAACTCTTAAAAACTTATAATACTAGGTATTATTAAATAATGGAAAATCAATAAAAAAACTGTCTAAAGTAAAAACCACTTAATATAGGTAAATAAAGCACGGCATTTTTATATGCCCGCTTTTGCATGTCAGCTATTAATCTGATCAAAAAGCAAAAATATAGCGATTAATATATAAATCGCCGATAATAAGTATATTTATCATAACTGTATAATATATTATATTAAATAGCAACTAATATTGTTACTAATAAAATATAAACTAAGAGGTGATATACATGCTACTTTCAAATATTATAGGCAAAAAAATCGTAAATATTAGCACTGCACTAGATCTAGGGGCTGTATGCAACTTTACTTATCATGAAGGAGCAATAGAATATATTGTGACCGATACAGGCATGGCAGTAAAGACTTCGGACATAGAAAGTTTATCCGATATCATAACTTGCAACATGCACTATGAGTATAGCGAACTAGAATATGCTCTACTATCTATCAAGGATATAGACATTTGTTCTATCAAGGGCAAATCACTCGGCACTCTTCAAGATATACTTATAAATGATGAGTTCATAGTCAAGAAACTTATCACCGACGTAAAAAACATAATACGATTTCGCATTGTGTCATACTCTTTGACTACTCTCGTGATAGACAAGCCGACCGTGACTGATAAAAACATAAAAAAAGTCGAGCTATCTATACCTACTGTAGTTTCCAACTATTCATTTTTATTAGACAGGACATTATTTAGAAATATTATGACTAGCAATGGACAAGTGTTGATCTCAAGGGGCGAGCGGATTACGCAAGACGATATAGACAAAGCACGTAGAACGGGGAAACTTGTACAGCTTACACTATACTCAACACCAATAAGATAGATACTATAACTAATCGGCTATCATATCGCAATCATATTAATCATCTGTTTAATGAACAACACTGCTATAAATATAATAGGATTAACGATTATCAAATCTATACATAAAATAAGTTTAACGATTATCAAAGCAATAACTGTAATAGGTTGAGCTATTATCACATCTATATAAAATAATCGTTTAACAAAAAATATTAACAAAAAAATATCATCTCGGCTACTCTAGCTGAGATGATATTTCCTTACTCGTTATTTAAAACAAGCAATACTCGATTTTTGATTGCTATTTGCTATTTTGAGTATATAAAATTACTCTTTTTCGCTACCACAGCCATCGCCACAACCACAGCCTTTTGAACAACCGCAGTCTTTAGTGCTTTCAGTAGCACCGTTTGATCTCTGTCTAGCCTTTTCAGCAGCATTCTTACTTCTTGATTCTGACTCATTCATATGATTATTCATAATAATTCTCCTTTTTGCAGTTCGAATTCTTTCGACTACATAGCTATTATTAGCAAAGTGAATATTATTATACATACGATATATGATATATTTTATTTAATTTCCAAAATCTAACTATGCTTTATATGTACCTAGCACTTTAAACGATCTGCATTTTGTACTTAGCATTTTAAGTAGGCGTATTACGTTTTCATCGAGCAAACCGCCTTCAATGTCAATATAAAAATTTACCTCAAAATCAGTATTTGCGATGTTTTTTGACTCTATCTTTGTCATATTTATATCGCACACGGTAAAGCACTCTATCAGCTTACTTAGACTATTTTTCTCGCCACTAGTAGCACATATAAGGCTTATTGCATTATTCTCAGGCATAAATATCGCGTTTTTACTTAGCACGATAAATCTAGTGTAGTTATTTTCCGCGTCTTGCACGCCCTCTTCTATAAGCTCTAGCCCGTATAACATAGCACAAAGATTACTTGATATTACGCCTTTATGCTTATCTCCATAAAGAGCAAGTCTCTCACTAGCTATAGCAGTATTAGGTGCATTTGAAGTGTCAAATCCATGCCTCGAGATAAATTCATCACACTGCATAAGTGCTTGAGGGTGCGAGCTGACGCTTTTGATATCTTCAATCCTAGCGCCCCTTACTCCTAAAAGGCAATGACTTACCTTAAGCGACTCTTTCTTTATGATGTTTAGATCATAACTAGCAAGTAACTTGTATGTATCATCTACGCTTCCAGCAGTACTATTCTCTAGTGGAAGTACGCCTATACAATTATCACAGCATGATATTGCCTTCGCCACGTCCTCAAATGTCGCTACAAACTCGATATGTTTAGCATTTAATTTTTCTATAGCGAACTTGTGCGAGTACGCACCCTTAACGCCCTGACATATTACTTTATAGTCTTGCATACAGTTTCTCCTATTCGGAACTTTCTTCACTGACAAAGCAGCGTGTATTAGATAGTTTTCATGAACGCTACTAGTTTCTCAATCTTTTCATTGATGACTTTGAACTGAGGTATAGTAAGAGACTGAGCACCGTCACACAATGCCTTCTGAGGATTGTTATGAACTTCTATGATAAGTCCGTCCGCACCTGCAGCGATTGCAGCAAGTGATAGAGGCTCTACTAAATGCGACATTCCAGCCGAATGTGAAGGGTCTACCACTATCGGCAAGTGACTCATTTTCTTGATAACTGGTATTGCTGATACATCAAGTGTATTTCTAGTAGCAGTCTCAAAAGTTCTTATACCACGCTCGCATAATATAACATTTTCATTACCACCCGCCATTATGTATTCAGCACTCATTAGCCACTCTTCTATAGTATTAGCAAGACCTCTCTTCAATAAGATAGGTTTTTTTATCTTACCTAACTCTTTAAGCAGTCTGAAGTTTTGCATATTTCTAGCACCTACCTGGATCAAATCCACATCAGCAAATAGTGGGATATCATCAGCACTCATTACTTCGCTTACAAGCGGCATGCCAGTGATAGCTTTTGCCTCTGACAACAGCTCAAGTCCAGTCCCTTCAAGACCTTGGAAAGCGTAAGGTGAACTACGTGGTTTAAACGCTCCGCCTCTAAGTATGCCGACATTACTAGCCTTGACACCTCTTGCGATCTCTAGGATTTGGTCGTGGCTCTCTACAGAACAAGGCCCTGCGATCACTTGAAAATGTCCACCACCGATCTTATATCCGCCAACGTCTACTATAGTATCTAGCTCATGGAACTTACGATTTACTAGTTTGTAAGGCTCTTGAACTCTCTTAACACTTTCTACAATAGGAAATGTATTTATAGCGTCCATATCTATCTTGACAGTATCACCCACTAGCCCTAAGATGGTGTGAGTTTTACCTATAGTGCTCTTTATCTGCACATTGTGACTCTCTATGTAATCAAAAAGACCTTTTAATTCCTCGTCTTTCGACTTACTACTTACTACTATAATCATGATATACCTCCTATAAAAAAAGCCGACACCTTAAACAGCGTCGACAAAAAAAACTATCAATACCGCGAATTAAAAAACAAAATTAAGCTATCTCTAAACAGAAAAAGCTAAAAATAAAGTTTTTAAATAGTGCGATAATATTAATCAACATAATGCTCCTTGCAACGCTAGCCGACATGCGACAAGCTGTATTATATACTCCATATATGCAAACTGCTATATATTTTGTAAACTTATGTATATAATAGCATATTTTCGAAATTTGTCAATACAATTTAATGGAATTTGTTATTATTTATTATTTAGTGTAAATTAAATATAATATTTGATAAAAAAATCGGCTAACCTTTATAAAGTCAACCGATAATTATCAATTAAAACTAATCACTTTATAGATGCTTAGTTATCGCTATAGTTAGTGAAATAGTTCTGGATCAAGATAATAGGAGTACCCTTATCACCACTACCAGAAGTCAAGTCACTTAAGCTACCTAGCAAGTCAGTAAGTCTACGAGGAGTAGTACCCTGAGACGCCATATCAGCAACTAGGTTGTCTTTTTTCTCTTTGATAAGTTTGATCATAGCTTGCTTAGCGTCATCACCTGAAAGGTCACCGATAGCATTATCAGCAAGATACTTCAACTTAAGCTCATTAGGAGTTCCCTCTAAGCCAGCAGTATATGCAGGAGAAACTACTGGATCAGCAAGCTCCCAGATACCACCGATTGGATCTTTGAAAGCACCGTCGCCGTAGATCATTACTTCGATATTCTTACCAGTAAGCTCATTGAACTTAGCAGCGATTTTCTCTACCAATGGCTGACCATCACGAGGGAAAAGTTTGATAGAATCATCAGTAGCAAGATTACTACCGTAAAGACCATACTCATTGAAACCGCTACCGTCAACGCTCTCATTAAGAATATCAGCAAGGTTAAGAACTACGCTTGCACCAGCTTCTTTAAGAATACGCTTAGTCCTCTCACGAGTGTGGATATCAGCATTAATAACTTTATCAGTATACTTAAGTATCTCTTTAGGGCTATTAGCAAGAATAATCTCGCAAGGACAGCTCTCTGAAGCATACTCTTTGTATAGACCAACATAATCGATACCAGTGAATGGATGAACGATTTTGCCGAAAGTATCATAGTACTCTTTCTCAGTGAAAACATCAGTGTAAGGATTTACACCCTTAGCATCGATCAAATCCATAGGGATAAGTGGATTGCCCACTTCGTCGCCAGGGTAAGACATCTGGATAATAATCTTGTCAACGCCTCTAGCAATACCCTTTAATATCATAGAAAATCTATTTCTAGACATGATAGGGAATATCAAACCAACAGTACCACCGCCAGTCTTCGCTCTAACGTCTTTAGCGATCTGGTCAAGTGTAGCGTAGTTACCTTGAGCACGAGCCACGATAGCCTCAGTCATAGTAACAACATCGTTGTCTTGTAGCTCAAAGTTACCCTCAGCTGAAGCAGCCATAATGCTGTCAACAACGATAGTAGCTATGTCATCACCTTTTTTGATGATTGGAGCCTTAATACCTCTTGAAATAGTTCCGATAGTTTTCATAAGAAACCTCCTAAAAAAATACATCTTTAGTGAAAATCAATACAAATAAATGTATGTATCCACAATGCGACAGTAATATAATGAAAGCGTGACGCTTAATTGATTTACTTGTCTAACCTTGATTATTATACAACATATCGGCGATAATAGCAAGACTTTATCGAATATTGTATATAATGATATCTTAATGTTGTTATAATCTAGACGTATAACCCTACATGGCATGAGAGCCTGACTGATCATAATCCGCTCTATCCATATCATAAAAACACACTGTACCCACGCATTACAAGGTATTACAGGGTATTACAAAGCAATTACGGCATAAAAAAGGCACACCGACGATAATTCGTGAGTGTGCCTTATAATATTATAATACTATTATATATATCTACTATGTCTTGTACTTCGCAATGCTGATATAGAAACTATCAGGCACAGCACAACATTAACTACATCTTAACAGGACATTCGATACCTAGCAAGCTCATACCGCCGCCGATGATATCACGGACAATATTTACCACTGCAAGTCTAGCGTTCTTCTCGCCATCAGGAGAGTTAGAAATATTTTGCTCGATATAGAACTTATTAAACTGACCCGCGATAGCTAGCAAGTGACGAGTCACCATAGAAGGCTCATACTTAATACTCGCGTCGACTAGTACATCAGGGTAACGGTCTATAAGTTTGATAAGCTCATATGCTTCAGGCTTCTCAAGAGTGCTATAGTCCATCTCACTACTATTAGTAGCAATCTTCTCTATAAGCGAATTACATCTTGCGTAAGTGTACTGTACATAAGGGCCAGTTTCGCCATCAAAGTTAAGCACTCTGTCATAGCTAAAACTAATATCCTTGATCCTATTACCAGTAAGCACGCCGAACACGACCGCACCAGTACCGATCATCTCAGCAACATTTTCTTTATTATCAAGCTCAGCGTTCTTTTCATTAATAATCTCAAGTGCTCTTGCTTTAGCGTTATCTAGTACATCCTCTACGAATACGACATTACCGCCACGTGATGAAAGTTTACCGCCTTCGATACTTACCATACCAAAAGGTACATGCACCATATCTTTTGACCACTCATGCCCCATCATGTCTATTACTTTAAACAATTGCTTAAAATGCAAGTTCTGTTGATAGGCTACTACGTATAGGCACTTATAGAAATCATAAGTATTCTTACGATAGAAAGCCGCCGCCATATCTCTAGTCGCATAAAGTGTAGCACCGTCTGCTCTTTTAACAAGACAAGGAGTCATCTCCTCATTCGGGAACTCGACAATAGTCGCACCTTCGCTTATTTTAGTCAAGCCCTTTTGCTCAAGCTCGTCAAGCACTGGTTGCATTTTGTCGTTATAAAAGCTCTCGCCGTTATAGCTATCAAAAGTGACATGAAGTCTATCATATATCTTAGCGACATCTTTAAGTGTAACTTCCTTAAACCACAAGAATAATGCCATAGCCTCTTCATTGCCGTCCTCGATTTTCTTAAACCATGCCCTAGCCTCATCATTAAGCTCAGGCTTCTCTTCTGCTACTTTGTGGAACTTGACATATATCTCAAGTAATGAATTGATTCCGCGAGCATTCACGTCCTCTTTATCACCCCACATCTTAAATGCTACGATAAGTTTACCGAACTGAGTACCCCAGTCACCTAAGTGATTGATACCAACTACATTATAACCGAGTTTTTTATAGATCCTATAAAGACTTGCACCGATAACTGTTGCTGATAAGTGTCCCATGTGAAAAGGCTTAGCAATGTTGATACTAGAGTAGTCTATACAGACAGTCTTACCCTCGCCTACAGTGCTATCACCATACCCAGCTTTTGCAAGAAGAGCAGTATCCATAACACCCTTAACATAGTTTAGCTTAGACAGCTTGAAGTTAACATAACCATTCACCGACTCAATACTCGCGATGAAGTCAGGCTTTACTATAGCGGAAACTATATCATTTGCAATTACTACAGGAGCTTTCCTAAGCGCCTTTGCGAATTTGAAACATGGAAAAGCCCAGTCAGCGACAGTAGTGTCTTTTGCTGGCGTAACCATTGCTAATATCTCCTCTAAGCTAACATCATCAATGCTGATAAGTTTAGCAATCTCTAATTTGTAATCCATAACGTAACCTCTCTTCCTTAAACTGTCCTAAATACCTAAAGCCTAGCTATGTAGCGTAGACTTGTGCGTATTCTATAATTTATTTTGTAATGCTTGATTATTGCATATTATAATAATGTTCAATACTTAATTAATCTAAAACATTGCACGCGATATTAGACATTAAATCTAAATAATACTACGTCGCCGTCTTTGATAACATACTCTTTGCCTTCCGAGCGAACTTTGCCCTTTTCTTTAGCGGCGTTATAAGAACCTAACTCTAATAGCACAGGGAAGTCAATAATCTCTGCACGGATAAAGCCTTTCTCGAAGTCACTATGTATCTTGCCCGCTGCTTGAGGAGCCTTAGTTCCTCTCTCGATAGTCCAAGCACGCGTCTCTTTCTCTCCAGCAGTAAGGTATGATATAAGTCCTAGTAACTCGTAACAACAAGATACTAATACATTAAGACCGCTCTCTGATAGACCATATTCTTCAGCGAACATCTTACGCTCTTCGTCATCATCAATTGACGCTATATCTTCTTCTATCTTTGCTGAAAGAACTACCACGCTAGCACCCTCATTATCAGCAAACTCACGAACACTCTTGACCATATCATTCTCAGTGCCGATCTCCTCTTCAGAAATATTAGCAGCATAGATAACAGGCTTAGTAGTAAGTAGGTAAAGATCTTTAGCTTGGATTAACTCCTCTTCAGTAAAGTCAATAGATCGAACTGGCATGCCAGACTCTAGTACTTCATAAATCCTCTCTAAGAACGCGATCTCTGCAAGTAACTTTCTATCTCCACTCTTTGCACCACTTCTAGCTTTAGCAAGACGCTTATACACAGAATCCATATCCGAGAATATAAGCTCTAAGTTAATAGTCTCTATATCTCTTAGCGGATCTACACTACCGTCTACGTGAGTGATATTCGTATCTTCAAAACATCTAACCACATGCACGATAGCGTCAACCTCGCGGATATGCGATAAGAACTTATTACCTAAGCCTTCACCACGTGAAGCACCTTTAACAAGACCAGCGATATCTACGAATTCAAGATAAGTAGGAACCATCTTTTTGCTAGTGTAAAGTTTAGCAAGTGCGTCAAGACGATAGTCTGGCACTGCTACTACACCCACATTTGGCTCGATAGTACAGAACGGATAGTTTGCACTTTCCGCACCCGCTTTAGTGATAGCATTAAACAATGTACTTTTGCCTACATTTGGCAATCCTACTACACCTAACTTCATATATAAAACTCCTCATACTTTGCGCGAGTACTTATCTCGCCAAAGATTGTAAAATAATAGTCGCTTGAGAATATGCAATAGCAACATTCGCGACACTATATTATAGCTTATAAAATGCGTCAATGTCAAGCATTAGTATTAACATACTACGCCATAACGCAAAAAAACCACCAACAAAAGCCGATAGTTTTCCTTGCTTCGAATTAAGAATGATGATAAATATTATTTATCTGAGCCTAGAACAAACTGCATAGGGTCGATAAGCTTACCATCTTTTGATAGCTCGTAGTGCACATGTGAGTCTTGACCTGACTCGAAAGCAAATGCACCCACAGTACCGATTATAGTCTCATCAGATACTTTATCGCCTTTTTTAACAGCAGCTTTATCTACTAGTTTGTATACTGATATATAGCCATTGCCGTGATCAATAGTTATAACAGTACCCTCATTAGCATCAGTAGTAACACTAGTAACTACTCCTTCAAAACCTGCGATTACGTTCGCGCCAATAGGTGCGGAAATATCTACTGCTTGATGAGTCATATAATCACCGATAGTCACATCAGCTACCAGCTCAGAGTCATTGAACTTTCCAGAAACCACACCGCCGATTACTGGCATAGTAATGATGAAATCTCTCTCTACTACTGGCGGGTCTGGATCTACTGGTGGGTCTGGTGTCTCGATAGGCGGAGTGACTATAGGTGGATTACCGCCCGCGTCGATAGAATTGTCCTGTGTAGTGATCACAGCGACTGTTGTGATAATAGCACCGATAGCAAGCACACATACCACCATCATTACATAATAGATATTACGCTTTAGGAATGAAGTAACTTTACTTACACTCACATTAGATTGTTTTTTTTGCATTAGAAAACCTCCGTAAAAAATTTATTCAATAGCTACCCATGATAAGTGGAGTACCTATCGTAATAACATCATCTCTTATCGCGATTTGAATATTGATAGCTTGACCGTCGACTATTTTCGGCTTGCCACAATGCTCTGATCTGCCATAAATGATATGTATATTATCGACCACCTCAGTAGAGAGAGTGACGATATCGAACTGTTTTAATATGTCGGAGAATTTGTCATAATCGCCAGCAAGCGTATAGCTTATGCCTACGATATTATTTAGATCACGCTCAGCCTTGCTCGTATCGCTATAGTCGTAATTTGCAAGATAGATATCATCAAACATATAAGTAGAACTATCCGTGCACCTACCCTGCGTGTAGTAGCTTACCTTAACGTCGCTAGCGTCACCGCTTAGCATAAGTGTCGGTACTGAGTATGTAATAATTATTAATAAAACTATTGTTATAAGTACAGAAAATTTTTTCATATTCACCTCTCTTATTTATATTCTTGACACAATAACTACATTATATACTTAGTTCGCAAGAATATTTTTTCATATGCTATGTACTGATTTTTAGCTATCGCATAGACATATTACTTTATTTTTTTACTGCTAAACTCTTAACGTGTACGTGTTTATTCGAAGAAAATCAATTTATTAGCTTACAAAACCTCACCTAGCTCATCATAGTATTGCCATAGTCGGGTGCGATATACATGATATTATTCTGCTTTTTTTGCATAAAAAAAATACTGCACTTCTATCTAAAGAATTGCAGTATTTGTATTTGTTTTTATTCTATACTAGATTTATTTTATCAGACCTTGCTTTTACTTTTTTTAAAATGCCGAGTCCATCAACGCTTGTATATCGCTGACTTTTGCACTAGTAATATCACTCCCATAACTGTTTACTACTTTATCAATAATCATTGACTTTTCGCTCTCTTCAAGCCCAAGCTCACTAAGACTACTTACTCCACCTATGCACTCGGAAAGCTCGTTTATAATCTTGATAAACTTGCTGATTACATACTCTCGCCTATCTTGCATATCAGTTATATTAAAGACGCTATCATCATCTAAGTATTTACCTAATAAATTTATATCATCAGTACTATATCTACCCAAAAACAAGTTAAGGTATTTACCTAACAGTGCGAAAAATATTTCATTGTATTCTATATTCTTACATATCGAAATATGCATCACCATTAGCGAGAGCATGCACTTAGGCACACCAGTAAAACCAATACCAGCCGCCACCGTGGCAATTACTATCTCTTCGCCCGTGCGACCTAGGTATCTGTGTTTGTCTATAGCAAGTGGCTCTTTTAAACTATCCATTGCAGTGAAGGCAAATATCCTTGCGCTGATAGACATAAGCGGTTCTGATAGTGCTACTAGCGACATACCCAATATAAGCAATATACGCTCATTTGCGATCTGCTCGGATAGTTTTGTCACTACCCTTTTATCTATAATAATATAGTTAGGGCACAGTACACTTCCTGATAGTTTATACAGTTTGTTATTATCTTTATCGACAACGCTTGTATTACCTACCCCGTAGCTAACGCTCTTCACACTAGTAGGTATCAGCATTAGTGGCACTTTATCCTTCACGTTTAGGTTTGTTACTTGAGTAATATCGCTTGTGCCAACATTAGCAAGTACCTTGATCGCCTTTGCAATATTTGCTATACCATCTCCGCCAACACATATTATAAACTCGCATTTCGAATCGTAAAATTTCTGATATGCACTCGTCACAACATCAGTAGTCGACCATTTCTCTACATCTATAATGTAATACGTCGCACTCGCGTCCGAGCCTTTAAATAAATTCTTTATCCGCCCCACCGCTCCCGACTGCATACTTGTACTGTCCGACAATACAAATACTCTCGTTGAATTATTTCTACTAAGCTCAAAACTAATACGATTAAGCGAATCTTTGCCGTACATTATCTTTGCCTTGTTGCAAAACTTCTTGCTCATATATCACCTCGCATAATACTTAAAAGTATTTCCTTTATACCATGCAAATCTATATAGCGTGGATTGATTATATTCAATCCGTCCCTACTAGCAGTCTTTGCCACAGCGTCGACATTTTGCTCGCTAAGTCCAAGATTTACTATAGTATTAGATCCGCCCACTAAAGCGTGCAATCTTTTATACCATGACTGGATATACTCGCAAAACACTTTCGCCCTGTCCTCTTTAGGTGTGGATACGTATACACTCTCTGGTACAAGATAAAAGAACATTTCCGCATACAGATCTTTGCAACACTCGAAGTCGTATTTTAGTACATGCGGTAATACTTCCGCCGTGCACTCACGATGCCATATCTCTAGCACTACGCCAAGACTATAACAAATAGCATGCACAACGCCGAGCATACTACTACTTTGCGCAACTCCTGCGATAGTAGATGCCTCCATCAGTTTATGTAAATGTTCTTCTTTAGGATTATCACACAAACAATATTCAAGATTATCCCTTATCATCATGATCGCCATGCACGCATACTTAGTCGAAATGGGATTTCGTTGTCTGCCCGTAACGCTTTCTATTGCATGAGTCAACGCGTCAAATGCTGCTGATAATATTTCCATTGAACTCTGAAAAACAAGCATTGATCCGTCGATAATAGTAGCATTAGGTAGCAACTCTTCAGTCACGAAGTCTAGTTTATTTGTCCCTGTCTCGTCTAGCACTACCGCAACATTACTCACTTCGCTACCAGTACCACACGTAGCAGGTACTAATACTAACGGCATGTCAACACCGCGATTACACATATCGAAACCTTTCAGGTCAGTGATGTGATTTGTATTTTGAGATATTATAAGTCTTACGCACTTTGCAGTATCAAGCACTGATCCAGCACCGACAGCGACTATGCTATCGCAACTATTTATCATGCATAGATTAGCGATCTTAGATATCACAAGCACACTACTATCTCGTGGCACATTCAAATACACGCCTCCGACATTCACTCCACCCGCGATAATAGATTTCCTGACTATATCGACAGTGCCATCACTGTTATTTTCTCTATCAGATATAAGTAATACTCTTTTGCTATTTAATGCCTTAAGTGTCGCACCAATACTATTAGGTATTATCCCATATCCCGAAATAAGGTTCACAGGGTTGTGGAATTCATAATACATACTCATCGCTGTTGCCTCCTTCCAAATACTATATACCTCAGCATAACACCTCTTGAGACAACTAGCTTTGGCTCATGACCATATACACGCACATACTTTTTCGCTGACATAGTGTAGCCCATTATTTTTTCCATAATGCCTATTATTAAGACCGCATTGGCTATGTCGCCACGGACTACTATCTCACGTTTATTATAAGCATCAACTAAACTTTTGCGTCCAAACATCAGTGCTGGTAACCACCGCCAAGACTTGAGCATAATGTCAAGATCCACCACAGCTGGGAACTTCGCGCCTTTAAATCCGTAACATACACCGCGGATATTTTCAACTACAGTCACTTGAGTGCTTTCAAATACACTAAACCTCACCTTATAATTATCAGGCAAAGATGCTACTTGCATAGCGACATCAACGTCTATTAAAAATAACTTATTGACGCCCTTTTCGAAAACCTTAAATATGACTTTTACAAAAACCGACTCTATACGTGTCATCATGTACCTCCTTAAATACTTGTAGTAATATAAACTTGCAAGTATTATATATCGCGATATAAATATTCAATATCATTATTATAACACTTATTACAGCATAATACAATAGCAAATGCAAAACATGTAAAATGCAATCCTTATCAACATCAGGTCGAAAAGTCTATAACACTCTCTTTCCTTTTATTTAAAAACTCATTACACTTCGCAAAATGACCACAATCAAAAAAACCTCTATACGCAGAAAGTGGGCTAGGGTGCGGAGCAGTAAGGTATAAATTATCCTCATTACGCGATACGACTGATACTAGTTTTTCGCTAGGCTTACCCCACATCATTACGACTACACCGCCCTTTGCGAGCACCGCTTCCAATACAGCCATTATCAGTTTATCCCAACCTAAATGTTTGTGCGACATCGGTTGACCTGATCTGACCGTAAGACTGGTATTCAGCAGTAACACTCCCTGATCAGCCCACGATAATAGACTCCCTGACTTATGCTCACTTGTAGGATAATCTATCTCGACAGCCTTTATAATATTTGATAATGAAGGCGGTAGTTTTTCCACATCAGCAGAGAAAGCATGTCCATCAGCCATACCTTTGGTGTGGTAAGGATCTTGACCTAAAATTATTACTTTCACGCTCGAAAAAGTAGTGTCTTTTAGCGACGCGAATATCAAATCTTTACTCGGAAAACACTCGTAGTTTTCATACTCTTTTTCCACTTCTTTCATTGTGCATTTATAGCTATCGCTATTGAAGTATTTTTCTAATACTTGATCCCAGTCATTACCTATCATATCCACCTACCCTTTATACTCATTATAAAGTAATTCACCCGTCATGTCAATACTATTATTACTATTATTGCATGTTCATACGTTATTATTCGGATACTATTCTATTGTACTACTCACTTATATCTATACTATCTTGCTCTTGCTAGACAACGGAAAAATAGGCGGACATTATGCCCACCTATTTATTTTTATCTATATATTACTCGTTTATATTTTCTTCAATATCTTTTGATATATCAGGCAGTAATCACAAGCGATTAATTTTCATTGCGTTGATTACGCCTGACTAAATAATTTATCAAAGAATTTTTGTTTGGCTTGCTCTAATGCATTAAAATCCATAGCCCCACCATATATTTCTTCGATATTATCATGTGCTTGCCTTGACCTAGCAAAGTAAGTTCCAGCACGCTTTAAGCTATGACTTACACAGCCTCGCTCTTTAATGATATCTGGTATAAAAGTCGCTAGTTTTACATTGTCTATTACGTCATCTACTTGCACAACGCGTCCCTCTACTTGCACAGCAGTATAGAACTTGTTTTTTGTCGCGATAGCAGATATGCTTGTCGGATTTAATATAGAATGAAACCTCATGTGCGATACGCCCTCGTCGTCTAATGTTTTACTTAAACTCTCCAGCATTCGCTCTGATACATCAGTACATCTTGATTGCAAATATACCACTTCTCTATCCTCTACGTAATCCCTTCTAATATCATGATATCCATCAGCTTCTATGTAGTCAATGAACGCATCTCGGTTATGACAGCTTTCATCATGTCTAGCATCTTTTAGCACTGTAGATAATAGCTCATGATACTTATCATTATCTATATTATCGAAGTATAAACTTGCTATATTATCCAGTGCAAGACGAGCGATTTTCATCTCGTTATATAGACAATTATATGACTGCTTTTTCCTACTGATACAGTCTTTCACTATCCCACCCGCACCGATCAGTTTAGAGCGATCAAGGAATGAACCTAAGTCAAATATTTCCCCATCAATACCGTAACAAGACGGCTCAAAAACATGTGGACTAGTCGCGTCTACCATAGTGATATTTAGTCCGTATACCTTTAGCATATCATGGCTATTTATATCACTACTACAAGGCACATACTCTACATCATAACCTCTCTGTACTGCACCCTCTTCCACCTCACGCATAAATGTACTTTTGCCGACGCCACTACCGCCTTTAATAAAGATAGCATAACTACTACCGATATATTCTCTAAAATAATTAACAAACCCGTTAGTCGTGTTACCAGCGAGCAATAAACTTTTTGCCATATAATATCCTCCTACTAAATATATGCGATAAGTATGCGATTTGACAATAAAAGACGAAAAAGTTATCAGCGTACACAGCTTTATGCAAACATTTGCAATAAAAATGTATTTTAATAGCTACATAACTATTTAAAAAAAGTGCTGATAAAAATTTCAATCACGCACTATATAATCGGTGCATACATACTATATAACATATAAGGAGGCTCTATGAAAAACCCAATTTTTGTCATCGATACTGAGGATACTCGCATGTTCTACACCCTCAGATACATAAGAGAAAAAGGCTACGAAACGCATTCTAACGGAAGCTATGATAGTAACAAACCCGCCATTTATTGCTTCAGTCCATCGAAGAGATTTTGCGATGGTGAGCTGTATAATATTTGCGATAATAGTATAGTTATTGCGGGAGCATTGCCTAGTGATCAAATAAGCATTTTGCAGTCAAAAAATATCTCGTACAAGAATATTATTCATGATGAAATATTCGCCGTGGAGAATTGTAGACAGACAGCAGAGGCGGCACTAATGCTGATGATTCGTGCTACAAACTGCTCGATTTTTGATCTAAATATCAGCATTCTTGGATACGGTAGATTAGGCAAAGCCGTGACAAATTTACTCGATAAACTTGCCTTAAATATATCCGTACACACTAGTGATTATCTTGAACGTGCGTCCGCACATATTACTACAAACTCGGTGTATGACCTTACGTCTACTATCGAAAATGCTGATGTAATAATCAATACTATTCCTGCAAAAGTCCTATCGCAAGACAAGTTGAGGTGTGCTAAAAAAAGCTGTTATATACTAGACCTTGCCTCATACTCTAGCGTGGAGAATGCAGACATTTCAGCACTAGGGCTTAGCTATGATAATGCTCTCGGACTACCAGGAAAGCACTCTCCAAAGTCCGCAGGCAAGATACTTACTGAGGCAATACTCAGAGTAGACGAGGTGAAACTATGCTTATAGGATATTGCTTTACTGGATCATTTTGCACACTGTCAAAAAGCCTAAAAGTACTACAAGAATTAGTCGACTTAGGTCATAGTGTCATACCAATATTTAGTTACAATGTACGCGATATTGATACAAGATTTTGGATAGCTGATGAGTTCCGAGATAAGGTAGTGGCTATATGTGATCATGAGATAGTAGATAGCATTGTAGACGCAGAGCCTCTAGGCCCTGTGATAAAATGCGATGTAATGGTAGTCTCGCCTTGCACATCAAATACATTATCTAAGCTCAGATTTGGCATAACCGATACACCTGTTACCATGGCAGTAAAAGCACATCTTCGCACGGAAGCACCCGTAGTAATAGCACTATGCTCAAATGACGCACTAGGTGCAAGCGGAGAAGTAATCGGAGAAATGAGAAACAGAAAACATTATTATTTTGTCCCTCTTTATCAAGACGATACAAGTAAAAAACCGCGTTCTTTAGTCAGTGATATGGACGAAGTTATCCCGACTATTGAGTGTGCTATTCGTGGTATCCAGTATCAACCGATATTCAAATTCTTCGAGTAATTCAGTTTTTTAATGCTCAATAACTGACATCATTTGTGTGTGTTTAAACAGAGAATATACATACAAATTTTGACTGATTACTCGTAAAAATATTTTATTTTTCTATTCCTTTTCCTTTTTCAATTATACTTATAAATTTTAATTTTTCTTCTGATATTTTTATATTAATAGCAAAAATATTGCACACTTATGTATGCAATATTTTCGCTTTTTAAATATGATTTTTTGCTTTCATTTATAATATTATTTCTTTTCTATATTTAGATCACGTCTTACATTATCAAGCATTACGTCTTGACTAGCCTCGGCACTATATGCATTGATTGCTTTTATATTTCTTACATCATGATTTACGCAACCACTACCATTTATACAGCCACCTGAACACGCCATGCCCTCGATAAAAGTGCCGAAAGGCAGACCTTTCGCATTCTTTAACATAGCTATCTTGATATTATCAAGACCGTCCGCTGCTATAATATTTGGCTGGATATCTAATCCGTCCGCCTCTATTACATGCTTGACCGCTTCGGTTACTCCGCCCGCTCTGGCAAATACTCTTCCGTAATATGACGCTGAGTCAATAGCTGTCGGAGCAAGTTCACTAACGATGATCTCTCGGCTGTCTACTAAAGCCTGTAACTCTTCAAAAGTAATTACATTATCTACATACCCACCCGCTCTAGGCATTCTGCATTCTTGTTTTTTGCTTATACAAGGCCCGATAAATACTATCTTACAGTCAGGATCTTTATCTTTAATTAACTTTGCACACTCTACCATCGGTGAAGCATTTTCTGATATATACTTTGCCATGTGAGGGAATGACTGCTCAACGTATGCCACAAAAGACGGACAGCACGAAGACATCAATGCACCCTTTTCAGCTAGCTCATGAGCGTCCTTATAAGCGGTAATATCCGCACCGACAGCCACCTCAGATACGGTAGCAAAACCTAACATCTTAAGTGCTGTAACCATTTGTTCTATAGTAGAAAACTCAAACTGTCCCGCTATCGACGGAGCGACTATTGCATGCACTTTATAAGGCTTTAACCCTGATCTTTGCTTTAATAAGCTGATAGTATCCAGTATAAATGCTCTATCTTGAATAGCACCGAAAGGACACTTTATCATACACATACCGCAACTAACGCATTTATCGTGATCAATTACAGCCTTCCAGTCTTTGTCGACTTTGATTGCTTTGATCTTACAAGCCCTTATGCACGGGCGAATCTGTTCTCTAATAGCACCGAATGGACATGCCTTAAAGCACTTACCACACTCGATACATTTATCTCTATCGATCACTACTTGCTTATTGCTCCTTACGCGAATAGCGTCTACAGGGCAACTATCCATACACCTATGAGAAATACACCCACGGCAACCTTCGCTGACAGTGTAACGCTCAATAGGACACTCATCGCAAGCGATATCAAGCACGTCGATCGCAGCACTACCTTTCCAGCTAGCTCCCAAAACGCCCCTGACCATCTCTTCTACAATAGCTCTATCTTTATATATACAACATCTCATAGACTCGCCATTATCAGGCACGATAAGCCTAGGAATAGCGTAATAACTCTCGCTTAAATTATCCTCAAAAGCTAGAGTCGCTACTTCTTTTAATACTTTATATTTAAGTTCCTGTGTACGGGTATCAAATTTTCTCATACTACTCCTCGTGTGTATCTTTTATAATACAATTATATCATATTATTTAGCTATAGTCAATGCAAGATAAGATTATAATAAATGCTTTCTGCATACTTTTGCCATATAGCTATTAATGTATTTTATTCCTTTAGACTGCAAATACCTTTTTACATCATCATATTTTTCGCCTATTCTATTAGTCATATGCGAGTCCGAGCCGAAAGTAAACTGCTCACCACCGAGCTGAATATACCTATCTATAATACTCGTGTATGGTAGGAAAGGCACGTCAAGACCTTTCGTGTGAGTATTCAACTCGAGGCTGACATCACGTCGCAACATCGCATGAAGAATCTCATCAATAATGTCTGTATAATCGCCATAACTCATTACTTTATCATCAAATGGTGCACGTCGGCATACATATCCTAAGTGCGATATTACATTATAATCATAGTCGACATTTACACTAGCGAGTACTTCTTTTAGGTATTTTTCATACGCTTGCCTCTTATCAATACCCTCGTAATACTCCTTATAATAGCAGTCGATTCCGCCTATAGTATGCACTGAATTAAGCACGATATCGACTGGGATTGTTTGCAAAATTTCACAGTAATCTTGCTTGCTTGACGTAGAATATCCACACTCTAAACCTAGAGCTATATCTATAATACCGCTGTATTTTTTCTTGACATCAAGTATGCTATTCACATGATTTTCCATATCCAACTGCCTAACTTTCGCGTCCATACTATTGTCATAAAGATAATCTCTATCAAAATGATCGGTAAATGCAATATATTTCAAGCCGTTCTTTATAGCAATATTCACCACATCATCTACTGGTGTTCTCGAGTCATGCGAATGCTCGCAATGCATATGACAATCGTACATATCTTACCTCACTATACAATATTCTCGGATATTATAATCATTTACTTAGCAGTCTTTAATCAATATTATACGACTGCACCGTGTGCAAAATTATAACATAGCAAAAAAATAGACGCAGAGAATATAAGTTCCACTACGTCTATTACTTTACAAATTGATATTACTCGTCATATCCATTAGGATTATTTGACTGCCATCTCCAGCAATCTTCGCACATATCCTCAAGAGTATATTGAGCCTCGAAGCCTAATTCGCTTTTTGCAAGGGCTGTATCAGAGTAACAAGCACCAATATCACCAGGGCGACGATCAGCAATACGGTAATTTACAGTCTTGCCAGACGCCTTTTCAAATGCTTTTATCATGTCAAGTACGCTATAACCGATACCAGTACCAAGGTTATAAGTAACAAGACCTGGGTTAGTTTCTAGCTTTTTGATAGCTTTAACATGACCATTAGCAAGATCAGTTACATGCACATAATCACGTACACCAGTACCGTCTGCAGTATCATAATCATCACCGAATACGCTTAACTGTGCAAGTTTGCCGATAGCAACCTGAGTTATATAAGGCATAAGATTATTAGGGATACCATTAGGATCTTCACCGATAGTACCAGACTTATGAGCACCTACTGGATTGAAATATCTAAGTAGTGCGATATTAAGATCAGAATTAACATGATGATAATCTCTCAAGATATCCTCTATAAATAGCTTTGTTTTACCATAAGGATTAGTCGCTGATAGAGGAAAACTCTCATTAATAGGCACTGACTGAGGGTTGCCATAAACAGTAGCAGAAGAAGAAAATACTAAGTTCTTACAGTTGAACTCTTTCATAACTTTTACAAGGCTTATAGTACTTACGATATTATTTTCATAATACATAATAGGCTTTGCTACTGACTCGCCGACAGCTTTAAGACCCGCGAAGTGTATAACAGAGTCGATATTTTCCGCTGCAAATATCTTTCTAAGACCGTCCTCATTGCAAACGTCAAGCTCGTAAAACTTGATTGATTTGCCGATAATTTTCTCAACTCGAGCAAGACCAGTAAGTTTACTATTGCTAAGATTGTCAACTACAACTACTTCATATCCAGCTTTATCAAGCTCGATGATTGTATGAGTGCCGATATAACCAGCACCACCAGTAACTAATACAGACATATTATATCCTCCTATTAACTAAATATTTATATTTATTTATTGTCCACCGCACATGATAGACACAAAAAATGCGTATGCTATGTTGCGTTAAACATTGACTACATTATCGTTTTATATCAAACAACAATACTTGACCGAGTACGTTCATGCTGATAATTTTATACGAATTTTAACACTGCAAACTTTTCAGGAATATGAAATCTCTCTTCTATAGTTGGTGAGAACGCATATAAATACATGCTATTATCAGGCTTTCTCTTTATGCGATAGCCGTTAAATCTCCACTCACCCATCATCGGTGCAGAAAACAAACTTTTTGGCAAAAATCCTAGAACTGACCAGCCGAAATCCTCGCCGTAGATATCGCTTTTCACAATATTATCTTCGACAAATAGGGTTTTAGTTGTACCCTTTAAGTCGTTGTCAATATTACTTAAGAAAACACCACCGATACCATTCCACTCTACTTCTAAATAACTGTGCATATCATCAGTAGGCTGTATAAATAATTCTACAGTCTCCTCATCATAGATAGGATCGTTATAATTAGTCATAGCACAATTGATCTTATCGTCATGCACTTCATACTTTAATAGTATTCCATTCTCGTTATAACACATACGACACTGAGTCTTATATAGCGCTTCACTTACGCCGTCATTAGATATCAAACTGAACGCTTTTATACTGTTCCAATCAACATCTACAGGCAGAATCGCTGTTGTTTTAACTATTTCGTATGTCATAATTTACAATATCTCCTTGCAATGCTGTCCATCTCGTCTTTAACCTTCTCCATATCGGAAACTAGCTTAAATTGAGTCCTACATCTATCTAAGTTATGAGTAGGATAATGTATTTTAAAGTAGTTATCACCGTCTAGGTAGTCAGTTAAGAATCTCATGCCACACTCGAAAGTCATAAGCATAGATCCAAATGATAGCATATCTCTCTCTATAGCAGTGATGTTATCGCCGATACCCTCAAGGAATCCTCTAGTAAAGAACTCATAAAGATTGATATCGAATGATACTTTTGATAAGTCTGGCTCATCCTCAAGACCAGTATTGCAACCAGACCTGATAGCGTCGCCAAAGTCATAAAGAAGACTACCTGGCATGATAGTGTCTAAGTCAATTACGCAAACTGGCTCACCAGTCTTGTCGTCCATAAGAACGTTATTAAGTTTTGTATCGTTATGAGTAACTCTAAGCGGAAGCTCTTTATCAGCAAGCATAGTAACTACTTTATCGCACATGCTTGAGCGACGTAGCACGAAGTCTATCTCAGCCTGCACGCTATCAGCTCTCTTAACTTTATCCGCATCACTAGCATTAATAAAGTTTTGAAATCTTGATGCAGTGTTATGGAAGTTATAAATAGCCTCATAAAGACTGCTAGCTGGATAAGAATTAAGCATGCTAACAAAGCCACCGAAAGCACGACCAGCACCTTCGAATACTTTTGGGTCTTCTACTATCTGAAGAGCAACAGTTTCCTCGATGAAAACATATATTCTATAGCAATCGCCATTATCATCAGTAAAGAAAGTCTTACCGTCTATAGTAGGCACGACAGTCATTACTTCACGAGCACTATTACCGCCCTCACTATCTACGACCTTAGCCATAAAACTAGTGACATTACTTATGTTATCCATAAGTTCGCCCACGCGAGGGAAAACATTAGTATTAATTTTCTGCAAAATAAATCTGCGATTAACGCCGTCGATATTTACTACAGCGACATAAGTAGTATTAATATGACCATTGCCATAAGGCTCTACGCTCAATACTTCTCCACCGACTTTAAACTTATTAACTATACCACAGTGACTCATAAATCCTCCAAAACATCTAGTTATTCCTAGATAAAAATCTCATTAGTTTATACACACTTATAATATACTACATTTTCATCAAAATGTAAACATTATAATGTAAAATAATATTAAATATTACTAAATTAATTGACGATAAGCGTAAAAGGCCTATTGTAATCAAGCACATAAAACATATAAAAATCACGCCTTTTCAGACGTGATTTAATATATTATAATTTCACTAGCTATTTAGCAATTCAATAATGATTATTTTCTATAATATTTCGTCATTAAACTTACAAAATCAGCTATTATCTATTAAAGAATATGCGTATCAGTGATATTTATACTCTTCTTCTTTGCATCTTCAAGCTCAAGTACGACTATTTCATTTACGTCCTTTAGCCATACGCCTGGAAGGTATAAAGTTTTCTGAGGCCCAACATTCCAGTATCTACCTAGGTTGTGACCATTAACGAACACATATCCTTTAGTAAATCCTGTCATATTAACAAAGCAATCCGCACGGCTATCAGTCTTAAAGCTACCCTTCAAGAATAGTGGGTACTTTTCATTTTTGCCGATGTAATTCACCTTATCAATATTGTCAAGAGGGAAACTTGTAACTTCAAAATCCATGATATACATGTTATTAAGTCTAAGTCCAGTGATACCTTTACCGTCTTTGCCGACAAGTGGGCCATAATTCACCCTACCAAAAGCATCAACAAGTACGCCTATTTCCATACCGTCTTTAAATCTAGGAACGATACAACAAGTCTTCACCTTTCTACGTCTTAAGATCTTATGTTGCTTAGCAACAAGTGGAGTCTCGAACTTAGCCTTTAGATGTCCATTGATATAGATATATGCTCTATCTCTCAACTCTTCAAGTCTTAAAATACACATTTCACGATTTCCTGGCACTCTAGTTTTGTAATAAATAAGACCATTTGCCTGATCAAATTGTTCCATTGTTTCAGGCTGAGCAGAGTGATTAGTAGTACCGATAGCATCGAAGTTATCCCACAAGCTAGCTGTCTGAGACAGTGTAACTGCACCGATATTTTGCAAAGCAGGAGGAGCTGGCAACTCGGCAAGCTCTATACCCTGAACACCACAAAGATACTCACGAATAGCATGATACTGAGGAGTATAATTACCATACTCGCCGATAGGCGCGCAGTAATCATAGCTCGTAACAGTAGGCTGAATGTAGCTTGTGTGATTAGAACCCGCACCGAAGCCAAAGTTTGTACCGCCATGGAACATGTAGATATTAAAGCTCGCTTCATTATCTATAAAGCTCTTGATCTCGCGAAGAATAGCGTTACTTGTTCTAGTGTGATGTTTCTCACCGTAGTGATCAAACCAACCGCACCAAAACTCCATACACATCTTAGGGATCTGGTCATTGAACTTACGAAGTGCCTTCATAGCCCCTGGCACATTTGAGCCAAAGTTTACCGTCGGCATAACGCCCTCTACAGTACCACTGTAAAGCATAGAGTCGCAAGTACCGTCTGATGTGAACTGGAACACGTCCACTCCGCAATCATTCATGATCTCACGGATAGCGTTAAGGTATTTTTTATCATTACCATAGCTACCATACTCATTCTCTACTTGCATAGCGATGATATTACCGCCATTTGTAGAAAGATGCGGTTTAATCTGTTTCATAAGTGCATTATAATAGCTACGAACGTGACCCAAGAAAGTTTCATTAAAACATCTAAGACGTAGATTTTTATCCTTCATAAGCCATGATGGCAAGCCACCAAAATCCCACTCCGCACAAATGTATGGACCCGGACGCACTATCGCATATAGACCTACTTCTTTCGCAGTCTGTACGAACTTCGCCACATCAGCCATGCCTTCGAAATTGAATTTGCCTTTTACTGTCTCATGCATATTCCAAGCACAGTAAGTTTCTACCGTGTTAAAGCCAGCAAGTTTCAGCTTAAGCAGTCTATCGTACCAATATTCTGATGGAATTCTGAAGTAGTGCATAGCACCCGAGTAAAGTTTTACAACTTTACCGTCTATCTCAAATTCCTTGTTATTTATATCTAATTTACTCATAAATACTCCTTTATTCGCTCGCCGAAAATGACGATATTTGACTAGTTACGCGTACTATTACTGAAATGTTACGCAGTATTATTATATCACAAGACCACAGCATTGTCAATAGAAAAAAAATAGGCAAGCACTAAGTCTTACCTATTTTTATGTAATTTTTATGCAATTATACCAAATATTCTATAACTATATAATGCACACGATTAAATTTATGTTAATTATAAAACTTCATCCCAATAATCACCCGCTAGCTCTGACACCATATGAGTAATAGTTAGGTTATTGCTGTCCGCTCCGATCATAAGACTTGTTCCGCCGAATTCAACAGCACCATTCCATGGACGAGGAGAAGGTCCTACCTTAAGTCCGTAACCATATATAACCCCCTCATACTCGATAACCGCATCGCTTTCGTGGTCATGACCAAAGAACATGCCTTTAAGACCTAGTTCTTTTGCAACATCTACAAAACCAGTATTGATAAGTGCAGTACCTGGGCGATAGCCATAGCCTGACACTTTAGTACCAGTAGCGTCATTATCATAAGTAGCCATATTCTTCATAATATCGCCATCAATAACCGCAAATTTTCCTAGATTGTCACGAGGAAGATCGTCTTGCACACCGCCTTCTTTATCCGCCTTTTTATCCGCACCAAAATATCCTACTCTATCAAAAGCCTCGCCAGCCTCAACTGGAGCGAAGTGACAAAATGTTAGTTGAGGTACTTTCTTTCCTGCAATAGCGTTGATATGTTCAGCATTCCACTTATACCAAGCAATTTGAGAATAAGTGATAGGGCTTTCTCGATTTGTTCTATCGTTATTAGCTTTCTTGATTTCATCGGAATAAGAAGTATAATTACTATTATCTAGCATATAAAGTGACTGTACGATTACGTTATTTTCCACTACATTGATGACAAAATTTCCTGAATTCTCACCGTAGTTATCACCTAAGTTAGTAGGTCCTTTTTTAAATAAGCAGTGTCCGCCATTAGCTACACTTACTTTATTAAATTGGTCTCCAAGCCAGTTTTTTGTTACTCTCATCTCTGAGTCGTGATTACCATAAACTGGTGCCCACAAGAAGTTATGCTCGGTAGCTTTCTTCTCCATAAACTCGATAAGGTCTTTCATTAGCGAAGGGATTCCAGCTCCTGAAACATTATCGCCAGTAAGCACTACAAGGTCAGGCTTAGCGGTATCTATTATCTTATTTGCTACCTCAAAAGCCTTTTTGTTATCCGCACCGTTACTCCATAACTGGATATCAGTAAGCTGAAGTATCTCAAACTCCTCGCCTACAGTCTTTTCCACTTCGAAAGTGTCAGTATTCTTATTAAATTCTTGATTAGCTGACCATTGATAGCTATAATCTTCGCCTTTAAGCGTAGAAAGCATAATGCCTGCGGTCACACTTCCCGCTATTACTAATAGTGAAAACACACTCAACACTACTATTAATATGATCTTCTTTTTTGTCAATACCATAATATCTCTCCTTAATTTTCCCACTTTTATATTGCTTGCATTCCTCATCATAACCGAAAAAAGAATGTAGTAATTTCTTAAATATTAAAACTAGTCTTGCTTACTTGGCAAACACTCTATAAGAGTACCAGTGCCACTTACTGTGAACTTACCTTCAGCTACGAATGGTATGAAGAAATACTCGCCCTTTTGGACTTTTTTCTCATATCCATCACCAGTGATGCTGATATCGCCGTCAAGTAAAATGTATACACTCGGAGCAAAATCAATCACAAATGAACCGCCACGAAGTATATGTCTGCTTTCTGCAAAGCAAGTAGTATCATTATAAGTGATAAGCTCTTCTTTAGTATAGACCGTAGTATCGATAACAGTCTTAGGAGCGATCCTAGCACTCTTTAGCGCTACTTCACCGACCATAGAATAATCAAAACAGTCAAGTGCAGTACTCTTATCAAGTCCGATATATTTTTCATTATCAGATATTTTGTAGTCACCGCACCAGTTTTCAGGCTGGATAGTAAAGTCAGTAGGCTCTTGCACTTCTATAATAGTACAACCCGCACCGATAGCATGGATAAGTCCGCCATTTATAAGGTACATGTCACCGACTTTAGCGTCGATACCACTTAGAATAGTCTCCATGATATCCTTTTCTTCAAGACTTCTCTCTTCTAATTCGCTAAATTTTTCTTTGCCTACATACTCATTAAAACCAAAATAAATCTTAGCACCTGGACGAGTATCTACTACAAGCCACGCCTCAGTCTTACCGTATTCGCTATCGAAATTCGCCTTAGAAAAAGGTTTAGTAGGGTGAACCTGTACTGGTAGACGGATAGCACTATCTAGATATTTTACAAGGCAATCATATTTTCTATTGCCAAGCACTAGCTCTTTCTCATTCTCTAGTAAGTCATCGAAGTATATGTCCGTGCCTTTTATCACGCTTACGCCGTCACGCTCTCCGAAGTATTTTGGGTTGATAGCCTTTACTTTACTTGCTACCCACTCTTCAGGGAACATAGTGTCCTCTGCTGGATCACCGCATAGTTTTGAGTATTGTTTGCCACCAAGATATATTCTAAAAACTCTATTTCTCTCAAAGAAAATAGGTTCACTTGCTATTTTTTTAATATCCATTATAGACTCCTTTTTTATATTGGAATAGTGCAGTTCATTGCGAGTTTTAACTAATGTCCGACTATGATAGCTCATGTTAAATACCGCTATCGAAAACTAGTTTATGATTGTTTTTACATTTGATATTTTGATTACATTACTTTCATAAGTTCTGCTATCTCTTCCTGAGTAGGCATTGCCTCCATAGCACCACGCTTGCCGATGACGATACCACAGCCGTAGCTAGCAAAGTCAACAGTCGGACGCATGCTTTCTATATCAAGGGTTGCAGTACCAGCACTCAAGCTATACAAAATAGATCCGATAAAGCAATCGCCCGCACCAGTAGTATCTACTACTTTCACATCTACAGCATCTCTATCAAAGCTATTTCCGTCGCGGTCATACACGGTCACGCCGTATTTTCCTTTAGTTACAAGAAGTATCTTGCAATTTGACGCGATATCAAGCAGTTTTTTTGTCGCACTAACTTCGCACTCGTCTTTTGTAAGGAGAAGCAACTCGTCATCAGTTACTTTGATAATGTCGGCATAGCCAACGAAATCAAGAATAGTATCGACGCAATTATCTATGTTGTCCCAGAGATTTTGTCTTACATTCACGTCAAAAGATATCATACCGCCCGCAAGTTTTGTCTGCTCTATAGCGAACTTATGCGCGTACTTAGACGGAGACTCTACAATTCCTACTGAGCAAAAGTGAAGTATATCACCGCTCTCGAACATTTTAGGGTCTATCTCGTCCTTATTAAACATAAGGTCACAGCTCTCATTGCGATAAAAGCAAAATTCTCTATCGCCATTCTCGTCAAGTGTTACGAATGCAAGTGCAGTAGGATACTTCTCGTCGATAATAACGTACTTTGTATTCACGCCCCATTTATTCATGGTTTTCAAAAGAAATCTTGAGAAAACATCATTGCTCAACTTGCCTAAATAACAACCATTTCCGCCTAGCTTAGATACGCACGCACATACATTACTAGGAGCACCGCCTGCCTTTGCAGTATAGCTAAGCTCTGTGTCGGCATTTGGCATAAAATCTATAAGGCTCTCGCCTATACATACTACTTTATTCATTGTATTCCTCACTAAAAACTTGATTATAATATCAAACTATCGATTTATTTATCTTTATTTACTTTGATTTTTCCAGGAATTTTGTTGTAATAAATCCAGTTAAAGAAGTTAATAGGAGTCATGAACACTTTAACTCTTAGCATAAAGTCACTGAACTTACTACCCTTAGGCTGAATATCAACCACTGAAGTCACTGTTACATTTGAAAGAAGTTCGTCTACAGTGTACTCTTTGTCCATAGTCTGTCTTATCTCTACGCTACCATTTGCTAGTATATCGAAATAATTATCAGATAATGGATTGTAGTTAGTCTTAGTATAGACCTGAACTAGCCTTGCGAATTTGTCCGATGTGATAGTATACACTGCCTCATCGCCGTCTATCGCACACTCAGTGCCGATATTGCACTTAAGTAGATTTATATTTTTCTCTTTATCAAATAGTAATTTCTTGTTTGATACAAGAACGCCGTCTACATACATGTCCGCTACAAGCACACAGCTCTTTATATTAGAAACTCTTTGCTTTAATTCTTTTGTAGCAATACTAGTTACTTTCTGAGACGAGTTTTGCTCTAGCTTGCACTCTACTTCTTTAGTCCAAGCCACTTTTCCGTCGAAAGTAATCAGTTGTAGACATACTTTAGTGTCGTACTTAACTAGCTTGTCATTGATAGCGTACACATCAATTTTCTTTTTCGTATCTTCAAATGAAACCATAACTGGTGCAAAGAAGTGTTTAGAAGTGTACTGAAGTGCCTTAAAATTACCGTAATAATCAATACTTGCCCAAGAACAAACTGGCCAACAATCATTGTACTGCCAGAATAATGAGCCATTGCATTGACCTTTATATCTTCTCCAATGCTCAGTCGCGTCACGGATACACTCTTGCTGACAGATCTGAGATAAATAGATATAATCCTCAAACTTTTCAGGCAAGGCAAATCTTAATGCGATATAATACGCCATCTTCATGTTACCACTATTACATTTTTGGTGACTAGAGAAAACTGGTGACGTAAGTGAATAATCTTTTTCTTCAGCGAAAGTTTTGACTGTCTTAAGATCAGGAAGCGACTCGAAGCCAAACTCTGAGCAAAACCTTGTCATGCGTTTGCGGTAATAAGTCATTGGCTGTAGACCATGCCATACTGCCCATAAGTGAGTATCGCCGACATTATCATTACCGAAACCCTTATTGTGAGCAGTACCTATAGGAGTGCCCGCGATATAAGGAGTCACATCGTCATATGGAGCAAGGATTTCAGGAAGCATTTCCCAGAAGAATTTCTCTGTCCATTTCACGTAGTTAGTTCTAAGTTTCCAAGCAATAGCCATAAGCTCAATCTCGTTATTACCACACCATAAGCATAGACTTGCATGGTCACGGATACGCTTTACTACGCCTGCAACTTCTCTTTTAACATTTGCAGTAAACTCTTCCATAAAGAATGGATAAGGCTGACATGCAAAAGCAAAGTCTTGCCATACAAGCACTCCGTACTCGTCGCAAAGGTCATAGAAATCATCACTTTCATAATATCCACCGCCCCATACTCTAATCATATTAAAGTTGCATTCGGCAGCTGACTTGATGTAGAATTCTAGTTTTTTGCGATCGAAAGCATTTATAAAGCTATCAGCAGGGATCCAGTTAGCACCCTTTGCAAAAATCGGCGCACCGTTTACGACAAACTGGAAGTTCTGACCGAATTCGTCAACACTGCGATTTAGCGAAATAGTCCTAAGACCTATTTTTTTGCTTACAGTATCTAACACTACTCCGTCTTGTTCGATCGTAACAGTGATAGTATATAAAGGCTGTTTATCTAAGCCATTAAGTTCTCTAAGACTCCATATTTGCGGATCAGTAATATTGCTTGTCACGCTACATTTCTGAGTAGCAACGCCAGATACGACATTACTATCTCCTAGAGGAGAAATGATAGAAACATTACAATTTACGTCTTTACTACTAAAGTTATCTATAGCAACATCTACGCTAAGACTAACATCACCATTATTATGGTACTGCTTTATCTTAAAATCACTTATAATAGAAGCATTTACGCACTGAATGAAAACGTCACCACTTATACCGCTCGGTGTCAAAACTGGACCCCAATCCCAACCAAAGTGGCACTGTGGTTTTCTGATATGCGGTATACCATTTAGACCGTTATTATTTGCAGGACACTTCTCTTTCGCTTGCTCCGCTAGCACGAATGCAACAGGGGAAGGGAATAAAATCTCGATAGTGTTATCACCGATTTTCACAAATTCCTTGATATCAAAAGAATGCTCAATGTGGCAGTTATCAGTAGACGCCACTACATTACCATTAATAGTGATAGTAGCAAGCGTATCAAGCATCTTGAATACTAGTAATAATTTATCAAAAGCATACTGCTCGTTAGTAATAGTAAAATTACGCTTATAAGACCAGTCTTTCTCACCTATCCAATAGCAATCTTTCTCATTAGTTCCGTAAAAAGGGTCAGAGATGATTTTATTTTCTATTAGATCTAGGAAGTTACAACCAGGGACTTTAGCATCTAACCATTTGCTATCATCGGCTTGTTTAAACAGCCATTTTCCGTTTAATTCTAGTTTCATATTTCCCTCATTTAATGTTATTTTTTAATTACTTTAATTATAACACAAATATTTAAATACTGCAATATCTAACAAGAATAAAGTTAAATAACGCTGATAATACATATAAACATATAGCAATATATGCATTTTTATAGACACAATGTAATATCTAAAAGACAATAAATACAATCCTCTTGAGCAGAATTTAAATGGCTATAATTTCATAGCAAAACGTCGTGCAAAACTTTGCACGACGCTATTAAACTTGCTCTATAAAACTATTAGATTATTACTCTTAACAAGCCGAATAACATGCTCGTAATTGTGTAGTAATAATATTATTATTTTTCATTATTTTTCATATTGATGTCGTTGCTGATGAACTCATCCTGAACATTCTCCATATCAATATCTTTTTCGCACTCTGAATTGTTAGAATCATCATCTATCTCTATGATTTCGCAATCAATATTGAGAATTGTTTCATCTTCTACAGAAGACTTCTTGCTTATTTTTTTTCTAACATGATTAAATAGCGTGATCGCGTCCGTGTTTAAAAATGCGTAAGTAAATTTATTTTCTCTCTTATTGATTTGCTTGTATACGGCAGATACAATAAAGTAACCACAAATACCTGCTATAGCACCTACGATCATACCCGCAATAACATCAGTAGGGTAATGAACTACAAGATAAACTCTTGACATAGCCATCAGCAAGCCAAATATAAATCCAAGCCAGCTATACCTTTTGTCCCCCGCAAGGAATAGTGCCGTCACCATAGCAAAAGTAGCAGTAACGTGACCTGACGGGAATGACTTATCACTTAGCCCCGAATTAAACACCTCTACAAACCATTGCATATAAACATCACTACTGTCATAAGGACGACTTCTATCTATAAGGTTCTTTAAAATAAGATTAGTAATCACTGCACCGATAAATATCGCTACTATTGCCGACAACCCCGAGAATCTACTCTTCTTAAAACATAGAAGAATCATCGAGAAAATTATTAATGGAATTCCCGCCTCACCAAAAAAAGTGATGAACTTAAAGAACGGATCAAAAAATCCTCCAGCACGTACATGCCAAGATCGGAAAAACTCCAAAATAGCATAATCAAAAGCACGAAAGGTTTCATCAAGCCAAACGCCAGCAGTAGAAGATATCAACATAGTAAAATTCATAAGCACTCTCCCCTTTTGTGTACAATTTAGTTAAACAATAACATGAATATTCATCATGTCGATTTGCAACACCTATTAAAATATACATATATACACTGTATTATATAAGCAAATAGGCTATGCTGTCAAATTGCAATATACAGCATAGCCTATTATATTATTATTATTTTTTACGCTGTGCTAGTTTTTCTTTAAAAGATTTTTTCTCACTAGAAACTACTACTAGTCCGATACATTCAGATAAAGTATCACGAGCCATTATAAGATCACTTTTCTCATCTATATTTTTATCTAAAACTACCATAGACAAGCCAATTTTGTTCGCTAAAGATGATTTTACAACACTCAAAGCAGTACTAGTCACATTAAAGAAAACTAAGTCATATTTATCTTGAATACTCTCTAATCGACTATTAAAATTGACATCATGCAAAACTTTAAGACCATTATTGATCTCGCCCGTAGACATTACATCGCAGTGCAATGATTCGCTATAAGATATGCAATCATCACTGTCCACATTCTCTAATACATAATCGGCGAAGCCTTTACCTGACGGCATGTCAAAGTTATCATTACCCTCTGTATTTACGTCTACCAAAAGCACATTTCTGTCAAGACTAGAAGTCATAGCAATAATGTCTTTTATCGCTTGAATACTCTTAGCATTGCATGATAAAGGCATTATAGCAATGCTCTTTTTATTTTTTGCACTTAGGCTATTTAGCATATTATTTACAGTAGAAATACATTCCGCACTTCTTGCCTCTGGAGAAAGTATATTATTTTTATTAAACATTAGCTATATCCCCCTTATCAGCATTGACACTCTTTGTATTAGAGTCATTGACAACGACATTGGCGTTTATATTTTCTTTTTCATTCGGATAAGTCATAAAACCTAATACTTGCATATCGAATTCATCATTAAAACTGTAAATATTTTTCAACTTACGTGAAGTAATAGACCATATAATTAAACCTATTACGCTAAATACTCCGCCGAATAAACCGCCTATAACTATCATTTGCGTTGTTTTATCTGCGATATTCACATTTGAAACTTCCGCAACACTTACATTCGACAATTCAACTTTTACACTGCCAACAATTGGTTTAAGTTTAAGATAATTCTCTAGTGCTATAGTATAGTTCTCAAGCATTGAATGACCAATATTTGGATCATCGAATGAGCTAACAATTTTGATTAAATTATGAGACGGCTCTTCACCTACCATATATCTCGAGATTACGATACTAGACTTGATATCAGCCTTTTCGACTCCTGAAACTCCCGCCTCAGTGAACATAGCAAAAGCATAATCTATAAAATCAGCATCTTTCGATAATACGATCATATTTTCGAAATCATTATCGCTTATAGCTCCTGATACCGACTTATAATTCACAGTTCCAATCGCTGAAGCCTCATAGACCTTTGGCACGCAAACTTGAGCATAGAACAATCCTATACTTGCAAATAATATAATACTTGCAACTATTACTAACCATTTTTTTATTAATTTTTTAAATAATATACCAATAGTAATATTCATTATAACCTCTTTCATTTTATATATATACATTATTATAGCACAAATGCACATAATGTGCAACAATATTTTAAAAAATAATAGTGAGCAACACGATGTTACTCACTATTATATATACTATCTTCTATTATATTGTAAATATACTATAAATTATTTTTCTACGTAAGGATCAATACCTTCGATATCTTCAGCGATTACGCTATCATGAGCTTCTCTAGCATCTTTATCCATAGCCTTAACTAACTCTTTATAAGCTTTAACATCATCTTCTGTTCTAACTGCGATTGCCTTATGCTTAGCACCCTCAGTAACCATGTCAAAAGTATACATATAATTATAGTAAGCACTATTCATATAGTAAAGTGTATTTCCGATAATAACTGGAGCTACACCGTCGAATTTAATATTAGCTTTTACAACTATTTCCGCGTTATCAATAAAACCAGTTTTGCAAGTAGCAGTAATACCCTCTTTATTCATCTCAAGTTTTGATAATGAAGAGTCGATAGAGTAATACATGTATAACTTATCTCCTTCAGCACGGATAGTATTGATACTAGTAGAAGTGATAGTAGCGTCTATAGTGTAACTGATCTTGCTAGCAGTAGTTAAGCCATCAGCAGAGATAGTAGGGATATACATCTCAGTCGCAGTCATAACATATACACCAGCGTCATAACTGATATATCTAACAGTCAAACCAATAGCTGTAGTCATTTGCTTTTCACTAACAAATTTTAGATCTTTATCGAACTTTGCAGCGAATAGACCAGGAGTAGTTTTGTTAGTATTTTTAGTAACTGTCTTATCATAGTAAACTATAAGGTTTTCGCCCTCAGTAGTTACATTCTTAACGTCGTAAGTTGACTTACTCTCGCTACCGTTTAAAATCTCTTTAGTAGTACCATTAGCATTTAGAGCAAATATAGTATTATAAGGATCACCTTCGATATCTTCTGGAGACTTTGTGAATACAGAAACCATAGAAGAATTTACAGCACCAGGAGTGTATGATTTGCAGTCAGAGAACTTTGTAACAGTTGCTTTCTCTTCTACAGATACAGCGCTACCGATCTTGCCATCGTATGATACAAACATTACTGTAGTGCCTTCCATGTAATAAAGTCCCTTATCAGTGAACTTGTATTCCATAGCATCAGACTGAACAGTTACGATCTTCTCAAGATTTGATCCATCGATCTTAACTCTGTAGAAATCAGTGAAGTTAGTCTGAAGAGTACCCGCTTTAGAAGTAGATACAGAAGGAGAAGTGAAGTATAAATATCCACCGAAAATATTAAGACTATTCTTATTATTTTTATCCATAGCAACTTGAGGAACTAATACTTTAGAATCAGTGCCGTCTAAGTTAGCACGATAAATAGCACCCTTAGTAACATTGCCGTACTTATTATGGTCAGCTTCAGTAATAGCCTCATAGCCTAAGTAACCATTAGTATAGTACATGTAATTACCTTGCATAACAACAAAAGAATTGTTATTTTGAGTAGTTGCAGTAGGGTCACCACCTGTAAGTGGATCTATCTCAGACACGCAAGCAACAAGTGCCAAAACAGACACTAGTAAAACTGCGACGATCATAGATATCTTTTTAAATAATTTAGTCATAAAACTCTCCCTATTAATTTAACTTGGAGCGTGCAATAATCACACGCATAAATATTAACATATAATATTATAATATAAAGTAACAAATAAATCAATGCTTTACACGCACTTTCTGAAAAAAAAGGAGCAAATATGAAAAAATTTAATACTTATAATGGATTTTATGTAAAATCCGACAAAAAATCTCATCAGCCTAGCACAATTACGCCTAAAACTCTTAACGAAATAGACAGCTCATTTCTAGATCCTAACTTAGACTATAATAACACTACCGCTGACACTACCTATAATAACATAAGAACTAACACCTTTGAAAGTAGCAATCTTGACAAAAAGCCTCCCTACAACGAGGTAATCTCAGAGCCTTATATTGCAGACGATTATGCCTACTCTAACGATAACTTGACCGACTATCAGGCTGTCGCGATCAGTATGAAAACTCGTAAACTTCTACAGCTATCAAAGTCACATGATATGGCGATCAAGCGTATTTTATCAGAGAATTCAAAATGATAATCTTATAGATCCATAGCGATCTTATATACTTCATCTTTATGTACTCCACGCTCTTTAGCGGTCAGCTTAATAGCGTCTTTTTTGCTTAGACCAGTAGCAAGATTTGATGTAAAATGCTCCGCAATGCTTAGCTCACACTTTATACTAGCGACCTCTCTGCCTTCTATGATAATTACAAATTCACCACGTGGATTCTCTATATGGAACTCTCCTAGAGTACCACACTCCACTCTCTCAAATATCTTCGTGATCTCTTTCACTGCAAATACTTTCCTATCTCCCAACATTGAGTACAAGTAGTCAATATGAGCATTGATATCATGAGGTGACGAGTAGAAAACCAACTGAATATCTATATCGCGATAAGGTGAAACTAGTGCGTCTTTGTCCTTTCTCTTCTCTGGCAAAAAACCTAAAAAGCAAAAACCACGACGCATAATACCTGTCATAGCAATAGCACTGACCACCGCTGACGGGCCTGGCACGACAGTATATTCGATACCAGCATCACGCACCATACTTACAAGCACTGCACCGGGATCTGATACGCAAGGCATACCAGCGTCCGTGATAAGTGCTACACTTTTACCTTCATTTAATAGCCCGATAATTCGCTCGCCACTCTCACGCTCTTTGTGCATGTAATAGCTAACAAGCGTTTTTTTAATCTGGTAACGATTTAACAATATTAGACTGTGCCTAGTATCTTCGCAAGCGATAACGTCTACGCTATTAAGAGTCTCTACCGCCCTGTATGTCATATCCGACATATTGCCGATCGGCGTGCCGACAATGTATAATTTACCTTGCATAATACTCCTTGATGTAGCATAAACCTACATACCTTAATGCTTACTTAGCCAATACAACCCCTGCTGTCAATATTATTGTAGCAAGCAATATAGGCAATAATAATTCTATCACTTTTAGAAGAAAAGTCTTATTCGGTGATAATTTACAATGATTGTAACTATCGGTGATAAGCAACTCATCTAGCTCTGAAAGCCTAGACTTATCAAGAGTAGCCATATTATCCGAGACCTTTATTAAGCCTTCGAACTCTTTTAATTTAGATAAGTGTTTAAAATCAATAACGCCTGATCTAATAGTTACTTTATCACTAGTCTTGTAGACATGAAACGCACGCTCTACGATGTATAAAACGCCTACAGTCCCAAGGCTATAGAATGTAAGTTTTACTTCCATACCAGTGAATACTTCCATAAGCTCTAAGCTAAGTGCAAGCATGATAGCCATGATAATATACATCACAAGGCTGGCATATCTTAGAATTTCTACTACGAAAGACTTATAGTACAAGCCCGCTGACGACTGAAAATACAGCTCGACTGCTAGCCTTGCTACAAAAAACACAATTATTATCGACATAACGGTAATGAATAATACTTCCATAATTTCTCCTATTTATACATAATAACACATTAGTAATATTTAGTCAACATCAAATTTATTTTTTTACATGTAAATGACATATAAATTATAGCCAAAAAAAAGCTGCCTTACTCAAATATAGAGTTTGACAGCTTTATTTTATTATAATATTAGTAATACTATATAATACACACGGCTTTTACAAGCGTAAATATTGATTTAAATATAAGATTAATCACTCGATTTGACGTGATAGTGATCAGTATCTCACTTTCTAATACCGTCTATAAACACGATACCTTTATGACGCTTTGTGTACTGCTTGATATACTTATCAAGGTAAGCAATAGCCTCATCAGCACTGCTGACAGAATACACCTTATCCTCTTTTATATCCGGATATCTATCTCTGCCATCAATCCTTGTACCTGCTAGCTTACTACTCCATCCGTCCACATTATTATATGCAATTAGTAGCCTTGAGAACGACCATGCAAAAGCCATCTCTGACAATGTACCCGAACCTCCGCCGATAGCGATAACTGCACAAGCATTTGCTACCATCGCATTTCTCATCACGTCAAGACCAGTCGGTATAACGATATCAGCATACTGATTTACCTCAGTTGCGTCATAAGAAGGAACTAACGCGATAATATCACCGTCACGATATTTTTCCGATGACCTAGCACCGCGACATACCGCCTCCATAACACCGCCTAATCCGCCAGTCTGCACCCTGTAACCAGCTTCAACAAGCGCTTTGCCTGTATCGAATGCCATCTTTTCTTTAATACTACCTTTTTCTATCCTAGCATCGCCCGCTATAGAAACTATATCTCTTAACATATATCCACCTCTTTAAAAATTATATTTCACTATCAATCCTATGCAATAATGCGTAATTATTACCTTTGACTTTATTCTATAACCGCACATATAGCATAGTTAAGTTTATTACATTATACCACTTTTAATTCGTAATATCAATATGTTTTTAAAAATATTTATCTACAGTTACTACAAAGGGCGTGTCTTACTAACTAATTTTTGCGATAATATGGTGATAATATTATATCAAATACAGCATTTCACCTAGCTTTTTTTAGTTTTTTTATATATTTCTTTTTATAATCTTTTGTGCTGTCATACTTGATTAGTCGCATTGCGTTCAGTATCGCAAGCACGGATACGCCCACATCAGCGAATACCGCAAGCCACATATTTGTCAAGCCAAATGCACTAAGCACCAACACTACAAACTTGACTGACAGTGAAAATACTATATTTATCCTAACTATAAGAAGTGTCTTTTTTGCAAGTTTGATAGTGTCTGCGATCTTGGATAAATCGTCATGTATCAGCACTATGTCACTAGACTGCACTGCACTATCACTACCCACTCCGCCCATCGCGATACCTATATCAGCACGGGCAAGTACTGGTGCGTCATTTATCCCGTCTCCTACAAATATTAAATGCTCGCCTTTGCCGTTTTGCGATATAAGCTCTTCTACTATCTCTACTTTATTTGTAGGCAATAGCTCGCTATAGACCAATTCGATCCCTACTTCTTTAGCGACATTTACAGCTATTGCATTTTTGTCACCCGTAAGCATTACCACCTTTTCTATGCCTGCTTGCCTTGCCTTTTCAATAGCGTATTTACTATTTTCCTTTATACTATCGACTATGACTATAGCACCTACAAACACACCTTCTACCGCTACATAACACACGCTACCATCACTCATTATCTCATCGCACACTATGCCACCGCTTTGCATTATTTTATAATTACCTATAGTAATATGCTTGCCATATACAGTAGCAGTTATACCATACCCCGCATGCTCTACCACATCTGTCACTTTAGAAAGCTGTATTTCGCGTCCGCTTGTGCAGTACTCACGTTGAAGTGATAATGCGATAGGATGAGTGCTGTAGCCTTCTGCATGTGACGCGATCTCAAGTAGCTTCGCCTCGCTCATGCTAGTTGATATAATCTCACTGACTGAAAACTGACCTTTAGTAATAGTCCCCGTCTTGTCTAGTACAAGTGTCTTACTGCTTGCAATTGCTTGCAAGTAATTGCTACCTTTCACAAGCACACCATTGCGACTTGCATTACCTATACCTGCAAAAAAGCTCATTGGCACGGATATTACTAACGCACAAGGACATGAAACCACCAAAAATGTCAATGCTCTATTTACCCACTCGACCCAATTATTTGTAATCAATGACGGGATTATCGCAATTAACAATGCAGCAATGACTACAAACGGAGTATAATACTTTGCAAATTTGGTAATGAATGCCTCTTGAGTAGATTTATTATTACTACTACTTTCCACAAGCTCAATGATACGGCTAGCAGTGCTATTAGTAAAAGAGCTTGTCACTCTAGCAGTGATAACACCGCTTATATTTACCGACCCTGATAAGAGCTCATCGCCAATACATACCTCTACAGGCAAGCTCTCGCCAGTCAATGCTGAAGTATCAAGGGCGGACACGCCATCAGTAACAGTACAGTCAAGCGGTACTTTCTCTCCTGCTTTTATCACAATGCACTCATCAATCTGCACATCAAAAGGATCAGCAACTATAATACTACCATCTCTGATCACATTTGCATAGTCAGGTCGGATATCAAGCAATTCGGACACACTTTTTCTCGATTTATCAGTTGCCATTCTTTGAAACAGTTCGCCCACTTGATAGAATAACATGACCGCAACCGCCTCAGGGTATTCGCCTATAGCAAAAGCCCCGATTGTGGCGATAGTCATGAGGAAATATTCATCAAAAACCTTACCCCTTGCTATATTTGCGATCGCATGCCATACCACATCATAGCCTATCAGTATATAACTAGGCAAAAATACCGCAAGCCATATATACTCACTCGGGACACTTACGGTCACTTTCAATATCATGCCTACAGCAAGTAGCAAAGCGGATATAATTATCCTTACCACTACATATATATTTCCGCCTATAGCCTGCATTAATCTTTTCATACTACCTCCTCTTACGCACAAAATAACTTATCAATTCCATGACGTGCTATCAAATAAAACTAATACTAACACCTTTTTATAATAACACTCGGCATACTTTTACTTACCACGCTATATACGTTCTCTAATACCTGTTTGCTTGTGCTATCATCTATATCAAGAGCCATCTTCAAAGTCATAAAACTTATTGATACACTTGCGACCCCTTCCACCTTAGCTATCTTCCTCTCTAGCTTACTTGCACAATTACCGCAATCCAAACCTTGCAATTTAAAACTTAATTTCATTTTACCTATCTCCTTTTTTATATATTATCCTATCTACAGTTGAATATATACTCAATTGTATATACGTATTATAGTTGAACACATACTCAATTGTCAATACTTTTTATGTAAGTTTTGCTTGTTTACGAACTTTTTACATAATGTGGTGTTATCGGGATCATTATTTATTTGTTAAATGACTATATTAGCACAGTCTTATTGCATTGTAAGCGAAAAAAACCACCTCTTGACTTATCAAGAAGTGGCAAATTAATGTTGTTATTATAATTTTCACTGGCTATTTTGCTATTTTTAGCTCATTATTATATATCAAACACAGTCATGACAGCAAGTATGCTTTACATGAATAAGCGTATCTCTTATAATACCTTTCACATGGCTGTCGTCTAGTGAGTAATAAACAGTCTTACCATCTCGCCTTGATTTTACGACATTAGCTAGCTTTAGAGTAGATAACTGATGAGATATAGCCGACTTAGTCATGTCTAATAGCGTGCAAATATCACACACACATAGCTCATTATCAACCAAGCTGAACACGATACGGCAGCGAGTATTATCGCCTAGTACTTTAAATATTTTTGCGACACTTACAATATCTTCGTCACAAGGCATAGCACCTCTAGCAATCTCTACCATTTCTTCATGTATCATGTCGCAGTCGCAACTTATATTATTTCTAGCCATACTCACCCCTTTTATCTATCGAACATAATTTATATTATCTATCTATTGCATTATAACAAAAGTTTCGCTCAATGTCAATCGTAATAGAAAAACGCTTACAGTGGGAGATATTCATACATTACTTTATATAGTATTACTTCTCTTCACACTCAAATCGTATCTTTAACTTTCTATAATAATTTTCCACACTCTTGTCTCCGTCGTTATCTAAAAACAAACAATACGGAATACTGTCAGTAAGTTTATGTTTCAATATACATTTTTTACATATTCCATGATTAGGGCAACTAGCCTTCGGACATGGACAATCCATCACTCGTTCATCGCACATATATTTTTTCTCCTTTTTGTTTTATAGTACTTGTATCAATTACATTTTTTTCCGTCGTAATTCTTTGAGTAGTATTTACTGTCTATTTTCTTATTACTAGCTACAAATATCGCTCTACACTCATCAATTTGCGAGCCGTGTCCTATCCCCTTGCCACCATGATCGGAAGAGATTAAAATAAGCCAATCTTCACTTTTATAACTCGGACGATTTTCTATAGTCTGGATAATTTCAAAAGTGTAGTTATCGCATGTCCTTATAGCATTGACATAATGCGGTTTATTATTGCCAAAACCTGTAGTGTGACCATTGTGGTCAGGTGATTCGTAAATACCTATCAGCATATCACTCTCAGACTCATTGCCTTCTGTTACGCTATCTATCATGTGCTTGTGCATACTGTAGTCGTCCTCAAACTTAGTGTATCGCATTTTCACATCAGGATTTGACTGCAAGTATTTTATTTCTGGCAAGTAAGTTTCGCTAAAATGATCTGGCCATTGTGCGATAAATGCCGTTTTTAGATTGTTATTTTGAGCGTATTTTCTAAGGATAGTAGGGCTATCTACCGATACTGATAAGGCGTGCTTTGATTTTTCTATAATGCTTGCCGACTTTGGCAAGTTTATTCCATTATCTACAGCCCATTTACCTGACAAAATAGACGACCAACCCCATATCGTAGAGGTGTCTTGTTCCGTTCTAATCCCCTTTTCACCACCGCAATAAGCAAGACAAACTTCTCCGCCCATATCAATAAGTTTATTAGCACCACTACAGCATGGCTTTGAGTAGTATCCACTCACGTGGTCAATGCCGTATTTCATAACATTTGCTTTGAAAATATTACCTAAAGAGTCCGCCCTTGCACCGTCCCAACCGATTATCGCGACTTTCTTTTTCTTTCCATTATCAGGACTGTCCATAAAGTCAGCTATCATATTATATATACTTGGTTGTGATATTGACTGATCGGCTTTATTGTCCCAAAAAACGTATTCGCCTACAGCTTTTAGGTGGTTTTTCTTAAATAGTGGACTCATAGATCTACATTCTCCCTTATATTAAATGATTAAAAGTTTGATTAATTGCTTTATTGTTTACTGCTTTTATTTATGATTCTTATTTCAAATTATTGATAATATCTTTCGTAATTATCAAGTTCAATTATAGCACACTGCGTAATATTAATCAATAGGTCTTTCGATATTTTTTTGACTACACTTGCATTAGTGTATTTACTTATATATTATCTCGTCTTGCGGTGTCATATGCCTGCTTTTGCATATCTATAATATCACATATGCGAACACTTACATATCCGCATATGTACATATTTAAATATAAAAAATAAGAGCATTACAAGATAATTATATCACCGTGCACTGCTCTTATTTGGTTTTAAGTAATTGACTTTAGCGAAGATTATACTACGCTTTTGCCTTAAGCTGAACTAGTGTCTCGACATGAGAAGTATTCGGGAACATGTCATAAGGACTGATACTCATCACATCGAATTTCTCTTTTAGCACTGATAAATCACGAGCAAGAGTAGAAGGATTACAACTGATGTAATATATATAGTTAGGGCTAGCTGATATAACAGCCTCAAGTACACATGCGTCACAACCCTTTCTAGGAGGGTCAAGGACTACTACTATATCTTGATCAGTTCCGCCCTGAGATAACATCTTTGTAAGTCTAATTTTTTCATCTTCAGTAAGATTGATATACTCAAGATCCGCCTCTTCAATACCTCTTGATATACCTGCAAGCCTTGGCATTACCACGCCAGCGTCGCCACAAATATTAAGTATTTTATCCGCATTACCATTAAGCTCAGCCATAGTATTAGCATTCTTTGTAGCAGAATACTCTATCTCGACACTTACAAGTCTATCAGTAGATCTTGCGATAATATTAGATAACATACCTATACCAGAGTAGCACTCTAGTACTAGCGGAGAGTTATGCTGAGAGATTTTGCTAGCGATATTATTGTATATCTCTTCTGCGATCTCGTCATTAACCTGCATAAAAGCATTAGGAGCTACTGATAATTTTACACCAGCGATCTCGTGCATGATATCACTCTTGCCGTAAATGCAAGTAGTTTTATCTGACATAATGACATTAGTATCACTCTTATTTATATTGATATACATACTGAACTTATAGCCCATATCATGGATATAACCGCTAAGTTTATCTTTCTCAGGAAGAGAAGAACCATTGATAACTACGACTATAGATATAACATCACCTAGTCTACGCAACACTAAATGTCTTAATAGACCACGACCAGTTTTCTCATCATAAGCAGTAAGTTTGTAGCGATTTGCCCAGTCAAGGAAAGCGTCGATGATATCATCAGCCCACTCACCGTGCAAGTAGCACTTATTGAAAGGCTCTACGATATGAGTTTTTTCACGGTAGAAACCGCACACTATTTCACCATTAATATTAGCAATAGGAAGTTGTATTTTATTACGGTACTCATACTCGTCAGAGCAAGCGTATACGTCATCTACAACAGTATCAATCTTCGCTACTTTTCTCATACAGTTAGCTACATTCTCTTTCTTGATATCTAGTTGAGCATTGTACTCAATGTGCATCATAGAACAACCACCGCACTGGAAGAATATAGGGCAAATAGGATCTCTACGCATAGGAGAAGCCTTAAGCACCTTATAAACTCTAGCAGTAGCAAACTTCTTCTTCACAAAAGTGATAGTCGCCTCAACGACCTCGCCTACAAGAGTCATAGGTACAAATACGACTATACCGTCATGCTTTGCAACTCCTTCCCCGTCCATTCCTACGCCTTCAATCGTAAGCTCTAGTTTCTCGCCTTTTATCATAGTAACTCCTTCTACCTCATGGTAAAAACTCTCTTAATGTATACGTATTGAGAAATATCAATCGTACTATTTAGCTGTGACATCGCTGTCATTATCTACACTTGGACTCATGTCACTACACTCTAGTGACTCTGAGATCTTATTTATATCGCTATCATCAGTCTTCGCCTCATCAGACTCTTTGAATGAATCTACCATATTAGCAGTATCATTAATGAACTCTGACCAAACCTTCTTGATATCGAAGTCGAAATATAATTTTTTATTATCGTCATATTGGAATTTATCCGTAATAGCAGTACCGATTTTGATGATAATCACGCTGACAAACAGCAGACTTATGATCATAAATATAGTAGAAGCATCAGTAACGGAAACTAACTTAAAGATATTCATCGTACTGCCTACGAAAGGACTTACGATTATGCATAGTACCGCTAGGAATGACATACCACCGCAAAGAAGTACTCTATTACGATTAAACGGCTTACAAACACTAAATAGTATCACTGCGAAAGTCAAGTAAATCGAAATAAGGACGACTGTATTAAGCTGGGCATCAGGCACCGTTATAATATTAGTAACCTGAGTAAATATCATGACAAGGAATACATTAATAACTACTGCAATAGACCCTGGAACGACTCGCTTGGCGACATTTACTATAAATTTTCCTTCTATGAGCTTATTGTTAGGCTCTAGTGCTAGGAAGAATGATGGAACACCTATTACAAAGAAACTTATGAATGACAGCTGAACTGGCTCTAACGGCAAGCTCATACCCATCAGGATAAGAATGATCTGGAACACCATAGAGAATGCAGTCTTAGACAAGAACAAAGCACTTGCTCTCTCGATATTATTCACGATACGACGACCCTCGCCAACTATCTTAGGCATACTAGCAAAGTTACTATCAAGTAGAACTATGTGTGCTACATTACGAGTAGCCTCACTACCATTTGCCATTGCGATAGAACAGTCTGCTTCTTTTAATGCAAGAATATCATTTATACCATCACCAGTCATGGCAACAGTGTACTTAGCTCTCTTGAATATCTGTACAAGCAACTTCTTTTGATGCGGATTAACACGTCCGAAAACAGTGTATTTTAAAGCGATTTCTTCGATTTCTTCATCGCTAACATTTTGCAAACTAATATAATTTTCCGCATGGTCGATACCGACACGCCTAGCCACTTCACTAACGGTAATAGGATTATCACCACTGATAACTCGTACACTAACACCGTTGCTCTTGAAGTACTGAATGATCTCGATAGCGTCGCTCTTGATATTATCTTCTATTACAACGATACCTAACGGAGTGTTTGTATTCGGGATACACTCGACATCTTCAGGATTCGAATTACTACATAACAGTAGACATCTAAATCCAAGTCGAGAGTTCTCATTAATTACCGCCTGCATTTCCTCGCTAATAGTATCAGTAGCATACTCGGGTGCACCTAGTACGTACATTGTACCATCTTCGAAAGTAACAGCCGAACACTTCCTGTCTGAAGAGAAAGGTATCACGCTACTAGCTTTAGCCAACTGTTCAGAGCCGAAATGCTCCGCCAGTGCGTCCGCAGTCTGATTGCTCTCGCCAAGTGCAAACTGCATGCTTGACACGATATTATCAAACTCTTTAGCGTCAATACTGCATGAATCGACTTTTTTAACACGCATAGTACCATCAGTGATAGTACCCGTTTTATCAAGGCAAAGCATATCAACTCTTGCAAGAGTTTCTATAGAATACAACTCTTGAACTAAGGCTTTTTGCTTACCTAGCTTGATAACACCTACAGCGAGTGCCATAGAAGTAAGCAAGAATAATCCCGCAGGTATCATACCTATCATCGCGGCACTAGTAGGGGTAACTGCTATTACATACGCCTGATAAAGCTGAGCGGAAGTAAAAGCACTTAACTGACTAAACGCAGCAAACATGCCAGTAGTTACAGCCATACCACTATTGATACCGATCTCTAATAATGCGTCATTAAAGTTCGTACAGAACGCACCGATAGCGATAGGGATAATAAGAATACCTATAACACGCATGATTAATTTAAGTGAGTGTAAAAGTTGCGACTCTGGTTTTTTAAATTTTTTCGCATCTACTGAAAGACGTTGGATATAATTATCTGCACCAACGTGGTCTACTTCTGCTATGCACGTACCGCTAACGATAAAGCTACCTGACAAAAGCTGATCACCGACAGTCTTCTTAATAGCTTGAGACTCGCCTGTAAGAAGTGCCTCATTTACCTCGACATCACCCTCTAATATAATTGAATCAGAGCAAACTTGTGAGCCTGGTTTTAGGTTCATAATATCGCCGAGAAGGATTTCGTTTAGCTTGATGATTTCATCACTGCCACATCTACGCACGGTAACATTTGGCGAGGATAATAGTGACAGCTTATCCATTGTCTTCTTAGCTCTTATTTCTTGAGCGATACCGATACCGATATTCATCAAGATAATAGCCATAAAGGTAAGGTTTTTAACATCCTCAAAAGTCTTTATAATGGTAACTAACCATATAAAAATAGCAAAAGATAAAAGATTAAAAAAGGTTAAAGTGTTGCCGAAAAATATGCTAAAATAAGACTTTGACGTACCTATCTTTACATTATTAACATAACCTTTGCTCTTTCTTTCCGTAATATCCGACTGAGTAAGACCGAAGTTCTTATCAATAACGGAATCGGAAAGAGGCGATTTTACTTTCTTGATCATAAGCCTCCAGGATATAAAACAAGCACGGTCTAAAAGAAATGCTTATCAAATATCATTCATTTATATATTACAGCACAATAGACTAGGCTTTGTCGCCCAGTCCTTATGCAAAGTAGTATCATGGTTTTAGTTATATAGTTTTATTATTATAATACATTATATAAATACAATATACTACACATATGCAATGCTGTATAATCGCTATGAATAATCCATATTAATTATCAAAACACTCGATATATCATACATTCATATTATGCTAAATATGACAAAATAGCAAGCAATTATTAGGCATAACATATAGCAATTTTTAACAGCGATAACGTTGAACATGTATTATAAGCTAATTATCACGACCGCAGAACGCCCGATGATTATAGCTTGCAACTAAGGGTATCGACGATTATCTTTGCAGCATCTTCGTAACTTGGCATAACGATATCTTCTATCACACCATCATCACAAGCCTTAGCAATGGTAGGATTGATAGGCGTTTTAGCAAGGAGTTTCACTCCAAGACTAGACGCGACTACTTCAGCCTTTCCCTCGCCAAAAGGATAAATCCTCTTACCGCAATCAGAACAATCAAGGTAGCTCATATTCTCTATGATACCGATAACAGGCACCTTCATCATGTTAGCCATATTAACTGCTTTCTTTACTATCATCGACACGAGGTCTTGCGGAGAAGTAACGATAACAATACCATCTACTGGTAGTGACTGAAAAGCAGTAAGAGGGATATCACCCGTACCCGGAGGCATATCTATAAACATATAGTCTATATCTCCCCACTTGACATCAGTCCAGAACTGTTTTAGCACATTAGACAGTATAGCACCACGCCATACTACAGGAGTTTCTGGAGTATCAAGTAATAGGTTCATACTCATAGTCTTGATACCAGACTTAGACACAGCAGGCTGCATAAGCACGCCGTCACTATTAACGCCAGTCTTAAGACCTAGCATATTAGGCACTGACGCACCTAGAATATCGCCATCAATAATACCAGTTTTAAAGCCCATACGGTTTACCGCACTAGCAAGAGCAACAGTAGTAAGAGACTTACCGACGCCACCTTTACCGCTAACGATACCGATCACTTTATTTATTTTGCTACTTTCATTAGTATTTAACTTTGCTAATGGATTGTCACAGTTACCTTTAGAAGCGCAACTGCTACAGCTACCTGAACATTCTTCACTCATTTTCTTAAACTCCTATATTTTTATAAACGATATCAATACGCAGTAGAGCGTGATTACAAGCGTGCATTTTTCTAAACGCTACTGCACTATACTGCTATATGGTATCAATGAATAATTGCATTTTATATAATTAGTTTCCACTAACCTCATTCATGATAGGAAGGATGATATCTCTAGCGCCTTCTCCCTCTCCGAAAGTGATCTTGTATTTATCGATGTAATAACCAATATTAGTAACACTAGATAGAGTAGCAGACGCTACATTGTCTAACACAACAGTACCGTTATAAACGATTGACTCGTTGCGATCTTCTACTTCGCCAGAAACATTATTTACTTTGTTATCACCATGTACATATAGCATATTAGCTAGTACAGGGTAATTCGAATAAGTTTTAGTATTAGTAGTATAACCTTCTATCTTACCGTCTACAAGACTTGCGAATTCAGTTGCACCAATCACTACTGCGTCACCTACAAAGTAATCAGCTGAATTTTTCACTAAAGCAAGGAAGTAAACGTTAGTCATGTTAATAGTGCTTGATACTGGAGCAGTAGTGATATAGCCTTTATTCTCACCTACAAACTTTGTACCATGAGTAAAGCTGTTATTTATTGTAACTACACCACCATTTTTGATAAATCCTACGATACCCGCAGAATAATCTGTTGCACTTACTTGACCTGACGCGAAGTAACTAGAATTAATAGTTGCATTATTTGCAATAGCTACGATAGCACCAGCAATTTCCACACTACCCTCATTTAGTTTCTGTCCGTAAATGTGGACAGTATACGTAGCGCTATTTTTACCTTGTACATAACTATTAGCTATAGAGCCACTTTCGTTTTTAGCTACGATACCACCAGCAGTAGCCTGAGTTACAAAGCCAGTATCGTGATAAACTACTTTGATCACTGATAAGCATACCATGCTATAAGATATAGATCCATTATTTACTACAGCGATACCTGCGACAGTCAAGTCACGTACAGTATTAGCTTTAGTTGCTGGCTTATCTTTGAAGTCTAGAGCATTTATAGATATACTACAATTAGTTATTGACGCGTTGAAAATATCGCCATTATTTACTTTTGCAATACCAACAGCGTTAAGTTCAGTCGCACTGTCTAGCTCATGTACTATCTTAATATTAGTATATAACATACCAACATTTTCTATATTATTGTGATTTGTACCTACAAGACCATTGAAAGATCCAGCGATATTATAATTACTCTTTACTACATATACATTCGAAATAGTTCCGTAGTTGTTTTCAGCGATTAAAGATACTTGTAGAAGACCGTCTTCGCTAGTTACATTAAAATTAGAGAAACTCAAGTCACGAACGATAGCTTTAACTGCAATTGTTTCAAATAAATGTATCTCATGTTTTTCATCAGATATTAAATTCATATTCTTAATGTATTTACCATTACCGATAAGCTCACCAGTAAATACTGCGTCACTACCGTAGATATTACACTTACTACCGTCTATATCACTATTTAATATATATTTTCCTGATGGATGAGCAAGCATGTAAGCAATGTCACCAGTATTATTTATTGCTAAATACTCTTTGTATACTCCGTCACCACCTAACTTAGTAGGAGCCTCAGTAGGAATATAAGTGTATACGCTATCAGCTTTTACTGGAAGTCCAGCAAGATTGATTTTATCCTCGCCCTCTTTAACTCTTACGAATATCTCGAAAACCTTACCAGCAGTGAATGACTTATCTTCATCTTTAACAGCTAGGCTATAGCTTGACGCTCCAGGAACGTCGATAGTTCTTTTATGCTCGCCCGATACTAACTCGATAGTATAGTCTTCAAACCCAGGAGTTTTGTCCCAAGTAAGTAAGTCACCATTAAGAGCGACGTTTGTAGGAGCTGCTGCCTTTTTGATTGTAGCTATTTTATCAACGTCAGTAGCCAACTTAACATCTATTAAGTCTGATGATGGATATACTGAAGAGCTGTCTCTATTTACTGCCTGTACCTTAAAAGTATAACTACCGTTTGACTTATCAGTCCAGTTGTCATCATCCTCACCCTTAGGGTTACCAAAGTACATTATCTTCTCTTCGATAGTGTTTGACGACCAAACCGGATTTGTAGTAGAAGATACTTCTTCGAACTCGCCACCGTTTTTATTCATGAAAAGAATGTAGTGAGTTGCAAAATCCAACTTCTCTAGAGATATAACACCTATTGAACCAGTGTTTTTATTCTCATAAGAAGGGATAGGGTTAGCTATCTTCTTTTCTGTGATGTGACGAACAACGTCAGACAATCCAGAGTCGATAACACTATTATCACTACTTATTGCTTGGATAGAGAAAGAATAAACACCCGCCGCCGCAAGGTCAGCAAGAGAAATTTTATATTCGTTAGTAGTTGAATTGTATTCTGCACTCTCGCCTTCATTAGTAGCACTCTGCTTTATAGCATAGCTAGTAGCATTAGTAACTGTTGACCAAGAAAGAACTAAGTCAGTGCCTGATACTTGAATCGGAGCTATGACTGGAGTGTCAAGCGTGGCAGAAGGAGTATATTTAACTGTATTAGAGTATTCTCCTGATACAGATATTTCGTCGTCACCAATAGCACGCACTTTGATACTACCAGCACCAAGTTTACCATCGTAGACGAAATTAGTCTTATTGTCTAAGACGATCTCATCTTCTACTTTGTCATTGATTACTACACCGTACTTCTCGGCATAACGAACTGCACCCCAAGTAACTACGTTTGTAGTAATAGCTATTTCTGGAGCATTAAGGATATATCTGCCTTGATCGTCCTTACCTGCAGTACCCGAAGTCGCACAAGCAACTGCCGAGATTAATATAGCTGCAAGCATGCAGACTACTACTAAAACTTTTGAAAACTTCTTCATAATTTCTCCTGTCATATAATGTTAAAATTATTTGTTAAAATATTCCATACTAATGGTATTGTGTGCAAAATACTTTGACTCACTCACGACCACTAGCAATATGATAATTACCATGATACAATCGCACCAGTTAAACATCGGTGCAAAAGCGAGATAATTTATGCTGACATAATATTCACGTCGATCTCCGCCATGATATCTAAGAATGCTTGACTATCTGCTACAGTATAGAAACCGTCCATACCACTCTTTGCGTTAAAACCGTGCATAGCTCTGAAACCGATGATGATGATTTCTTTGTCAGATTCATTAACGGTAGTATTAGGGGCTTTCTTCACAACTCTCATCTCGAAGTTGCCCTCATAACCTTTTACAGTAAAAGTTATAGCATAGCTTGGAGTCTCGTCCCAATCACTTTCGAATATCTCGCCATCGAACTTATCCATTTCTATAGTAGATATCTTCTCCATTACTAGAGATATTTTATTAGGCTTGTTTGTCAACTTAGAGACAGTAGTATCTGGCTCTTGTTTGGCAAATCTAAGCTCGCTTACCTGTTCTGCCGAAAAACCTAAATCATTCGCAATAGTTCTAATGCTCGTACAGCCTACTAGCACTAGAGAAAGTACAACAACAAGTATCAATGATACTGTTAAAATCAACTTCTTCATAAACCCTCCTGTGATAAATTATGAATACTGATAAATTAATATCAAAAAATAGTATTCAAATCAGATTAATTGTGCTATTATATAAGCACATAGCATAATGCAATATAAGTAGTATACACTATACGGACGTAATTGTCAATTACTATATATAAAGAATAATAAAAATAGAACTTGCGAAGAGGTAAATATGGCATTAACAAAACTAAGTAGTGAGTCACAGATAAACTCGTATACGATCATTGATAATATGTTTATCACTGATTACCTACCTAACGCCGACGAAATGGCGATAAAAGTATACATGCACGGGTTATTTCAATGTGCGAACAAGACAGGCAGAGACAACACTCTTGAGGGGGTGAGCCTTGCTCTAGGCGTATCTACTAGTGAAGTGGAAAATGCACTAAAGTATTGGGAGAATCTAGGCGTCATCCGTGTCACTTGCGAGTCGCCACTTAGCTACGAATATTTACCATTAAAGACAGGAAACGTTAAGGTCAAAAAGTACGATCCTGAGAAATATAGAGATTTTATTACACAGCTTGAAGGGCTTATCATGGACAGAGTTATGACTCCGAATGAGCTTATGAAGTATGTGGAAGTGATAGAAGAGTATAAGCTAGACCAGAACGCCATGCTTATGATAGCGTCACACTGTACTCACCTAAAAGGCAATAAAGTACATACAAACTACATACTTACAGTAGCTAAGTCGTGGGCAAATGAAGGCGTAAAGGATATCCAGTCTGCTGAGCTAAAGCTGAGAGAGCTAGAGGCAAATACGGACAATATGCGACAAGTATTCTACGCACTAGGACTAAGATCTACGCCCGACTTTGAGGACAAGCAATACTTCATCAAGTGGAACACTTCTTGGGGCTATGACCTTGAGATAATCCTCTACGTTGCAAAGCTATGCAAAAGGCGTGGTGGCATTAAAAAACTCGACAAAAAGCTGGACGGTTTCTATAGACTAGGACTATTCACTCTACCAAGCATTGTGAAGAATGCTGAGTATATTGAATATACTCGCAACCTTTCAGTACAGATCAACAAGGCTCTCGGAACATTCTATGAGAATGTCGAACCAGTAATGGAGAACTACGTAGTGCCATGGCTAGAGAAAGGCTACGACGGAAAAGGTCTACTGACCATTATCAAGTTCTGTTTCCTACGCAATAATAGACAGTTCCCAGGCGTGAATGAATTCATAGACACACTATATAATAACGGTGTTATTTCAAACACGGCTATTGACGAATATATCGCAGAAACCATACATAAAGATAAAAGAATTAAGCATATACTTACTACTCTTGGTAGCTCAAGAATGGTTAGCGGAAAGGATAGAGATTATTACAATACATGGAGTGATATGTGGGCATTTAGCACAGACATCATCGACTATGCAGTAAGTCTATCAGTCGGCAAATCACATTCTTTTGCATATATCAATAGCGTACTTGCTAGCTGGCACAATTTAGGACTTAAAACACTCGAAGACTGCAAGAAGAACGGAGGCGCGCCCACTGGCACTTATACCAAGCCGTCTACTCAAGACTTCTCTGGTCAAAGAACTTACACAAAGGAAGAGCTGGATCAGATATACGGCAATCTTGAAGAGTCTACCAACTTCGATTTCTAACATAAAATATAGTTATATTGAGCAAAAGCATGCACAATAACCTATAATTAAGGGGGATTTATGAACTTAATCATATTAAACAAAGCTAAAGCTATCATACGCGAGCGTCACCGCGAGGCGGAAGAACGCTATGCTTACGAGCTATCAAAGATAGATAAAAACCCACTTTATATAAAGGCTGATAGAGATATTAGAACTAATACGCTTGCTATATCAAGGGCATTATGTAACGATCAAGACACTGCCGAGCTAGAGTGCGTAAACATCAACCTTATTAGTGATTTTAACAAAATAAAAGTCGAGCTTGGAGCACCAGAAAGCTGTTATTTCTGCACCAAATGCAATGATAAAGGCTCTCTTGATAATGGCACTAATTGCTCTTGCTTGACGCAAGTATATTATCAGCTTAGCCGTGAGTTATCAGGAGTCATCGAGCTACCGCACTTTACTTTTGCAGACAATCAAGTCGCGACTTTAAACTGCGTGCAAAAGGACAATCTAACTAAGCTATATACCTCAATGAATAAGTTCACTGCGAATTTTCCAAACACTGCATATAATAATATCTTATTGATAGGTCAAGTCGGAGTAGGCAAAAGTTGCCTGCTTAGTGCTGTAGCTAATGATATAATAATGCGTGGATTTAGCGTGCAATACTTATCAGCATTTGCACTTAGTAATTTGTTTTTAAAGTACCACACTAGCGACGCTAAGACAAGACATCAGTACTTAGACTCTCTACTTACTGCCGACCTACTTATCATAGACGACTTAGGCACAGAGCCGATACTTAAAAATATCACTCTTGAGTATCTTGACTGCGTACTTGATGAGCGAGTTCGAAAACATACAATGATATCGACTAACCTATCCGTCGCTGACCTTAATGCAAGGTATAAGGAGCGAATCGTGTCTAGACTTACAAATAATAAAACTAATGTGATACAATTAAATGGAACTGATCTAAGGATCAAAAAATAATTCACGCTAATTGTTATTGACTATTGACAATACAGTATTATTGATATATAATAATGTAAATTAGTGATTAATAAATACTTACGTTATATAATACTTGATTATAAACGACAAAATACAAGACGAGGTGCAATATGGAAAAGTTAAAATATATATCTATGCTAGTAAGCAATAATTCAGGCGTTTTGACTAGAATATCAGGTTTGATATCTAGACGTGGCTACAATATAGAAAGCCTATCAGTATGTAAGACTGCTGATGATAACTTCTCACGTATGACTATATCAATGTACGGCGACGACAGCATGATCACTCAGTTAAAGTCTCAGCTAACTAAGCAAGAAGAAGTAACTGCTGTCACTGAACTACTTGAGGAGCAATCAGTACTACGCGAGTTGCTACTTATAAAAGTACAGCTTGAGGCTTGCAAACGTACTGAAATACTAGAAATATGTGCTATATTCAATGCTAAAGTATCTGATCTTTCAAAACATTCTATGGTACTAGAGCTTACTGGTAAGCCTTCGAAGATCGATGCGTTTATCGACGTTCTTCGCCCATACGACATCATCGAGCTTGCAAGGTCGGGAGTAAGTGCACTACACCGCGGTCAGTGCGTTATAAAAAGCCTTTGCAAATAATAACTAGCTTCCTTTTACAATTAAGTTAAGATTACAAATGCCCGACTTCTTTATGATGTCGGGCATTTTTTTATACAAATCACGATAAAAGCATTGACAAAATGCTCGATTTATCATATAATGAATAAAAGTAGTAGTGATAGGCAAGGGATTTATTGGGCTATTTTATAGGTTTGAGAGATATTTAAGATTTTTCTTCGACACCTATTAGTTATTAGACTGCACAAAACAAGACTAGATTAGAGGAGATTAGTGATATGTATAATGGATATAGCTGGCGTGTTTGACGCTGTTTTAGTTGCATAAGGATATTTTTTCTTTATGTATTTTTTTATTTCAATTATAACTTTAGGTTATGTAAATTAACTTGATTTGCTGACTTTTATATAAATAACGGCTATTTAAGCCACTAATGAGGATATTATTATGATACTTAACGATATTAATTTTGAAACATACCACAAAAACTACCCTGACAAAGACGGCTATTTTGGAAAATATGGCGGATCATATTTACCACCAGAGCTAGTTGCTCCAATGCATGAGATAAATGACGCGTATATGACTATTTGCAAGTCGTCTAAGTTCGTAAATGAGCTTAGAAGAATTCGTAAAGAGTTTCAGGGTCGTCCTACTCCTATCACTCACCTAGAGAGATTATCTACTAAGATAGGCGGAGCTCAAATCTATGTTAAGCGTGAAGACTTAAACCATACTGGTGCACACAAACTTAATCACTGCATGGGCGAGGGACTTCTTGCTAAATATATGGGTAAGAAAAAATTAATCGCGGAGACTGGTGCTGGTCAACATGGCGTTGCTCTTGCTACCGCTGCTGCTTTCTTCGGTCTTGAGTGCGACATCTACATGGGTACTGTCGACATCAAAAAGCAAGCTCCAAACGTAGCTAGAATGAAAATTCTAGGTGCTAGAGTTATCGAGGTAACTCATGGTCTTCAGACATTAAAAGAGGCAGTAGACGCGGCTTTTGATGCTTACTGTTTAGAATATAAAGATAGTATTTACTGTATCGGTTCTGTACTTGGACCTCATCCGTTCCCTTCAATGGTACGTGACTTTCAGTCAGTAATCGGTGTAGAGGCTAGAGCTCAATTCTTAGAGATGACTGGCGAGTTACCTGACGCTGTAGTCGCTTGCGTAGGCGGAGGCAGTAATGCAATGGGAATTTTTAGCGGATTTTTAAATGATCCAGTAGAGCTTTTCGGCGTAGAGCCACTAGGCAGAGGTACTAAGCTAGGCGACCATGCAGCGAGCTTGATGTACGGTACAGAGGGCGTTATGCACGGCTTCAACAGTATCATGCTAAAAGATGAGAACGGTGACCCTGCTCCAGTTTACTCTATCGCAAGCGGTCTTGACTACCCTTCTTCAGGCCCTGAACATTCTTTCCTTATGGAAAAAGGTAGAGTTAAATATGACGCTATCTGTGATGAGGAGTCTATTGACGCATTTTTCGAGCTTTCAAGAATGGAGGGAATTATCCCTGCTATCGAAAGTAGCCATGCACTAGCTTACGGCATCAAACTTGCTAAGACCATGAATAAAGGAAGTATACTTGTGAACTTATCTGGACGTGGAGATAAAGATCTTGCTCATGTAATTGAGTGCTACGGATTTAGAGACGGGGAGAAATAATTCCCTATTTTAACCAAAATAACCTATTTTAAATCCCTTGTCGCATTATTTTATGCTAGACAAGGGATTTTTTGGTCAGTTATATTATAATTATATAGACATATTATTATTTATGTGGTATAATTGTATTATTAATTTATTATGCATCGAGGTAAAGATGGAGAAAAAATATAGTGCAAAAAAAATAATTAATATGATTATTTTTGGGCTTGCAATTACAATATTTATTACCATGTTGATAATCTTTTTGACTGGGGATATTAATCAGATCGCTATAAATATAGGAAATATTAATATTTCTTATCTATTAATTGCTATTGCTTTTTTACTAGGGTACGCTACGCTTTACCCTTTATCACTATGCATTCTTACACGCAGTAAAAAGTGTGATATCTCTATGCCTAAGACTTATCTGATCGGTTATACTGAGCATTTCTTTAACGGCATTACTCCTTTTGCTACTGGCGGACAGCCATTTCAAGTATATGCTTATAGTCGTTTAGGCGTCAAAACCGCCGACTCTACTGGTATTATCATGATGAACTTCATTATATTCATGTGCGTAACTAATCTTTTTGCACTTGGCTCTCTGTTCTTCTACCCACAACTAAGCGTGGGCGTAAGCAACTTGATAGTGATGGTAATAATAGGCTTTTCTATTAACTTTTCTGTATTGATTTTCTTTTTCGTAATAGCTACTTCTAAGAAGTTTTCAAGACTTCTTTCTAAGGCAATGCACTTTCTGTGCAGAAGCAAACGCTTAGCAAAGATCGTCACACCTATCATACCGGCTTTTGAAGAGTATTGCACTCAGGCTCAGTCAGCTTTCAAAGAGCTCGGAAAAAATGCATTTGCAACTATTTCTGCGTTTGTAATAAAAGCTATTTCTATGGCACTTTACTACTCTATGACTTTTTATGTGCTTAAAGCATTTAACATAGATATAGGCTATGATCAGTTCGTGTTCGTCATGTTCTCTACATCATTTGCTATTACAATGAGTGTTTTTATCCCGACTCCGGGTGCAAGTGGCGGTATCGAATTTGCTTTCAAAGCTATTTTTGTAGCGATAGCAATGGACGTTTCTCCGTCGATCGCAACTAGTGGTATGCTAGTATGGCGAATGCTTACTTATTATCTAATGCTTTTGATAAGTTTCATGTCATACATTGCACTAGAGAAGATCACTAAAACTTACGAGAAAAACCACCCTGCAAGCAGTGAACCTCCAGCTGATGATAGCACATTAAATAAAAATGAAACTACTATAATCATACAAGACACTGACATAATATCGGATACCGAGATCAGTGATATATCACAAGACTGCACGCAAGTATTAATACAAACTTCAGAGTGCGAATGCAAAGGAGAAGCTCATGATTAATTTAGTATATTCTGGTAATAATATCGTATTTAAAGGCATATTACTTTCTACAATGTCAGTTATAAAGCACTGCAAAGAGCCTATTAACATATTTGTATTATCTATGTCAATGACCGAGTTAAGACCAAAATACACCGCAATTTCAGACAGTCAAATAGACGTACTAGACAGAGTTCTAAAGCGTGCTAACCCTGAGAGTAGTGCAATATTAATAGATGTGAAAAAGTACCATGAACAGTTTTTTGCAACTAGCCCAAACCGCAATACTGAGTATACACCATATTGTCTTAATAGATTGTTTTTAGACATAATCGACGCAGTACCAGATGAGAATGTATTGTATCTTGATAGTGATACTATGGCAACAAGTGATGTTTCAGAGCTTTTCAATATGGATATATCTGATTACGAGTTTGCTGTAGCACTAGACTACATGGGCAAGTTTTGGATAGCAAGAGACTACTTTAATTCAGGAGTTATGCTACTTAACATGGCTAAGATTCGCGAGACAGGGCTTATGGTAGAATGTAGAAAATTAGTCGCTACTAAGTGGCTAAAACTACCCGACCAATCCGCACTATACCGCCGTTCTGTGTCTCGACTATATCTTGATGGCAGATTTAATGAGCAACGCGATATAAAGCCTAACACAGTTATTAAACACTTTTGCAAGGGAATAAAATACTTTCCTTTCTTTCATATCTATAACATAAAACAATGGGATTTTGAGAAAGTGCATAATAATTTAAACATATTTGATTTTGACGATATTTTCAGCGAGTATGTTCTAATTAAAAAAGATAATCATATTTAACATGATTATCATGTATGTGAGCAAATTATCAAGCAGGAAATTACTAAGCATAAATATTAAAGCATAAATATTATTTTTACAGAAAAGGAAATATCTTATCATGACTAAACCAGAAGCAAAAAACTTCATTCAAAACATAATTTATAATCCCCTATTCATTGTGATACTGGGGCTTATTACTTTCCTTTCTTGGATGACAGATCAAAGCGTTACTGGTATGGTTGCACTACTCCTTATCGGATCAGTGATACTTATATTTAATAAAGATATTCTCCCTCTTCTACCGTGTTTGATCTATACTATATACTGCACTTCAAATAGTAATATTCTTTCTATAAAATCAAATATTATTATTTTTGTAATCGTTTGTTTGATTTTTTCAATATGCCTAATAGCACACTTTTTTATATACAAACCTAAGTTTAAACTATTTAAGCTGACCATACCTCTTATACTGGTAAGTCTTGCTTTATTCCTTGGTGGTATTGGTTTCTTATCCTTTAAAGAGTATTTCAAAGGCATTACCTTTATGCTCTCTCTCGGACCACTTCTACTATTCTTATACTATTTTATCATGTTGTTTTTAAGCCCACCATCGTGGGTAAATGCACGCAATTATCTTTGCTATATTATGATTGTACTAGGCGTAGTAGTGCTAGGTCAATTCGCAATGTTCGTAATACGTGCCGATCTTCCTATCTTAGACCTTATCCGTGTAGTCATGGACGTAGGCTGGGGAAATCGTAACGGTATAGCTATGACTCTTGTACTTTGCTTTCCGTGCGCTTTCTATATTGCTTTTGGCAAGAAACGCATGGCAGTACCATTCTACCTTCTTAGTTTTATAATGTACTTTGTTGTTATATTTATCTATTCAAGAGGTGGCGTAGTTGCAAGTTCTATCACTATGCTTGCACTTGTAATATACTCTACGATTAAAGCACCAAATAAAAGTTATTTCTTTAACAGTATTGCTATCGTCATAATAATATTGTCCATTTTCGCTATTATTAGTCCAGATACCATACTCGCTATTATTGATAAACTTACTAGTTTTGATGGTATTGGTAGTAGCGGTAGAGATTCGCTATTTAAAGAGGCTTATAAACTGTTTATTGAAAACCCTATCTTCGGTGCGGGTGTTGGCTATATTGGAAATATCTTCTCTGTACCAGAGTTTTGCATGTACTGGTTCCACTCTACTCTTTTCCAAGTAATCGGAAATATGGGCTTAGTCGGTATCATAGCTTACTCTATCTTCTACATCACTAGAGGTATTACAATGTTCAGCTCGCTGAAGCCTTTCAATATTCTTTTGTCAATGGCTATTATAGGTTTTGAGATTCATTCAATGGTCGATGTCGGGACTTTCAATCCGTTCCCGTTCATGTTCATTATCATAGTGATGTCGGCATTCCTAGAGTATTCAAATTCTCTTGATCATGTATCGACTGATACTATACAGCTAGCAGTATAGAGAATACCAAGTTAAAACAATCAGTACTCAAATTAATTATCATTACTTACCTAACTATAAGTTATATAATTGATAGGCTTTTGATTATTAATTAGTACAGTTAATACCCCCCTTGCAAATGCTAGGGAGGTATTTTATATGCTATAACTAAATATTATATACTTAATCTTGCTATGATTCATATGCAATATATTATTAATTTTATTGTAATATATTCATTATTATATCATAACTCCGTATGTTTAAGTGGGAGGTCGGCTTTCGCCCACCTCCCACTATTCAGGTTTATTTCGCGTTCGCTGCCGCATTATCTCGCGCTGCGATAATGCTTGGTATATCAAGTGGGAGGTCGGCTCTCGCCCACCTCCCACTATTCAGGTTTTATTTCGCACTCGCTGCCGCATTATCTCGCGCTGCGATAATGCTCTTAACCTTCATCAATCTAACAATATTACCACGCTCGTTTTCGTCAAGTTTCATAGTGATGTCCTTTATTGCCTCAGTAGTCTGAGGTATCATAACATACTCTAACGCATTGACACGTCTACGATTTTTCTCTATCTCGTAAGCTAGCATGTTTGTAGTCTTCTCGACCTCAGCTAACTTTATAAGTTTCTCTGATAATTTTGATATAACAGCAATAGATGAGTCAAGCTCACTCGTTACTGTCGCAAATGAATAAGGATATAAACTCTTAGAATCTGACTTTTTGATACCTATCTTAGGAACATTTACGCTCATTACATTATGCGTTGATAGCTCCAACTCCATAGATACTGCAGGCATGCTAAGAGCCTCCTCAATAGCAGAACTCTCACTAACAGCCTTAGCCAACATAAAGTTTGTTAATGCCTCACCTAGCTCCTTTTCCACTTCAAGTCGCACTTTCATATTCTCTTTTGCATATCCAATAAACTGTCTAATCATCTCATCAGACTTATCTTTAAGTAGTTTATGACCACGCACAGCAGTCTTACGGCGGTCTTTTAACCGTCTAAGCTCCATTCGTGTTGGATTTACCTTTAACTTCGCAGCCATATTACTCCACCTTCATCTTATCAAAATACTCTTCAAGATACTTATCACGGATACGCTTCATCTCAGATCTAGGTAGTATTGTAAGCAATTCCCAACCAATGCGTAATGTATCCTCAATAGATCTATCAGTATTATTACCTTGAGATACGTATGTTTCCTCAAACTCTTCAGCAAACTTAGCATAAAGCCTATCTACTGGAGTAAGTGCAGCATCGCCAAGGATAGCAGATAACTCTTTCGCTTCTTTACCACGAGCATAAGCGGCAAACAACTGGTTCATAGTGTCTGCATGATCCTCACGAGTCTTACCTTTACCAATACCTTTATTCTTCAGTCTTGATAGTGATGGTAATACGTCGATAGGAGGCTTAACGCCTTTCTTATTTAGCTCACGACTAAGTATAATCTGTCCTTCGGTAATATAACCAGTAAGGTCAGGAATAGGGTGAGTTTTGTCATCCTCTGGCATTGTTAAGATAGGTATCTGTGTGATACTACCTTTACATCCACGGATACGTCCTGCTCTTTCGTACATAGTAGCAAGGTCGGTATACATGTAACCTGGGTAGCCACGACGTCCTGGCACTTCTTTACGAGCGGCAGAAACCTCACGCAATGCCTCAGCGTAGTTAGTGATATCAGTCATTATAACTAGCACGTGCATACCTTTCTCGAAAGCAAGGTACTCAGCAGCAGTAAGCGCCATACGAGGAGTCGCAATACGCTCTACAGCAGGGTCATTAGCTAAGTTCATGAATAGTACAGCACGCTCTATCGCACCAGTCTTACGGAAGTCTTGCATGAAGAAATCAGCCTCTTCGTAAGTGATACCAATAGCAGCAAATACTACTGCGAATTTGTCATCGTCATTTAAAACTTTTGCTTGTCTTGCGATCTGAGCAGCCAGCTCAGCATGAGGAAGACCTGCACCACTGAAAACTGGAAGTTTCTGACCTCTAACAAGAGTGTTAAGACCATCAATAGCTGATACACCAGTCTGGATAAACTCATCTGGGTAGTCACGGGCAGCAGGGTTAATCGGCTGACCATTGATATCAATCCTCATCTCTGGGATAATAGGAGCACCATCGTCACGAGGGTTACCTAGACCGTCAAAAACACGACCTAGCATATCCTCACTAACAGCAAGATCAAGGCTTTTACCTAAAAATCTAGCTTTAGAAGTACTCATTTGAATACCCTGAGAGCCCTCGAACAACTGAACTAACGCTTTATCCGCGTGTATTTCTAGTACTTTACCACGACGAAGCTCGCCGTTAGCTTGTATTATCTCTACTAATTCATCGTATTTAACACCTTCAACACCTTCAACTAACATCAAAGGTCCGACGATTTCTCTAATTGTTTTATACTCTTTTAGCATTACATAACTCCTTCAGCAATAAGTGAATCAATTTGCTTATTCATCTCTACAAGGATAGTGTCGAACTTATCTAAGTTTGACTCTTCTATATACTTACACCTAGACACTGACTCTCTTGCAGGTAGCTCTAAGATATCATCTATTTCGATATCTTCGTGAACAGCCTTAAGACCTAAGTCATGGCACTTTAGGATAAGTTTTAGCATTTTGAATTGTTTAGTTAAAGAAGCGTAAGTATCTACTTCATGGAACGCGTCCTGATGCAAATAATCCTCACGGATAGACTTAGCTGTCTCCATAGTCATACGGTCAACGGGACTCAATGCGTCCACACCAACAAGTCGTACTATCTCATCAAGACTAGCCTCTTCTTGTAGAATTCTAAGTGCACTAGTTCTATAGAATGCCCACTCTTCATCTACATTATCACGGTACCAGTCCTCTAGCTTATCGCCGTATAGAGAGTAACTTGCTAGCCAATCAATAGCTGGGAAGTGACGCTTATAAGCAAGCGATGCTGAAAGACCCCAGAAAACTTTTACTATACGTAGAGTTGCCTGTGATACTGGCTCTGACAAGTCACCACCCGGAGGTGAAACCGCTGATATTGCTGTGATAGAACCTACTCTTTGATCGCTACCTAGAGCAGTAACGATACCCGCACGCTCATAGTACTCTGCAAGTCTAGAAGATAGGTAAGCAGGATATCCTTCCTCACCTGGCATTTCCTCAAGTCGACCTGACATCTCACGAAGAGCCTCCGCCCATCTTGAAGAAGAGTCCGCCATGATAGCGACATTATGTCCCTGATCACGGAAATACTCTGCGATAGTGATACCAGTATAAATACTAGCCTCACGAGCAGCAACTGGCATATCTGAAGTATTCGCGATAAGCACGACACGCTTCATTAAAGACTCGCCAGTCTTTGGATCGATAAGCTCTGGGAATTCATTAAGAACGTCAGTCATCTCGTTACCACGCTCACCGCAGCCAACGTAAACTATAACGTCAGCGTCCGCCCACTTAGCAAGCTGATGCTGAACTACAGTCTTACCACTACCGAAAGGTCCTGGAATACATGCAGCACCACCTTTAGCAACTGGGAAGAAAGTGTCTATAACTCTTTGACCACTGATAAGCGGTTTTGTAGGAGACATTTTAGTCTTATAAGGACGGCTACGTCTAACAGGCCACTTTTGCATCATTGTAAGTTTGCGATCGCCCTTAGCAGTCTTGACAGTGCAAATGATATCATCAACGGTATACTCACCGCTTTTGATGCTCTTGATTTCACCTTCAACGCCTACTGGCACCAAAATTTTATGTGTAAAAACGTTATTTTCCGCAACAGTACCGATGACATCACCAGCGACTACTTTATCACCTTTTGCCATAGTAGGAACGAAATCCCACTTTTTCTCATGGTTAAGCGCAGGCATAGAAACGCCACGTGCGATCCTGCTACCACTAGCCTCTAGAAGTTTGTCAAGCGGTCTTTGAATACCGTCATACATACCTTCAAGAAGACCTGGGCCAAGCTCGACAGAAAGTGGCTCATTAGTAGAAACGACTATTTCGCCTGGGCCAAGTCCACTAGTTTCCTCGTAAACCTGAATAGACGCTTTGTCACCTCTAAGCTCGATAATCTCGCCAATAAGGTTGCTTTTACTTACACGAACAACGTCAAACATTTTGCAATCGTCCATGCCTTCCGCCACGATTAGTGGACCAGAAACTTTTATTATTCTTCCATCACTCATCTTTTAGACCTCTCTAAATCTTATAATCATACGACTAGCTAAGCTAATCAGTCGTTAAACAGAATATCTGTACCGACAGCACGCTCGACATCTTTCTTAATACCTTCGATACCAATTCCGCTAGCACCCGCAGAAGACGGGATAGGAATAATCGCTGGATAAGCCTTTGTCTTGAACTTTGCTATTTGATCGGGAATGCCGACTGCAATCTCTTCAGTGACGAAAATCACCGAATAATTTCTTGCAAGCAACTTAAGCTGTTCTGACGCCTCGCCTGCGGTATTCGCACTAAAAACGTCCATACCGATAGCTTTAAAGATCAAAACCAAATCGCCATCGCCTAAAACGGCTATCTTCTCTTTACGCATAGAAACCTCTCAGTCTAGCCTTGATATCACTTTCACTAGCTTTATTTTTAATAGCTGTAAGTATCATCCTGACCATCTTAAGCTCGATCTTTTTCGCGATATAAAATCCTGCGATAGGAGCGACACTAAAGATATCAGCTTTATCTACTTTAAATATCTCCATAAGGTAGTTATCCCACTCAGCTTCATAGCTGATAAGAGCCTTTCCCGCTACAGAATCTGACACTGCAAGCTCTACGAGTTTCGCATAATCAGTATATTTAAGTTTCTCACCAATTGCCTCAAAGCTATCATCAATAAGCCTTGAAAGCACATAGTCATTGATATCTCCACCAGGCATAAAGTTCTCTAGGAAGAATTTTTCATCAGCCTCGATACGCTTACACCTAAATAATGTTGAAATATTAGTTATGTCTATATGGCTAGTCCAATACTTAGTAAGGCTCTTCACCTTAGCTTTTTTAACCTTTGTCATAATAGCAGTGAACTGTGCTTTGTCTAACTCTATATCGATCATTCTAGGAGTAATCTCACCGCTAGCAGTAGCAGTAGCTATCACAGCTAAAGCACTTGCCATTGGATTAGGTAGCATAGAAGTATCTCCAGTAGAGACAGCCTCTTGCAATACGTCATGAGAAATAGTCCCGACTGGTGCAAGTAGAATTGATGCGTCTTTCATACCAATAGCTTTAGCCTTAACAAAAGCCTTTGCATTGTGGTAATCAAGAGGCATAAGCAAAGTATCAAGCCCACTATCATCAGGCATTGCCTCACGCATGAACTTAGCTACACGCTCTTCTTCAGCATGTAAAACTTCAGCAAAAGCATAAGGGTTATCCACCATCACGCCACCGCCGTAGTTGCTTTCGTATAAAATTTTCACTGCTTCTGCAAGGCTATCAGCGTAAGTCATTCTCGTGATCTTCTCCGCTGACAAAAGAGTATTCTCCATCGCCTTAACTCTAGCATTAGAATATATTAAACTCTGACCTGCCATTACTGCTCCTTAAAAATCTTACTCGCAAGCTCTGTTTCGCTATCATTACGGATAGCATTAAGCTCGACTTCGAAAGTCAAGTTAGTATCATAGCTGTCACCAGCCAAGATGATACCGCCCTTAAACTCGCCAAACTGCTTAGCGATAGTAAGTTTTATATCCATAGCTTTCGCTATATCCTCGACAAACTTTTTAGTAATACGTTTGCTGTCGTCTTCCGCGATAATGATTTTATCACCAGACTTTGCATTTTCCTTTATCATACCTTTGATAATGCTAAGATAAACTTTCTTATCCATATCAAAAGCAGACGCAAGAGCACTCTCGAAAAGAGTATCCATAGAGGCACGTTTTGCACCCATCAAGACTTTCTTTGCATCAAGATTAGCAACAGAAACTCTACGTCTAACCACTTCTTTGAAAGTGGCAGCAGTAGTTGCATTAAACTTATCAAGCATGTCATTGCTATCCATAGTTGCTTTATTGATAATTTCGTCCGCTTGCGTAGTGCCTTCAGCAATATTTTCAGCTATTTGAGCCTCGCTAACCTCGACGATTTTATTCAAAATACTATCTCTATTATTCATAAATAATTAAGTCCTTATTTGATCATGAATGCTGCAAGGAAAGAAATCAATAGTGCAAGAAGAGCGTAAGTCTCTACCATAACTGTGATATTGATACCTTTACCAGACGCTTCTGGACGCTTAGCAGTCATAGCGATAGCTGATGCTGCAACTTTACCCTGATAGATACCTGATACAAGACCAACGATAGCCATAGGAAGTGACGCTGCGAATATAGCTAGACCTTGAGCCATAGTGATATCAACGATTGTGATACCTTCCATAACACCGAAAAGACCTACTTTCATAAATATAATGAATGCTATGATTAGACCGTAAATACCTTGTGTACCTGGAAGAAGCTCAAGAATAAGTACTTTTGAGAACTTACTTGGATCTTCTGCAGTAACTCCTGCTGCTGCCTGACCTGCGATACCAACGCCGATTGCTGAACCCATACCAGCGAATACTGCTGCCACTGCTGCTCCTAAAAGCGCTATAAACGCTCCCATAGTTATTGCCATAAAAATATCCTCCAAAAATTGAAATTATTATTTAATATATAACACTGATATTATCAGTAATTATTAATTGATGTAGGCGTAAAATAATGCCTACTAGTAAGGTTTTTGCTAATGCCATAACGGTCAATACTGACCTTATAGCTATAATACTGCAAAACGCAGAAATTATTTATTTTTCATATAACGATGTCTATTACTACCGAATATAAAGCAATAATCATATTACATGTCTTTTAGATAACGCACTAAAATCGACTATTATTATCTAACTTTTTACTTAAAGATATATCTCCTAAGCAAAAGGTACAATAGCTATCTCGTCGGCACTAGTATCATTTTTGTCTTTTTTACCTTTTTTACCTTTCTTTTCTTTAGGCACGTCAATAAGATTTGGTGCTGACTCTAGAGTAAAGTTGTAATTAGTCATAGTACTGCCTAGAGGAGCAAAAAGATAACCGCCACCCTCATAGAACTTACCGAAGAACTCAACGAATTGAAGTCTTGAGTTATGAACGTAAGCACCAAGAGTATTTATACCGATATTGAAAGTATGACCTACTATTAATATAAGCGGAGTCATGATAACGCCGATTACAATATTAATATCAAGCATAACCATACCGATCTGGTTGAATACAAGAGCGATAACGCCTGTTGCTAGACCTAGACCGAAAAGTCTTGTGTAGCTTAGAAGATCACTGAAGAAGTTTACTAGTGAGTAAAGGTTACCAAACGCACCACCTACTTTCTTAATTCCTCTCTTGTGCAACGCACCTGCTGCCATAAGACCTAAAAGTCCCGCCGCAAGAAGAGCAATACCAGTGTATTTAATGCCTGCAATACTTCCGCCTAAAGCGAACATTGCTAAGCCTATAACTAACGCGTACCAACTAAAACAACCAAAAATGGCGTCTAGCGGTTTGTGCTGTTTGAACAGTGCATAAGCATTTACTGCGATACCTGTCATCATCTGCATGATACCAAGACCTAAAGACAATGCAAGCATCTTTATAGGGTCATTTACTGGACTGAACCAATAAGGAATACCCGCAGCCTCGATAATAGCTGTATCAATACCGAAGTAACCGCCGAATGCTATACCCCAACACATTGTAGAAATACCACCAGCGACAAGGATTTTAACTAGGCTCATCTCATTCTTACGAGGTTTCTTGATAGCAAGAACGATAAGAGAACCAAGAGTCATGATGACGCCGTATCCAAAGTCGGAAATCATTACACCGAAGAACAGTATAAAGAAGAATGCGACAAAAGGATTAGGATTTATCTCCGCATAGCTCGGCACGTTAAACATATTAGTTACGTCCTGATAAGGAGTAACGATACTATTATTAAGACAAAGCGTAGGAGGACACTCACCCTCTTCGATATCTCTAAGAATATACGCAAGAGTTAAAGGCGACTGCTCTAGCTTATTATCAACAGCCTCAGCACTTACTGTAGGCACCCAAGCCTCAAATAAGAATGTTGATTTGATTTGTTTCATATTCCTCATAGCATTTACTTTTTGAAGCTCTACACTGTAGAAATCCCTAAGCATTGCTATATTACTTAAAAAGTCAACAGTCATGAACTGATCACATACTGTCTTAGTTATCTCCTCACGGCGATAAATAATCTCACGCTGTCTTATCTTAATATCGCTAATAAGATTTGCAGGGACATCACTAGTATCAGCAGCACACACTGCAAACTCTAACTCAGTTAGTTTAGCAGTAAGCTCTTCCGCCACATCATTTAAGCAAATAAGTCCGATAGCTATATCGCCACGTTCTCCGACCTCTTCTATCACAACGCTCGGGAAAGCGTCGACTAACATCTGAAGTAGTGCTTTCTTGCCCTGCGGAATAGTTCCTAGCATGACAGTCGCGAACTTAGTACTGTGAAACTCTGATAACTTCATGTTGATATTAGAATATATCAATAATTGCTCAAGTCTATTTGCTAGCTTAGACGACTCAGCTTTCAGCTTGATAATCTCGCTATTGTACTCTTCTAGCGTCGCAAGACCCGCAAACACTGAATGCTCCCAAGACCTAGCGTCAGAGAATTTCTCGAATTCTACTTCTGGCTTAGGGCCTAGTTTTGCCTTCTCAGGACTGCAATCAAGTTTTTCTTCTTTGTTTTTGCCTTTAGTTTTGTTAAGAGTCTTTAAGAATGTTTTCTCATCTCTTATAAACCTATCAGCAAACTCTATCTTAGCTAATTTAAGTGTAGCCTCGTCATACTCTCGCTCAGTATCTACCGCCTCGCCTACTATCTCTTCGTTTGCCTGAGTTACCTCAACGCAACCTAACTTAGTAAGCAATTTCAGTAAAGACTTTTGCTCAGAGACTGATCCTACACCTATTAACTTTTTCATAGTTGCATTAGGCATACTTTTTCTCTAGCCTCCTGATAATGTCTGATATGACATCAGGCGACTGTTTAACAGCCTCCGATGAAATGTAAGCGGCGTCTTTATCCGCATTTTTCATTATCTCATCACAAAGCACTTTCGCCTCGGCTTCAGCCTTAGCTACATTTGCAGTGTCGATTGACTTTATCTGCTCACGGCAAGCCTTATCAATAACTATAACTTTTGCTTTTGCTACTGAAACGATATCCTTAGAAGTACCCACGCTCTCACGAACACGACTCTCCCACTCACTTTCAGTCTTAACTATATCTAATAGTAACTCTTCTATCATCTCTAATGCTCCTTATATTAAGATTTACTCTCTATCTCAGTGATCATATTCACACGGTTCAAATGTCTTTCACCGTCACAAGTAGGTGCATCAAGCCAAGCCGACACGATATTCACCGAATTTTCTTTAGTGACTATTCTGCCACCTAATGCGATCATGTTAGCGTTGTTATGCTCAGCAGTCATACGAGCAGTGAATTCGTCATGAACGATACCACATCTTATCCCTTTGACTTTATTCGCAGCGATACCGATACCGATACCAGTACCACATAAAACGATACCCTTATCACACTCGCCAGCAGAAACTAATCTCGCAACCTTTTCGCCATAAATAGGATAATCGACACTTTCGCCATCAAAACAGCCAACGTCAATTATTTCAATACCTCTCTCAGAAAGCAGTTTCAATATACTGTCTTTAAGAACTATACCACCGTGATCACAACCTATTGCTATTTTCATACAAATACCTCTTTCTTATAATTTCATATGGCACATCATACCAATTATCGACTACATACATGAGAAATATACTTATAAATTATAATATACTTCACCATATTAATATCCGAAACGCTTATATGTTAAATTTTTAACTTACGTAAATACTATATATTATTATATCACTTCTAATGATATTTTTCAAGACTTTTTGCAATGTTTTGATAAATGTTTACGATAATATTAAATAACCTCATTTTTAGCTCTACAAAATGACATTTTGATTAGTTTTAGTACTGAAAATATTACAATAAATAGTGCTATTGCTTTGATTTAGTCAGTTATTGTCTATTTTAAGTCTAGTAAAATGGAGTGTTTTAATATATAATAACGAATTTACAACTATTATTGAACATTTATAACTTTTTCCATTTATTTACTTATATTATCTTTTGTCTTATTTGTTATTTTTTTGTTGCATTATTTTCGTGTTTGAAATAGCTTATTTGCCATTTTGTCTATCATCTCGATTAAAATATCTCTGCATTCTCGATATTGATTAGTGCTACCGCCGAAAGGGTCAGGCACATCACTCATTCCGACATACTCGCCTAAGGTCATCACGTTTTCACTAGCGTTCATATTATTCTCTAGCCAGCTTACATGACTTGACGTCATCGCAAATATATAATCAGCGTCGATCAGTTCTCTTAATGTAATAGACTGCGACAAGTGTGAGCTAGCGTCTATACCTATCTCGGATAAAACTTGCATACTGTCTATAGATATACCTCCGCTATTGTCACCGCTGATACCGCATGACATCACTTCAATATCTATTATTTCATTTCGAATTAAATAATCTTTTAGCAAATACTCCGCCATAGGAGATCTGCATGTATTGCCCGTACAGCAAAATACTATCTTCATACTACCTTGCCCCCTGCGGACTTTGTAAGCCTATTCATCACGGACGCACACACGCCCTCGAATCCCAAATGTATACACACTATATATCCGTACTCCTTCTCGGCATCTCTCATGATCTTGTATATATTTCTACATACTTCCTCATCAGTAGCCCCGATATCTATGTAATTCCTTCCCTGCATAGACCCCACGCTCTCTGAACGCACTAACGCCACTACCTTCAAGCCTCGACCACTCATCTCATCGTACTCAGCGATTAGACTATTTACGCTCTCAGCAAGCACCATAGGCACGCTAGTCGCGTAATGTTTATACTTCATGCCCGGAGCAGGTGCCGATGACAACACTTCGCCCTCATGAGTCTTTACCGTTCCGAGTACTGATAACAGCATTTCAGCGGTAACAGCACCAGGTCTAAGGATAGTAGGTATGTCTGAAGTCAAGTCAAGCACGGTAGACTCTATGCCTACCTGACATTCGCCGCCGTCTATGATAAGTGGAATTCTGCCGTCCATGTCTTCAAGAACATGCCCTGCCGTAGTAGGGCTTACTCTAGTACTTGCATTTGCACTCGGTGCCGCGATAGGCACACCACACGCTGATATAAATTGCCTTGCGACTTCACAGCTTGGTATCCTGATACCTACAGTACCAAGCCCCGCAGTCACTTCTATAGGCACTAACTCACTTCTAGGGAATAGCAATGTAATAGCACCTGGCATAAACTCCTGAACAAGCCTACGATTTATCTCACTGAATTCCTTAACTAGCGGATCAATGTCCTCTACGCGTGATACATGCACGATAAGTGGATTATCAGACGGACGACCTTTAGCCTTATATATTTTAGCGATCGAGTTAGGGTCAAGTGCATTACCACCTAGCCCGTAAACTGTCTCAGTAGGGAATGCTACTACCTCACCACTCTGAATAAGCCTTGCACCCTCTTCTATTGCTTTTTCTCCACTTAGAACTTTAGTTACCATATTCACTCCTCGACCATTTATGTAAAATCGATTACTCACGCGGTCAAAAATTATTTTAATCAATTACTTTATTAAAATACATTATACCACATTTCTCCTCGCGAGGTAAAGTGTTTAGCATAATTTTATTATTAAGAGACTAAGTGAAGTGTTCGGATTTAACAAAATCTTTTATCATCTTGATGGATAATCACGCCTCATCATCAAAAATCGCTCCTTAAAAAATATTCATAATGCGGTTTACTTTTTAAATCAATTATGATATATTTTATATAGAAACAATTTTTTAAACTTTCATTATCGGAGGTATGTATGTCTAATTTTGGTCAAATCATGAAAGACTTTTTTTTATCCGAAGCATTCGAGGGCGTGTGCTGGTGGGTCATAACGACGGTGATACTATGTGTCGCATCTCTTGCCATGCTTATAACCATGACTTACACTCTTACCCGACGCGCTAAGATTAATGCTAAGTTTGTGTACGAGCAAATCAACGCTGTACATACAAACAATAGCAAAGACTCAACGTTATACGCCCCTCATGAAAATATATCAATCAATACCGACGAAGAGATCGCCGTCACTGATAGTACATTATCTAGCACTGAAAACACTTTCATAGATATAGTAGAAATAAAAGAAGATATACCTATCACACCCGATAGAGTAAGATCTCAAAATAAGTCAAGTGTTAGCAAAATACTAAAAGTCGCTAAAACCGATAGAAAATATGGAGAACATGAGCATAATTATTTTGCTATAAATTTTAGTGACAAATCATCAAATGACAATGACACTAGTATGATACCTATCTCTAAAATGAAAGCACTCAAGCCGACTAATTCCGACAAGTCAAAAACTGCAACTACTACAAAAGTTACATCGGTTACTACTAAATCAAATGTAAAAGCTAAAACTACTACAACATTAAAGCCAATAATTAAAGCAAATAATACTATCAAACCTATTACAACAGCTAAGCCAGTTGCAAAGATAAGCAAATCATCTAATGCTACTAGTGCAGTAGCAAAGCCTACTACTAAACAAATAAATATCGCTAAAACTATAAAGGTACTAGATAAACCTACTACTAAGCCTATAAGCAAAACTAAACCTATAGTTACGGTAGCAAAGCCTACAACTAAAACAAAGAGTACACAAAGCACTGACAAGTCAAAAACTGCAACTAAGGCAAAACCTACATCGGTTACTATCAAACCTACTACAACAGCTAAGCCAGTTGCAAAGATAAGCAAATCATCTAATACAGCTAGTGCGGTAGCAAAGAATACTACTAAGCCTATAAGTATCGCTAAAACTATAAAGGTACTAGATAAACCTACTACTAAACCTATAAGTAAAACTAAACCTATAGTTGCGGTAGCAAAGTCTACAACTAAAACAAAGACTACACAAAGCACTGACAAGTCAAAAACTGCAACTAAGGCAAAACCTACATTGGTTACTATCAAACCTATTACAACAGCTAAGCCTACTACAAAAAATACAACGCCGTCTACCAAGGCTAAGAATAAATAATGATTGAAATTAAAAATTAGCGTACAGCTTAAACAAAAGCATGTCAATTAGACGGATACACTAGTGAGATTATATCCCCAATAATTAATACGCAACTTGCAAAATGATTTTAGTAACGATTCATAAAACAAATAAAAAAATATCCCCGACGATAAACGTTGGGGATATTGTTTTATATTTAATTATTTATCACCACAAGCAATTACGACTATTAAAGTGCGTAACCTACTTCGAATGCGGCAAGGTTAGAAGGGATAAACTTAGGCTTTTTCGCGAATATCTTACCGATAGTCTCTAATGCATTTTCTTTATTTAGAGTACCGCAGTGCTTTACATAAGTACCGAATATTACAAGATTAGCAGCCTTAGGATTGTGAGCCTCAATTGCTAGTGCATTTGCGTCCACGTAAATAACATTTACATCATCTCTATCTACCTTTACAGTGATAAGTGAGCTATTAACTATGATTGTACCGCCGCTCTTAACTTTGTCTACAAACTTAGTAAGACTAGGCATATTCATAGCGATAAGCGTATCGGGAGCTGATATGATAGGTGATGCGATAGGACTCTTATCCACGCACACGCTACAGTTAGCAGTACCACCACGCATTTCTGGGCCGTATGACGGCAACCATGATACTTCCATTCCTTCATACATTGCAGAGTATGCAATAAACTGACCTAAACTAAGTACGCCTTGACCACCAAAGCCTGCTACAATAATTGCGTCCATATTATGCCTCCTCCTTAGTAGTGTCTTTGTATACTCCTAATGGATAAACTTTACACATTACATCTTCAACATACTTAAGAGAGTCTTGAGGACTCATTCCCCAGTTAGTAGGACAAGTAGCAAGTATTTCTATCATGCTGAAACCTCTGCCCTCTACTTGGTTCTGGAAAGCCTTATCAATAGCCTTTTGTGCTTGCTTGATGTGCTTAACGTCATAGCATGCTACTCTCTCTATGTAACAAGGTCCTTGTAACTGAGATAACATCTCGCTTACATGTATAGGATAGCCATTAAGAGCTACGTCACGACCTGACTGGCAAGTAGTAGCCTTTTGACCTATCATAGTAGTAGGAGCCATCTGACCGCCTGTCATACCATAAATAGCATTGTTTACAAATATTACAGTGATATTCTCGCCACGTGCAGCAGCATGAACTATCTCCGCCATACCGATACTAGCAAGATCTCCGTCGCCTTGGTAAGCAAATACGATCGCATCTGGGATAACTCTTTTGATACCTGTTGCTACCGCTGGAGCACGGCCATGAGCCGCCTCTTGCATATCGCAGTTGAAGTATTCGTAAGCGAACACTGCACAACCTACTGGAGCAACACCTATAACTTTTTTCGCATTAAGTTTATCGATAGCTTTAGCAGTAAGGATATGAGCTAGACCGTGAGTACAACCTGGGCAATAATGCGTAGGTTTGTCTGTAAGCATTTTTGGTTTTTCAAAAACTATAGCCATGATTACTTGCCCTCCTTAGTTATATATTCCGCGATATCCTCGCTTGTCATTACATTACCGCCACATCTGCCGTAGAACTCTACAGGCTTCATGCCGTTCACTGACAGGCGAACATCTTCTACCATTTGTCCCATAGAAAGCTCTACTGACACAAATTTCTTTACATTAGGCATTGCTGCAAGTCTAGCAAATCTATCACAAGGGAAAGGGAATAAAGTGATAGGACGTAAAAGACCCGCCTTAACTCCGCTAGCTCTAAGCATATCTACAGCACTCTTTGCAATACGCGCAACAGTACCATACGCAGTGATGATCACGTCAGCGTCGTCACATAGATACTCTTCATATCTACACTCTTTCTCAGCAAGCACATCGTACTTAGCGAAAAGTTTATGATTCATAGCCTCTAGATCATCAGGCTGGATATATAACGAATTAACTACACGTCTATCCGCACCATATCTAGTACCATCAGTAGCCCACTCAGCATTAGGAACATTTGAAAAGTCTTTCATAGGAGGAAGAGTAACCGCCTCCATTATCTGACCTAGCATACCGTCACCAAGTATCATGATAGGCATGCGATACTCAAATGCCTTATCAAAAGCAGTGTACATGATGTCCACACACTCTTGAACGCTATTCGGACCGTAAACTAGCATTTTATAATCGCCATGACCACCGCCCTTTACAGACTGGAAGTAATCGCACTGAGCAGGCTGGATACCACCAAGACCTGGACCAGAACGAACCATATTAACTATAACGCAAGGGATTTCCGCACCAGCAATATAACTGATACCTTCTTGCTTCAAAGAAATGCCGGGAGAACTACTACTAGTCATAGCACGTGCACCAGCACCGCCAGCACCGTAAACCATATTAATAGCACTTACTTCACTCTCTGATTGAATGAAAACTCCGCCTACTTCAGGCATGCGAAACGACATATATTCTGGGATCTCATTTTGAGGAGTAATAGGATAGCCAAAGAACGCTCTACAACCACCACGGATTGCCGCCTCTGCTATAGCCTCATTACCCTTTAATAATTTTTTCTCTTCCATTATTTTTCCACCTCTATAACACAGTCAGGACACATAGTCGCGCAGAATGCACAGCCTATACATTTATCCATCTCTAATACTTCAGCTACAAAATAGCCTTTACTATTAATCTCGCTTTCACTAATGCTAATGATGTGCTTAGGACAAACGCCTATACACAAACCACAGCTTTTGCAAAATGCTTTGTTAAAACTTACTTTTGCCAAAATCTCGCTCCTTTACTAAGCTCACTTTAGTAGTGAATCTACTAGCACGCCTAATACTTATATTTTACCTTACATACATTATACAATAACAATCAAATTTTGTAAACTAAAATTGCCATTATTACTCAAAATAAATAATATACTTACTCATTCGATTTACTTCTGTTGTTTCATTGCACGCTTTATTATCTACGCAATTTGCGACATGATCAATGCAACTTACCATGACAAGTAGTCACCTGATATTATACTGCTCTAAGCATTGATATCTTGCTATCAACTATCAAATGCAGTAGATATTTAAATTAGCTAAATCGCATGCATTATAGCCGTATTCATGCTATTACGATTGGTAATAATTATCAGTTTATTTTCTTACCATATTTCGTACATGCTTAGTCTTGATAATAGGCTTTTCACAGCCCGAAACTTTATTGAATGCCCATACTACACCATCAGTATTTTTAATAAGTGCAAGTCTAGGACTAGACAAAATAAACTCATTATTTTCTACTGCGATACCGCTATGAACAGTCTTCCATCCTAAACACTCAGGCTCGATACTGATAGGATAAGTTCCGCACTCTACAAACTTATTATTGCGAATAGTTACGTCACATACCATACCACTTTCATACCAGCTTTTAGCATCATCAGCGATCAATATACTTGCCATTATATTCTTGTGGAATATTGAGTTTTGGACTACTACTTTCTTTCTTGTAGTCACTAAAATACCACGAGTAGGGACATTGTAACAAGCTAGGTTATCTACAAATAATTCTGTTGTCCAAGTAATATTTTCGATCATGTCACCCTTTCTTGCTGACACCTTATTATCTAGTATTAATACCTGAACTCTAGGCGATTCGCATACCACTGATTTGATCGTGGCACGACTCTTTTCACGTAGAGAATTAGTACCTACTACTGCAATCTTATCCCCCGATTCAAAGCATTTAAAACCGTAAGATTGAGCATGAGGGAATAACACCTTAATACGATTATTCTCCACACCTAATATTTTAAAGTGAATACCGTGTACATTTATCACATCATCTCGCGTTCCATCGACAACGCAATTAGTTACAGTCAATCTTCCTCGACAATTACAGCTATGTATAACGTCTGCAAAAGTAGCAGTAGTACGACCTCTATCTTTGTTCGGAACAAAGTTACAGCCGTCTATATTAATGTTTTTAGAGTGCTGACAAAGCACGCCCATACCATGCATAAACTTATAGTTATTATCTATAAAGCTTACTTCTGATGAGTCCGATACAAACACGCCCGCACCGTCCCTGATAACTGAACAAATTTGATAAATATATCCCTTTTTATAAAGACAATTACAAGTCAAATATATCCTTATACTACCGTCGTCATTGACATGACAGCCTTTAGAACTTTCAAAGCAGCTTACGCGATTAGAATACCATTTAACACGTTTTGTAATGCCGGCTATAGGATCACATTCTTGTACTTCTATATTTCCGCCGATATCACTATCAAACTTAAATAATCCACTATCTAGCGTATATTCAGAGTCGATGTTTGGCATTATATCTATGTACCCATTCTCGCTGTTTAAGACGGTAAATTCCGCAACAGTGGGGTGTATGTAGTCGAAGTTAAAACCTTTTATTGTGATGTCATAACTGTCAATTATCGCCATCTGTACCATGCGTCCATCGTACTTTAAAGTATTACCCTTGCCATCAATAGTAAGACCACTGACATTCATGATAGGAAATCCTACTAGCCTACGAGCATGAGGTATCTCTTTCTCACTTGCAGTATTAGTCAAGTACAGTTCTTTAACTATCGCATTATCCGATTTGATCACAATACCATCTATATCCCATATCAGCTCTACGTGACCTTTATCTTTGACATCTTTAATCACCTCTACAAGTCTTGAAGACGATAACTCTTGTCCATTGGTAAGCCCGTATTCACTCAGCTTAATCATAAATATACCTCCAGCATTATACACATATAATAAATCAATTTTATACATTATAGCACTTATAGTCGCATTAGTCAATACATGCAAGAAAACTAACTAATCTACACAATCATTATATATGATATATTATTTTTTACTATTTAGCATAGATATACACACAGTTGCAGTAGGATATAATGCGATTATTAAACGCCACTTTGTGACATATCATTTCTGATATATGATAAGCCTATAAATCAATAATTGATCCATACAAAAATACTTGCATTTACACATAATATCAGTCTACAAAATCAAGCGAAAATACTACTACAAAATATGCCACTTTTAATAGCATAGAAATCACTAAAACTATAAGATGTGAATGCAATATAGTATCTATGTAATACAAGAATTATATATTTACAATTAACGAAAATATTCTATATTTTAGCACTACTTTTACGCAAATGCATATAAAAGTATTAAAACCCCTCGTTTTTGATAAGTTTACGTGAAAACAAGTGATTAAATCGGCTATTTTACATCTAAAAACACTAATAAAAATCTTATTTATATGTTTTTGATCAATATTCGTCGATAAAGACCATTATTCACATCAAAACCCTATTTTTTAACACCGACCTACTAAAAACTATAGTTTTTTTATTACAAATTAATCAATTTTTGTTTTTATTCGATACTATTCGATTAAAAAATCGCGGTGCTAATTTTATAATAGCACCGCGACTGTATTATTTATACTTTTTGCATTTATTATTTTTTCTCATATAAGCGATATTTATTGACTAGTTAGGCTTCACAACTAGAGCAAAACCGCCACCTGGTTTCATTTTAATATTTACTATACTGCCCCATGTTACTGACTTAAATTTCGTTACACAATCACCTGGGTTTTTCTTGTAATGAGCAAGATCTCCATCAATATACATTTCCACATCATAATCATCATTTTGCAAGAAATCCAAGTTGACATTTATTGTTCTTTCTTTTTCATTATTGATGGCACCTACAAACCAGTCCTTGCCTTTGCGTCTAGCGATGACTACGTACTCACCGATTTTACCATCAACAAATACGGTTTCGTCCCAAGCCGGATTAGGAAAATCTTTAATAAACTGCAATAGATTCGGCTTAGCGTTGTACGAATTTGGAGTATCAAGCAATGTCATAAAACTTGAGTTAATACTGATCATCTGTCCGAATTGACTAGCTATTGTACATCTACAATTACGGAAAGAGTTCTTTCTCTTGCCTACATTCTCAGTATCAAAAAGACCATAACCCCTATCAATAGGCCCCGCCAAACAGTTAGTAAATGGCAATGCTGTCAGCATTTTAGGAGTCGCATATTTAGATCTCTTTCCTTCTAATTGGAAGTTACAAAACTGAAAGCCAATGACATTAGGATGAGTCCTATTCAGCCCCCAAGGCGAGACTGTTTTGTATCCAACATACAGCAGATCGTTTTGAGCACAAATAGACGCGATAGTATCAAGATGTTTTGGAGCACCCTGTCCTACACTACGACAATATCCATGCTTAATACCTGCGCAATTCCAATATTTAATAAGTGCTATCATGCCCTCGAAGTCATAATTTTTCAGTATGTAATCATCTAGGAATATAAAGATCCCGATACCCTTTTCTATCGCATGATAAGATACTTCTTGCATGTTTAGTCCAGCAAGCGGAACTCCTGGATTGATAGTATCTTTGTTAAAATTATTCCAACCCGCATCAATAGTCACAAAGGGGATATTATTGTCAGCTGCAAAGTCTATATATCTGAAAACGCTGTCCGTATTTATTTGATATTGAAAGTCATTATATATGCAATCAGTATTATAAATAGTAGACATGCTAAGACCAGTTCTTATCCAATCAGTGTCTTCATCTAAAGCTGGTGGATTAAGCTCTTCTATTAAAGATGATTTTAAAAGTCCAGCCAAGCCTTTTGCTATGATAATCACTCGCCACGGCGAATCAAGAGGAAGCTCTTTTACACAAACTGAGTTCATGTTAAATCCTGCAACAGCCTGATCAGGCAGCATATTTTTTTGTAGCGGAGACATAAATCCAGCGCATGATCCAACATCGTCAGACTCATGAATAGTAACGAAAATATCGCTACCCATCTCTATAGTAAACGGTGTATGTTTGAATTTGCATTTTTGTATAGTGCCAGCGCCTTTATTAGTACCATCAATATCACAACCCCAGCACTTATAATTCGCATCGAAATTGAACTGAGTGCACTCTGAGATAATATTCAAAATTTCAAAATTTCTTTGGCATTTTAGACGATACCTGAAAGCTATTCCGTCTTCATACATTCTAAATACAATTTGCATTTCTCTAGTAAGCACTGAAGACTCTTTTAATGTAAAAATAGTTTCTGTATAAGCATGCTCTTCGGTAAGCGAAGACGCACCAAAAGTTCTTTTAAAACTCTCTCTACGAGAAGTAGTTTTTTCGTCAATTACAGTTAAATTTATGAAGCGGTCACGTGCCAACTCTAGACCTAAAATCGACTTAACGATAATGGTGCGACCATGTCTTGCTACGGTATAATAAATGACACCGTTTTCTACTATGAAGTTGCAAGTTAATGACCCTTTAGGCGATGTTATTATACTCATTTTTCCCTCTTTACTTTGATAATTTGATAATAATAAATAATCTATTGTTATTAAAATACAGACACTTATTACCTACCATTACATTATACCACATATTCAGTTTTTTTTCAATATGTATAGGCAAATAATTTGATAAATTTTTACAAATTTAAAGCGATATTTTTACAATAAAAATATTATAAGCACACAATTTTATATCAAAATACAATATATAATAATGAGTATTGTTTATGAAAAAATTCTTTACCGAAAAAATAATTTTTTCATTATTTTTTATTGTGTAACAATAATGATGTTGATAATACAGCCCAATTATTTAAAAGATACATAAAGTCAATATGCAATAATCAAATCTTGCAATTCAATGTCTAAATCATTTTGCATATATGATATATTCTTAAGGATAAATTAAGATAGATAATTTTCATTAATAATGCATACTTTATAATTGAATGCAATTTGGCTGCTTACATGTTTGCTACTGAAATAAACAGTATATTCACATCAAAATTGCTATTTAATATAGATACTTAACTTAATTGTAGTCACTATTTAACAAGTCTTAAATGGCATATAATCAGCTCTTTAATAGTCCTAAATAAATTTTTGAATAGCAAAAAACCACCAGTAAACTGATGGTTGTTTTGGCGCCTTAAACAGGACTCGAACCTGTGACCCTGCGGTTAACAGCCGCATGCTCTACCAACTGAGCTATTAAGGCATATTGGTATATTAAATGTTACTAGCATAGTATAGTAAATTATCACGGATTTGTCAAGCGATTTTATGAACTTTTTTTAAAATATTTCAAAAAGTTTTTTTATTCATAATATATCATAGCAAAAACAAGTGACTATAACTTTTAGCACTAGTGGCATGTGATAAATATACCGTAATGCTTATAATATTATATGTCAATATCGTGTTTTTGTTACTATTTTACAAGAATAATCACTCTATTTCTTAGGAAATTTTTATTTTACCTCAATATTCGATTTTTTATATAAAAAATGCCTATAATTATTCGAATTTCATCGATAATTATAAGCATATTATACATTTATTCTATTATTTATCCGCCATTATTTTCTCAATACAAGCTATTTTAGTACTGCAAACCAATATTTTGCAAGCCTTATCAAGCTCATTAGTATTAGTAAAAGTTGGTGCAATACGAATATTACTATCCTTGTCATCACGACCATAAGGGAAGGTATCGCCTACTGTAGTTATGACTAATCCTGCATTTTTGCAAAGCTCATATACACGCTTTGCACAACCATTCATCACGTCATAGCTTATAAAATACCCGCCTAGTGGCTTACTCCATGATGCTATATCACTACCACCGAACTCATCTTCTAGCACGTTTAGTATAGCTTGGAACTTAGGACGAATGATGTCAGCATGTTTTTTCATGATTGCACGAACCCCGTCAGCGTTGCCTAAAAACTGTGCATGTGCAAACTGATTAACTTTGTTTGGCCCAATAGTTTGATACTTGATTATTTCTAATACGTCTTTAATATTTGCATCACTACTTGCAAAACAAGCGACGCCTGCACCAGGAAGAGTGATCTTTGAAGTACTTGTAAACATGTAAACCCTATTAGGATTTCCTGCATTATCACAAGAATCGTAAATATTTTTAAGAGGAGTACTGTCTTCATATAAGTCATGAACTGCATATGCATTATCCCAGAATATTCTGAAGTCACTTGCCGCACATTCCATACTAGCAAGCCTATCTACTACCGCATCACTATAAGTAACACCTGTAGGATTAGAATACTTTGGCACACACCATATACCTTTTATGCTATCATCAGATTTCACTAAAGACTCTATCACGTCCATTATCGGGCCCTCATTATCCATAGGAACAGTGATCAGTTCTATACCAAACGCACTAGTTACAGTGAAGTGCCTATCATAACCAGGAGACGGGCAAATGAATTTAACTTTCTCTAATTTGTTCCAAGGAGTAGATCCCATAACGCCAAACTGCATACATCTCTGCACACTATCATACATCATGTTAAGACTGCTATTATCGCCAGCCATAACCTGAGAAACTTTCACGCCAAGCAAATCAGCAAATATCTCTCGCATAGGTAATACGCCTTGAAGTCCGCCGTAATTTCTAACATCCGCAGGTCCAGTCGGCAATGCACAATCTTTAAGAATGGTCAATAGTTCATTTGACAAGTCTAGCTGTTCGCTACATGGCTTACCTCTTGAGATATCAATATTGATGCCCTCTTTAAGCACGGTATCGTAGATATCTTTTTCTATTTTCAATTCTTTTTTTAGTGTCTCAATTGTCTGTTCTCTGTATTTCATCAGTAAAACCTCCGTTTTGTTGTTATTAATATAATACCATACTATATAATATGCCGTCAATAATTTTTTGCTAATAAATTAAATGTATTAATAAATTTTGCGTAATTTCCTCAAAAATGACTGATAATACTAGTCAAAGCAGGTAAATATATAAAACAATACTCATATCTTCTTAATATAAGACACGAGTATTGTTAAAAATCTATTTAATTAAAATGCTTCTTTATCGTTTTTGTTTCTAAATATTAGTCTGATAGGAGTACCTCTGAACTCAAAAGTTTTCCTAATAACATTCTCTAGATATCTCTTGTATGAGAAGTGAATTATCTCTACATCGTTGACGAAGAAAATAAATGTTGGAGGATTAGCACTGTGTTGAGTAGCAAATAATATCTTAAGTCTTTTACCATTATGTGCAGGTGGCTCCACTAGTGTTACCGCATCTTGGATAACGTCATTTAATACTCCAGTAGTGACACGCTTTGACGCTTCGTCATGTACAGCAACTACTTCCGACATAATATTTCTAACTCTCTGACCAGTCTTAGCTGATACATAAAGAGGCACGAAATAATTCATAAATTTTAGATCCTCGTCAAGTCCCTTATTGAAAACATTGATAGTATGAGTATCTTTTTCTATAGTATCCCACTTATTCATAAGGATTACTGAAGGCTTGCCTTGTTCATGGACATATCCACAAATACGAACATCCTGTTCACTTAGTGGCTCCGACGCATCTACCACGATCAAACAAACATCACATCTACGAACAGCAGCAAGACTTCGCATAACGCTATAGCTTTCTATGCTCTCATCTATACTACGTTTGCGACGCATACCAGCAGTATCAATAAGGTTGAATTCAGTATCTTGATAAGTGAATGCTGTATCGATAGCATCACGAGTAGTACCAGATATATCACTTACTATAACACGGTCATAGCCAAGCATTTTATTAACCATACTACTCTTACCAGCATTAGGTCTGCCGACAACAGCGATATTGATAATATCATCATCTTTCTCTTCGCCTACTTTAGGCAACTTATCGCAAATCTCGTCTAAGATATCGCCGATACCCTTACCTTGCTCACAAGAAATAGCAAATGGCTCGCCAAGACCTAACTGGTAGAAATCATAAGTCTTCTCTACTTCATTACTATCTAGCTTATTAACAGCTACGATAACTGGTTTCTTACAACGTCTTAAGTAGTTAGCAACGTCCATATCATCAGGAACAAGACCTTGTCTACCATCAACGAATAGGACTATAACATCAGCAACGTCTACTGCTACCTCTGCCTGAGCCTTGATATGCATCCACATCTCATCTTCACTATTGATCTCAAGACCACCCGTGTCAATGATAGTAAAATTATAGCCACACCACTCAGTGTCATAGTACAATCTATCACGAGTAACACCCGGTTTGTCCTCTACGATAGAAACTCTTCTACCTATTACTTTATTAAAAAATGTTGACTTTCCGACATTAGGTCTGCCGACGATAGCCACTATTGGTTTAGTCATATACCCTCCTAGATACTTGCGATAATCCTAACAAGATGTTCGCCACTTTGTGCTACATGCACGATCACGCCTAGTTCTTTTTCCAGTTCTTTAATAGACATGCCGTCTAAAAAAGTAGTAGTAAATTCTCTAAGCATAGTTGCAGGCAAGATAACATTCTTCTTAAGCTTACCCTTGTACTGCGAGATAATATCCCCCGCGGTAATAAGTCCAGCGACAGTTATACTTTCGCCAAAAAAATCATTAGTAACAGCATTGACATCAATGTCAAGGCGTGAGAATTTGTCTGTGAGCAAACTTAGATAACTCTCTAAGAATGGAGCGAATGATACTCCCGTCACCAAACTAACACTCTTTTTCTTCTTCGAACTGCGAGCATTATCCAGTCCTTCGTTAAGGTCACACTCAAACATTCTTATGAGTCCCACCCCGTTTTCGATCTGATCAAAGTCACCGTATTCGTTATATGATGGCAGGTTTAAGCCCGCTCTTATATAGAATTCATCACTAGCCCACGCGAACTGACCAAACTTTTTATTTATATCATCTATTATAGCAATGCTCTCTATCGCCTTCGCTCTATCTACTTCTTGCAAATGATATAGTCCTTCGCGGTGTTTTGTAAGACCGACTGGAACTACAGCACAAGTCATCACCATAGGCATAAGTTGTGCTAGATCCGACAGCGTACGCTCGAGTACTTTTCCATCATTTTCATCAGGACACATTACTATTTGCGTATTGACTTTTATACCGTTTGCGACTAGGTATTTTATCTTTTCAAAAGTTTTACCTGCCTCAGGATTTGCAACAAGTCTTGTTTTTACAACAGGATTAGTAGCATGAACTGATATATATAGAGGCGAAAGTTTGAGACGAATTATCCTCTCCAACTGCACTTCGCAGACATTAGATAATGTGATAAAGTTTCCGCTTACGAATGACAATCTATAATCATCATCCTTCACGTATAAAGTATCTCTCATGCCTTTAGGCAACTGATCAACAAAACAAAAAGAACATTTATTTTTACATCTAATAGGAGTAAGATCCATACTCTCATCAAGGTCAAGACCTATCAACTCATGGTCATCTTTTTCTATTTCGAAGTCGACGATTTCATCGTCTATTTTGACAGTCATAACAAAACTATCCATACTATCATAATAACAATAATCTAAAACGTCATCAATAGGAGTGCCATTGAAAGCTAGTAATTCGTCATCAATTTTTATACCAAGTTGCTCTGCTATACTACCACTTGCAACTCCGACTATCTTAGCCATAAACACCTCAATTTATATTATCACCATACACAAGATACTCATACTCATCGAGCATACATATGTCATGGATATTACTATCATTTATATATTGCTTTTTCTTCGGCTCATTCGCATGCGGGCAAAAACACCCTTTTATCCAGCCGTAACCATCAGCAATCTCGTAACAATCCGACTCACCAGACATGATCTTATAATCCGAGATACACTGCTCATAAAAAAGCATCGCACCTGCACTATTACCGATAATAAGCCCACCTTTTTTATAGAAATCATTAAGCAGCTTGTCCATGCCCATACGCGAAAACTCATCTACCAACACATCAAATCGACCTCCGCCTATATAGATCGCGTCTACTTTATCGAATTTCTCTTTTATATGTTCATAATCCATCTCGCCATCTAGCCAAAGCCCGCAAGTTGTCTTGCACTTTAATCTAGTTTTGAACTCTCTATTGAATGAATTGACATAAGGCTTACTCTCAAAGCTCGCAGTAGGGAAGAATAAAACACGCGGTTTTCTCTCTTCGCTAGTGCGAATATCATCAAGCAAACTGACTATATAATCATTAACAAGTGGCATTTCTCTCATATTACCACCGCCTATTACTACTAACATATCACCTCACTACATTATAATACAGCTAAATAATATGCAACAAGCAATCTATCAAGCCACGCTTTTTACCATCTCACTGTATCTACCTAAGTACGAACAAATATCATCAATTCTAATAGCAAACCCAATACCGAAAACAATATCTTTATTGCTAGTGCCATCAGACACTTGACGCATAGTAATAATACCGATAAGCTCACCACGCATGTTATAAAATCCACCACCCGAATTACCAGAATTTACTGGAGCATCGACAATAATATGATTAAATGTATTACCGAAATCATCGTCTATAGCTATAGTCGGATTAGCAACCATCGCCTTTGACGCAAGCAACCCTATATTATTAGGATTTCCGACCATAAGCCCTGAAACACCAAAATCCACATCATCTACATGTCCAAGCACAATAGCTGGAGCAGTAAAAGGCGTAAGACTAGTGATCTTTATAAGAGCCAAGTCGATCTCACTATACTTAGTAGTATCAGGCTCAGGCAATACTTTTCCGTTGAAAGATTTATATTTACCATTGCCTATAGATAGAGAAACAGTAACAGCGGTATGACCTGCCACAACATGATCATTTGTTAAAACCAAACCATCACCTACGACAACACCACTACCTCTAGAGCTTCCCGCAGCTATAATAACTGACGACGGCACAACGATATCTGCTACTTTAGCGTAAGCATGATCAAGGCTCTCGAGCTGTACATTTTCGTGCACATTAATAGGCACAATAGTATCTACCACATACAAATATGTAAGCGTAATAATTGAAATTAAAATAACACCATACGCTACTAAATTAGAAAATCTAAACTTATAACCTGTCATAAAATACCCCCTACTTTAAGCCCTGATACTATTGAATTTGATTTTATTGCAAAACCGATACTGAATGATAAATCCGTATTTGGTTCAGTCTGATTAACTTTCATTAAGTAATTAAATCCTACCACCTCGCCCTTGCTATTGAACATAACTGAGCTTGTTGAAGTGTACTGAAGAAATTTATTATTCTCAATATGTCCTGAATACGCGTCCGAATCGTCTATAAGATGATTACCAGAAGTATACATACTTGCAGGCACTATTCCGTCTCCGAAAATATCCATACCGTCCTCTTCCGAGTCTTTCGAAAAGTCAAGTTGAGTATTAGATACCAATACCTCAAACAATCTACACTCACCCATAAAAGTAGATATCGCAAGCGTATTACTGCCAAAGACAAGCTCGTCCGAGTCGCCAAAAACGCAAGGGACTAACTTCCTAGTATCATTTGGAATATCTGGATTAGGTATATAATCTTCAAGCTGAAGAAGCACCAAGCCTATATCACTAGCCTTATCAATTTTAGGATAAAGCTCTACTGGTTTCTCACACTGATATTTGTAAGATTTACCTTCTGCACTTTTTACAGTTGCGAACAATTTGATATTACTAGAAAATCCTGAAATTGGATAGTACTTCGGAACACTTTGCTTGTTTACTAGCAAGTTATTATCATCGACAACAAGTCCTGTGATATAATTTACAAGATACCATTCGCCTTCTATCTTTTGATGTACCTCAATATTTGCTATTGATGGCATAGCAGTAACAGCGACTCTCTCATAAACCGTAGCGTCGTTGGCGATGTCTACATCTATATCACGTGTGTCAAAGTTACAGCCCGTCAAGGCGAATACTGATAACACAAGCACTATAGAAAGCACTAGAATTTTGCTAAACTTAGCCTTCACTAATCATCTCCATAACTTGTTTTTGCAAGCTATCGTTCTGATGCATTGTCCATATTTCCACATGGTGAGCAGTGTCTCCAGCATTGATATTTAAAAGCTGAGACAGTGCCTCTACTTCGATAATATGCTCTGAAGTGTAAAGCTCAGTACTACAACTAAAATCTACATAATTCCCTGACCTATCAGCTTTATCGAATTTTTTCTCAAGCATTTTGCCATTACGAATAAAATAGACAGCACCTTCAGTATTAAGCACACCTATCTTAAGTGGGCCGTCGCAAATCTCTTTTTGTTGCAAAGATATGTAAGTTTGATTTAGAGTAAGCCTATCATCTCTAATATTAGTGTAAGGCCATAATACTATGTTTCTATTTGCAAGAAGACCAGTATCATCAGTAGCCATAGGTACGATCGCAAGACCACCCTTATTCATAACTGACAATGCCCAAAGAGCAAGAGTCACGGTTTTATCAGTAAAATTAAAGAATGTGTGATCAAGAGTTACCACTCCATTATCGTCCATTGTCACAGAGATACCTTTTCTGATACCAGTAGTGCACTCGTTAGCGCTGAAAAAAACAGCACCATTATCTAGCATCTTAACTTCAACAGGGTAGTTGTCAGGAAAATAAGACGCCTCATTCTCTGGAGAAGTCCAAAGTCTATGACCGCCGTAAATATGCCACATTTCACCTTTTTTAAAGTTCGCGTCTAGGTAATCGCTAGAACGATTAACATTATCATCAACGTCGCAAAACATCATATTGTCTTCATCAGTAGTACCATAATAGATAATACGAGGGCCAACATCAGTAGTGACTCTAAGCAGAACATCACCATTAGTTATCTCGATACAATTACCATACATCATATATTTAACTTTATTAATATTAACCATGAAAAATTACTCCTCAATTTTTATAATGTCTGAAACACCCAAAAGGTAATCACACGTCACACCGAACAAATTAGCAAGATCTATAAGCGACTGGAAATTAGGTTCTTTAAGACCTCTCTCCCAATTACTAATGGATACTTGCGATACGCCCATGTATACAGCAATATAATTTTGGTTGTAACCTTTATTTTTCCGTAAACTTACCAATCTTTCTCTAAACTTCATAATTCACACCTACATATTTATATACTACATTACATTATAACATAATATTAAATACTTTACAACACTAATGGTTATATTTACAAACAAATTTCTACAGAATCTAGATCATCAACGATTTCATCATCTATCATAATTAGCGTAGACAAAACATGTTCGACATAATGACTATTATTTGACTTTAATAAAACTTCTTTAATGTCATTAATTATGTCAATCATTTGCATATGAAAGTTTTTAAGCATTTGCTGAATAAACGGGAAACAATCATGAATATCACCGACAACATGCTTAACAGCATAAGCGACAACTCCCGCAACATCGGTATACTGCATACCCTCGCCTACAGAATCATAATCAACGCCATAACATCTACCATCTTTGATGATAAAATTTACAAAATTGATGTCTTGGATAATATAACCCTCAGCAAGCGAATAAAATATTTGCAGAAACACACTAAGCTCGTTCGCAAGACGGATAAGCCCTGCATTATCATCAGTCATAGTGTAATTTATATACTTATCAAGAAAAGAATCACCCTCGATATATTCGTATATAATATAATCGCTTCCCTGCTCTACCACCATTGGTGCATAGCCCGATATAGACAACTGGTTCAAAATAGTCATCTCTAACTTTCTAGAACTCATGTCGCGATATTTTTTCAAGACAACAAGCTCACCCTCATTATTTTTAGCGAGGTAAACTTTATCAGTCCTACTCATTTGTTTTAACAATTCAATTCTCATTATAACCCCTTAATATGAACACACATATTCGATTATTCACACAAGTATATTGTGCTATATTATAGTGATAAAGTCAAGTAAAATCGTGCAATAATTAGTATTATTGTATAAAGATGTATTATTAACATATAATAAGGATACCAAAGGTTAAGGAGGGAAATATGAAAGGAATTAAATGTACTACAAGCAATTGCGAATTTAATGAAGGATGTCACTGTAGAGCTGGCATAGTAAATGTCGATAAAAACGGCAATTGTGACACAAAACTTAAGCGTGAGAATGGTGTAATCGAGCAAGAATTTATAAACATGGAGACTGCATCAGAGTTTGCATTCGACGAAAGTGATGATACTTTTATCGAATGTAGCAGTACAGGATGTGCTCACAACAAAAACAATAAATGCATGTCTGAGCATATTAATGTCGGCGACAAAATGTTGCATACAAAGTGCAAAACTAGAGAAAAATAACCTGAAACAGCACTAAAACTAATCAAAACATGTCATATGCTATAAAACATTAGTCAAGTGTACAATAATGCATGATCAATTATTTGGTAATGCACAATGCATAATATTCTAATTTTTTTGTTACATTTACTATGCTATGCAGCAACTATGATATATAGTACAACAAAATTACCCACAGACATAGTCTGTGGGTAATTCTTATTTTGTATTAACAATCTATCATAAACTTTAACTAATCAGATTAGTTTATATTATATAGATTTATCTATTAAATTGTCTAATCATTTTCATTTTAAAATATTGTCTCATAATACAATATCATTCATTTTAGGCATTTGCAAAGTAATCTATACTACTTCTAATTACTAATTATGCAAGCTCATAATACTTGCTTTTGAAGGTATTATTTACTTAAAATTCCTATCTAGAGCCGTCGCTTTTCTTGATTATATTTCTATCGGAATTCAATTATGATCCTATATAATTTAGCGGTTTTGCTCTCATTAAAAAATAAAATTATTCAATTGTTGTTAAATTTCAATTTGCTCATTGATATCACATCAAAGCATTCTTTTTTAGCTTGAGTTGCTACACGTACACTTAGACTCTAGCTCGTAGACTATTGGTCATATTCGGTCTTTGGCTCATCATGATACTGACTCCAACTCACCGTCGATCGGTCACAATTGAGTCACCTCGTACAAACACTCTCAGCCTGTAAGGCATTTAGCCTATTATTACATGCAATACTAATATGTTTATTTACATTATTAGTATTATTTGCTACTACTAAGATATAAGATTTTACCTTATTCTAATCTTTAATCGAGGATAAGTTTTTATATCGTGCGCTAAATTTTTACAATGATATTGTAAATTGCTATTTCACAACTTCTTATGCCTCTAGTATTTTTTTTTGCTTTTCGCACTATTATTATAAAATAATATGCTTGGCTTGAGTTCGCCTTTCGGACATTTTGACACCAGCTCATGGACTTCTAGTCTTATTTATCGGTCATCGTCTCTCTTGATACCTGACTCAAACTCTTGGACTTCTAGTCTTTTTTATCGGTCATCGTCTCACTTGATACCTGACTCAAGCTCTTGGACTTCTAGTCTTTTTTATCGGTCATTGTCTCACTTGATACCTGACTCAAACTCATGGACTTCTAGTCTTTTTTATCGGTCATTGTCTCACTTGATACCTGACTCAAACTCATGGACTTCTAGTCTTTTTTATCGGTCATTGTCTCACTTGATACCTGACTCAAACTCATGGACTTCTAGTCATTATTATCGGTCATCGTCCCACCTGATACCTGACTCAAACTCATGGACTTTTGGGCCGTAAGGTCATTTCGTCTCTAGCTCTCTCCGTCAATGCTTCAGTAGCATTAATATTTTAGGTTAAGAGATACGATTTCCCCATTTCTCTTCTTTGAGGTAAGGTTTTGTAACACTACTTATATGCTATTTTTTTCATGTAACATATTAGATAGATCTCACAACTTCTTACTGCTCTACTATTTCCTTTTACTTTGCTTTTCTTAAACAATACTTCCTAGACAAATAGTCTTACGGACATTTAGCTCACGCCCAACGTATTGCTATTATTAAGAGATCATAATTTTTCCCAATATAATTATCTCTTAGTAGAAGAATGCACATGTCGTTACGTATTTTTGCATCTAATTAGTTGCAAATCCGCTAACATATTATTTCCTCATAGTAAACTTTTTGTGCTGATAACACTAGCTATCAGAGTATGTAACCAATAAGCGAATAAACATTCTCATAATGCTTGACACTTCTAGAAGGATGATATGCAATCATCAAGTTTCTACTTGGTTCGTATTTATAGTCTAGCACCCATGATAGCAATTGTCAATACACATTTTGAATATTTTACAAATAAATTATAATAGTGTATTGATTTTATAAGTTTTGCCTACTTTTCGAAGAAAATCTCAATCTTTTGATATTGATTAGAGTGATTATAGCCTAAATTTAGCTAAATCAATAATCATATCTATATTTTCTAGTCACCATATTTTATGATCAGCAATAAAAAAAAATGACTTAAAAGCCATCTTTTTTTTATATCTATTTATTTTGATGTTGTTATATTCATTTTTGCAACATTATATTGCTAGTGTATTTATCTCATATATAGCTAATTATGAACAGTTTTTACTTAAATAATAACTTATGCAACTACTATTTCTTCTACAGTTTCATCATTCTCAGGGTCGATATCAGTATCTTTTTTCTTAAGTTCTATCTTAAAGTTATCATAATCATTTGACATCTTCTCTGATATTGGACGTCTATCCGAAAGTGAACCGATCCATAATGCAGCAGTTGATAGTATAAATCCTGGTATCAACTCGTAAATTTCGAATATTCCGCCAAGAGGGCTTAGTCCATATCTCCATACAATAGTAGTAACAGCACCAGTTACAATAGATGCTATAGCTCCTCGAAGTTTTAACTTCTTAGAATACAATGAGAATACGATAAGTGGTCCGAATGACGCTCCAAAACCGCCCCATGCATACTGAACTAACTCAAATATTTTAGATTCAGGATCTAATGCTAGAAGAATCGCAGCAGCCGATACAGCAACAATAGTTAATCTAGACACTAGCATTATTTCTTTGTCCTTTGCATTGCGTCTAAAATGTCTTTTATAAATATCCTCAGCAAACGAACTACTTGCTACTAATAATTGGCTATCAGCAGTAGACATAATAGCCGCAAGAATTGCTGATAGCAATAGTCCTGCAACCACTGGCCCGAATGACTTTTGTACAAGTAGCATGAATACGGTTTCCGCACTATCATTATTTATTGCACTGTTTAAAACAATACGACCAACTATACCTATAAGTATTGCACAAGCCATAGTTATCACTACCCATACAAGGGCGATAACAGTAGCGGGTTTGATTGTCTTTTTATTTTTAGTTGCCATAAATCGAACAAGTACGTGTGGCATTCCAAAGTATCCAAGACCCCAACTTATTGCGGTCATTATAGTTATCCAAGAAAATTCCTCACCTTCTACGGGCATTAGATTTCCAAGTGCACCACCAATTTGACCAAGTGCATTAAATTGATCGTCAGTAAAACCTTTTAGTACAAGAACTGGCACAATAATAAGTGCGAAGAACATAATCAAGCCCTGAACTAAATCCGTCCAAGACACTGCAAGGAAACCACCTAACAATGTGTATATTACGATAATTGCCGCACCGATAAGTAGTGCGTAATGATAATCTAGTCCGAAAACAGCATTAAACATTTTAGCACCAGCCGCGAACATTGACGCAGCATAGAAAGTGAAAAAGAATAAAATCACCATGCCTGAAATAGCCTGCAGAATACCCTTTTTATCGTCAAATCTATTTTCAAAATAACTAGGTACAGTTATAGAGTTAGACGCAACTTCAGTATAGACACGTAGGCGTTTAGCTACAAATATCCAGTTAGCTGCCGTACCCAAAAGCAATCCTATTGCAGTAAAGATAGCTTCTTTTATGCCAGCAACGCTATTTACAGCAATACCCATACAGCACAAACCCGGTAAACCCGTAAGCAACCATCCGCTCATGTCCGATGCCTGTGCGGAAAATGCCGTAACCCATGGATTAAGACTTCTGCCGCCTAGCATATAGGTAGATGATGTCATCTTTCTCCTATAGAATATAAATCCGATACCTATCATTAGTAATAGGTATAATCCGAATATTAATAATATTATGTGATTATCTTTCATTATGTAAATCCCTCGTTTTGTTGTAAATTTTGCGTATACATTTATTTTACTAGATATACTTTGTAATGTCAAGCAAAATACCTTTACACGTGTGATTATAATGAACATATACTAAATTAATGAAAAATATGTGGATATGCCATATATATTCGTTATTAAACTATAATATACTAAGATATACTATTTGTATAATTATGAGCAGATATTGCATATACTTATAAATATTTATAAACTCCAACTATTCTATAACGTGAGCTTTTAACCAAAGTCATAACAATAATAAAATGTTTATTTGACCCACTTCTCTCCCCAGCACTGCATATTTTTAATTGTGCAATCTACATCCAAGCCTTTTTCAGTAAGGGTATAACTGACATTAGGAGGTATAACAGGCAACACATGTCTAGTTATAATACCTTGAGTTTCCAAATCCCTTAGGCATGAAGTAAGCGTTTTAGGACTTATATTATTTAAACACTTTCTTATCTGTCCAAATCTCATTTTGCCTTCAAATAGATTTTTAATAATTAGGAAAGACCACTTTCCACCAATTACGTCTAAAGTCTTTTCCACATAGCACTGAATAGTTTTTTCACATTTCATAATAAATTCTCCTTATATATTTCACTTTTATTTATTTTACTTACATAAATATATTAACTAATAATTAGTATCAAATGTATACTAATTATCATTTTTGAAATTATATTACAAATATATCACTACTTGACATTATATACTAAGCGTATATAATGTCAATAGTAGTACTACAATAACAACATTTAGGAGAAAATATGGATTTTATAAAACTAGCAAAAAAACGCTGTTCAATGCGAGCATTTACTACCAAGCAAGTCGAATGTGACAAAGTTGATATTATATTAGAAGGCGGTAGAATAGCTCCGACAGCAGTGAACTATCAACCACATACAATTTTAGAAATAACTGATCCAACATCACTAAATAAGCTCAAGAATAGTGCAAATGTATTTAATGCACCTTTAGTTCTAATTGTATGCTGTGACAAGGCAAAATCATGGATAAGAAAATTTGACAACAAGTCTATGACTGATATAGATGGCACAATAGTAGCTGATCATATGGTTATGACTGCCGAAAGTCTAGGACTTGGCACTTGTTGGATAACTTACTTTAATCCATCATCACTTAAAGCTGACTTTAATATACCTGAGAATATAGAGCCTATTGCGATCATTGCCATAGGCTATGATGGTGCAGTAAGAAGCTCAGAAAATAGACATAATGGTGTCCGTAAATCTATCAGTGATATGGTAGTAAGTGATACATTTTAATCTACACTACAATTATATTCTTGATATAAAATAATTATAAACTATATAACTTATTGTTATTGATAATACATATTGCAACATCAAAAGCTAATAATTCAAAATATGAATACAATTATTTTATCATGTATTAACATAAGGTAATACAAATTGCTGTATATCTTTGAAATTCTTTTCCACACTGAAGTCTATCTAAAATATAAATATTCGCTTGGTTGAAAACACTAAGCGAGTATTTTTTGCAACAAAAAATGACCCAAGCTATACCGCTTAGGTCATTAGTTTATTTAATATTAGTTCGCCTTAAAGGCTGGATAGCGTTAGCTATTAATTACTTAATAATGCTCGCAACTACACCAGATCCTACAGTTCTACCACCCTCACGGATAGCGAAACGTAGACCTTCTTCGATAGCGATTGGAGTGATAAGCTCGATTTTCATATCGATGTTATCACCAGGCATAACCATCTCAACTCCCTCTGGAAGTTTGATAGAACCTGTAACGTCAGTAGTTCTGAAGTAGAACTGTGGACGGTAACCATCAAAGAATGGAGTATGACGACCACCCTCAGAAGCAGTTAGTACGTATACTTGTGACTCGAAAGCTGTATGAGGCTTGATAGTACCAGCCTTACATAAAACTTGACCACGCTCGATATCAGTTCTCTGGATACCACGAAGTAGAACACCTACGTTATCACCAGCATAAGCCTCGTCAAGAAGCTTTCTGAACATCTCGATACCAGTACAAGTAGTCTCTACTGTATCACGGATACCAACGATTGTAACTTTATCTTGTATGTGTAAGCTACCACGCTCAATTCTACCTGTAGCAACAGTTCCACGACCAGTGATAGTGAAAACGTCCTCAACTGGCATTAGGAAAGGCTTATCAGTGTCACGCTCTGGAGTAGGAATATAGCTATCAACAGCGGCAAGAAGCTCGCCGATACATTTACAACATTCAGCATCTGCGTTACCAGCTGCAGCAGCTTCAAGAGCTTTAACAGCAGAACCCATGATAACTGGAGTATCATCGCCTGGGAAGTTGTAATCAGAAAGAAGATCACGGATCTCCATCTCAACTAACTCAAGTAGCTCTTCATCATCAACAAGATCTGTCTTGTTCATGAAAACAACGATGTAAGGAACACCAACCTGACGTGCAAGTAGGATATGCTCACGAGTCTGAGGCATAGGACCATCAGTAGAAGCAACAACTAGGATAGCGCCGTCCATTTGAGCAGCACCAGTGATCATGTTCTTAACATAATCGGCATGTCCAGGACAGTCAACGTGTGCATAGTGACGAGTCTCAGTCTGATACTCAACGTGTGCAGTGTTGATAGTGATACCACGCTCTTTCTCTTCTGGAGCTTTGTCGATATCAGCATAGTTCATCTTGTCAGCGAAGCCTCTAGCTGCACTATACATAGTTATAGCAGCAGTAAGAGTAGTCTTACCATGGTCAACGTGACCGATTGTACCAATGTTTACGTGTGGTTTGGTTCTTTCAAATTTAGCTTTTGCCATTTTTGTAAATCCTCCTAAATAATTCAATTTAATTAATTATATTTGTTTATTAATTTGCTATATATAATATACACTAGCTTAAGCCACGATATGCAACTAAAGCTAGTAATTATATAATATTTTACTACATCTTAAGATGACTTATACAGTCGCCTTATTTCTCTCACCGATAATCTTCTCAGATATACTCTTAGGTACTTCAGCGTAGTGTGAGAATTGCATTGAGAATCCTGCACGACCTTGTGATGTACTTCTTAAAGCAGTTGCATATCCAAACATTTCACTTAGAGGTACGTCAGCAGAAATAGCTTGATCTCCACCACGAACTTCCATAGTTTTAATGCTACCACGACGAGCATTGATAGTACCAAGAACGTCACCTAAATACTCCTCAGGAGTAACAACGTCAACGGCCATCATAGGCTCTAGTAGACAAGGATTACCTTTCTTAGCAGCTTCTCTTAGTGCCATACTACCAGCGATTTTGAACGCCATCTCTGATGAGTCAACGTCATGGTAAGAACCATCGTTAATAGTAACATGGAAATCAACTAGCTCATAGCCAGCGATAACACCACTTAAAGCAGCCTCGCGGATACCTTTCTCGATTGCTGGAACATACTCTTTTGGAATAGAACCACCAACAGTTTTATCAATGATAACAATGCCCGAACCTTGCTCACCTGGAGACAAAGTAATACGACAGTGACCATACTGACCTGAACCACCTGACTGACGAATGAATTTACCTTCAGCGTCAACCTTGTTACGAACAGACTCACGATAAGCAACCTGTGGCTCACCAACGGTAGCCTCAACCTTAAACTCACGAAGCATTCTATCTACGATGATTTCTAGGTGAAGCTCACCCATACCAGCGATGATAGTTTGTCCAGTTTCTTGATCTGTGTAAGTCTTGAAAGTTGGATCTTCTTCAGCTAGTTTAACTAGTGCCATACCCATTCTATCTTGACTTGCTTTAGACTTAGGCTCGATAGCTACTTTGATAACTGGCTCTGGGAAATCCATACTCTCTAAACAAATAGGGTTATCTATATCACAAAGTGTATCACCAGTAGTAGTATCTTTAAGACCTACTATAGCTACGATATCACCAGCGTATACTTCGCTAACATCAGTTCTAGTATTTGAGTGCATACGAACGATACGTCCGATACGCTCTTTCTTACCCTTAGTAGCATTGTAAACATAAGAACCAGTAGTAAGTTTACCACTGTATAATCTAAAGAATGCAAGTCTACCGAAAGGATCAGTAACTATTTTGAATGCAAGACCTGCCATAGGCTGATCATCAGCAGATAAACGTTGCTCATCTTCGCCAGTATCAGGATTAGTACCGCTGATATGTGGAACGTCAAGAGGAGTAGGAAGTAAATCAACGATAGCATCCATAAGAGCTTGAACGCCCTTATTACGATAAGCACTACCACAGTAAACTGGAGTAACTGTCATCGCGATGGTAGCCTTACGAAGTGCTTCCATTATCTCTTCAACAGAAATATCTTCGCCTTCTAAGAACTTGTCCATCATAGCATCGTCATAATCTGAAAGTGCCTCGATAAGAATCTCACGACCCTCATTAGCTCTATCGATCATATCCTCTGGGATAGGTCTGATATCAAACTCTTTACCCTCTTTATCAGTATAAACAATAGCATGCATGTGGACAAGATCAACTTGACCAGCAAAATATTCTTCTTTACCGATAGGGATTTGGATAGGTACTGCATTAGCCTTCAAACGAGTTCTCATCATCTGAACAACCATATCAAAGTCAGCACCTTGGCGATCCATCTTATTGACAAACGCAATACGAGGAACGCTATATTTAGTAGCCTGTCTCCAAACTGTCTCAGACTGTGGCTCAACACCACTCTTAGCACAGAATAAAGCCACGGCACCATCTAGTACACGTAAGCTACGCTCAACTTCAACAGTGAAGTCAACGTGCCCTGGAGTATCAATAAGATTGATACGAGTATCTCTCCACTCAGTAGAAGTAGCAGCAGAAGTGATAGTAATACCACGCTCTTGCTCTTGAACCATCCAGTCCATTGTTGCGCCACCGTCATGAGTCTCACCGATCTTGTGAACACGACCAGTGTAAAATAGAATACGCTCTGAAATAGTAGTTTTACCAGCATCTATATGTGCCATGATACCTATATTTCTAGTATTCTCTAACGAAAACTCTCTTGGCATAATGCCCTCCTGTAATTATAAATAAAATCCTACCAACGGTAGTGAGCAAATGCTTTGTTTGCTTCAGCCATTCTGTGCATATCTTCTTTCTTCTTAACAGAATTTCCTGAATTGTTATAAGCATCCATCAACTCGCCAGCTAGACGCTCCATTGTAGTCTTCTCATTACGCTTTCTAGCGAATAAAACAACCCAACGAATTGCTAGTGTTTGTCTTCTCTCAGTTCTGATCTCGATAGGTACTTGGTAAGTTGAACCACCTACACGACGAGCTTTAACTTCAAGAACAGGCTTTACGTTCTCAATTGCTTGAGTGAAAACCTCCATAGGCTCTAAGCCTGTTTTGTTCTTTATTATTTCAAATGCTCCATAAACTATATTTTGAGCAGTTCCTCTCTTACCGTCAAGCATGATCTGGTTAACTAGTTTAGTTATAACCTTACTGCTGTGTATTGGATCAGGAAGAACATCTCTCTTGGGAACACCACTTCTTCTTGGCATAATTAATTACCTCCATTAAAATTTTTTTGATCATTCCAAAATAGCACTAAGCTATTAATGATCGTATAAAGTTGCTTTTATACATCCGATTTGCTAGTTTATTTAGGGCGCTTAGCACCGTACTTTGATCTAGACTGTTTACGATTAGCGACACCGCTTGCATCAAGAGTACCACGAATAATGTGATATCTAACACCCGGTAAATCTCTAACCTTACCACCACGTATCAAAACTACGCTATGCTCTTGAAGATTGTGACCGATACCTGGAATGTATACAGTACCCTCTTGACCGTTTACAAGACGAATTCTTGCAATTTTACGCAAAGCTGAGTTTGGTTTCTTAGGGGAAGTAGTAGTAACAGTAAGGCAAACACCACGCTTCTGAGGACATGCGTCCATGATTGGAGCATTGCTTTTTCTTACTTTGTCTTTTCTTCCTTGTCTAATTAATTGGTTAATAGTTGGCATACTTTGGACCTCCTTGAAAAAATATAAATAATCGGATGAGTCTATCCAGCAACCCCTTGAAGGATAAATCTCAATTTAACATGCTACTACTTTAGTATACCGACTACCGCACAGGCAACATCAATCCCGCATAACTTGCCTAGTTTGTGTTTACCACAAACAGTCTGGACAAGAATATCCTTTGTTGATACTGCGTCTGAAATAGCACGCATTACAAAGTCATCGCTATCACAAGATACGAGAACACACCGAACCGCATCATTTGTGACGCCCGCCAAAACTTGTTTTAATCCAACAAGCCTTGATGAGTTTTTAATAAGAATAGTATAGTCTTGCATAACACCTCACTAGATATTAAGCATAATTATCCTATATAGGGTATTCTAACAACTTTCAAGCAAATTGTCAAACAAAATGCGACCATTTATTAAATAAAAGTCAAAAAGATTTCATTATCATACCACTTTTATAGAATTACTCATATCATATTGTATTTTGTAGATAAAAACGGCTAAAAACAAGTAAATTTAGCCTAAAAACAACTAAACTACCTTTCGCATTAAAAATGCAAAATAATAGTATATATATATAATAGTTATATTAATAACCATATATAATGCTAAAACGAATTGAATATTTAAATATTTATTTAAGACAGCATAATGCAGAGTTTTTTAAACTTACAAAGCCGTTATACATGGTGATTTGATAAAGTATTAGAGAGTAATACTCTAAACCTACTGCTTAAACTTGGAATGCTTCAAACTCTCACTGATAAGTTATAATATTTGAAAACTTTATCACAATATTATATTTAAAATTATAAAGTTGAATTAATAGTGTAACGTTGATATTATCTCTTATCTCATACGCTGTCTATTTTCATATTGTATATGATTTCTTATTATCTCTATCTCTGTATTTTCTTACGCTCTGTATTCCCTTAATGTCTTATTATCTCTCATTCCCTGTATTCCATTACTCTCTTATTCTCATATGGTATTTAAAAAAGGATTAGAGTGTGTGCTTGGCAAGGAATAAATTGCAAACCCTAAAGGAGCGTACATATGGTACGTGACTGCGATGATGACAACACACTTAAAGCCCACAATATTGCCCTTGAAGATATAACGTTGATATTTTCTCTTATTCTCATACGCTGTCTACTTTCATATTGTATATGATTTCTTAATCCCTGTATTTTCTTACTCTCTTATTCTCATATGGTATTTAAAAAAAGGATTAGAGTGCGTGCTAGGCAAGGAATAAATTGCAAACCATAAAGGAGCGTACATATGGTACGTGACTGCGATGGTTTGTGATTTAATGACGACGCATAGTGCGTGCTATAATCCTTTTTTTAGTCTGTAATTTTAACACTAGCACTAGCATCAAGATCTATATCGGAACACAAACCGCCGTTTCTAACTAGTATCCTAGCTTCGCTTGCTATCATACCCGCGTTATCGGTACAAAGTATCAAAGGCGGATAGATTATATTAATACCGCAAGCACCGCACTTGTCGCTCATTGATTGCCTTAGAAGTTTATTAGACCCTACGCCACCAGCTATTACGATAGTCTTGATATTGTGTTCTTTTGCTGCCCTCATGGTATTGTCTACCATCATGCCTATTGCACGAGCTTGAAAGCTACATGCTACATCAGCGCGAGAGTACTCTTCGCCTTTTTGCTCGTGGTTATGAATGTAGTTAATAACAGCAGTTTTAATCCCGCTATAACTAAAGTTATAATGTTTCTCACTTTTAAAAGGAGTTGGCATATATACACTAGGCTCGCCCTCTAAAGCAAGTCGTTCTACCTCCACACCACCTGGATAAGGAAGACCTAAAGACCTCGCTACTTTATCGAACGCCTCACCACAAGCATCATCTACTGATGTGCCTATAATCTCCACGCTGTCAAAGTCATTTACTTTAGCAATAGCCGTATGCCCACCGCTAGCGATAAGGCAAAGATAAGGCGGGGTAAGTGTAGGACAAGCTATGTAATTTGCTGCTATATGCCCCTTTATGTGATTGACTGCGATAAGCGGTTTGCCTGTAGCATAAGCTAAACTTTTCGCAAAACTAACACCTATCAAAAGTGCACCTAAAAGCCCTGCACCATAAGTTACACCGATAACGTCAATCTCGTCCATAGTCATGCCCGCATCAGCGAGTGACTGTGAAACGACATTTTCTATTGCCATAGTATGATTACGCGACGCGATCTCTGGCACAACGCCACCAAAACGTCTATGGATCTCTATTTGAGATGCAATGACATTAGATAATAGCTCTTCGCCACGCATGATAGCACAAGCCGTTTCGTCACAAGACGACTCAATAGCAAGGACAATTAAATCTTCCTTGCTACGTAGTTTTTCTAGTTTTATATTAGCTGTTTCAAAATATGACATATTACGCCTTTATAAGGTAATCTTCGATAAATCTACCTATATCGCCGTCCATAACAGCGGAGATATTACCAGTTTCACAGCCTGTCCTATGATCCTTTGCCATTGTATAAGGACAGAAAACATACGACCTGATCTGTGAACCCCACTCGATTTTCTTAAGATTTCCCTTGATCTCATTATCTGAGTCAATTCTATCTTGCTCTTGCTTAGCAACAAGCTTACTCTTTAGCATTTTCATTGCTTCTTCACGATTCTTTATTTGGCTTCTCTCGTTCTGACACTGTACAACAATATTTGTTGCAAGATGTGTAATACGCACAGCCGAGTCAGTAGTATTAACGTGCTGACCACCTGCACCACCACTCCTATAAGTATCTATCCTGATATCCTCAGAATTAATAACGATAACGCCATCATCTTCTAGCTCTGGCATTACCTCTAGTGAAGAAAACGATGTATGTCTACGGCTCTGAGAGTCAAAGGGTGATATTCTAACAAGTCTATGCACGCCCTTTTCCGCCTTCAAATACCCGTAAGCATTATCACCAGATACTATAAAAGTAACAGTCTTTATTCCTGCTTCGTCGCCATCAATCATCTCTAAAATTTTCACGCTGAAACCAGTTCGTTCTGCATATCTAGTATACATACGATAAAGCATACTTGCCCAGTCTTGAGCCTCAGTACCGCCCGCACCAGCATGCAGGGTAAGGATAGCATTATTACCATCATATTGACCTTTTAGTAATGTTTCCAATCTTAAAGCTTCGATGTCTTTCTCTAATTTTTTTATATCGTTTATAATATTCTCTGTCTCCGACTCATCGCCCTCTTCAATATACATTTCTATAAATGCCTCAATGTCCTCAAACCTATCCATAAGCCTTGACCAGCGATTGATTTTATTTTCTGCCTGTTTACACTCTTTATTGACAGACTGTGCTTTCTGCATATCTCCCCAAAACTCAGGCTCATTCTGTACAGCCTCCAGTTCTAGCTTCCTTGCCTTTAATGTTTCTAAACCTAAAGCATTAGCCACTCCATTAAGAGCGTCCCTTACCTTGCTTATATCTAGTGCTACTTGTTCTAATAATACCATTTTTGCCATCCTTTATCATCATATTATCTATCTAATTATGCTCAAGATACTATGACTGTATACTAATATCAAAGGATAGCCAACATATAATGTCACTATCCTTATGACTAGTAATTTTGATTAATTTATTATCGTGTAGATTTTTATCGTCTAAACGTTATTACCTACCGCAACAATTCTTATATTTTCTACCGCTTCCACAACCACAAGGGTCATTACGACCTACTTTGCTCGCGTCTTTTTTCGCACTGCCAGTAACAGCGTCTTCATTAGTAGAAGACTCACGCACTACTTGCTTTCTCTCTACTTTTCTCTCAACAGTAGACTTGCAGATTACAGTTACAGTATCGCGATTGATTGCGTCTATCATCTCGTCAAACATCTCAACGCCTTCTTTCTTATATACCAATACTGGATCACGCTGTGCGTAAGAAACAAGACCGATACCCTGCTTTAGTCTGTGCATGTTGTCGATATGATCCATCCACTTAGAGTCAACATTTCTTAAAAGCACGACTTTCTCTATGTCGCCGTATATAATACCAGCTTCTTTAGCATTAGTAACTTTCTCATCATACTGACGGAATACTTCGTCCATGATGGTATTTCTGATCTTGTCATAGTTATATATCTTACATAGCTCAGGTGTTACGATAGACGTACCGTCTGCGATAACTCTTTGCTCAAGTGCGTTATTGAACCCGTCAACATCCCAGCTGATCGCTCCGACTGAAAAATCCATGTAGTTTGAACATATAAGCTCTACTTGATCAATTATCATCTTTTCTATTTCTTTGCTGATGTCTATATCGTCAAGGACTTTATTTCTCTCACCATAAATAATATTTCTTTGAACATTCATAACATCATCGAATGCAAGCACGCTCTTACGGATAGAGAAGTCTCTACTCTCGATCTTAGCCTGTGCACTTTCGATCTGTTTTGTAACTATCTTTTGCTCGATAGAAACATCTTCATCGAAGTTAAATCTATCAGCCACTTTTTTCATAGTCTCGCCACCGAAGATACGTAACATGTCATCTTCCATGCTTAGGTAAAACACGCTTGAACCAGGGTCACCCTGACGTCCGCTACGTCCACGAAGCTGATCATCAACTCGCCTAGAGTCATGTCTGCCAGTACCGATTATTCTAAGGCCGCCAAGCTCTACCACTTCACCCTTTGCGATGTCAGTATCTGCCTTGAACTTGTCAAAATAATGCTTATACTCCGCTCTTGCCTTTATGATATCTTCATCCTCGCTTACTGCGAAAGACGTAGCCGCCGCAATAATATGATCAGGATAACCCAGCCTTGATAGCTTATCTAAAGCCATGTACTCCGCATTGCCACCTAGTACGATATCAGTACCACGACCAGCCATGTTAGTAGCTATCGTAACTGCCGAACGCTTTCCAGCCTGAGCAATGATCTCTGCCTCGTTCTTATGGTTTTTTGCATTAAGTACATTGTGAGGGATCTTGTTTGTCTTTAAAAGTTTTGATAATTCCTCTGATTTCTCAACACTCGGAGTACCTACAAGCACTGGTTGACCTTTGTCGTGATGTTCTTTCACATCAGCAACAACTGCACGCATTTTACCCGCAATACCAGTATACAATCTATCAGTCTCATCAAGTCTTTGGATAAGTGTATTAGTAGGAAGTACTACTACATCAAGCCTATAAATATGATTGAACTCCTCTTCCTCAGTCTTAGCAGTACCAGTCATGCCTGATAACTTATTGTATAGTCTGAAAAAGTTCTGAAAAGTAACTGTTGCAAGAGTCTTAGACTCAGACTGCACGCGAACATTTTCTTTAGCCTCTATAGCTTGATGAAGACCTTCGCTGTAACGTCTACCCGCCATAAGACGACCAGTAGACTCGTCAACGATAACTATCTCGCCATCATTAACTACATAATCTACGTCCTTCTTCATGATGACAGTAGCTCTTAGTGCGTTGTTTATGTAATGTACAAGATCTTGATTCTCGATATCAGAGTAATTTTCTATCTTGAAGAATTTCTCAGCCTTTTCAACGCCCTCTTCAGTAAGTCTTACAGTCTTTTCTTTTTCTTCTATGATATAATTCTCGTCTTTAAGACCTTTCGTGAATACATTCGCTGTCTTGTAAACTTCACTTGACTTATCGCCAGCTCCGCTTATAATAAGTGGAGTTCTAGCCTCATCGACTAGGATACTATCCACCTCATCAATTATCGCAAAATTCAATCCGCGTTGAAGTTTCTGTGATTTATTAATTATCATGTTATCACGCAAATAATCGAATCCAAGCTCGTTATTAGTAGCGTAGATAATATCAGAGTTATAAGACGCTTGCTTTTGCTCGCCAGTCATGCCGTGTAAAATAACTCCGACAGTCAAGCCTAAGTACATATAAATCTTACCCATCCACTCAGCATCACGCTTAGCTAAGTAATCATTTACAGTAACAACGTGCATGCCCTTGCCAGACAATGCATTAAGATAAGCTGGAAGAGTAGCAACTAGAGTTTTTCCCTCACCTGTACACATCTGAGCAATACGCCCCTGATGCAAACAAACACCACCAAGCAATTGTACATGGAAATGTCGCATACCAAGCACACGATCACCCGCCTCACGGACAGTAGCAAACGCCTCTACAAGCAAATCATCTAAAGTCTCACCCGCCTCGAACCTAGCTTTAAACTCAACAGTTTTTCCCTTAAGCTCAGCGTCAGTCAATGCCTTAAACTCATCAGACAACAGCTCGATTTTATCAGCGATCTTTTCTAATTTTTTTATTTCTTTATCATTAGCATTAGTAAACATTTTACTTAATAATCCCATAATTATAAATCTCCTAACATGTAAATATTTATACATTTATTATTATACACTAATTGCTTGCTTGTGTCAATAAACTTCTTTCAAGATAATCAATAATATCAAATATCCTGTCGAAAACATGCTCGACAGGATATACATTATGATTTTATTGCGTATTATTTACAAAAACAAACGTTTATATATTAAAAATATTTAATTATATATATATAAATTGCGTTGCTATATGTGAATTCATCTACTCAAAACGCCGTTATAACAGTAATTTCGCTACAGAATGACGCTATTATGCTATATCACCACGACTTCTACTGGTAGCAAATCCATTAACTCATAATCAGATAAATTCTCACCAGTTACTTTGTATTTAGCACTAGCAAATACTAGCACATACACCGTAGTTGCACCTGCGATCTTTAGCTGTCTTGCTATCTCGCTAGCCGTGCTACCAGTGGTCAATATATCATCAATAATTACTACTTTCTTACCCTTTACTGCCGACCTATCTTTGAGCTTGTATACACCTTTTACATTATCATGTCTTTGCCTTCCTGAAAGGTCGCTTTGTCTTAAATTGTCCTTGTATTTTATCACGGTATCATTTGCTATTTCCAAGCCCAACATGCCCGATAAATGCTTTGCGATCTCAAGTGATTGATTGTATCCACGCTCCGCTAGTCTTTCCTTCGAAATAGGTGTAGGAATAATCACATCAGCGTCTAAAACGTTTGCAGTATAAGTATCCGCCATCATCATAGCAATGTACTTAGCGAGCCATTTACAGCTATTAAACTTCAGCTTAGCTACGAGTCTAGCACAGTCACCTTCATATACAACGCTACTTCTTGCAAGATCAAAATACCTATGATTGTTTTGGCATTGATTGCAATAAACGGACTCGTTCTCGGTGGGTTTGCCACAGCGTATACATATCTTTCCGTCGTTAAATGGAGTAAGTCGCATATGCTTTTCGCAAAGTCCATATTTGCTACCTCTTGGTATCTCTTTGTCACAAATAATACAATTACAATCATCAGGGAATATTCCTTGAACGAAGTTCTTGTAAGAATTAATTACATCAGATTTAAAATTGCATTTGAAGTATGTCATGAGCCTATCTTTAATAGGAAGTTTATTGATATCACCACTTTCGCATAGTGATATAAGCTCATCAGCCTCGTCCACACTCATGTGTTCTTTTAGCCTGTCAGTCATAAGTCTTCGCTGACGTTGACTAGTAGAATTTGTATCATTTTGATTTTGATCAACTATTATTGACGCTGACAAATTCGTACTTTTCTCGGTGGTTTTACGCCTGCATGAAGAGTGATTTTGCATGTCTTGAGATAAATTCTTATCGTCGTTTTTATTAACTTTATTATCAATATCAGCCATGATTTCACTCCTTAACACCGCATTTAGGCTATTAGATGAGTTGTAATTTCACTCTTTTTAGTGCAAAAAGCACTGTATTACTGCAAAAAATCGTGCATTGCTTTTACTACTCTTTACGCTGTCTACTCGGCACATTGTCTACTCATCTCTTCGGCCAACATTTCCTTCAGTAGCGTGTATCTTTTAGCTGTAAAGTTATTACTAACCATGTGACTCATATTTCCACTACTACCGACTATTACACTCATGCTCTTTGCACGCGTAACTGCCGTATACAGTAGGTTTCTCGTCATAAGTGTAGGCATTCCGCCCATCAATACTATAACTACCACATCAAATTCGCAGCCTTGTGACTTATGCACAGTAATCGCATAAGCTAGCTTTATTTGCTCAAATATATCCCTCGAGTATGTCGCAACTCGCTCATCATCAAATTCGATAGTCAATGTATTGTCCACATGATTTACTTTTCTTATAAAACCGATATCACCGTTGAATACGCCCTGTCCCACTTCTGAGCCTCTTAGCCAGTCAAGATCATAGTTATTTACAATATGGATTACCTTATCACCTTCTCTGAATATCCCGTCCATAAATCGCAATTCTGCCTTTGTTTTGCTCTCTGGATTGATAGCTCTTTGCAGTTCTTTATTCATATTATTGACACCGCTAAGTTGTTTTTTCATCGGACATAGTACTTGAATAGCCGACGGATTTATGTTTAGATAATTAGGTATTCTTTTAGCAACCATATTCACGACAGTGTCAAGCACTGCCGATTGATTATCTACTTCGCTGAATAAAAAATCACTGTCTTTATTGCGAATAATAGGCATATCGCCATTATTTATCCTATGTGCATTAGCTATAATAAGACTCTCTTGACCTTGCCTATAAATGTATGTTAGTTCACTAATAGGTATATCTCCAAACCCTATAATATCACCTAATACATTACCAGCACCAACTGATGGTAACTGATCTTTATCGCCTACAAGTATAAGCCTACAGCCTCTATTTATAGCTGATAATAACGCATTAAATACGTACTCATCGCACATACTTACCTCGTCTACAATGATAACATCAGCTTGCAATTTCGTATCACTATTGAAAGTAAAGTTTCCTTTTCCGTTTTTAAAATCAAGATCTAATAGCCTATGAATAGTCTTTGCCTCTTCACCAGTCGACTCGGATAGTCTCTTTGATGCACGACCTGTAGGTGCACATAAACTGACTTCCAAGTGTCTGCTTTTAAAAATAGATAAGATACATTTTATAATTGTTGTTTTACCTGTTCCGGGCCCACCAGTTATGATATTTACACCGTTATTTACAGCATTCTTGACAGCATTTCGCTGACCTTCGTGCATTACGATACCGCTGATCCTCTCGTATTCTGCGATATCACCCTCTATATCCATGTGTAAATCGGAGCAATTAAGTGATAAACTAACTAGTTTATTTGCAATATTTCGCTCTGTCAAATATACCTTACTAAACATCACTGCGGTGTCGATATCTCGCTCTATAACGGCAACAATACCAGTCACCTCAAGAGTAGTTATAGCCATCTCGCACAAATCAGTTACCACGTCATACTCTAAGCCAAGAAGGTCAAAAGCCTTATTTAAAAGCTCTTCCTTTGGCAAATAAGTGTGACCCTTTTCCGACGCGATATTTTTCAATAAATGTATAATGCCAGCTCGCACTCTAAACTCTGAGTCTACAGCAATACCAAGCCCGCCCGCTATCTTGTCAGCAGTCGCAAACCCAACACCGTCTATATCTTCTATAAGCCTATAAGGATTAGAATTTATAGTATCAAGCGTTGCTCTGCCATATATTTTATATATTTTCAGTGCCATATTAAGTGTTATATCTAACTTTTGAAGTCCTAATATAGCATTTTGCATATCCTTTAAGCTGATAAATGTCTCATGAATATCCATTGCTTTTTTCGCACTAACACCCCTTATTGACTTTAGCTTTATAGGTTTTTTCTCTATAATATCGAAAGTATCCTCTCCGAACTCATCGACAATAGCGTCAGCCGTAACTTCGCCTATGCCCTTGAATAGTCCGCTAGATAGATACTTTGCTATGCTATCCAGTCCAGTCGGCAAGCATACTGTAGCTTTCTTAACATTAAATTGCTCTCCGAACTTTTGATTTACACTGTAATCGCCTTCAAGCTCTAAAGTTTCGCCTTCAGTGATTTGTGGCATAACGCCAACAGCAGTGACACTATGACTAGCATCACTTACTATTAGTACGGAATATCCATTTTCGGAATTCCTAAATATTACCTTTTCAACCGTTCCCGATATTAACATTAAAGAGTTTTTGCAAGTGCAGCTATTTCGTCTGCTTTATTAGTAGCTTCCCAGCTAAATCCATCACGACCAAAATGACCGTAACTAGAAGTTTTCTCATATACTGGAGCTCTTAAGCATAAGTAATCAATAAGTGCTGACGGGCGTAGGTCAAATACACTATCTATTATGAACTGGATTTGTTCATTAGTATATTTGCTAGTACCGAAAGTATTTACCTGAACTGATACAGGCTTTGCTACGCCGATAGCGTAAGCAACGTCTAGCTGACACTTATCAGCGATACCACTTGCTACGATATTTTTGCATACGTGTCTTGCCATATAAGCAGCTGATCTATCTACTTTTGTAGGATCTTTACCACTGAAAGCACCGCCACCATGAGGGCAGTATCCGCCGTAAGTATCTACGATTATCTTACGACCAGTAAGACCGCTGTCGCCTACAGGTCCACCCACTACGAACCTACCAGTAGGATTAATAAAGAATTTAGTATTTTCATCAATAAGATCTTTAGGAATAACATTGCTTATAACATGCAACTTTATGTCATGTCTAATAGTTTCTAAATCCACATCAGCACTATGCTGAGTAGATACTACAACCGCTTCTATACGGCTTGGTTTATCATCAATATACTCTACTGTTACCTGTGATTTTCCATCAGGACGAAGGTATTTTAATGTTCCATTTTTTCTAACTTCAGTAAGTCTTGCTGATAATTTATGAGCTAGGTGAATAGGCATAGGCATAAGTGATTCAGTTTCGTTAGTCGCAAAACCGAACATCATTCCTTGATCACCAGCACCATTTTGGTCATAATCATCACCGCCATCTCTGACCTCGACACTATTGTCTACACCTAATGCGATATCAGGCGACTGCTTGTCGATACTTACCATAATGGCACAAGTATTGCCGTCAAAACCGACCTCGCTATTGTCATAACCGATGTCACAAACTGCCTTTCTTACTATAGCTGGTATATCGACCACTGCAGTAGTAGTGATCTCTCCCATAACCATTACAAAACCAGTATTGCAACAAGTCTCACATGCAACACGAGCCATTTTATCCTGTGCGAATATAGCATCAAGAACACTGTCTGATACTTTATCACATACTTTGTCTGGGTGTCCTTCAGTAACACTCTCACTTGTAAATAATCTTCTGTTCATTTTCATTTCTCCATAATTAGCATAAGGTATTATTATGCTGATACTTATTTACTGACTTATCATTTTATCGACTATAATCAGTACTTTTTGTTATTAATTTATATTGTATTTTAATTTAACACTATATGATATAGTTTTTACTTCATTTTATCAACTTACTTTTCTCATACATAGTACTTACGCCGTAAGTTAAATATGACGCGAGTATTATCTATTCACTATCGAGTCAAGACTACAATTAAATAGATATATAATAAAAGACCACCATCTTTCGATAGCAGTCTTATATTTTATATAATCACTCTATCTTCCAAGAAAAAATTCTTGCGGAATTTAGCACCTCACAAAGTCGGTTGCTGTACAATTAACGGGTCCGTTCCCTCCTGTATCTCACAATAGATATATTAAATTGTTGTTATATGAGTATAATATCATCACTTTCATGACTAATTAGTCCTCTTTATTCTCACTTAGATCAGCACCGAACATGTCATCTAATGACGTATTAGGCTCTTCTTCTTTAATAGTAAGATTATCAAATACAGAAGTCTCTATATCACCTAACTCCTCAATGTAGCTAGCGATATCGTCTTTCTCATTTGATGTACCTACGTAATTGTCATCATGGTCAAAGTCGATGTATTCATCAGACTCATTGATATTCAAATCAACACCGTCGATAAGAGTAGCATCAACATTTTGATAACACTTCATACCAGTACCAGCTGGGATAACTTTACCTAGTAATACATTCTCTTTAAGTCCTACAAGATGATCAACCTTATTCTTGATAGCGGCAGCAGTAAGAACCTTTGCAGTTTCTTGGAATGACGCAGCAGAAAGGAATGAATCAGTAGCAAGTGAAGCCTTAGTAATACCTAGAAGAGTACGCTTAGCAGTAGCAGGAGCTCCGCCAGCAACTAGTGCCTTCTCATTATTATCCTCATACTTGAATATGTTGTATAAATCGCCTGGTAACATATCAGTGTCGCCCTGTGTCTCTATACGAACTTTTCTAAGCATCTGACGGATAATTATCTCCGTATGTTTATCATTGATCTGAACACCTGATGTACGGTAAGCTGACTGAACTTCCTTGATTAGGTAGTCCTGTACGCCCTTAACACCACGGGTTCTAAGCATATCTTGAGGGAATACACTACCCTTAGAAAGAGGAGTACCAGCAAGAACTCTATCACCATTTTGAACGATGATCTTCTGTCCATGATTGTACTTGTATTCTTTTTGCTCACCGTTAGTCATAGTAACAGTGATGATACGTTTGTCTTTATCGTGATACACTTCACCATCAATCTCTGATAGTATAGCCTCACCACCCGGACGGCGAACCTCGAAAAGCTCCTCGACACGTGGAAGACCCTGTGTGATATCATCGGCAGTAGCGATACCACCGGTATGGAATGTTCTCATTGTAAGCTGAGTTCCTGGCTCACCGATAGACTGAGCAGCGATAACGCCGACTGCCTCACCGATTTTAACAGCGTTATTTGACGCCATATTAGCACCATAACACTTAGAACAAACACCATGTTTTGCTCTACAAGAAAGAAGACTTCTGATACGAACTGACTTAACGCCAGCTTTCTCTACTTCTAAAGCCTGTTCTTTTGTAAGCATTGTATTAGCAGGAACAATAATCTCGCCTGTAACAGGGTTGATAATATCGTCCATACAGTTACGACCTCTGATTCTATCATTGATAGGCTCAAGTGGTCTATCACTGTCCGCTGCCATGATAGCAGTAACGATGAATCCCTTAGTATCGCAACAATCCTCTTCATTGATAATACAGTCCTGAGCAACGTCAACAAGTCGACGAGTTAGGTAACCTGAGTTAGCAGTTTTAAGAGCTGTATCGGCAAGACCCTTACGTCCACCATGCGAAGAAGTAAAGTACTCTAGTACAGTAAGTCCCTCACGATAGTTTGACTTGATAGGAAGCTCGACAGTTTTACCAGCAGTATTTGCTACAAGTCCACGCATACCACAAAGCTGTGCGATCTGTCTCATGCTACCACGGGCACCAGAATCGGCCATCATGTAGATAGGGTTGAACTTGCCTAGACCACCGCTCTCAAGAAGGGTATTAACCTCATCTTTCGCTTTAGTCCATGTATCAATAACTTGGTTATATCTATCATTCTCAGTAAGTAGTCCACGACGGAACTTCTTCTCGATCTCAAGGATCTTCTTCTCAGCGTCAGCAACGATATCATACTTAGCAGGTGGGATGTGCATATCAAATACTGATGTAGTAATCGCACCGATAGTAGAATATTTAAAGCCTAAAGACTTGATTTCATCTAGTACGGTAGCAGTGCCAGTAGCACCGTTGTATTTGAAGCAATTCTCAACTATTTTAGATAGCTCATTTTTGCCGACAAGGAAGTCTATTTCAAGGTCAAGATTTAATAGTGGATTGTTATAATCACTACTGCTCTCGTCAGTACATATGTCCTTAGCAGGATTATATCTCTTAGTGAAAGCGATATCTTGAGGAATAGCCTCATTAAATATAAATCTACCAGTAGTAGAAATGATATTTTTAGAATACATTTTATTGATCTTAGTACCGTAAACATCTATCTCAACATTCATGTCGCGACGGATAGATACGATATCTTGCAAGCCTATCTCTTTAAGCTGATAAGCCATCAATGCCTCATTAAAACTCTTGAAAGATCTAACTTTTAGATCCTCGCCAGCCTTGATACGAGCATAAAACTCTTCAGCAGGGATAGCAACTATACCGTCTTCAGTTTTAACTAATGCATCTCTATCAATAGTTAGGTAGTAAGCTCCGATAACCATATCCTGAGAAGGGGCAACAATCGGGTTACCATCAGAAAGTTTAAGAATATTATTAGTAGCAAGCATAAGGAATCTAGCCTCAGCTTGAGCTTCTAAACTTAGAGGAACGTGAACAGCCATCTGGTCACCATCGAAATCGGCATTAAACGCACCACAAGCTAGAGGGTGAAGTTTAATAGCACGGCCTTCAACTAGTACTGGCTCGAAAGCCTGAATACCAAGTCTATGAAGAGTCGGTGCACGGTTAAGAAGAACTGGGTGGTCCTTGATAACAGTCTCTAATATATTCCAAACGACAGTAGTCGCTTTCATAACGAACTTACGCGCTACACGGATATTAGCACAGTGATTATACTCTACTAATTTTTTGATAACGAAAGGTTTGAAAAGCTCTAGAGCCATCTCCTTAGGAAGACCACACTGATACATCTTTAGCTCTGGGCCAACGACGATAACAGAACGACCTGAATAGTCAACACGCTTACCTAAAAGGTTTTGACGGAAACGACCTTGCTTACCCTTAAGCATACCAGTAAGAGATTTCAACTCACGGCCACCAGGGCCAGTAGTAGCTTTACCACGACGACCATTATCAAATAAAGCGTCGACAGCTTCTTGAAGCATTCTTTTCTCATTACGAACAACTAGATCAGGAGCACCCTGCTCAATGTGCTTTTTAAGACGTTTGTTACGATTGATAACACGTCTGTAAAGATCATTAAGGTCAGAAGCTGCGTATCTACCACCATCAAGTGGTACCATTGGTCTAATTTCTGGTGGGATAACTGGAATTACGTCCAATACCATCCACTCAGGTTTGTTACCGCTTAGTCTAAATGACTCGATAATATCAAGTCTTTTAGCAGCTTTCTGTTTCTTTGCGCCCTCGAAAACAGCGACATCTCTCTTAAGTTTATCAGCCTCTTCATCAAGGTTGATAGCACCTAATAGCTGTTTAATAGCAGCAGCACCCATAAGAGCCTTGAAACTATCACGACCATAAGTAGCCATAGCCTCACGATATTGCTCGTCATTGATTACTTGCTTATATGTGAACTCAGTTTTGCCTGGTTTGATAACGATGAATTTATTAAGATATAATACATCATCAAGATCTTTAACGGCTACGTCAAGACACATGCCGATAGCACTAGGAGCACCCTTGTAGTACCAAATATGTGATACTGGAGCTGCTAGCTCGATATGACCCATACGCTCACGACGAACTTTGCTATCAGTAACTAAAACGCCACATTTATCACAGACAGTGCCTGTATATTTTTTCTTATATCTACCGCAACTACACTCGCCACTGCGAGTAGGTCCGAAGATAATCTCGCAGAAAAGACCGCCTTTCTCTGGTTTTTGAGTTCTGTAATTAATAGTCTCGCCATTAACTACTTCACCCTTTGACCACTCACGAATCTTCTCAGGAGAGGCTACGCCAATTTGTATAGAACTAAAGTTATTTAACTCGAACATTACTTAACCTCCAATTACTCATTATCTGAGTCTAAATCGATGTCTAGGACATCACTAACCTCAACGTCTTTATCCTCATCGGCAGTACCGATTTCGAAGATATCACTAGTTGAATTGCTATCATCGCTAGAACCGATGTCGAATAAATCTCCACCATCGAAGCTAGAATCATCATCACTTTCAACATCCATGCTAAAACCGAAGATATCCTCATCGGTAGCATCGTCGCCGATAGCACTGAAGTCATCAGAAACATCTGAACCGAAGATATCAAGACCATCACCATCATCAGTGAAACCAAGAGAAATCTCTTTAAGCTCACGAGAATCAGTCTCTTGACGAGCATTAAGTTTAGCACTGTAAGTATCTAGGCTGATCTCATCGCCATTCTCATTAAGAGCACGTACGTCAAGACATAATGACCTAAACTCACGGATAAGAACCTTAAATGACTCAGGAATACCTGGCTCACAGATAGGATTACCGCTAACGATAGCGTTATAGATATTAGTACGACCTTCAACGTCATCCGACTTAACAGTCAAGATTTCTTGAAGGATACGAGATGCACCATAAGCCTCAAGAGCCCATACCTCCATCTCTCCGAATCTCTGTCCGCCAAATTGGGCTTTTCCGCCTAACGGCTGTTGAGTAATTAGCGAGTATGAACCAGTAGCACGGGCATGGATCTTATCATCAACTAGATGGATAAGTTTAAGCATGTACATGTAACCTACTGTTACGCGGTTTTCGAATTCTTCACCAGTTCTACCATCGCAAAGCTGGATTTTACCGTCTTGATCAAGGTTGTTCTCGATAAGAAGCTCTTTGATATCATGCTCTGAAGCACCATCAAATACAGGAGTCTCAATCTTCCAGCCTAGTAATTTTGATACATAACCTAGATGCACCTCAAGTACCTGACCGATATTCATACGTGATGGAACGCCTAGAGGGTTTAAAACGATTTGAAGAGGAGTACCATCAGCCATGAAAGGCATGTCTTCTTTTGGTAAAACTCTAGAAACTACACCCTTATTACCATGACGACCAGCCATCTTATCACCAACGCCTAGCTTACGTTTTTGAGCAACGTAAACAACGACTTTCATCTTAACGCCTGGAGATAACTCATCTTTATTAGCACGAGTAAAGACTTTAACGTCTACAACAACACCGTGTTGACCATTATCAAGTCTAAGAGAAGTATCACGAACATCACGAGATTTCTCGCCGAACATAGCTCTAAGCAATCTTTCCTCTGGAGTAGGATCAGCCTCGCCCTTAGGAGTAACTTTACCTACAAGGATATCTTGGCTACGAACCTCACTACCGACTTGAATGATACCATCCTCATCTAAGTTTTTAACCATATCATCACTAAGGTTAGGGATATCACGAGTGATAACCTCAGCACCTAGTCTGCTATCACGAGACTCTATAACGTACTCTTCTATATGGATAGAAGTAAATATATCGTCTTTAACAAGATCTTCACTGATAAGAATCGCATCCTCGTAGTTATAACCTTCCCATGACATGAAGCCAATAAGAATATTCTTACCTAGAGCAAGCTCACCATTAGAAGTAGCTGGACCATCAGCGATGATCTCACCACGGCTAACACGTTGACCGTGCTTTACGATAGGACGTTGGTTTACACAAGTACTTTGGTTTGATCTCTCAAACTTACGCATAACGAACTCGTCGCATACGCCGTCATCACCAGTAACGATGATTTTATTACCATCGATATAAGTAACTTCACCATCACGCTTAGATACATGACAAGCGCCACTATCTAAAGCTATACGATGCTCGATACCAGTACCGATAATAGGAGAATCAGTTTTGATTAGAGGCACAGCCTGCCTCTGCATGTTAGAACCCATCAGTGCACGAGAAGTATCGTCATTCTCTAGGAATGGAATAAGTGCTGCGGCTACTGAAACTAACTGCTTAGGACTTACGTCAAGATAATCAACTCTAGAACTCTCAGTCTCACGGATATCCTCACGGATACGACAAACTGTACGATTACTAGTAAAAGAACCGTCTTCATTTAGAGGTACACTTGCTTGAGCGACAACATACTTATCCTCTTCATCAGCCTGTAAGTAATGAACTTCATTAGTTACGATATGCTTATCAGGATTAGACTTGTCCACTTTGCGGTAAGGAGCCTCGATAAAACCGTACTCATTAACGCGAGCAAAAGTAGCAAGAGAAGATATTAGACCGATGTTCTGACCCTCGGGAGTCTCTATCGGACACATTCTACCGTAGTGAGAGTGATGTACGTCACGAACTTCGAAACCAGCACACTCTCTGTTAAGACCACCGGGTCCAAGGGCTGAAAGTCTTCTCTTATGAGCAAGCTCAGCGATAGGATTATGATGATCCATGAACTGTGAAAGCTGAGAAGAACAGAAGAACTCCTTAATAACGCTTGTCACAGGTTTGATATTAATATATGATTGAGCAGTTTGCTCACCGTCGTCTTGAGTAACACTCATACGCTCTTTAATAACCTTATCAAGTCTAACTAGACCGATACGAAGTTGGTTCCTAAGAAGCTCGCCGACAGCACGAACACGTCTATTAGCTAAGTGATCGATATTATCGATAGTACCGAAGCCAGAAGTGTGAGAAAGGCTGTAGTTCATTGTCGCGATAACGTCATCAAGAGTAACATGGTGAACAACTAAAGTTTTAGCATTCGCCTTGATAGCCTCGAAAAGCTCGTCGCCAGAGAAGTCTTTCATTAATTGCTCAAGAACTGGATAATATACCATCTCATTGATACCAAGATCTTTACAGTCTTGACCAACGAATGCAGCTATATCAACATTTCTATTACCGATTATCTTAGTAGTACCACCGTCGCCATTAGCATTAACTAATAATACTTCATTGATAGCAGCATTCTGGATAAGGACAGCAACATCAGAAGTGATAACATCACCCTTAGAAGCAAATACCTCACCGTCTTGACTGATAACATCAGCAGCAACAGTGTAACCAGAAATACGAGCAGCAATGCTAAGTTTTTTATTAAACTTATATCTACCAACGCGTTGAGTGTCATATCTCTTAGGATCGTAAAGCGTGTTATTGATAAGCGTATTGATACCATCAATAGTAGCAACCTCACCAGTCTTTAACTTCTTGTAAAGCTCGATCTTAGCGTCATCACTGCCATTAGTAGTATCTTTGCGGATAGTATCAGTAAGCATTTGACTTTCGCCGAAAAGCTCTACTAATTGCTCATCAGAACCAAATCCTAAAGCACGCATAAGAGTAGTAGCAGGCATCTTACGTTTTCTGTCTACAGAAACGTATAAGATGTTATTAACGTCTTGCTTAAACTCAAGCCAAGCACCACGACTAGGGATAACAGTAGTCTCGAAACGATCGACACCATTCTTATCAATAGACTTACCGCAGTAAATACCTGGAGAACGTACAAGCTGAGAAACGATAACACGCTCAGCACCATTGATGATAAAAGAACCGCTATCAGTCATAAGAGGGAAATCTCCCATGAAAACTTCAGTATCAGTGATGATAGGGTTGCCTTCAGGGTCCTTTTTGATAAGACGTACTTTTACCTTAAGAGGCACTGCGTATGTAGCATCTCTATCTTTACACTCTTTGATCGAGTACTTAGGTTTCTCTTCAAAATAAGAGTCTAAGAAATGCAGCTCCATCCTACCTGCGTGATCGCAAATAGGAGAAGAATCCTTAAGGACTTGCTTGATACCATGCTCAATAAAATCCTTGTAAGAATCCTTTTGCAAAGCGATAAAATACGGTATCTCTAGAGACTCTTTAACTTTACTGAAAGACTGTCTCTCTACATTACCATAATTAACTTTGTGAATATTCGACATATTGCACTCTCCTTCCGTTTAATCTCAAAAATTATTCCTGACATAACCTAAACTAATAGGAAACGCTCAGAAACTTATCTGCAAACTTGCACAACACTTACCATGCGGCAGTTTTGCATACTACAATAAATAATTATACACTAATAACATGCGTGTGTCAAATAAATATATATATATAATAAATAAACTTAAGAAACACGCACTAATAAGACAAAATAACCGATAAAAACGTAAAAAAAGACTCGAGGTAAATCAAGTCTTTACATTATTTATATTAAAATTTTACAAAAATATTACAATGTAATTTTTTTGCACTGAATTATTAGACATAAAATGGCTACTCGCTATTTTGCGTGATCTTATTTTACAGCGTATAATATGATTTCGCGACAATGATCTGGCAGTCAAAATTAGTTATATTGCAGTGTTATTATCCTGCACTCAGCGATATTTAATCATAGCATATGTTATTCATGACATAATTAATCTGCTTTTTCTGCGTCATGTAAGTGGATTTTAACTTTTTCTTTCGATACATTACCGCTTGTTTTTTCGCACTTATTGTCTTGCATTTTTAATATTTTCTCACACATTAGCATAGTTGCTTTAGTTGTTCTTGACAAGTTATGTGCGATAGAAATAAAAAGTGAAGTCAACAAAAGAACGATGGCAGTCACAAGACTTCCTATGAAAATTGCCGCCACACCAAGCAGTGTACTACTGATAAAACCAATAATTACTCCTATAAAGTTCGCCACAATAGTTAATGTTATTACTGCGATAAGAATACCGCTATATAATTTTTTATCGCTTTTAAGTATTTGTTTAGGATCATCTGACGCTTTATCAGGCAAGAATGAATCCAACTTAGCCTTCACATCATTTTCATTATAATTATTAGCCATATCCGCCTCCATACATACAATATCATATCACTATATCTCGAATTTGTCAATAGTAAATCACATCAATAGGCATACTTATTATCCGCAACTCGTGTTTATTTTACCATTTGCCTATAATTGACAGTCTTTTTGTTTGACTAAATACCATGGATTAGTCTTGTTTTTACTGTATTTTATTGGCTATTATTATATGCTTCTATTATATATTATAATATTATATATTAATTATAATTTATTATATCCTTTTTTATTGAATAATTTATTCCGTATATTTTTTACAATATAGCTATACAAACTGTTTTCTAAAGCTCATTTCATACGACTTTTACTATTTCCTTAAAGTTAAAGTCACTCATTTTTTTTATTTATTGAGTTTGATATGGAAATTTCTCAAGTAGCATTGGCTTCTCTACACTCTACTATACCGATACAAATCAGCAATCTGCATAAAAAAAGGTGCAAGTACGTATACTTACACCTTTGATTTAATTCGTTATTGTGTTTTGATGTAGCAGTAAGTATTACTTCTTGCCACAAGTGCAACAACCATTTTCACATGATCCTTCGCTCTCTTCTTTGTCACAATCGCAGTCGTCATCACAATCGCAATCGTCATCGCAATCACATTCATACTCGTCTTCTTCTGCTTGTGCTAAGTACTCTTGGAATACTTTCTCTAATAGCTCGTCATTTTCAATAGGGATAAACTTATCGTCACCCTCATCGTCCAATCCTAGCTCATATATTATTACTTCATCCTCTTTAATGCCGTCGATAGGCTTTACAGGCTGTAGGAATACATACCATTTCTCTTCATAATCTATTGTTGCTACATGATAAAAATCAACGTCATTGTTGTCCATATCTAATAATGTGATAATATCCACATCCATTTCCATTTCTTGCTCTAACTCTGCCATTATTCATGACCTCCTGTCATTTGATTAATCTAATAATATTATAAAAACTCCATAATGTCAATAGGTATTTGAAAATAATGTTAATATTTACATTATTTCTCAACACTTACCACGATTATATACAAGTTTAATAGTATTTATACTTGATATCAGAATCTGACTGTATCCAAATACTGTTGCAATATAATTATTGCCGCTACCTTATCTATAACTGTTTTGCGTTTATCGCGTCTTACATTACCCTCTATAAGGATACGTTCTGCACTTACAGTAGTCAATCGCTCGTCTTGAAAAACTATCTTCGCCTCAGTAAGCTCGCGGAGTTTATCAGCAAACGCATGAGTTTTCTCCACTCTTACACCGCTAGTTCCGTCCATATTGATAGGCAGTCCGATAACGATAGTATCCACTTCGTTAGGCTTAACAAGGCTTGCGATATATTCAAGGTCTTTAGCCTCACCCACTCTCTTGTATGTTTCATAGCCATTAGCTATTATTTTCATAAGGTCGCTCATCGCTACGCCGATTCTTGCATCACCTAAGTCTAAAGACATTACTCTATTCATATTGCTCCTTTTCTCTTGCTACGGATACTATCCGCCGCATTGTAACTGATTGTTGTTATTATAACATATCCACATGCTATTTCCTAATACTATCATGCATATATTGCATTTATATTACTCTAGCACGTCATATACTTGTGCAAGTTTGCCTTTTCTCGCAAATCTGAAAATTACTAGATATATTATACCGATGATTACCATTGGCATAAACGCGAACGCTCCCACAACGTATCCGCTTGGCATTACTCCGCCGGACACGACCAGCGATACAAATATTCCTACGCCTGATAGTATAATTACTGGTATAGTAAGCAACATACCAAACAGCCCAGAAATATTATTACGCATTATCTCCTTAAGGTTATTCCAATGCAACTTCGGTGCTTTTAGGTCACGCTCTATCAAAAATGAACTAATGCCCGCGTTCACTAAAAATCCGCCGATCATGTATAATAATACAGCAAGCCAGTTCATGCCAAATGATATTTCAACAATACCAGAAAGTATCATAATTACCGCAATATACGCATCTGATATCAAGTATTTTGATCTAAGCACATCAGCTCCCGATACTGGCAACATCTTTAGTAGTCCTAAGTTTTTGCCCTCTCTTGAGAATGATAGTATTGCCCAATAATTTGAAGAAGATATCATTATCACTCCAAATAGTGACATAACACAAAGCATTAATTGCACCATATCCTTCTCTGAATTATTTATGGTAGTGAAGTTAAATATCACTAAAAATAGCGGTGCCATTATCATGCCGATTATAAAATTGAAAGACATTGCTGACTCGCCAAGGATATTCTTCACATCACGCTTGACAAGTGCTTTAATGCTAGACGTGCTAACATTGCTCTTGATCTTGTTGCTTTTAGATACGCCTACTTCTAGGAATCTTGTAGCTAGGTTTTTATACATTACAGCAGATAATAGGTATGTTATACCAAGTGCACCTATTATTATAGCTAGATATATCGCGATGTTTGAAAGTATAGCCATTCCGCTACCAAGCATTGCAGAAGTCAAGAATAGATTAGGATATACTATTTTAGACATTATATCAAGAATATTTGTAATAGCGGTTATATCCATCATACCACCGCCACCTGCACTAAGCGACATGACGAAGAATAAATATGCACCAAACACACCCGCAAATGCTACCACCGCAAGAATTGTCGATATAAAACTGCTTTTCTTAAGAAATCCTGCAAGATACGCTAAAGGTATTGATATCAGCGATATTGCAAGTAGCGGAATTGCAGGAGTGAAAAACACTGCAAGTATACCCATTATGTAGTAAACTGCCCCCGCTCCGCCGACCACGCCTAGTGCAATAGTCGATGGCAACTGTATAATTAACGTAAGCACTAGATATGATGCGTAAATTGTAATAAACTTGGATAAAAATATCGTTTGAGGCTTAATAGGCATAGCCATAAGCATTTCGGTATCTTTTGAGAAAAACAACATGGAAACATATTGTGCCGATCCAAAAAATACTATTATCATCTGCACTGCAACGATTACCGTTGTAAGCAACTGAGGATGTGACTCCTTAGGTACTACTCCCGCAAGTGCGGTTATGCTTATCGCGGTTCCTATTGCCATAGGCACAAGGATAATTAACCACAATAGCTTCATTGCTAGCTCTTTTCCCTTACTGCTACGCTTACTCGGCGTGAACATTAATCGGAAGTTGAGCTTTAATAAGGTTAATAAGTTTTTCATCATATCCCCCTTACATTTGTAGCTCGTCGCTATTATCACAATGCTCGTTACCGGTAACTGCTTTGCATACATCTGGATCAGCCTGTGGCGTCTCTATACTTTTGACATCATCACAAGCAATAGTACCGCTAGCGTCGATATCTTTTTTATCATCTACGATATCAAAGAATAAGTCCTCTAGGTTCATATCCTTTTGTGTTGCTTTTATCTCGTCTATGTCAAGCATCGCAACAAGTTTGCCTTTCTTAATAATCGCTACTCTATCGCATAATTTCTCTACTACTTCTATAATGTGAGATGAGAAGAATACGACATTCCCATTATCGCAATGCTCACGCATTAGCATTTTAAGCTCTAGTGCCGACTGTGGATCTAGTCCAGTCAATGGCTCATCAAGTATCCATACTTTCGGGTTATGTATAAGAGCTCCTATCACTGATATCTTTTGTTTCATACCATGCGAATACGACTTAATAGGATTGTCCAACTTGCTCGTAAGATCAAATCTCTTCGCAAAATCGTCAAGCCTTGTAGTCCTGTCTTCTAGACTTACGCCGTAAATATCAGCTAGAAAATTGATATATTGTCTACCAGTTAGCTTATCGTATACAGCATAATTATCAGCCACGTATCCGATGTTTTTCTTCGCTCCTACCGCGTCAGTGACCATGCTTATACCGTTTATTTTGATATCACCTATAAAAAATGGTAGCACGCCCGTCATGCACTTAATCGCTGTCGTTTTACCCGCCCCATTTGCACCTAGGAAACCGACTACCTCGCCAGGATTCAATTTCAGTGATAAGCCTTCTACTGCAAAATCACTTGACCCACGATACTGCTTACTTAATCCACTTATTTCTAACATATTTTAATCTCCTTAGCTAATGAATGATGATATCATACATTATTTTGATAGTTTAATTTTTTACCACTAGACCTGATATAAAATGCTTATTAAAATTACCACATCTATTATGTCTAGCGTTATATTAAAAAGTAATATTGATATATTGCTATATAAAGATAGCTCAAACACCCTATTACCTGTCATTATTTCATTTCTGTATAACCAAAAGTAATACTATATCTATTTCTTCACTCGCACAAGTCTGCTCTCATAACCATTAAGTAACGGCTTATAAAACACTTCATTCTTTAGCTTATCAGGCAAATATTGTTGCTCTACCCAGCCACCGAAGTCATGCGGATATTTATACCCCTTTACCTTCTCTACCTTATAGTTTACATCTCTAAGGTGCAAAGGAACGATATCGTCCTTCACCATCCTTACAGCCTCTTCAGCTCCAGCTTGTGCTAGATAAACACTATTTGATTTACTTGCCTCGCACACGTATACTATAGCGTTTGCAAGTGGAATCCTACCTTCAGGCATTCCGATATTTTGCATTGCAAACATCGCTGACGTCGCCATGAGTTGTGCTCTTGGATCAGCCATACCGACATCTTCCGCACTATGCACTACTAGCCTTCTACATATAAGCATTGGGTCACAGCCCGCTGCAAGTAATCTATTTGACCAGTACAAAGCTCCGTCAGAGTCACTACCTCTAAGACTCTTGCAAAATGCACTGATCATATCATAATACATATTCTCGTCTATAGACAGTGCTTTCTTTTGTATTGACTCTTCAGCAATTTCCAGTGTCACATTTATTATTCCATTTTGATCAGGAGGAGTAGACAAAACTGCAAGCTCAAGTGCATTATATGCGGTACGAAGGTCGCCGTCCGACGCCCATACTATATGACTTATCGCTTTATCACAAATTGTCGCGTCATAATTTCCAAGACCATTTCGCTTGTCATCTATAGCCTTTCGCAGTGCCGACTTTATATCATCATCAGGCAAATTCTTAAATTCGAATATTCTACACCTTGACACTATCGCCTTAGTCATAGAAATAAAAGGATTTTCAGTAGTAGAACCTATAAATATGATATAGCCTTCTTCTATAGCGGAAAGAACGCAATCAGACTGAGCTTTATTCCACCTGTGGCACTCGTCTAGTAGCAAATATGTCTTCTTGCCATACATTTTAAGCCTATCTTTAGCTTGTTCTATTATTTTTTTCGCGTCAGCTACGCCAGACGATACTGCATTCATCTTCACAAAACTAGACTGAGTAGTACTCGCGATTATATTTGCAAGAGTCGTTTTACCACAGCCAGGTCTACCATAGAAAATACAGCTACCCAAACTGTCAGTGGAGATAGCTCTTCTTAGCAACTTGCCTTTACCTACTATATGCGACTGTCCTACAAAATCATCAATACTACTAGGTCTCATTCGCTCTGCTAAAGGTGCAAGTTTGCTTACATTGTCTATTACATCAAATAAATCATTCATACGTACATTATACACTATTTATATAAAATAGTCAATATCAATTGCAAGTGCGACTCTCACAATATTGTACTTAAAAATATCTTATATATATATATGCAGGCATGTGACTCTACATACTCTCGCAATTATTATATATATCAACATAATACTTATTTTGCTATGCACGCATGTAGATTAAAAAATAGATATACTGACGTGAACTATATTTATTAACCACTATTTTGCTTCATCGTTAAATATGTTTTATCCATATATAAGAACTAAATCATATAGGCATAACTTTGCAGGAGGTATTGCTTTGTATATAGTTTAAAGTACGTGTTCTATATTTATACATAGTACAGATATGCAGTATCCACATATCGTGGATATTACTAGTATTCTACCACAATTTCTACACATGTATATTTATCCACATGTTGTGGATTATCGCAAAGTAGTACACAAAACACACATATCATGATACATATAGAGCATAAATGCCTCATTTATTACATATTTAATCTACACATAGTGGATTTGCACATATTATCAATAATCTTACAGTCAACATACAGTACCCACACACAAAGAGTCGCATACAATACCAAACAAACAGGATCTTATACACTCACAAACATAAACCATCACTTCGCGTATTTTTGTACTTATAAATGAAATATAACGCACGCACTCAATTCTATAACCATCAACTTAGTATATAGGGCAAAAAAAAGGTCACAAGATAATTCTTGTGACCTTTGATATATTATTTGATATAGTTGTATACCATAAATTACTTAATGTATAATGTGCTAAGAATATTACTTAGCGAACTCTACACTACGAGTCTCACGGATAACACTTATCTTTATTTGACCCGGATACTCAAGCTCCGACTCAACTTTCTCTGCGATTTCTTTTGCAAGGAAGATAGTAGAACTATCGTCAACCTGTTCTGGTTTAACTATTACTCTAATTTCTCTACCTGCTTGAATTGCATATGACTGCTCTACTCCTGCGAACGAGTTTGCTAGATGTTCCAATTTTTCTAAGCGTTTAACATAATTTTCTAGTGATTCCCTTCTTGCACCTGGTCTTGCACCAGATATAGCATCAGCTGCCTGAACTATTACTGCCTCAAGGGTCTCGGCTTCCACGTCACCGTGATGAGCTTCTATTGCATGAATAACTGCACGATGCTCTTTGTATTTTTTAGCTAGATCCACACCTATTTGAATATGTGTACCTTCTGTCTCGTGATCCACTGCCTTACCGATATCATGTAATAATCCAGCACGTTTTGCTATTTTTACATCAGCACCTAACTCAGCTGCGATGATACCTGCAAGATATGACACCTCAAGAGAGTGATTTAGTACGTTCTGTCCATAGCTTGTACGGAATTTCAATCTACCTAGTAATTTTATGATCTCAGGATGTACACCATGTACGTTAGCGTCAAAAGTAGCATTCTCACCAGTCTCTTTGATCTGGACATCAAGTTCACGACGAACTTTCTCTACGGTTTCTTCTATACGTGCTGGATGTATACGACCATCAGACACTAATCTTTCTATTGTTTGCTTTGCTATCTCACGACGCATAGGATCAAAACCTGATAAAGTAACTACATCAGGAGTATCATCGATAATAAGGTCAATACCCGTAGCATTTTCAAGTGCTCTGATATTACGTCCTACTCTACCGATAAGTCTACCTTTCATCTCATCGCTTGGAAGTGCAACTACAGATACAGTTACTTCGGCTGCGTGGTCAGCTGCACATTTCTGTATTGCTGCACCAATTATATTTTTAGCCTTTTTCTCTGCTTCTTCTTTAGCGTTTTGCTCGATTTCTTTTGCCATAACGCCAGCATCTTTCCTTACTGAAACTAATAATCCCTCTATAAGTTGCTCTTTTGCCTGATCGGTAGTCATTCCTGCCACCCTTTCAAGCTCTACAAGTATCTTAGATTGTGACTCTTTCACATCTTCTGCTGATTTTACTATTTCTTTTTCTTTCTCATCAAGAGTCTTTCTAAACTCATCAGCTGAGTCCATTTTTTTGTCAAGTAAACCTTCTTTCTTATTTAACAATTCATCTCTTTGAAGAACACGTTGTTCTGATTTTTGGATTTCTCCACGCCTTTCTTTGGATTCTCTCTCAAACTCGTTACGCATTCTGCGCTGTTCGTCCTTTGCTTCTTGTAATGCTTCTTTTCTAAGCGTTTTCGCCTCTAGTTTACCGTCTTCGACTATTTTGTCAGATGCTTCTTTGGCACTGCCGACTTTTTTCGCATAGTCACGACGTATAAGAACTATAGTAACTCCAACTCCAATAGCTGTCACTATCAATGTTGTCACAATAACAATCACTGCTACTATGCCACCACTTATTCCACTACTAAGCAAAGTATCTATCACACTTCTGCTTAACATTTGATACCTCCTAATAATCTGGTCTATTTAATTTACAATAATGCGGTATCGTGTCCCGTTCGCACACTTTTCACAATACCACATATTAATAATACTTTAATTCGAACTTATTGTCAATACTTTTATGAAATATTATTCGATATATTTGGTTATTTTATCATTAACTTATTTCTTAGACTTAATTTCAGCCATAACCTTACCATATATCTCTTGTGCAATATCTGGATTCTTGTCTAGATACTCTACAACACGTTCTTTACCTTGTCCGATTTTATTGTCCATATAGCTGTACCATGAACCACTCTTTATTATGATTTTATTATCACTAGCAACATCAACTAAACAGCCGTTTTTAGATATGCCCTTGCCATAAATTATCTCAAACTCTGCCACTCTAAACGGAGGAGCAAGTTTGTTCTTTACTATCTTAGCTTTTGTCTTGTTTCCGCGAATTTCATCACCGTTTACTTTAAGAGCCTCGCCTTTTCTAACATCGATTCTTACACTAGCGTAGAATTTAAGTGCCTTTCCTCCGGCAGTAACTTCAGGGCTACCATATGTAATGCCGATTTTCTCTCTTAGCTGATTGATGAATATTACTACAGCTCTAGATTTATTGATAATACCTGTCAACTTTCTAAGTGCCTGTGACATAAGTCTTGCCTGTAGACCTACTACTGACTCACCCATCTCACCATCTATCTCCGCTTTTGGAGTAAGTGCCGCTACCGAGTCAATAACTATTACATCCATACTACCAGACCTTACTAAAGTCTCACAAATGCTAAGTGCTTGCTCGCCATTATCTGGCTGAGAGACATATAGATCCTTGATATTTACACCAAGTCTCTCCGCATATACTGGATCTAAAGCATGCTCAGCGTCTATAAACGCACATGTTCCGCCTCGTTTTTGTGCTGCTGCTATTGCATGCAATGCTACAGTTGTTTTACCTGAAGACTCTGGTCCATATATCTCAACAATACGACCTCTTGGTAAACCGCCAACGCCTAAAGCTACATCCAAAGTCAAGCAGTCAGTAGGGATAACATCTATTGGAACGATATCATTATCGCCAAGTTTCATTATACTTCCCTGTCCATACACCTCAGTGATTTTTTTAATTGCGTCATCTATGAACTTTGCCTTCTCTTCATCATTACTAGGTATATTCATTACCTTTGATTTCTTTTCCGCCATAATTTCTCCTTATTATATTCAATACTTTCTTGTATTGAATTCTATTAATTTTAATAACTTAAACATTGCTTGATTTGCTACCTTAGCACGCACACTATTTCGACTGCCCGTGTATGATAATTGTTCTACATGACAATCATCTACGCTACCATATCCGATATATGCAACGCCAACTTTACTACTATCTTTATGAGAAGCATAGCCCGTTGTTGCGATGCCGTATTTAACTTCTTTATTAGCCAAAATACCCTTAAGCATAGCAGAACATGTCTCCGCAGATACCGCACCTTGCTCCTCTATAGTAGCACTTTGCACGTGTAGACGTCTTACTTTCGCACCACTATTATAGCTGACTATTCCCTCATAGAACACGTCACTAGCACCGTTAATATCACATATCTCTGAGCAAATCATACCGCCAGTAATAGACTCCGCTACTGCTACCATTGCACTCTCTCTCTTAAGTTTCTTTACCAAACATTGATTAAGATCCTCGTCGCGATCAGAGTAAATATAGTCCTCAAGCCTTACAGTAATCTTGCTAAGCACGCTCTCTAGTGCGATACTGTCTACGCTCGATTTTGATATAAATATCTTACCCGCTAAATCAGTCTCTTCGAACTTGATCTCTATATCATCACTAGCAAGACCTTCGCATATTTTATTAAATCTTGATTTATTTATGCCAAAGGTACGTAACGTACATGCATATACGAACTGCTTATCATCCATAATAATTACTCCTTATCTTCGCTATCATCAGCGTCAGCGTTATCAACTGCTGACACATCGCGACTAGGCTTGCTTGACGCTGCGATATCGGCAAAGACTTGCCTGTTTTTAATAATGTAATTAAGTCCTGACACGATAGTTAGAACTGTCGCCACAGCAAATAAAGCCCATCCCATGAATAAGAAAACTATTCCTACCCACATAACGATGACATTATCAACATTTATAAGTGGTACAAGCATCAACATTGGTATAAATATTAATGTGATAACAGTCTTAGCTTTTCCTAGATTATCAGCACCAAGGACAAGTCCTTTAGTAGCTGCCATTTGTCTAAGAACGCCGATTATAAACTCTCTCGCAAGTATAGCTATTACACCGATTAGTCCAGCGTATGGAGGCATAACAGGGAATAACTCACCAGTAGCAGGAACCTTGAAAGTCATCTCAAGCAATATGATAAGTCCAGTAACTACTAGTATCTTATCTGCTATCGGATCTAAAAACTTGCCTAAGTCCGTTACCATATTGTACTTTCTAGCGATGTGACCGTCGATTGCATCTGTACATGAAGTAAATATGTATAGAAGAGTCATCGGTATATAGTAGTATCCAAATACTTCTTTCAAGCAAAATAATGCTATGATCACAGGTACTAGTGCTATTCTTGCTAATGTTATCTTTGTAGGTAAATTCATGATATCTCTCCTATTAAATCAACACCGTCAGTGTTAGTAATATTAACTAAATATATTTCGCCTATATCTAAAGGCTGATTAGAAGTAAAATACACTACTCCATCTATTTCTGGTGCATCAGTTTTTGTTCTGCCTATAAAACACTGCCTATCGTAATCCACATCTTCATACATTACCTCAACGCACTTGCCTATCATAAGCTCACATTTATCTGCCATTATTTTCTCTTGAATGGCATAAAGTGCAGCCACGCGATCGGTCTTTACTTGCTCGTCGATCTGATCAGGTAGTTTGTATGCAGGAGTGCCATCTTCTCTTGAATACGCGAAGAAACCACACTTATCGAACTTGCTTTCTTCTATAAATCTTGCAAGAGTATTGAAGTCGTCCTCAGTCTCGCCAGGGAATCCTACTATAAATGTAGTCCTGATAGCCATCTCTGGAACTATAGCCCTGATCCTTGCGATCAAACTCACTAATTGCTCATTATTTATACGCCTATTCATACGCTTAAGCACTGGGCTTGCCGCATGTTGCATAGGGATATCAATGTATTTTACTATCTTAGGGTTTGAACCAATATACTCAATAAGTCTATCAGTCACTTGCTCTGGATAACAATACAATAATCTTATCCACTTAACATTTAACTTAGATAACTCTTCAAGTAGCTCTATTAATTTGATTTCGCCATAAATATCCTCACCGTATCTAGTGATATCTTGAGCGACGATATTAAGCTCCTTGACGCCGTAATTTCTAATAAGTCCTTCCACTTCACTTACTATATCTTCTATCTTCCTTGATGTATACTTACCTCTAATAGACGGGATAGCACAGTATGTACAATTATTATTACAGCCTTCCGCTATTTTCACATACGCGAAATGGTAAGGTGTAGTAAGTACTCGCTCGCCGTCGAAAATCTCTCTCTTGTCACGATCATTTGAGCGGGCAATCCTGTCGCCAGTATACTCTTCTAACAACTTCGGCAAATCCTTATAGCTCGCAGTACCTATGAATATATCTACTTCTGTAAGGTCGTCTTTTAGCTCTTCCATATACCTCTGAGGCAAACAACCTGATACGATAAGACACTTACACTTACCATTCTGCTTATACTCCGCCATCTCAAGTATGGTCTCTATCGACTCTGTCTTCGCACTCTCGATGAAAGCACAAGTATTGACTATAATGATATCAGAATCCGCAGGGTCACCAGTAAAAGTATATCCGTCTTTTTGCAAGAATGCTAGCATATTCTCCGTATCAACTCTATTTTTATCACATCCAAGTGATATAATACCTATTTTATTCAATTACTCTATCTCCATATAATCTTGTAAAATCATCTAAACTAATAGCGATTTCTTTTTTGTTACCATTTATCGACACGTAGCCTTTTTCTTCCATGATATCTACGATTCTCGCAGCACGCGGGAATCCTATACTAAACCTTCTTTGCAACTTAGTTATGCTTACCGTCTTTGTCTCTACGAAGTAGAACAATGCTCTTACAAACATATCATCTTCTTCGAAGCTAGTATTTGACGAATTGCTAAATGATGTACCTGATGGATTAGCACTAGTAGGCTTATCATTCATAATCATGTTTTCTATCTCAGGATCGAAGTACGATACATTATTTTCTCTAATATAATCACATATCGCATTTACCTCAGCACCGCTAATAAACGTGCCCTGTATCCTGACAGTCAATGGCGAGCTACTCTCAGAGAATAACATGTCACCATTTCTAAGTAATTTTTCCGCTCCAGCTTGATCTATAATAGTCTTACTATCTACGTACGACGCTACTGCAAAAGCTATTCTTGAAGGCAAATTCGCCTTTATAATACCCGTAATAACGTCAACCGAAGGTCTTTGAGTAGCAAGTATCAAACAAATACCCGCCGCCCTCGCTTTCTGCGTAAGCCTTACGATCCTTTCTTCAAGTTCCTTCTTAACATAAGTCATCAGGTCGCCAACCTCGTCTATGATTATAGCGATATGTGGCAATTTATCTTCAGCTTTAAGATCAGGCATTTTATTATAATCACCGATATTCTGCACACGATTACTCGCAAAAGTAGAATACCTTAATTCCATTTCCTCAATAGCCCAGTCAAGCATATTAAGAGCCTTGTCCTTATCGCAAACTGTAGTAGGTATCAGCATATGAGGTATGCCGTTATACATATTCAGCTCTACATGCTTAGGATCCACTAGCAACAGCTTTAACTCTTGCGGTGTGTACTTATACACCATCGAGCATATTAGCGAATTAAGACATACTGATTTACCTGCACCAGTCGCACCCGCTATCAGCAAGTGAGGCATTTTTGCAAGATCAGCAACAAAGTTATTACCGTCACAGTCCTGACCTAATGCAAAAGTAATGCTATGCTTAGGATTTGCGAACTCGGTACTTTTAATAACTTGTTTTAATCCTACCATGCCACGTACTTTATTCGGCACTTCTACTCCAAATAAATTTTTTCCCGGTATAGGTATCTGACACCTAACGCTTTCTACCTCTAGGCACATGGCGATATCATTACCTAGATTAGCTATTTTATTTACTGAAATACCCCTAGGCATTGCAAGCTCCATTCTAGTAAAAGTCGGGCCTACAACAGTATTTACTACCTTTGCTTGTATGTGGAAAGTATCAAACATCTCTTCTAAAATATTACACTTTAGACTCAAATCATCATTACCATCTTCATTAGACTTATAGTCATTTAGCAATGAAATCGGAGGGAATTTATACTTAGTAATTCTAGCTTTTTTCGGTGCAGCCACTACCTTAACTTCTGTTGTCGCGACAGTATTATCTATTCTCTCGAGTGGTCTCGTACTTCCGCTCATCAATCCGCCATTTTTACTCGCTAATGATTGGTGTGTAAATCCTTTGTCGCTTCGCTCACGTCTGTCTCTGACATCATCGACGCTAGGTTTCTCATCTATCATATGCCTACCGCGTAACTCTTCTCCAGCTTTCGCCTCTCGCTCTTCACGTTGTTTTCTAAGCATATCAGTAAAGTTCCCTGACTCCTCATACGTTGTAGGAGGTGGAGTTTTCCCCGCTGCTTTATCTCTCTTCGCTTTATGCTTTGCTAGCCTTGCTGCAAGCTCACTGCTTATACCAGAATTAACTGGTGCTGGTTCAGGAGTTTCTTTATTTATGGTGATCTCTTCTACTTTAAAGTAATCAGGGTTCGCGCCACTCTGCACATGTATATCATCATCTATATCACTTGCGATAGGTGCACTCTCATAGTTATCTCCGTCGAAACCTCTAGCAACATCATCAATTACAGTATCGAACTCATCAAGACCTGTACCAAGTTCCTCGATAATCCCAGAGTTATCCGTATCGCCGTTAAGTTTTTTTCTTAGCTTGTTTAGCCTATAATCGTTAGTGTAGCTTACTAGCTTCGCTATTTCTTCAGGGCTATCAGTGCTTTGAATATTGGCTTGATCACGCACGCTCCTACCATACAACATATCCACTGCTTCATTAAACTTGTATTCAGAATTTTCTTCAGTATTAGTAATTGCTGGCTGTTTCTTCAATATGCTTTTTGCCTTACTAAGCATAGTAGTAGGGGGGGCAACCTCTGGAGCAATGTTGTTATCACGAGCATACTCTTCTTTCGCACGTAGCTCAGATAGCTCTTCAAGGCTAACATAACTCGGCACATCGCCCTCGCCTTTGTCACGTCTTTTTTGAGTTTTCTTTGTACCAAATATACTTACTTCGTCTATATTCAAGCTATCGCCTACTGGCTTATAGTTAGTATCCTCATCGCCTATCTCACGACCTTCGCTATCATTCGACTTACTTCTACTTCTTACCACACCTTCAATAGAGCCATGAAAAATAACAACACCACTACTAGCAATAGCTAGAAGTGACACAACTACTATAGCAAAATAATAATTTATACTAAGTAGCGGATATATAATAACAGCCGTTAAAGCTCCGCCCGCAGTATCGTGTTCATTATAACACTTTGCAATAAAATCGCCATAACCACCACCCATATACTGATAAGAACTAACAATATGCAGAAGAAATATAATCATGGATACGAACCCAAAAATGCCAAGTATTCTGATCAATTTTGCCTTAGGTGCTTTGATATTAACACACTTTAGTAATCCTACTAAAATGATCGCGACAACAAAAGCATAGATTGCAAAACCGAAAGTGCCTACAAAAAAATTAGTAATATACCCACCGACATTGCCGAAAACGCCTGCCAAAATAAGTATAAACACTATGCCTATACCTAGCAGTATCCCACCTTCGATAAAATGGTCGTATTTTCCACTAATTCTTTTCTTCATGCACCCTCCAGTTTGCGACGTATAGTATAGCACAAAACTAATCATGCCTACTACCTATCACCACTTAAATTATTTATCTAACTCGTATCCAGGCTTAGTAGATTTACCATATTGCCTGTCGAAATTTTCCTTGTTTTTCTCCATATAAATATCAAAAACATCTTGACTTGTCATACCCATTCTAAGACACATGCCCGTAAAGAAATGTAGTATATCAATTATTTCCTCTTTTATAGCCTTCTCGTTTAAAGGTTTTTCGTTCTTCCACCATTTAAAATTAACTTCATCAAGCAACTCTGCAAGCTCGCTAATCATAGCCAAAGTCTGCTTTTGTATCCACTGCTCTGGCTTGATATCTTCCAAATGCCTATTACGGATTAGGTCGTCATCAAATGCCTTTTGCATCTCAAAAATCTTATCTAATTTATCCATAAATTATCCTTTCATGATCGCTAGAGGGTCAAAGCCTGGGGCTTTACCTACATAGCTAGCGACTACCTTGTTCATATTAAACACATGGTCACACACGTCAATAAGGTCTTGCTTAGTAACTTTTTCTATTGCATTGATCCTCTCATCAACATCAAATGGCTCATCAAGGAATAATGCGAATCTAGACAGCATACGCATTACTGAAGAACTATTTTCTTGTGATAAGATATAAGTTCCTTTTAATTGTTTTTTACATCTTTCTATCTCTAGATCGGTAAAACCATTATTTTTCACATCAAGTATTTCTTTCCTTACCGACTCTATTGCCTTTTGGCTAGTATTCGGATTGGTACCTAGATAGATAGAAAAGTCACCATTATTGACGAATGAAGACGGATAAGAGAATACATTATAAGCCAAACCATTACGCTCTCTTATCTCTTGAAATAGTCTTGAACTCATGCCAGAACCGAAAATAGTGCTCATAAGCATTGACGCCATGTCATACTTACTTCCTAGCTCGTGACCTGGAAATGCAAAAGCAATATTTGCTTGCTCTAGATCCTTAGCTACTATGATGCTGTCGCTTTTCACTTCGTGGAAAGGAGCAGGAGTCTTATCAGAATGTTTCTTCTTAAAATTGTTTTTGAAGTATTTATTTGCAAGCTCAACAGCCTTCTCTTGCTCGATATTACCCGCAAAACAAACTACTGTATTATCAGCGCAATACATATTATCCACATACTCATGCAATACATCAGGAGTGAACTTCTGTATATTCTCACTAGAGCCAAGTATAGTCTGACCCAAAGAATTGCCCTTATAGAATAAAGAAGTAAGGTTTTCAAGACAAAAGTCATCAGGAGTATCAGTACTCATAGCGATCTCTTCTAGAACTACGCCTTTTTCTTTTTCCATCTCAACGCTATCAAAAGTAGAATTGAAATAAAAATCACTTAATATCTCACTGCAATTATCAGCAAACTCATCAACGGTTACTATATAATAGCAAGTCGACTGCTTAGAAGTATAAGCATTGATTTGTGCGCCTAGTCCCGCCACTTCGCTAACGATATCGAAAGCCGTACGCTTATCAGTACCTTTGAACATCATATGCTCTATAAAATGCGAGATACCGTTATTGATAGAAGTCTCATCACTACTACCGACAGCCGTCATAACGCAAATTGCTACAGATCTGAAGCCTTCCATCTTCTTGTGAACTACTCTTAGTCCATTGTCCAGTCTTGTTATAGAATTATTCATTTACTCTCCTTATTTTCCCCGTGGTCGCTTGCTTTTAGATAATAAAAACCGTTTATTATCACTTGCAATATATTATACAATCCACTACCAAAACCGCAAAAATACGTGCTTCAGCAACGAACTCAACAATAAGCATATTTATACCTATATATTATATAACATAATGCCCATAAAGTAAAGACTTTAGGTGATATTAGCCTAAAATTTTTATCTATCTAAGTAGTGGCTTAAACTTTTTTTGCACACTTTATATCAATTATGGTTTATTTTTCCTCTTTCATTCATACAATAGTCTAGAGGTGTGTATGAAAAAAACTTATTTATTTAGCAATGTAATAATTTCACTAGTGTTAGTCAGCCTTACAATGCTAATATATTCTATAAATCCTATATCCACAACAGCGAGTACCACTCCGAAACCTATATACAAAGGCAACACGGAGACAAGTAACGTAAGCCTTATGATAAATGTGTATTGGGGTGATGAATTTTTGCCGTCAATGCTAGATACACTTGATGAATACGATGTTAAAACGACATTTTTCTTCGGTGGTAGCTGGGTCGCAAAGAACGACACAATGTTAAAAGATATCTATGCACGCGGACATGAAATAGCTAATCATGGTTATCTACACAAGGATCAAGACAAACTAGACCTAGAAGGGAATATGCGTGAGATCAGTGTAACCCAAAGCCTTATAGAGCAAACAATAGGTATAAAAACTAATCTATTCGCTCCGCCATCAGGTGCTTTTAACGACTTTACTCTGGAGGCAAGTGCCACTCTGGGTCACACGACTATTATGTGGTCAAGAGATACTATAGACTGGCGAGACAAGAATGCCGACTTGATATATAAGCGTGCGACAAAAGACATCGCGGGTGGCGACCTCATACTTATGCACCCTACTGCATGTACTGCGGAGGCTCTGCCTAAAATACTTAAGTTCTACGCAGAGAACAATCTAAAATGCTCTAAAGTAAGTGATGTTATAAAATTTAACTAATATATTCGCCCCGACATGATATTTACAACCTTTTAATACACACATGTAGTTTTGTACAACTGGTCGGTTATATGTAAAGCTAATGATCAATATTGAAATTTAACAGTAACATAAAGTGCTAATAAGTAATGCAAAAAAGCATTTAAGATAGTAACATCGACAATGCTTTAGGCAATAACTCGCATAATGATAAAAAATGTATTTAGATAAAAAAATAAGGCAAGCGATAAATTCGCTTGCCTTATTGGTTTTATTCTTTTAAGTTAATAAATAATGCTTTATCTAAAATGTCTGATAACTCACAAACAGCTTTAATACTGCACGATTATTATCTTCTATTTCCTCTGTTTCCGCCGCCACCAAACTTAGGCTCAGACTTTACAGGAGGCTCAGACTTGATACCGCTACGCTCTAGTACTTCAACTAACTTAAGGTCAACTCTGCCTTTCTCATCAACTTTGATTACTTGAACTCTTACTTTATCTTCCATATTAACAACGTCAGTTACGCACTCAACTCTGTCAGTAGACAACTTAGAGATGTGAACCATACCATCTTTACCATGAGAAATATTTACGAATACACCGAAGTCCATAAGTCTAACTACTTTACCATCGATAATCTCATTAAGCTCTGGTACTTTTACGATAGACATAACTATTGCTTTTGCAAGCTCAGCTTTTTCATAATCGACTGATGCGATAAATACTGTACCAGCTTCATTGATGTCGATTTTAACGCCTGTATCTTCTATGATCTTATTGATAACCTTACCACCGCTACCGATAACCTCGCGGATTTTATCAGGATCGATATCGAAAGATATGATCTTTGGAGCGTAAGTAGAAAGTCTATCATTAGGCTTAGAAATAACTTCATTCATTTTGTCAAGGATCTCAAGTCTACCTACACGTGCCTGCTCTAAAGCCTGACGTAAGATTTGCTCATTGATACCTTTGATCTTGATATCCATTTGGATAGCAGTGATACCGTCTTTAGTACCAGCCACTTTAAAGTCCATGTCACCCAAGAAGTCCTCTAGACCTTGGATATCAGTAAGTACTTTAACATTGCTCTTGTCTTCATTGCTGATAAGACCCATAGCAACACCCGCTACTGGAGCTTTGATAGGAACACCTGCGTCCATTAGAGAAAGTGAACTACCGCAAACACTTGCCATAGAAGTAGAACCGTTTGAGCTCATTACTTCACTTACAGTACGAATAGCGTAAGGGAAAGCGATCTCATTAGGAAGAACTGGCTCAAGTGCACGCTCTGCAAGAGCACCATGACCGATCTCACGACGACCTGGGCTACGCATAGGCTTAGCCTCACCAACACTGTAACCTGGGAAGTTATAGTGATGCATGTATCTCTTACGAACTTCTTCGTCAATGCCCTCTAGCTTTTGAACTTCGCTAATAGTGCCTAGTGTTGTGATATTAAGTACCTGAGTTTGACCACGAGTGAATACACCACTACCATGAACTCTAGGAAGAATACCATGCTCACACCATATGTGTCTAATATCAGTGATTTGTCTACCGTCAGGACGGATACCAGTCTCTAATATTTTAGCACGGATTTTCTCTTTCTTCATTTTGTATAAAACTTCAGCAATGTCTTTCTTGCCAGCTGGGAATATCTCAGCAAAGTGTGCAAAAACATCAGCGTCAAGCCCTGACTCAAGCTCCATACGAGCTTGTCTATCAAACTCATTAAGAGTTATATCCATCTTCGCATCTGTGTAAGCTCTAACAGCCTCATTGATATCAGCGTTAACAGTATGAACTACAGGAGAAAGTTTAGGTTTGCCGATCTCAGCTTGAATAGTCTCGATGAAAGCAACGATCTTCTTGATCTCCTCATGAGCGAATAGAATACCAGCGATCATCTCGTCCTCAGTAAGCTCATTACCACCAGCCTCTACCATTAAGATAGCGTCTTTAGTACCACTTACATTCAAGTGAAGAGTGCTTCTATCACGTTGCTCTGATGTAGGGTTGATGATATACTCACCGTCAACGAAACCAACAACAACCGAACCAGTAGGTCCAGCAAAAGGAATATCAGAAATACTAAGTGCAACTGAACTACCGATCATAGCATAAACTTCAGGTGGAAAATTTGGCTCGATAGAAAGACAAGTAGCAACGACTGAAACGTCATTGAACATACCTTTTGGGAAAAGAGGTCTTAAAGGGCGGTCGATAAGACGGCACACTAAAATACCCTTGTCACTAGGACGAGCTTCTCTCTTTTTAAATCCTCCAGGGATTTTACCAACTGAATACATTTTCTCCTCGAAGTCAACTCCAAGTGGGAAAAAGTCAATACCGTCTCTAGGTGATTTTGACATAGTAACGTTTACCATTACTACAGTCTCGCCACACTTAACTAGACAAGTACCATTAGTTTGACCACAGTAAGCGCCAGTCTCAATCTCGACTTCTCTGCCACCAATAATCGTTTTGTAAATCTTTCTCTCTTTCATACATCCTCCTAACACACTGCCCACTATTAGCAGCGTTATCTACTATAATAAAAAATTTACCCGAACATAGAATATTCGGGCAAATTATTAAATTCTTACTTTCTTAGCTCTAACTTAACTAGTATAGCTCTGTATCTCTCGATCTCAGTATTCTTAAGGTAAGTTAAAAGTTTTCTTCTCTTAGCAACCATTTGTAATAGACCACGACGGCTATGGTTATCTTTCTTATGCATAGCAAAGTGAGCCTTTAGTGACTCGATACGAGCTGTTAAAAGTGCGATTTGCACTTCTGGAGAACCAGTATCTCCCTCGTGTTGTGCGTGTGCTAAAATTACTTCTTGTTTAGTCATATTAGTATCCATTTCATTATCTCCTCAGATATTTTATTTATTCCATAAAACCATGTGATACATTGGAATTTGCAAAACATAGTAATAGGTACATTAGTATTTTAACACATAACACTGATTATGTAAACTAAAATAACGATATTTTTCTCGATTTTGCGACAAATTAACCTTTACTAATCATTATTACAATAACATTTCATGGATATACATGTTATTTGTCTTCACTTCTTAATCATTATCGCAATGCATTATTGATATTATATAATTATCATCATAGTCGCACGCGGTATGTCAGCTAAAAAAATTCTTTTTATCGCTTAATATTTTCTCTTCTCTCTCCATGTACACATCTATGCCTTTTGGATTTGCAAGTCGCTCAATCCTACCTTCGCTATGAAAAACACGCTTAGAAATTCCACCCGCACCAGTCGCGATGATAGTATGAGTTTCTTCCATGATATCTATATTATATATGCATGCCTTGCCGTCTTTCATGTAGCCAGTATTATCTAGGTTTCCACTCATATATTTTTGCTTATACATATAATACGGAGTATATCCAGCACCTTCGATAGCACGCCTAGAATAATCAACCATCTTTGTCGGCAAGTCCACTCCATAGTTATCATAACTAGCGAGCTTTAAACCGCTTCCCTTTTTGATAGCAAGAGTATGCACTGTGATATTGTCTGGGGCTAGTTTTATAGCCTCGTCTACAGAGTATTTAAAATCATCAAAGCTCTCGTCTGGCAACATCGCGATAAGATCCATATTTATATCGAAGTCATATTCACGTGCCATTTTATACACATCGTATATCATACTAGAGGTGTGATTTCGTCCTACAGTAGCAAGCGTCTTATCATTGAAAGTTTGTGGGTTTATACTTATCCTAGTCACTCCACACCTTGCCATGGTATCTAGTTTTGCACGTGTGATGGTATCTGGTCTACCCGCTTCCACAGTAAACTCGTCGCACTCAATACCGACAATAGCACTTATGACGGCATCAAAGTCCGCCTCTGACAAACTAGTAGGAGTACCACCGCCAACATAGATACTTCTGATCTTATATCCGCTATCTATTACTAGCTTTTTGCATGACTCTATCTCTCGAATAAGCTGTGCAACGTATGGTGCGACCCAATGCTTTATTCTGCCTAACTCCGCCGATATGAAAGAGCAATAACTACATCTACTAACACAAATAGGAATATTTACGAAAAAATCCGCCTCGCCTTCATTTAGACTATATATCCCTGCCTGATTATCGCATATTTCACGAATAAGTTTAGTAGTATCCTCATTTACTCTCATAAAATCAGTAAAATACTCATACGCGTCACCGTCACTTGCTTCACGCTCGTGGTAGAGTTTTGTAGGACGTATGCCAGTCAGCGAGCCATAAGGAAGTGAAACATTTGTCTTTTCAGACAACAAATCGTAAAGCATTACTTTCGACACTCTTTTTACTTCGCTCTTAGCTTTTATCTCGCCAAATCCTTTTATATCTACGATTTCGCTCTGTGTATAATCAGCATACGCGACAGTTATTTTTACTTTTTCGGGTATAGAATAATCCGAAATACTGCCTTGTCCGCTCTCGCAAACTATAGAAACATTACACTCTTCAGCGTCCTCTACTACAGTTACATGCGGTGAGAAAAGTCTGATTATATCCATAAAATCCAGCTCAAAACTGGTATTTGTAGTAAGCCTTAACTCCATAGTATCATATTACCTTTTCGCTCACGACTCATAGTCGTGCTGTTGCCGTGACCTGATAAAATTTTATACTCACCTTCTAGTTCAAATACTTTATTAATGATAGAATTTTTTAGCTGTGACAAACTACCGTCTTCGAAATCGTACCTGCCGTAAGACTGATCGAAAATAGTATCTCCGCTAAATATAACATCGCCCAACACGTAGCATACTGAACCTACAGAATGACCTGGCGTATGGATGACCTTAAACTCAAGACCTAGCAACTCAAGCACATCATTGTCTTCCACGAAATCAGTGGCATTAAATGGCTCTATGCGGAACTGTACAAGCCTATTGCCTATCACATTCCCGTTGCATTTAGGATTATCCGCCTCATGAATATACACACCCACTCCACCCGCTAAGAACGGAGCAACACCCTTGATATGATCAAAGTGTCCGTGAGTAAGAAGCACTGCCTCGACATGCAAATTTTGTCTTAAAATCTCATCGTTAATGACGCGACTTGCAGGATCTATAACCACCGCCGAGCCGTCTTTTATTACTATATAAGTGTTGTTTTGTAATGGTCCGTTTTTTATTTCTTGAATTTTATAATCTTTATACTCTATATACATTAGTTACTCCATCTATCCCGTTTAACTTACGGATAAGTTCTGCCAACTCTTCCACGCCGCATATCTCTACGCCTATAGAAATAATAGCCTTTAAGTCGTCTTCTACACGTGCATTTACTTTGTTTATTGTCTTTTTACTATTTGCAAACATCATAGTTATATCTAGCAAGAAATGACTGCTATTTATACCTATTATCTCAAGATTAGCAGTAAATTTCGATTGCAAATGTTCTGGCCATGTTGCTTCGATAATACGCTCTGTCTCGACATTTTTCATGTTCGGACAGTCACTTCTATGGATAGAAACGCCTCTCCCCCTTGACACATAACCGATGATTTTATCGCCTGGAACAGGATTACAACAATGCGAAAGACGTATCAAGAAATCATCAAAACCACGTATCAAAATACCACTATGAGTTTTGTTTTTCGGGTCATGATTCTTGCTTACTTCTATCACCGAAGGAGTAGTCGCGATAGACTTTTTGAATATATCTATTAGCTTTAGAATGATCTTATTAGTTGTAAAATTACCATATCCGACTTCCGCGTATACGTCCTCCATATCACTTAGTGAGTACCTTGTACGCATATGCTTGTGCCACTCTTCATTCGCGATAAGCTCGGACATACTATATCCTCTATGTTTCGCTTCACGCTCTAGCATTTCGCGACCACGCTTGATATTTTCCTCACGCATCTCTTTTTTGAAGAATGTGCGTATCTTGTTTCTAGCTGACGGCGTCACTACAAACTTCAGCCAGTCCCTACTCGGGCCTTTAGAATTATTCGAAGTAATTACCTCTATAATAGTGTTATTAGTTAGCCTAGTATTAAGTGGAACTATCTTACCATCCATCTTAATTCCAATACATTTATTACCTACTGCCGAGTGCACATAGTAAGCAAAATCCACACCAGTAGCACCTTGTGGCAGACTTACAACATCGCCTTTTGGAGTCATAACAAACACTTCATCAGGATACAAGTCAAGTTTCAGCGATCGCAAAAACTCTGCATTATCCTTCAAGTCTTTTTGTACTTCCATAACACTTCTTAGCCATTGTACTCTATCTTCCACAAGCGTTTGATTGCCTGAGAATAGACCTTCTTTGTACTTCCAGTGTGCCGCTATACCATACTCAGCAATAGCGTGCATCTCCGAAGTCCTTATTTGCACCTCAAATGGTGATGAATATCTAGATATAACAGTGGTATGAAGTGATTGATATTTATTGTCTTTTGGCATAGCGATATAGTCTTTAAATCGTCCCGGTAATGGCTTCCACATAGTATGGATCACGCCTAACACCGCATAACAATCCTTGATATTATCGACTATGATTCGGACTGCTATAAGGTCATATATTTGTTCAAAATCTTTTCCCGACTTTATTTTTTTATAGATACTATAGAAATGTTTAGGTCTGCCATTAACTTCAGCCTTTATATTCATCTCGTTTAGTTTAACATTTATCTCGCCTACAACCTTAGTTACGAACTCCTGTCTCTCTACCTTTTTCGCGGCAACTTGTTCGACTAATGCATAATACTCATCAGTCGCAATATATCTCATAGATAAGTCTTCTAACTCACCTTTTATAGTACCCATACCAAGTCTTGCTGCTATCGGTGCATATATTTCAAGCGTTTCTTTAGCGGTAAGTATTTGCTTTTCTGGGGCTTTGAATGATAATGTTCGCATGTTATGAAGTCTATCACACAGCTTGATAATTATTACTCTTATGTCATCACTCATAGCAAATAACATCTTACGCAAGTTCTCAGCCTGTTCGTCTTCTTTAGACTTAAACTGGACTCTATCTAGCTTTGTAACGCCTAACACAAGCATAACTACAGTCTTACCAAATTGATCTTCTAGCTCAGCCGCAGTGCACGGAGTATCCTCTACTACATCATGAAGAAAGGCCGCCATTACAGTCTCATAGTCAAGACCCAAATCCACTAAAATCTCACTTACCGCACAAGGATGAATAAAATAATCCTCTCCAGACTGACGCTTTTGTCCTGTATGAGCTTGCTTTGCGAAATCATAAGCCTTGCGCAGTTTCTCGTACTGCTCAGCAGGATAATGAAGTTTAATTTTTTCTAATATAATCTTATCCATATATTACCTCTCTAATCTTAGTGTATATTGTACTACTCTCAAGGCTTGTGCGAACAGCTTTGTCCACCATTAAATACCCACCTCTCATTCTGATGATTTTCAGCTCAAAGAATACGAATAACGCCATATAAAACTCTATAATATTGCCTCCATGCTTAGGCATGTACACGTCGTAAAGCTCTGCCAAATTAGTGAGTTTTACGTGTTTTGAAAGTATAGTGTTGACATATCCGAATACCCTACGCATAGCGTCGACATCAGGGAAAGCCCTCTTCACACGTTCAACACCATCAGTCCATTTGCTATCCGAAACGTAGCATATAGATACATCTTTATTTAGCTTATAATAATCTATTACGCCACGGGAAATAGGCTCATCCAGGAATACGATACTGCTATAGTATACTACATTGTTGCTCATATCCATATCTAAAATAATTCTATTGTATGGGTTATCTTCGCTAATATTCCTTATATCTTCTCTTATAACTACACCGTCTAACACCTTGATATATTTATTATAAGTGCTTGCACTGCTTGCCACGTAGAGTGTGCCGAAAAGCGAGTTTTTGCTTACTGCCCTTACGTCCGCTTCGCTGATATAATTTATATCGAATATCGTACTATCATCATACTTTGCGTTATACAAATACTTTATCGCAAGATAATCTTCATCACCTTTAAAGTTACTCATATCAAGCTCCATGCTACGCACTATACCTTGTACATATTTGCGGTTATTAAATATTTTACATGACAACTCAGCTACGGCATGCTTGCGACTTGCATCATTTACTGCTGACATATGACCAAACCCGCCAAAAGACACTAGTTCAAATTCATCACTATATTTGCTTTTTGTATGCTTAGTCGTAGTTATCCTATTGAAGTCACTACTCCAGTTCGCTATCTTATATACTGGCGAAGGATTAGCACATCCACAAGGCTCTAGCATGCTAAGCTCATCAGTCAACTGCAAGCTCACTTTCTCCGCTGTTTTTTCTTGATCATAAATTGTATGAGGCAAGAAAATATCGTCACTTACAGTCCTTACGTATTCATTAATTGCCATAACAAATGACTCAATATTATATGTTGTGACGCTTAGACCACATGCCATTTTATGCCCGCCGTACGAGTTTAAAAATCCACTAGTTGCACATAAGCAGTCGTGCATATTTATCCCTTCCACACTGCGACATGAACCTTTATATATACCGTCTATTTCAGTAAGAAGTATTACAGGACGATGGAACATGCTTACAAGCCTAGAACAAGCTATACCTAGCACCCCCGCTTCCCACTTATCACTATATAGTACTATTATCTTATTATTTACTAGATCAAATGACTCTAATTCTGTAAGCACATCAGTAACTAAATCCTCTGTGAACTGTTGTCTATCTGTGTTATTTACAGTCGCACCCTCTACTAAATGCTTTACAAAAAAGTAGTCAGGATCGGTCAGCATTGCTACTGACTTCATAGGGTCCGAAAGTCTACCAATAGCATTGATTTTCGGTACAATCCTAAATGCAATATCAGTACTAGTAGCCATATTCCCCTCAGGAATACCAACGCTCTCAAGCAATAGCTTTGTATTCATTCTAGCTCGTGCATTAAGTATTTGCATACCATAACTTACTATTATTCTATTATCTCCGACAAGAGGGACGATATCTCCGATAGTCGCCATACAAGCTAGATCGATATAATACATAAGTGCCTTTTGTCCGCCAATTGCCTCGCAAAGTCTAAGTGCAATACCTGCACCGCAAAGCTCATTAAAAGTATCTTCGCTCATGTCTATTTTAGGATCAATGGTAATACACTCTGGTAGTATTTCAGGTGGCTCGTGGTGATCAGTAACTATAAAATCAAGACCAAGCTCATTAATACCGTACCGTATCTCTTCATGAGAAGATATTCCGCAGTCAACAGTAATAACTAAGTCTGGCAAGTACTCTTCTGCAATATGCTCGATAGTTCTATTACTTAGCCCGTAGCCGTCTTTTTTTCTATGCGGGATAAAATAATGAACAGTAGCACCTAGAGAGCTCAAGAACAAATATAGTATAGAAGACGCACATACACCGTCGCAGTCATAATCACCATAGATAACTATCACTTCGTCTTGATCTACAGCTTTTTTAATCCTATCTCTAGCCTGCTCCATGCCAGAATAATTAAATACTGGTGTAAGGTTTGCTATATTAGGGTGCAAAAATCCTGATATTTCGTTGCTATCAGTTATATCACGCATGCAAAGTAACTCTGCCATATCTCTAGATATGTCATTTTCTCCGGATACTCTGTTTATAACCTCTTCTGGCACATGCTTTCTTTTAACTAGATAATCCATACTCACTCCATATTCAAACTAGGATAAAATAATATATCCTAGTACATTTTTATAATACTAGAATAAATGTTTATTTACCCTAAAGATGCTCTTATTAAGACAATTTATACACTTATACATTAAAACAAGTATAATATATTATTATACACTATTTTTCGTTTTTTTTCAATGCCTATTTAATAATTATAGGATAATATTACAAGATAACTACTAATTTTGGCAAAAAAATATATGAACAAGCATTCACTCGTTCATATATTATATTTAATGTTATGATTTTAGCAATATTTTAATAGATTGCAATATCTAATTAGATAGCCTCTTTCGCCTTACGGTGACCAGACTTCTTTTCTTTTTTAGGTTTAGCTTTTCTCTTGATTTCCGCTCTATCACTAGCAGCTTTCATCTGACAGTACAAAGACGGAGCTAAGAATACAGAAGAGAAAGTACCGGCAACAAGACCGAATATAACTGGAAGAGCAAACTCACGAATAGCGTCAACACCAATAATAGCGAAGATAACTATAGCAGCCATAGTAGTAATAGTAGTGATCATACTTCTTGAAAGTGTTTGAGCAATAGATTTATTTACTACGTAGTTACGATTCATAGGAACACCTATAGGGTGATCCAACTCGTTTTCACGAACTCTATCAAATAATACGATAGTATTATTAATTGAGTAGGCAATAACCGTTATGATCGCTGCGATAAAGGCTGAGTTAATCTGTATATTAAATATAAGTGTCATACAGAATACCATAATTACATCATGGATAAGTGCTATAACAGCTGATAGTCCAGTAAACAAGTTTTTAAACCTTATGATGATATAGAAAAGTATAAGGATAGTAGAAATCAATACTGATAAAAATGCAGTTAGTATAAGTGTAGCACTTGCACTCGGACCATTATACTCCAAGTCAACAGTAGGAACACCCTCTGCATTTAAAAGCAATTTTCCTTCAAATATTTTCTCGATATCCGCTTTAACTGCTGCATTAGATACTTCATTTTCAGTATTGTCTTTTGATATCAATGGATATCTAATTACTATACCAGTTTCGCCAGCCTGCTGATCAAGACTTGATTCAGTGCCATGAGCACTTAACACTTCATTAACAATAGCTAGGTTAGCATTATAAGTATCTTTGTCAAGATTATCTTTAAAATGTATAGTTACGATATTACCACCAGTAAAGTCGATACCAACATTAATGCCTTGAGCAACATCACCTTTCACTCCAGCATAAATACCGAAAGCTACAAGAGCAAGCATAACTATTACGATAGGAATAGTTATCCAAATCTTCCATTTCTCTACTACTTTAGTACCTGCAAGACTCATTTTAATCTTTTTCATTATGCTAGTACCTCCACAGTTGATGTAACATCTATAGCGACATCGCTGTCACTACTATCAATCATGACGTTATCTATATTTTCAACGTCTGAATTTGTCTCATTTTTATTATCTTCATTGTAATCAATGTGATAATCTACATCTTTAATATTTAGACCATATAATGCAGTAGAATTACAATTTAATGCTGTAAAGCACTTCAATATCAATCTAGTGAATACCAATGAGCTGATAAGTGATATAAATATACCGATAAGTAGCGTAATCGCAAAGCCTTTAATAGCTGATGCTGCGATGAATACAAGTACTGTTGCACCTATAATAGTAGTTACGTTACCATCAATGATTGCTGATAAAGAGTTTTTGAAACCTTGATTAATACTAGCTTTAATATCTCTAGCATTATTACCAGCGAACAACTCACGGATACGCTCGAATATGATTACATTCGCATCGACCGCCATACCTATAGATAATAGGATACCTGCGATACCTGGAAGAGTCAACTGAACCCAAGGGAATATAGATAGAATAAATAGGTATGTGAAAGTGAAGAATATCAATGATATACTTGCTGCCACGCCTAGAAGTCTATATCTAAAGCATAGTAAAATAATGATAAGTAAAAGACCTACACCACCAGCTATTAGACCTTGAGTAAGAGCGTTCTTACCAAGAGAAGCCGAGATGACACTTGAAGAGTCCATTGTTAACTTAACTTGCAATGCACCTGACTGGATCTTTACAGCATACTCATATGCTTGATCGTAAGTGTAATCGCCAGTGATAACTGCTTTACCATCAGTAATAGCCGCTTCAACGTTTGGAGCCATGATAACTTTACCATCAAGGTAGATACCTAGCTTTTTACCAACAAGAGCAGTAGTTGCATCAGCGAATGCCTTAGCACCCTCGTCATTGAACTTAAGCTGAATAACGAATTTACCTTCTTGTTGACCTACATTAGCTTGCTCGATGTGAGTACCGTTTACTAGCGGATCAGAGTCAGGATTTACTTTTGTAAAAGTACCGTCCTCGTTCGCTGTAACCTCGTACATACCTAGCGTAGCAGGCTTAGAGATAAGTTTAAAGATTTCGCTTGGATCGTCAACGTCTGGAACCTCGACACGGATCTTCTTATCGTCAGCACTGCCAGAAACGGTTACCTGAGACTCAGTATAACCTTTACTGAAAAGCAAATCGGTAAGACGTGAAACAGTACCATTAACGGCATGATCAAACGCATCGTTGATTTCTTCTTCTTTACCAGTGTGTTTATTATCTATGAAGTCTTGTTTATCTACATCAAATACAGCGTAAACACCACCCTTAACGTCAAGACCTAGCTTAATATTATTCGCATAACCAATGTAGTCAGTAACACCCAGCTCACCATTATCTAGTGAAACGAAAGCGAATACTCCACCCAGAATAAGTGAAATGACAACAACTGTCAATATGACGATACTAAGCGCCTTTGACATGCCTTTCGACTTTTTCTTCGAGTTAATCTTTCTTGTTTCCTTTGTTTCCACAATTTGCCTCCTCATAACAACTTACTAAACCATTATATACTTTATAATCGCCATAGTCAATAGCAAATGAAAATAAAGTTAAATAGTATTATAATAAAAATAAATATATAATTAAAAGTTTTAAACTAAACTACGCTCAATACCTGCAATAGCAAGTGACAACTCAAATCTTTTACGCATCATCTCGCAACTCATAGAGTACGGTTTTGACATATCGCCCATAAAATGAGTGTTATTAGCACAGCAACCACCGCTACAATAATATTTTGCAGGACAAGCCATACAATCAGGTTTATTGAAAACAGTATTTTTCGCAAACTTTTTAGAAATATCTAAGCAAAACTCTCCGCTCATGACACTTCCTAGCTTATATCCTTCCTCTTCCGAGAACTGATGACAAGGGTATATGTCGCCGTAAGGAGTTATCGAAAGATACTCGCAACCAGCACCACAGCCCGTAATACGCTTTTTGATACAAGGCCCACCATCAAGATCCATCATAAAGTGAAAGAAGTTAAACCACTTACCACTTGATCTTGAATCAAGATACTCACTCGCAAGACGCTCATACTCTAGCATAATCTGAGGTAAGTGTTCCGCTCTTAGTGCCATAGGACTATCCTCTGGCAAGACTACTGGCTCGACACTTATTTGGTCAAAACCTTGATCTCTAAGATAAAGCACATCACTAGCAAAGTCTAAGTTGTTTGAAGTAAAAGTACCTCTAACGTAATAAGACTTATCACCTCTGACATCTCTAAATTTTTTCGCATTTGCAAGGACTAAAGATTGAGAACCTTTACCATTAATAGTACGTCTTAGCTTATCATGCACACACTCTCGTCCGTCAATAGACAAAACGACATTAAACATTTCTTCATTAAGCCAATTGATATTCTCATCAGTAAGAAGCACGCAGTTAGTAGTCATAGTGAAATTAAACTGCTTATTGTGAATTACTGCTTGAGCTTTCGCATACTCAACGATCTGTTTAACTACATCTAAATTCATAAGTGGCTCGCCGCCGAAGAAGTCAACTTCTAAGCTGTGACGCTTACCGCTATTTGCGACAATAAAATCAATAGCTTTCTGACCGACTTCGAAAGACATGTACTCACGCAATTTAGAGTGATAAGTACCCTCGTCAGCAAAACAATACTTGCACCTAAGATTACAATCATGGCAAATATGTAGGCAAAGTGCCTTTATCTCACCAATCTGTTTATCCCCAGTACAAGAATAATTAGCAGTATTAACACTGCCCTCGTCCTCTAACTGATCTAATTCCGCACTTATCTCAGCGACTAACGACTTGTCCATGCCATCAAGCTCAATCATCTCTGACTCGCTCAACTCGCCGAACTTATCCTTAGCGACTAAATATGCGTCCTTATCAATATTATGCAAGCTAGCAGTTTCTACATCAAATAGAAAATGATAATCTCGACCTTTGTGATTATATTTAAATGAATGTACCATTAGATAAGAGGCTTGATAGTAGTGTTAACTCTCTCATCTTGATGTCTACAAGATTGGTTACCTACAGTACAGCTAGTCTTACAAGCAGATTGACAGCTTGACTGACACTCTCCACAACCTATGTTACCAGTTTTTTTCATACCTGAATTTACAATAGTATTAATATGTTTCATATCACACACTCCTCCATTATTTTATACTACATTATATAACATAAAAAACAATTAAGCAAGCATTTTAGTTATATTTATTATATTATACCAATTCTTTTATACCATAGTCTAGCACTTTACATGCTTTTACGAATGGAAATCTTCCTTTCAGCTCACTTGCTACCTGATTTGCACAGTCGAAATTAGGGAATACCGCAAATACACTTGCACCCGAACCGCTCATACTAACCACGCTACTATAGTCACTAAGTGCAGACACTAGCAAGGATACTTCGGGAGTACATACGACCCCCGCATGCTGCAAACCATTACCTATCGCAGAAAGTCTTTCGCCTTTATTTGATATGCCGTCTACAAATCTTGCAGTGTGCGCAGTAACGCGTCCAACATCATCATGATGGCGGAATACCTCACGAGTATTTGTGCTATTCTTGCCTTTCAATACGACAATTGCATAATCATGGAATGGTAACGCTTTAAGATCATCGCCTTTACCTCCACATCGCATAATACCACCGCTTAACATAAAGGACACGTCGCTTCCGACTAGGCAAGCAACTTCTAATAATTGCGACTGGCTTATTCCGTAAATCTTGCCTATGCAGTATAGTACAGCACTGGCGTCTGCTGATGATCCGCCTAGCCCCGCACCGAACGGAATACCTTTCGTGATGACTATATCTAGTCCACCTATACCATACTTCTCATTACAGATCGCCCACGCCTTGTACGCGGTATTATTAACGTCTTGAGCCTTGCCATCCATACGCACGCTTATACCATCAGCCCTAGTACACTCTACATTATCGAATATTCCTACTGACGCCATTACAGTGTCAAGCTCATGATACCCCTCGCCGTACACGCCTAGTACATCTAATGTCAAATTGATTTTTGCATTAACTCTAACTTTTAGTTTATCCATAAAGACATTATATCCTATCGCATTCAAAAATGCAATAGCTTTTACACAAATATTGCATGTATTATAATGACGGAAAAAGACGAAAGTTTTTAACTTCCGCCTTATATAATATATATTTAATTATCCACCGCGATATACTTCTGGTTTCAGCTAACTATTTGCAAGAGTTTAGCTGTCTGTAATACACCACATTTTGACCCGTAGAACAATCACCAAGAGAAGGGTTTTGACAAGCTAATTTATGCATAGGTGCATTCATAGCCTTTGCGATATCCCACAAGCTCTCGCCCGCACAAGAATGATATATGCTCATAGCATAATCCACTCCGACCATTTCCTCGCCTCTAGTATAGCTACTTACACACTTATTATTCATAGGCTTATCGCATAGCATGTAGATACTTATCATCGCAGTGACTTCTATCTCACGATCACGCTTGATCTTTGCGTACAATTGCTCTATCATACTATCGCAAATATACTTAGCACTCTCGTCATAAGTAGAGCCGTCGAACTGCAAGCTATACGGCAACTCTACCATGATTGATGAGCACTCACCGTCAGTATCTTCATACATGACATTACATGCTAGTAGACCTTCCACCATTATCATACCGCTTTCGACATATGTATTAGCCACTACTTGCCTAGAGATAGTTGTCGCCAATATCTTATGCGCTGGACACATGTCTTCAGCCAGCTCCGCACTACCGATGATCTTATCGGACATAGCTGACTGACCTAAATACTCGTTATATTGACACTCGCAATACTCCATATCAATTTTATTATTTGGACAATGCATATCTAATATTACAGTTTTAGACTCTGTAATAAAGCAAATGCCATCACATACCAACTCAAACTGTAAGCATAGTACATTATCACCCTCTACACCACTGATAACTATCTTGCTATCAGAAACCCTTACGGATAACGCTAGCTTATCACACTCACACATTCCCGCTTGAGAAATATCCTGTGCGAATGGTATGTTGAAAACTTTTGAACAAGGTGCGCCGTCCGCAATGTATACGACAGTCGAGCAAAGAGTACCGCTTACGATAGCCTTGCCTTCATCCGCTTTAGCACCAGTAATAATTGCAGACGAGTCAAAGAAAAGAATCTTTTCAATATCCGAACCGCTTTCATAATCTTCGTCAATGCTGAAAGTATCACGCATGATAGTAGCGAGCTGACAAGGCACGCTCTCTGTCTTGACAAGAATATCATCACAAACTTTTGCCACGCAACTGCAACTAACAGCACTTACACAGATCACCTCAATGCCTATAACAGACTGAACAGATATAATATCACCCCTCACACTGCTATCCACGTCAAGGACGTTGCACATCGCCCACATTGCCTTAGAACTATCGATGGCAGCAATATCGCCCTCGACCATAGTAGAAAATTCGCTTAGATAGTCATAACTATCCATGACGCCATCATGATTAATAAAGATAACCTTACAATTAAGAGTGGCGATGACTTTTACCATATCCCCCGCTCGCTCTACAATACTACTAGCAACCGAACTAGTGACAGACAAGAGTTTTTTCACTCCACCCTTAGCGGTACTGTCAATATTGCACTGAGCAGTAGCTGAAGCCTTACCATAAACAACCATAGACTCATTTTTCATCTCTACGAAATCCAATTCATTTTCCATTATTTTGCCTCCAAAAATATATTAGTGCGAGCATTACCAAAATGCTTGACAGCCCTGCATTATCTATACAAATATATTAAGGCAACCGCGGAATTATGACAATATATCTTGAGAATTTTCTTCGATAGGGTAAAACTTTACTATTTTAGACAATACATCTACATAAGTGAATGATAAAGTCCTCTCCGTACCATATAGCTGAGTCTTTACAGTAAAGACATTAGGATGCAACTGATCGATAGTGCCATCGTAATATGTGAATCTATTCCTGCCTATATTTACTTTTATCTTGATCATGCGACCGCGTAGCAATTCCACTCTTTTTTTTGCGATATCTAGCTTTGTCATATTTACCTCCAAATAGATAATAATACTATATAAAAAAGTATGCCCAACAACCAGCACTATATACAAGTTAAATACAATTACCTTACTAGTTCAAATATCAAACCCGCACTATAATGTATATATAATACAAAATACGCACTTGGTATAAAAAATATACCTTCTACTATGTAAAAGGTATATAAAACTCTAATTAAATTTTTAAATTATATGATTTGACTACAAGTATTACTCGAAATCTTCATCATCAAGCCCCAACTCATCACCAAGCTCGTCAAGATCCATATCTAGATCATCGTCAAAATCATCAAGCAAATCGCCCAATTCAGAATTTTTTGTTTTTTTCTTCTTCGCTTTACTTTTGCCTTTCTTATCGTACTCATCGAAATCGTCATCATCTTCGTCTTCGTCGATATCGTCTATATCGTCTATATCACCTAAGTCCTCGAAGTCATCAACAGCCTCGAAGTCATCTATGTCGCTCATCTCTTCTTCTTCGTCATCATAGTCTTCGTCAAAAGCGTCACCAGTAACCAAATCATCGTCATTAACCGAAGGATCTTCGAATGTAGACTCGCCATCCGCGTCCCACTCCTCTTCCTCAGTCATGGCAGCAAGACGGTTTTCAGGCTCTTCTTCCTCGTCCACTTTAGCCTTAGCACCACGCAATTTGATAGTGCATGCTGGACACATAGCCTGACCTGGTGCCACGAATACCTCATGACACTCTGGGCATAAAGAATCATCATCGTCAGTCGCATGAACGTCAACACCTTTCATTTCTAATAGGCATACATCGCAATAATCCTTTTCGTGTAGAATATAATTCAACTCACACCTTGGACACTTTCTATAAATTGGCATTATTAATATCCTCCCAACACACTCATTTTTAAATTCTATTATAATACTTATTTTCTAAAAGTCAACACATTTATGCATAATTCTTAAAAATTTACATTAAAAGACGAAAAAATCGGTGAAAACACGCCAAAAGTTACCTAAAAAGCAAATTCCCCACAAATTTATATCACATGAAGGATAAAAATACATGAGGAATTATTATATTATTGTTGGTAATTATTATCGACCATTAGCTTATCAGCTATAAGGGCTATAAACTCGCCATTAGTAGGCTTTTCATTCGCATTATATATCTTAAAACCAAATAGTTTGTTGATATTATCTAACTTGCCTCTATTCCACGCTACTTCTATAGCGTGTCTTATCGCACGCTCCACCTTGCTTGCTGAGGTATCATACTGCTCTGCCACACCAGGATATAACTGCTTAGTTATATTATTAATCATCTCATGTTTACTTACAACAAGTTTGATCGCTGCCCTTAAAAATTGATATCCTTTTATATGCGCAGGAATACCTACTGATATAAATATCTTCGCTATCTTTTCATCAATAGAATTATTAATTCGCTTATCAGCGATAGCTTTAGACTCAATACCTTTTTCATTAATATTACTAAATCTTGCATTTTTGGCATCAGCAAAAGGATCAGTCTCCATTGATGACTTTATCACAGTTCCTACATAATCATAATTGCATGGCTTAAAGAAGTAATACAACGCACCTAACTGCATTGCTTTATTTATGTACGCTTCGCCCATAAGTTTAGACATAATAAACACTTTAGGTGACTTGACTATATCAGTAAGGGAATTGACCGCATTCAAAATAGCGTACCCATCATACATAGGCAATACTAACTCTGTAAGCACAGCGTCAATATCATTGTATTTCATCATTTCGATGCATTCTTGCCCATCAGTTGCGATTCCTATTACTTCGATAAAGTCGTTGCTTAGTTCTCTCGCACAACGACCGCTATTTTCCACATCACAATCAACTACTAAAACTTTAATTTTATTCAATATAAATACCTCCATAAGTAAACCGCATATGAATTATAACACATAAATTGCAAGAAGGCAATGTATTTATTGAATATCATTCAATAAATATTAATTTTTGAATATCATTCAATAATTAATGTCGAATTTTGTCGAATAATTATTCTTTTTGCAATTTATTGATCGTTTTAACAAGCAAAGCAACTAACCATTTGAATTATATCATTTTTCGACACTCAAATTTTGCGATATTTTGTCATATAATTGATTATATTGTATAAAATCCTAAGTTTGTTTATAAATATCGTGCAAATTAAGCGATAATTTATAATATTGTGTAATTATTCTTGCCAATTGTTGTTTTTTACTATATCTATCTGTTTTTGTAGCGAAGTATCTCCAAGTCCATAACTTTCAAACCGTGAAAAAAGCATGTCCAGAAGCTCAGTTTCATTCACGTCGATGTTATCTAGTATATACTGTGCAATTTCACTGTTATCGCCAGCGTAATCAAGGTATTTTACTACCGCATCAGACATTATCTCTGGTAGCACCTCGTTTGGTATACGTTTCTCTATAAGTACATTTTTGTATATTTCATAAAATCCTGCAGGCTTTATTTCGAACATAACTAATTCATTAAAACTATGATCGATAAGGTGCAATGCGACTCTTCCGTCGTATTCATTTATATCCAAATACGCTAATAGCGTGATCAGATTTATCTGACAGAACATATCATCATCGAAAAATAAATGCATTTCGTCATGATCAAAAGAGAAAAGCGGATGAAGAAAATTAATAACTATATCTTCATACTCTTCTATTCCTACTCCATGCGCTGCACACCTCATCATGGAAAACTCACCGCCGAATATATCTTCAGTAGCATCTCCGTCGCACATTCCCTCATTAAAAGGTATTACTTCACCGTCTAACTCGATTTTGTTTTCGCTTAAAAAACTAAGCATTGCCATACCGTTAACTATATTTAGTCTTGACATATCTGCCTCCTATTTTTAACTTGATTTATCACTACGAACACCACTGAAACAATGAGGGTTATAAACTCTGCTATAGGCATAGTAAGCCATATACCCACTAATCCTAATTGGCTAGACATCAAAAATGCTAATCCAACTGGCAATATCAATCCTCTAAGTATCGATATAATAAAGCTATATGTCGGCTTACCGCTTGAGGCAAGTAGCGACGTCGCGACTACATTAAGTGCCGCCGCAAAATACGCGATATTATAAAGTGCAATTGCTTGCTTTGCGATGCTCGTCATCTCATCTGATCCTGCATTATTGAATAGGCTTATCAACGCGTCGCGTCCAAAGTAAAATGACATGTAATATAATGTCGCCATTCCGACCGCAGTTAAGCACCCGTAAAGTAGTATTCTTGCCATGTTTTTTTGTTTACCCGCACCATGGTTTAGGCTAAATAGCGGTTGAATTCCTTGAGAAATACCATTGAAAGTAAACATCGCTACAAGTGCTAAGTTTGCCGTCACACTATAAGCGTTTATAGCAACCTGTCCGCTTTCTCCGCCTATGCTAAGTATAAGTGTATTAAATACTATTATAACTACGCCATTTGACAGCTCTGCTATCATGGACGGAAAACCCGCCGCCGCGGTGAATTTTATATCACGCCAATGAAAAGATGGTCGCATGAATTTGAAGTTATTCTTTTTGCGAATGAAATGCCAGCTCATAATTATCAATGAAACTACTGATGATAAACCTGTCGCAAAGCTAGCACCGAATATACCCAATCCACAAGGAAATATAAGTATCCAGTCTAGTACTACATTAAATAAGCTACTTGCAACCACCGCTGTCATAGCAAGCCTAGGAGCATTGTCATTCCTTACAAACGCAAGCATGATATGATTTACCACGAACGGCAAATTACAAATAGAAAGTGCCATAAGGTATGTCACCGCCAAATCTACTATATTACCTCTTGCGCCAAGCATGGTCACAATTTGACGAGGTATAGTTAATCCTAGCACAGTAAACAATGCACCAAACCCAGCACCGATTATCATTACTTGAGTAAATATTCTATTTGCCCTTTCATCGTCACCAGAGCCCTTTGACACAGAGTACAGCGTAGCGCCACCTACTCCGAGCAATACACCAAAACCATTAAGCAAGCTAAAGAATGGCAAAACTAACTGAAGTGCCGTCAAGCACTCAGCTCCTATTTCAGGGATATTGGCAACGAAAATTGTATCCGCAAGTATATAAAAAGACATCGCTAACATACTCAGGATATTTAACGAAACGAATTTTATAAACGACTTGCCTACTTTACTTATTCTATCATCTTGCAACATATATTCACACGCAGTACATTACTGCTTTTCACCACGATTTATTAGTCTTGATCAGGGTTTATTTGTTGATCATCACCTGTTTGTAATTTAGTTTCATCTTTTATCTTTGGTAGTCTAGTACTTCCGCCCGTAGACAAGTTAGCCACTAGATAATTAATTCCGAACGCACATTTAGTATATTTAGACAACAAATATTGCACTATAAACACTACTGTAAATATCAAATGAAGAGTCATGTCCACCATTGTATCTAGCAGTTCAGGGCCTCTCTGCATGTCTTGGTTTGGTATGATACTATCACAAGTGAATTCAAATATTTCCCAAAGCGACGCAAAACCCATGCTAATAGCAAGGATTATAAGTATATCGCCTATAATGCTTTTATTCCAAATGTTACTTTTAATAGCTAAATACACTGCAACTACGCAAAGCACATACCCAAGTATAGAGTGCATTATCTTATCAAACCAACCGAAATCAGTTATAAGCTGTCCTCTCCACAAGAATGGTGTAAACATAAATCTAAACAGTCCGATACAACTACCTATCACATTAGAGAAAAATATGTATAATGCATATATACCATGTATCATTATAGGAAGTCTATATCTGAATATTAGCTCTATTGCGATCAGTCCAATACCTAGAAAGACCGTCGCAATACCTGATGATATTCTTGATCCTTCAGGCACTACCTCGATGCCAATACCCGCCGCAGCAAGTATCAAATATATCAAACCAAATAGTGCAATTGCCAGCTCAGCACCATACATTATCAGCCTCGGCTTATCGTTTTTTATACTTTTTTCTGTCATAATTCTCTCCCCCCAAGAAATTATTTGTATTGCTTTCATAATAGGCAATATAGCAACTCTACACCTATTAAGAAAAAGCTCCTATCTCGCATGAAAACGCAAAATAGGGGCTTACTTTTAACTCTATTAAATACTACGTTACATTACCAGATTATATATAATCTATTATGGCAATAATTAGTAATATTATAACATTGATGCAGCGTCTTCGTCTATAACTAGCACTACGTCTTTATGATCTCTAAGTACACTTGCAGGACAGCTCTCGCTAACCTCACCCTTTACCATTTCATATACAGCCTTAGCCTTGTTTGCACCATTAGCAACGACAAGTACTTTTTTAGCGTTCGTGATATTTGCAATACCCATAGTAATAGCATACTTAGGCACGTCATCGAGACTTGCGAAAAATCTTGCATTGTCTAACCTAGTGCCTTCTTCTAGTTCTACTATGTGAGTAGTGCTATCGAAAGCAGTTCCTGGCTCGTTAAAACCGATGTGACCATTAGCACCTATGCCTAATAACTGTATGTCTTGAGGCATGCTGTTTAATAGTGAAGTATATGAGTCGCACTCAGCTTGCATATCATCCACCTTACCACAAGGAAGATTAGTGTTATCAAGATTGATATTGATATGGTTAAAAAGATTGTCTTTCATAAAATATATATAACTCTGGTCATTTGACTCGTCGATACCTACGTACTCATCAAGGTTTACAGTCTTGATATCAGCATACGAAGTACCATTTTCTAAATGATCAGCAATCATGCTCTTATATAGACCTATAGGACTAGAACCAGTTGCAAGACCGATAATAGCACTTGGATTAGACTTAACTACTTCAAGCATAACTTTTAGAGCCTCATTAGCTAGCTCTTTTGCATTCTTAGTAACTATAACTTTCATAATACACCTCGCGTAATTTATATACACTCATTATATTACATCACGCGAATAAAGTCAATAATATACAGAATATTATGACAATTACTTATAATTTATAATAATATTATGTATTTGTCTTGCAAAAATATGCAAAATAAGGTATAATGAGTACATATTATATTTATAATCGTATTGTATACCTTAAATAAATTAACTTTGCTTGAAAAAATGCAAGTTTTACTTAGCTTTTTTTCACACATTTATATTACCGAGTTTTGCACGGTATTATATTGTAGTATATTGTATAGAGTGACTATATTATTATATTCCACATAACATATGGAGTTTTATGAAGATATTATTGGTAATTGATCAATTTAATAGAGAAAATAATGGAACTACTATATCCACTATAAGATTTGCACAATATTTGCAAGCTAATGGTCATGATATAAAGATCCTTACTACTGGAAAAGCAAACAAAAATCACTACATTGTACCTGAACGCAAGTTGCCTATTGCCTCTCGCCTAGCAAGACGTCAAGGCATGACTTTTGGCAAGCCAGTTAAAAGTGTTCTTACTGAAGCTATCAGCGAGTGTGATATTGTGCATTTCCTAATGCCTTTTAAGCTATCAAAAGTAGGTCTTAAAATAGCTAAGAAGTTAGGCAAACCATACACTGCTGCATTCCATGTGCAGGCTGAAAATGTTACTTACAACATAGGTCTAAACAAGTGCAAGATAGCTACATCACTAGTTTACAGCTATTTCAGGGACACTTTCTATAAAAATGTAGACCATATACATTGCCCTAGCAATTTTATTGCTTCCGAGCTTAGAAAGCACCACTACAAAGGTAAACTCCACGTTGTAAGCAATGGTATAGATAGAAATTTTACACCTACTACTTCCGATAGACCTGCGGTCTTAGAAGATAGAATCATAATTACTATGGTAGGTCGCTTAAGCAGCGAGAAGTGTCAAGACGTATTGATTGAGGCGGTAGCGCGTAGCAAACACCGCGATAATATACAGCTTGTATTTGCGGGTAATGGCCCTAGAGCAAATTATTATCACTCTCTTTCTAAAAAACTACCTATCTCTCCTATATTTGGATTTTATACTCAGCCTGAGCTTATACGTATTTTGCAATACAGCGACTTATATGTACACTCTGCCGCAGTAGAAATAGAAGCTATATCATGCCTTGAGGCAATTGCTTGCGGACTTGTCCCTATCATAGCAAATAGCCCAGCATCAGCTACTAAGCAATTTGCTATAGACGAAAGAAGTCTTTTTGAGTGCGGAGATTATGTCGAGCTTGCAAAGAAAATAGACTACTTTCTAGATAATAACGACGAGAAACTTAAACTTGCAGAAAAATATGTAGAGTTATCTCAAGATTATCTATTAGAGAATTGTATAACTAAAATTGAAGCTATGTTCGAAGAGTCAATTGCCGACGGCAAAAAATGCGAATCAAAATAACAAGTTTCATAAAATCATTAATGCCGTTGCTTTTATGTAACGGCATTTTTTCTGCGACTTACGCATACTGATCTTGTATTGCATGGAGATATTGATTTTATGTAGTGCAACAATTCTCTTGTATGTCAATATAATTTTCTCATATATAGTTATAAGGGATTGCACTTATATTGTTCAACATACATAGATATCAAAACTTGTGTATATATGACATCATAGGCTTTACTACTCAGTACTGCTCTTTCTAACTATTTACTCATGAGCAACTCTTATCTATATTCAAATAAAACAATACCCCCTTCGATTGCCACGAAGGGGGTATTTTAGGTTGCATTATTAATTGCAATTATTTATCTGTCTTTTTTAGATATGTCAAAGGGCTAACTGATATCTTACTTGTTTCCAAATACATGCTAGTAGTAATTTTCATTCTTGTAGCACCGTTTTCGCTTGCTTGACTCTTAAACTCTTTACTCTCTATATCATCAGTAGTAGGGAAAAACATAGATTTAACGTATGACCATCTAATGTTATTAGTAATATTCATAGCGTAATCATGCAGTGTGTCCAAGCCTACAAATACACCCTTCGTACTCTCAAGATCAATTATAGCTTCTTCAAACTTAGCACTTTTTTCCCAAACAGTAACTGGCGCTACTTTATCCCAATCATTAACATGTTCTTCGAATTTTGCCAATGGTGTGTTCATGTAAATTATAGAATTTGCATTCTTTCCGTCTTTTTCAGCGAAAGTATAACCGTAAGTCTTGACAGTATTTTGATACCACTGAACTAACTGACTAGTACATGGTACACTTGTATCAATAAAATATAGTGTAGTAATAAATTTATTATTTTCTGTAAAAACGTCTACTAGGTAATTAGCATCATCGTAATATGTTGCACGACTCATAACTCCATTTTTAGATGTCTTTAAGATACGCATAATATCAGACTTGCTCTGATTGCCAGCCACATCATGTTTTCCGATAGTTATAGCCCATGGGATGTCAAAACCATCGAAAAATTCGACCGCCATCTCCATCAACTCACCATTGTTCACACCATTGACAGTATTTCCGTTTACTACTATAAATTCATACTCTGCTAGCTTTTTATCATAGTCTGATCCTACTTTACGATCGACAAGATCAGTGATCATTTGCCTACGAGTAATGTCAAAATCACTACCATCGAACATTATGTCCGTTACCGCTAGCACATGCAAATCACTATCGTCGCCAGTAGTTACATGATGCACCGCATTTATATCAAAACCTCTTACTGATGGCATACAGCCTGCAAGCAAAGCTACTACCGCAGTTAGAGCTATTAAAATTATTATAATTTGTTTTTTCAAAATATACCTCTCATAATTATGTTGTTTACATTGTATTATTTACATTTTACCACGAGTAAAGAAAAAAATCAATAGTTTAAGCAATTAATATTGCATTTTGATAAAATGTTGACATTTTTGCAGTAAAATGTTATAATAAATTTATAATAATATAGAGTAAGTATAATATATTATATAATATTGATTATAATATATGTATTCATATAAACAACTCTTACTATTATTGCATTGCAATTAAATCGCCAGCGCTAAGCTCGCCAAATAATTTTGCATTAAAATCTTTAGTTATGGAGTTAAAATGAAAAGAATATACGTTATGCTTACAAAGTCCAATACCGTCCTTGCGACTTTTATTAGAAAGATCACAAGAACAGAGTTCTCGCACTCATCGCTTGCATTAGATGACAACATGAGCGAGATGTATAGCTTCGCTAGAGTTAAAGATAACAACCCTTTCGTAGGCAGATTTATACCTGAGTATTTGGATAAAGGCATTCTTAAAAAATACGAACATATCGGCTGTCTTGTTTTCATGAAAGAAATTACTGACGAAGAGTATGCGGAGATAGTCATCTTTATTGATGGCATTAAGAATAGCGAAAAAGAATATAAATTCAATATCATTGGTCTTATCGGTTGTGGAGTAAACAAACCTTTCGAACGCAAATATAGATTATGTTGTTCTCAGTTTGTTTCTAAAGCAATATCATGCGTCCACGATATCGATCTACCTAGACACCCAATGTCTATGCACCCGAACAGTTTCAGAGTTACTAAAGGCTTGAGGCTTGTTTATTCAGGACCTATCAAGGATATGCCTCACCCTTTCACCGATGAAACATTGGTGGAAATTGAGGATAAAACTCTACCTGTTAAGGAGATAAAAAATGCGACTAGATAAATATTTAAAAGTAAGTAGAGTTATTAAAAGGCGTACTATTGCGACAGAAGCTTGCTCTAAAGGTAGAGTCAGTATCGGCGATAAAGTAGCTAAACCATCTACTGCGGTAAAAATAAACGACATTATAAAAGTAGCATTTGGCGACAACTGCTTCACTTTTAAAGTACTAGATATTTCAGATACTGCAAAAAAACAAGACGCTAAGTTGATGTATGAAGTACTTACTGGTAACGATGAAAGTTAATGTAATTATCGCCTGTGGCGGTAATGGTACACGAACTGGATTGCCGTTTAATAAAATACTTGCTGACCTTAATGGTAAGCCAGTTATTTATCAAACAGTGACAAAGTTTAGCTATATTAATGAAGTCACTAGGATCATTATCCCCGCGTCTATTGAAGACACGGATTTGATTAAGGACGCTCTCGGAACGCTTGATATTTTCGATATGATAGTTTTTTGTCCAAATGGCGACACCCGTACGAAGAGCATTCAGTCCGCACTAACATGTATAGAAAGCGATGCTGATATTATAAGTATCCACGATGGTGCAAGACCATTCGTGACAAATGATTGTATTATAAACAGTTTCGAAACTGCTAAAAAGTGCGGTTCAGGTATTTCTGCATATGGTGCGGTAGATACTATAGCTTTTATAAATGAACATAATCAAATATGCAATATCCCTGATCGAAACACTATTTTTAACATTCAAACACCGCAATCATTCATTGCAAGCAAGATAATTTCAGCTTACAGTATAATCTCGGACAGCGATAGTTTCAGTGATGACTCTAGCGTATACACAAAATACATTGGACAACCTACTGTATCAAAAGGTGATATTAGTAATAAAAAAATCACTTTTGCTACTGATTTACAATCATTTAAAGGTTGTTTTGCTGGCACTGGATACGACACTCACGCCTTGGTAGCAGATAGAGATTTGATTCTTGGCGGGATTAAAATTCCTTATCATCTTGGACTTCTAGGTCATTCAGATGCTGACGTACTTACTCATGCTATAATGGATGCGTTATTTAGTTGTTGTAGCGAGCGTGATATCGGAGTACATTTCCCCGATAATGATCCAGCTTTCAAAGGCATTGATAGCACTATATTGCTTTCAAAATGTCTTGAAATTATCACACGAAAAGGCTTTAGTATCAACAATATTTCTTGCGTAATTATGTGCGAGAAACCGAAACTTGCGAAACTGATTCCCGACATTATCACGAACCTAACTAGTATTATGAGTATACCTTACGACGCTCTTATGATTTCCGCTACTACTACCGAAGGCCTTGGATTTATCGGACGTGGCGAAGGTATTGCCGTAAGTTGCAACTGCATCTGTTGCAAAATAAAGGAGAATATATGATAGAAGATTATATTGATGAATTAACAGCAACGCTGAAAGACAATGATTATAATGACATTGCTAATGCTGAGCAAATTTATCGCAACAAGTACAATAACATATTAAATTCTGGAGTTTCAGAGTTCGAAGCTATCATGGGTCTTGGTGATCCTGTAGAAGAGGCATGCAAACTATGCGGAAAAAAATACACTGTCACTGATAGGCTTACAACTAATAAGATACACACTGATGACGATATTATCAAAGCAAACTCAGACAAACCAAAAACTAAAGTGGGCGTTTACATGACGGATATATTTTTCATGGCACCAGGCACTTTACTTTGTGGTGCTGGCACTTTCGCAATGACATTCGTCAGTTTGCTTGCGGCAATTATAGGCGTAATGTATTCTGTCAAAGCATGGACAGCATCTATATTTGAGTCTACCAGTGAGCGAGGTATTGCTTTTATTTTAGCAATTGGCATATTTATTGCTGGCATTCTAGGTATATTTCTTACTGTTGCTATCTATAAACACATCTTCAAAGGTTTTTCAAGCTACCTTACTGATAGAAAAATAATTCTTAAAGCTATTGAGTCAAAAGAAAATACTTCAAATAAAAATTAAACAGATAATTTGTATTATACTACAAATACAAGGATAATAATGAATAATGATATAAACATTAGAAAACTAAAAGATACCGATCATTCGGATTTCATCGACATGAGCAAACAGTTTTATAGCATGCCATGCTGTGATCACCAAATAGACGTTTCGCATTTTGAAGATACGTTTAATCTATGCTTAAAATCTAACACCTACTATGCAGTGCTTATTATAGAGCATCACGGCATAACTGCTGGATACTGTGCACTTGCTTTTTCCTACTCTACCGAGGCTGGTGGATACACTGTAGTATTTGATGAAATATATGTCAAAGACGCGTTTCAGGGGTTAGGATTAGGGCATAAATTATTTGAATATGTTTACTCAAATCATCCTGCAAAAAGATACAGGCTTGAGGCAACATCGTCAAATGACCGTGCAATCAAGTTATATACAAAACTCGGGTTTGAAACACTTGAGTATATTCAATTAATAAAAGACATTAAGACTAATTAATATAATTAGTCTTATTTTTTTCAGAAAATTGCATTAAGCTAATAGGTCAAGATTTTGCACTATTTATAATTACTATCTTAGATTAATCTGAAAACTCCTTATGCAGATTTCATGAACACTATTAAGCGAAAAAGTTAAAAATAATTTAATATATTGCAATAAAATATATTTAGCAAACAAGAATAACGGACTCTACAGAGTCCGTTATTCTTGTTTGCAATACTTATTTATAAACCAAAAGAACTATTTAGCTAATTATAACATAGCCATATTTACTTACATCTTTAGTGTCATTTTTACTTATTGTTACATATTTATATGTGTACTTCGAGTATACTATCGCACTTTTAGAAGTGCGCATTTGTACAAACAGTTCATTTCCCTTAATCGTGATTTTTGATATATCAACATTACTATCTTCATGTCCTAGATAACTGACTATTATAAGATCATTGATTTTAAAATAAGCATCATTAAACATTTCTAGTCCACTAGGAACTTCGAAATTAAAAAACTTACAATCAAAAATTGCTGTAAAACTATCAATGCTACTAATAGAATTGATTATACTAAGTGGTGAGCTATTGCTCTCATCGTACGTGTTATCTATTTGCATAGTCACATCTTCCACCTTATAATCAACTTTAAAACCTATACAGCTAACTGCAAATGCCGCAACTAATAAAACCACAGAAATAGCAGCTATTAACTTTATTTTGATTCTTTTCATATCTTACTCCTTAGTTTATTATGATAAAATAATGATGCCACTCCGACGATCAAACATATTACTCCTATCACTAGTGACGTAATAGCGATAGCTGAAATTAACACATAATTTGAGCTTTCAATTATTACTGTTGGCCCCGAACAACCTCCATCAATAACACTTTCGAAATTCACAAACCCTGTTACAATACTAATAATAAAAAATAAAAATGATAATAATATTACAACTACTGATATATCTCTATATCTTTTTTGGTTATAATACTGCCTTGCGATAGGAGTGCCACTGTATGCCTCATTGAACGAATACGCTACGGAACTAGGCATGCCCTTTAATTTGATAATCTCAGACATATCCATGCCTTCTTCAAGTAGGCACTCTAATTCCGTTTCAATATCTGACAATATTCTATATTTTATTTTATCAGCAACCTTTAAAGATTTAATAACTTGATCTAAATACTCTTCTTTACTCATTGTAATCTCCTAAACATTTATCTATTTCTAACTTATACACTCTCCAGAACTCTATAAGATCATTGAGAGTCGATCGTCCCAATTCAGTTATCGTATATGTTTTTTTCTTTCTACCGTTCACAATCTCCATATTATTAATAATCAATCCATCATCTTCAAGTCTATATAAAACAGGATAAATAGTCCCTTCTTTTATGTTTTTAAATAGGTTTGATGAGGTTTTTAATGTTTGCAAGATCTCATATCCATATGTTTTTCTTCTATTTACTAATGATAGCAATATCATATCCATACTACCCTTTTTAAATTGTTGCTCTATGCTCATAAATCCCCCAATGATTAGTATTACTAAGTATACCATTATATTGCTTATTTGTCAATACAGTTCAACATAAAAAAACTAATTAATTTTATTCTTTTTCTGCAATACTTTCATTTAATTGAAATCACGGACTCACTAGAGAATCCGTGATTATATAAAATTAATTAGTTAATACAAACATAAAACTAGTGAATACAACGTCAATATGATTTATATATGTTAATAATATGTAGGCATATTTACTACTTATCTTTTATATGCATTATAAACATCAATATATGTCATATATGCAATAGATTTCTTCGTCAAATAGATATACACAGACGGATATAGTCTATTCAAATTCTATATTACTGAGTTTTTTCATCTGCTTAGTCATGTTTTTTGCGATAGGTTTCATTAATGAATTGTAAATTTTCCCAGTTTGCATATAACAGTATACCTCATTCCACAAAGCGTAAAACGCACATTTAATATCACAATTCTTGCTTACTTGATATTTTTCTTTATATATATCATATAAATAATACCTTTTGTCAGTCATCGCATTAAATTGAAATAGATCAAATTCTCTATCCGCATATCTAGCGCAAAGTGGTTCTATTATTGCAATAGGTATTTTTAATTTTGTATCAGCCATTATATTCATAACATTTAGATCCCCATGTATTAAACTTGACTTTATGACTAGTTCATTAAATATAATATCAAATTTCTCCCAAGCAGCAGCCATTATATTCATAACATAATCATCTAACTTTCCATTAACATTAAGATATTTTGCTTTCTTAAGGGTGTCCGCTGCAAATGGTTTATATAGGTCCAACCAATTATCGAAAATAGGATTGGCAATATCACCAAATTTTTCATTGCTTACTTCGTGTGTATACAACATACTATCAACAATACACGTACCTATTTTTTTTCTTTGTTTCTTTGATTTAAATAATAATGTTATACAGCTCTGAAGGTTCTTTCCATTAATATATTCCATTCCAATACAATTAATATTGTTGTCTTCATTTTTATCACATACGAAATATATTTCTGGATATTTGAGCAATGTATTCGCACCTAATACTTTAACATCACTAGCTTCAACTCTATGTATATTATCAAGAGTGAAGACCTTCACGACTAAAACTTTAAGATCAGCACTTTGCACAACTTTATACGCCATTCCAAATGAACCTCCCCCAAGATAAGTGCATTTTTCCACCTTACTTTTATACTTATTTGCAACTAAACGCCTAACTTCTACAGCTATATTATCTATGCTAAAAAAATTGTTTACTTTGTCTCTCATATCCCCTCCCTCTAATACTTGTAATTGTAAGCATTACAATTATACCATATTTGCAGGGCTTAGTCAATAATGAATATCGCAAGATGCATAGTCTCGCTTATATTATACTAGCTTTTTACGATTTTTTAAGATTAATCGGACTGTACCATAGTAATTTAATCTCGTATAAAAAAACTATATGCAACCATATTGGTAAGCATAATATATTATATAGTTATGTTAATATACAAGCATAATAATTTTAAAAGTGAAAAAACCAGCACGTGATAAAGATAATATTCCAATCAGTTAAATAATATATTAACATTAATAATTACAGCATATTTAATATATAAATATTGAAAAAAATAGTCCACACGATAAGTACGTTGATCTAGTTACTAATATTATATAATAAGATTATAGTTATATAATATCATAAATACAATAAAAGCCAAAACAATGTTGCAGTTATACTAGCAAAACGATTTAACCATGTACTCTAGTCTATATCATTCATACAAATAAGCCAAAACGACCTCGCTACTAGACTAACATAACAATTTAACCATGTACTCTAGTCATTCTCATTCATACAAATAAAGCCACAACGACCTCACAATTAGACTAGCATATCAATTTGAACATGTACTTACACTCTATATCATTCAATTAACTCAAAATATCGTATTATACTTTCTTGTGAATAATAAAACTTTAACAAATCAATACCAAATTTTAAATACTTACTTAACTTATTAAATCCACAATATAATAAAGCTGTGCTTTTAGAACATAAAAACATATAACTCGTATTCATTGAATAATGATATATATTAAAGTAAAAAACATGATTGATCAAATATCACAAAAACAAGTCTACTACCAACAAGTAACTCTAATTAATTAAATAATATAGTGGTTGAGCTATAGACTACCGTTAACATAAAATTAATTTTATAAAAAAAAGAACCATCTAAAAAATTTTAAGTCTACTGAATTGCATAATGTCATTAGTTTAAAGTAAAAACATGATTCATCAAATATCACAAAAAGAAGTCGACTACCAACAAGTAACTCCGATAATTAAATAATATAGTGGTTAAGCTATAGACTACCGTTAATATATAAAATAACAAAGGAAAAGAACCACATAAAAACATGTAAATACCTCTACTAAATTGCATAATATCATTATTTAAAGTGTAAACATGCATGCACAAAAATCACAAAAAGAAGACGCTTGCAGGCAAGTAAATCTACGGAATTGAATAATTTAATTTAATTAAAGGTGTAGAATAGCATTGATATAAATAAGCAAAAACAAGTCTACTACCAACAAGTAGCTCTGATTAATTAAATAATATATTGCTTAAGCTATAGACTAACGTTAATATATAAAATAACAAAGAAAAAGAGTCATTTATAAACATGTAACTCTTCTTAATTTAATAATATAATTAATATGAGGTAAAAACAAGATCGACCATAAATCAGAAAAAGAACTCGCTTACAGGCAAGTTACTCTGCTGAATTGTATAATGTGATTTAACTAAGTTCTAGTTTAGTATTGATATAAAATAAGCAAAGAGAAGAGCCACATGCTAAACATAGAATTCTGGCAAATCGAACAATATAATTAATCTATGGTATAGAATATCAATCATATATAAATGGCAAAGAAAAAAGAGCCTCCTTATAAACATAGAAATCTGGCAAATCGAATAATGTAATTTATTTAAGATGCTGTTAAAGGTGTATAATATCATTTATATAAAAAACGGCAAAGAAAAAAGAGCCACATGATAAACATGTAACTCTTCTTAATTGTATACGGCGACG
>CAMQWP010000004.1 GCA_947038565.1 uncultured Clostridia bacterium
TTTGTCAACTGTTTTTAAGCAATTTTTAAAAGTTTTTTCAAACTTCCTTTTTGCTTAGCTACAAACTTTCGTTAGTTGCTTTAAGTCAACTTCGACATAATATCATAATAAATAACATATGTCAACTGTTTTTAGAAAGAAATTTAAATTATTATTTATAACATAATAATCGGACAGATAATGACGATAATCAATAGTAAATGTATATAATTTATAGTAAAAGCGACACATATTAGATAAATGAATCACAATTGAAGTTCTGTACGCAAAATTAAGTAATTATAAATACTTGTATAAATTATAAATATAATATTATATAATTGATCATAATACCTACTATTTGTATATTGAACACTGGAAATTACAATAAATTTGATAATCTAATTACTATATATATATACATTATTATATATACTATTTATATAGCTACATATTTGTTGCATGCTTTTTCATATTAATATTGAATAAATATCCTAGTTAGTTGATTATTTACCTAAGTATTGCAATTTAAACAACATTTATTTTCTTATTTGGTATTGATTTTTGTTGCGAATTGGTTTATAATAATATCATAATCTAATTATACAAGGAGAATTATTATGAGAAAAGCTTTTATCTGTCCATCTAAGTATGTACAAGGTGAGAATGAAATTGAAAATTTGGGATATTTCGTTAAACAATACGGAGGAACCGCACTTCTTATTGCGGATTCATTTGCAAAAAAACTAGTATCTAACAAACTAGAAAACACGCAAGCGAAGTTTGACGTGAAATTTGTAAATGTTGAATTCGGAGGAGAATGTTCTAGACAAGAAGTAGAACGACTACAAAAAATAGCAGTTGAAAATAAATGCGACTGCATTATAGGACTTGGTGGCGGAAAGGCTATTGATACTGCTAAATGTGTAAACGGCGGAAAGTCAAGACTTATAATAGTACCAACTATCGCAGCAACAGATGCACCAACATCACACTCTGCAGTGCTATACACTCCTGAAGGTGACTTTGATGACTATGCTTATTTCACTAGTCCAGATGTTGTTCTTATCGATTTGACGGTAATTGCAAATGCACCAACTAGATTTTTAGTATCAGGAATGGGCGATGCATTATCAACATATTTTGAAGCTAGAGCAAATAGCAAATGGCACAGACCAGTAAATGCTGGGCTACCATGTGGATCATTAAAAGGCGATTGCCCTCCTGCAAGAGGAACAAACACTGCAATGGCATTAGCTGAGCTTTGCTACAAAACATTAATTGCAGAAGGATATAAAGCTAAAACTGCTTGTGACGCCAATATGGTAACACAAGCATTAGAAGATATAGTAGAAACAAATATACTACTAAGCGGGCTTGGATTTGAAAGTGCAGGATTAGGAGGCGCTCATGCTATACATGACGGATTCACAATTATTGAAGAGGCACACAAATTCACTCATGGCGAAAAAGTCGCTTTCGGTACAATATGCCAATTAGTCCTAGAGAATGCACCTCAAGAAGAAATCGATGAAGTATTATCATTCTGTGCGATGGTTGGATTACCAATGTGCCTTGCTGACTTAGGCATAAAGGATATTAGCGATAGAGTTATGGCTGTTGCTGAGAAAGCATGTATTGCTGAAGAAAGTATACACAACATGCCTTTCCCTATAACCGCTGAGGGCGTTGCGGCTGCAATAATAGTTGCTGATAGAATGGGATCAGCGTTCAAAGACTGCATTTAATAAGGGGGAAACATGAAAAAAATTATGAATACTCCAGAAACTTTTGTATACGAGATGTGTCATGGTCTAGCTAAAGCACATCCAGAGCTTCAGTTTATGGAAAAATATAAGATAGTAAAAAAGAAAGATATAGACAATAATAAAGTAGTATTAATTTCTGGTGGTGGCTCTGGCCATGAGCCTGCACACGCTGGATTTGTAGGAAAAGGAATGATTGACTGTGCGGTTTGCGGTGATATATTTGCTTCGCCTTCACAAGTTCAAGTCTATAACGCTATTTCTGAGTGTGCGACTGACGCGGGCGTACTAATGATTATTAAGAATTATTCAGGAGACTGCATGAATTTTAATAATGCGGCTACTGACGCGAAAGAAGATGGAATACAAGTCGATGCTGTATATGTAAATGATGATATCGCGGTAAAAGACAGTTTATATACAGTAGGTAGGCGCGGTGTTGCAGGAACAATATTTGTTCATAAATGTGCTGGTGCTGCTGCTGAGATGGGAATGAATCTTGCTGATGTTAAAGCTGTAGCTAATAAAACCATAGACAACGTTAGAAGTTTTGGTTTCGCATTTAGCTCATGCACTCCACCTGCAAAAGGAACGCCTATTTTTGAAATCGCAGATGATGAAATGGAATTCGGCGTAGGCATACACGGTGAACCTGGTAGAAAAACCATGAAGATCGAAAGTGCTGATGAAATAGCGAAAAATATCGTAGCTGACTTAATAGAAGATCTAGGCGTAAAAAAAGGCGACGAAATTGCTCTTCTAATCAATGGATTTGGTGCTACTCCGCTCATGGAGCTTTATCTATTCAATAATTCAGTGTCAATTGAGCTTGAAAAAGCAGGAATATCTATTCATAAAACGCTGGTAGGCAACTACATGACATCAATCGACATGGCTGGTGCATCAGTTACTATCCTAAAAGTCGACGATCAATTAAAATCTCTAATAGATTACCCAGTATCAACACCTGCCCTAACATGGGGAGGCGTTGCTAATGCTCAGGGTCAAGCTGCAATAGACGCGATCGATGCAATTGCTAAAGCACTTAACCTAACACCTTGCCAAAAGGAAGAAGTTAAGATCAAGAAAGTAAAGAGAAAGGTAGAAGAAGATGATCTAACTGCCGTGTACAAAGTAAATGGCACACCAAAAATCGGAGAAACTATTAATACTGCCGCATTTATTGAAATAGTAGACAAAATGGCTGACGTAATCATTGAAAACGAAATTCCATTCTGCGACGCTGATCAAATGGGTGATGGCGACTTCGGAATGAGTATCGCAAAAGGCTTTAAACAATTAAAGGTAGACTGGAACTCTCGTAAGAAGGATGACATAGGTACATTTTTGATGTCATGCTCGAAAATCATAAAAGAATATTGCGGAGGAGCATCAGGTCCTATATGGGGCGCGGCGTTTAACTATGCTGGAAAAAGTGCATTAGGAATTACTGACGCAACACTAGGCGATATGGCAAAAATCTTACAAGCTGCAAACACTGGAGTTTATGAGATCGGCAAAAAGAGCTTCGGAAAAGGTGCAGTTATCGGTGATAAAACACTAGTTGACGCTCTAAAACCTTGTGCTGATACTCTTGAAAAAGCTAGCAATGATAATAAATCATTAACTGATGGACTTGTATTAGGTGCTGCGGCTGCCGTAGCTGGATCTGATTCGACTAAAACATTTACCGCAAAACTTGGAAGAGCTGGTACTGTAGGAGAAAAATCAATTGGTTATCCTGACGCTGGTGCTTACGGACTAGGAGTTATATTTACTGAATTAGCTGAATTCGTAAAGAACTACAAGTAAACAATCACTAAAACAAAATATTATATACAAAAAGTGGCTCACTATTAAGTAAGCCACTTTTTTTATTATCATGTTGCATTACTCCAAATAGAGTAATTATTTTATTGATTTGCTAAGAACTAAGAATATTTAATTTAGTCATGCTACATACAAGCACATATCTAAAGAATCAGCAATTACTACTTCTTCAGATCTCGGTATATTTGAGTGCTTTTCAACAAACGCCCTAAACACATCATTATTAACGTAAATATCATTGTACTCAATATTAGATACTACTTTACGCCCTGATGTATCAATCACACCAAATGTCTCACCCATCTTTACCATTGCAAGTCCATCAATAAATTGAGTAACAGCATCATACTGAAGTGAAACGATTTCGCGTCCTTTAGTATCTACAAATCCCCACTTACCTTTACAAACTGCACCTAATCCTTCAGTAAATACATATACATCGTCATATTCGTTATATCGTCCAATAGTTTTTTCTTTAGTACTGATATACCACTGTTTACCGCCATAACCTACCGCAGCAATACCGTTAACAAAATTTGTAGCATATTCGTATGTAGGATCTATTTCAATATCACCACGCGAATTAATATATCCATACTTACCAGAAATGGTTACCCAGCATAAATTATCATCAGTAAATTCTCCGACTGGTTTAACTCCCGAATTCTCTACCTCATACGTACGTGCACCAACCCTCTTTCCTTTAGTGTTAATAATCTGCCAGTATTGCTTACCTGCCTCATTTTCGACTTTTACCCATGCGACCTTTTGTTTACTAAAAGGCAATGCCTCTTCGTAAATCGCAGGGATAACAAGTGCATCACTTGACATTCCTTCAGCAGCATGTTTCTTGTGGATATATCCCCACTTATAAACATTGTCTGATACCTCAACTCTAACTGGCAATAAATTGCTATTGAATAAAGCAAGCCCACTGTCATTGTTATTTTTTCCACTAGCCGATACCGGTATCAAAATAGTAATCAGAAGCAAAACACAAAATAGAATAACTACTCCAGCCTTTACATACTTTAACGGTGCTTTTTTCTTAAACACAGCACCGATCAAATAGTTAACACCATTTGCACAATATGCAACGATAGTTACAATAACCGACCAAGTCTTAATAAAAAACAAATCGAATTTATTTATCCTAGAACTTTCAGGCTGCAATGATATCGCTCTTACTTTTATAGAGTTATTATTTTTTTCTACTGGTAAAGTACTTGCTATTTTTTCAGGTAATGATTTTTTTGATTTATTATCTTTACTTTTGTTATTAGCATGGTCATCTTCATCAGCTTTATTTTCTATATCGTCTTCTTCATCATACAGACCGAATTCTTCTTTATTATCATTATTTAATTCAGTGTCGATATCGTCCTCTACAACTTCTTTCTTTTCACGACTAGAATAATCATAAGACTTTATTTTCTCACGAATTACCGCAGCGTCAACCTCTTCGATGTCATCAAAGTTATCATCTCCACTTTCTTGCTCATCATCCTCTTCATCATCGGATACTTGAACTTCGTCAGAAACAACAACTGCATCAGAATTATTATCGTTAAAAGACTGCAAATCAATAACGATCTCATCATCATCGTCATCTATTTCTATGTCGATAATCCCGTCATCCCCTAACGATATTTTATTATACTTATTAAAATCAATAGCATCATCTTCATCAGGTTTAGAGTCATTAATATCATGATCTCTAAATCTTCTGATCCTATCCCCTATTGAACTAGAATCTCTTTTCATACAAATCTCCATTATAATCTTTATAATATTATAATACACTATTATAAGATAATATGCAATATCTTTTTATAAAATATCTCAATTTGCGACACATTTGAGCGTAATTGGCTATTATTACAACATTAAAACCACATGTACATATCATATAATTTACATATTGCATGGTATTGGGCAAAAAAATATGTGCATACCCTAAGGTATACACATATAATATTTAATTTAAAATTAGTCAGCTCTGTATGGAATTAAAGCCATAACTCTCGCTCTCTTAACAGCTGTAGCTACCATTCTCTGATGTTTAGCACACACACCGCTCATTCTTCTTGGTAATATCTTACCTTTCTCAGTGATGAATTTCTTAACTTTAGCTACTTCTTTGTAGTCAAGTTCTTCGATCTTTTCAACACAGAATATGCAAACTTTTTTCTTAGGCATCTTTTTCATTGGACGCTGTCTTTTGTTATCTTCCATGATTATCTCCTTTAATTAAAACGGCATTTCGTCGTCGTCAACTTGCTCTAATTGAGCAACATTATCTCGCTTTGGTTTTGAAACATTATTAGAAACACTTGCACTATCAGATTTTGAAGATAGGAACTCTACCTCGTCAGCCTGAATGTCTATAGCAGTTCTTTTAATGCCGTCTTTATCCTCATATTTGCGGATTTGAACAGCACCACTGACACCGACTTGACTACCTTTAGCTAAATACTTATTACAGTTTACAGCCGCATCTCTCCACACTGTTACAGGGAAGAAATCAGTCTCATCTCTGTTAAATCTACGATTAACAGCGACAGTGAAAGTACATACTTGGATACCGTTATTAGTTGTTTTCAACTCAGTATCTGCAGTTAGTCTACCAATTAATTGAATCTTATTCATTTTACTACCTCTCGAATTACTTCTTGATTATCATGCATCTGTTAGCAGCTTCAGTAATTACAACTTGTCTGTCTAGTAATGCAGGAACAGCTTCATCAGCCTCAAAGTTCATTAATACATAATAGCCTTCAGTCTTGTAGTTGATAGGGTAAGCGAACTTTTTAGTTCCCCACTTATCAATACTCTCAACTGTACCGCCATTGCTTGTAACAATGCTCTCGAACTTATCCACAACAGTCTGTTTTACCTCTTCAGTAGCCTCGTTATTGATAATGTAAAGAATCTCGTATTTAGTCATATAGCACCTCCTTATGGTCTAAGACCCTATTTGGCATAGGGTAAGGAATGAGTTTAATACTCAAACTATAGTTAGTATAGCAAAATTTGTTATGTTTGTAAAGCATTTTACGACATTATTATTATGATAACCTTATATTTTACAACTTGCAATACTTTTGTTTAATAGTTTTACAAAGTTCATCGTTATTTTTAGTCTCAGAAATCAATCGTATAAGATCACGCGTTGTTCCTGAAGTAGTATCAACAGCCATATCTCTTAGCATCATATTTGACTCCATCTCTATAGGAGACAAAAGCAAATCTACTCTTTTAGTAAAAGACCTCTGCAAATCAATCGCAGGATACACTCTCTCACTAGCACATTCTGATGATAATCTTAACTCCATATTGCTAGCATGTTTAAATTCGTTATAAATTATGTCGTCTATAGAAGAACCTGTCTCGATATCAAAAGTAGCTATAATAGTTAAGCTACCGTGCACGCCAGTATTCTTAGCAAGCCCAAAAATTTTCTTTGTATATGATAGTGATTCATAATCAATATCATATGATACAGAACCGCAGCTACTCTCAGCAAGCAAATTATAAGACCTAGCAAGACTTGTCATGCTATCAATTATAACAACTACGTCTCTACCATCTTCAACATCACGCTTTGCACGCTCGATAGCCATCTCACATACTTTTACATGTCTAAGCGGACTTTCGTCAAAAGTAGAGAAAAGCACAGGGCAAGATACACTATTTGTAATCTCAGTGATCTCTTCTGCACGCTCTTCCACCAATACAACGTATGGTAATGTTCTAGGATAGCGTATATTTAAGCTATTCACTATTTTTTTGATTAATGTTGTCTTTCCTGTCTGGGGAGGAGAAGATATCATAGCACGCTGACCTTTTCCAATAGGACATACAAGGTCAATGATTCTATTTGAAATATCATCACTCTCTAGCTCTAACTTATATTTTTCATTCGGATATATAGAAGCCAACTCTTCAAAATGCGGTCTATACTTACGCAATTCAAGATTTTTACCATTTACCGTATTGATCACAGTGATACTTGCTGGCTTGCCTTCATATTGTTTAATACCTTGAGCGACAATATAATCGCCTTTTCTAAGCTCATTCTTCTTTATAATCTTAGCATGCACATAGGCATCTCCGCGACTATTACAATAGTTCTCAGCTCTAATAAACCCATATCCTTCGCTCATTATTTCTAAATTGCCTTCATAGGTAGATATATTATTTTGATCATTAGTTCTTATTACTGTTCCTATAGAAGGTGTAATATCATTAATAAATTCGATTTTGTTATTAGAATTATCATTCAGTTCTATATTCATAGACTGAAATTCATCCATACCCATCCCCTGATCAGTTACCTGATCCCAGTCTACAAAGTAATCATTCTTAGGACCTTTTGTAGGTCTACCTCTACCAGTCTTAGGTGGCAAACTTGATTGCACCCCACACTTAGCTTTGTAAGTAAGCATAACTAATTCTTTTTTATGCTTAGTAGTAGGCGAATCAATACCAAAAAACGCTGCGACATCACGTAACTCAGCGATACTCATGGCGTAAAAATCCGACATAGTAAACTGTGTAATATCTTTAGTTATAGATTTCATCATATCTCCTTAAAAAACGCGAATATATCGCTACAAAACGAGCAACTGCTCAATAAAATTATCATCAAGATAATGGATAAAAAAATATTAAAATGTTATTTATTAAATACTATAATCTTAGTTGTTTCACCATCGAACTCAGTTCTATCGAATTCTACAGGAGAGTTTGTATATATAATTTCATAATCTTCGAATTGACGAAGAAATAGATCAACTTTATCTAAATCAAGAATCGTATCGCGAGTTTTAAAACTCATTGGCACTACTACATCGGGCATTAGCAATTCGACATATTCGCTAGCCATATCAGCAGTGATACAATCCCCACCACCAACTGGCACAAGCAATATATCGACAGATCCAATCGCCTCAGACAGCTCTACACTACACTCACTTTTCACATGACCTAGATGACAGATATCTACTCCGTCCATTCTAAACTTAAAAATTAAGTTATTGTAATCACCGTTTTCATTCACCGTATCATTATCACCAACGCATAGGATATGAACGCCATCGACTTCATATATGCCTTCAGCATGAATGACCAGAGGGTCACCCGAAACTGAATTTGGCGTAGATGCTGAACAATTGCTTTTTGTAACGATATTTGGATTTGATACAAGCATATCATAGCCGATATCTTTCTTTTCGAAAGGATCAGTAATGATAATAGTCCCTGTAGATTCTACTAGCTTAAAGGCAGCATGCCCTAGCCACTGAATATTCATATAAAATTATCACTCCTTAGCGATTAATATTTTCTGCCTGACGCGACTAACATGTCTAAAATTTTATCATGAGGATCAAGCAATGTAGATAATGAGTTATCGTGAGCACAAGCAGTAACAATATGTGCAATAAACTTAGACATTTCAGCACCAACGAACCACTCGCAAGCAGTAACGTCAGGAGAAGTATATGTCAAGTTAGTAGATAGTACAGCAGTAAATAAACCATCAGCATAAGCCTTATTGAATTTTTCTACGCCCTCAGTAAATAATGCGAAAGTAGCAGCTAGGAAAATATTGCGACAGCCTTTTTCTTTTAGCTCTTTGCATAAGTGTAATACGCTATCACCAGTTGCGATAATATCATCAGCAACGAATATATCCTTGCCTTTAACATCATTGCCTATATACTCATGATTAACGATAGGGTTACGACCATTTATAATAGTAGCGTAATCACGACGTTTATAGAACATACCTAAGTCAATACCAAGTACTGATGAGTAGTAGATATTTCTGCTCATTGCACCCTCATCAGGGCTAACTATCATGAAATTGTCTTTATTAAAATTAACATCAGGGAACTTCTTAAGCAATGCCTTTAGAATCTGGTATGATGCTTGGAAATTATCAAAGCCTAGCTCTGGAATAGCATTTTGAACGCGAGGGTCATGAGCGTCAAAAGTGATGATATCACTTACACCCATTATCTCAAGCTCACGCAACATTTGAGCGCAGTCTAAAGACTCACGGCTATTTCTACGGTGCTGACGACCGCCGTATAATATCGGCATAACTACTGTCATTCTCTTCGCTTTACCAGCATTAGCACTGATAAGTCTTTTAAGATCTGCATAATGATCATCTGGAGACATTCTGTTATTCACACCGAACATATTGTATTCGATATTATAATTACCTACATCACAGATTAGATACAAGTCTTTACCACGAACTGAATCATTGATAATACCTTTACCATCACCAGTAGTGAAACGTGGGCATTTACTATCTATCAAGAAAGTATCACGTCTAACCTCTTCACCTAGCATTTCAGCTTCAGCGTTATACCACTTAACAAGATGTGCATCTACCATTTTGGCAAGGTCTCTTGCACCCTCTGTTGGTAATATTGCTAGATTACTAGCCTCACCGTTGCTATCGAACTTAAAGATTTTACCTAGATTAGCTGTCATTTTATATCCTCCAATGTATACTATACAAAAAAATTAATTGTCTTTAAAATTATACCCATAGCCGTTACTGCTTAACGGTATAAACGTTTACTTATTATATTATAACTATATTAATTAGCTTACTCGTTATAAAGATTAGTACTGCTAAATACTGCATCAGTAGCCACATTCGTACCTAATTTTTTAAGCATAAGCTCATCAGCACTAGGCAATATACAGCTTGCGTGAACCTCGCAACTACGAAGATCATTCATTTTACTTATTGCACTTGCAGCCTTAGTACTAGTTACTGCACATATACTAAGTGCTATTAACATCTCTTCTAGAGTAAGTGCACTATGCTTTTCTTTTAATAGATCAGTTTTCATACGAACTATAGGCTCTAGTGTTGCCCTTGATATTAACATAACTTCATCATTAATTCCCGCAAGTGTCTTTACTGCATTCAAAACGCAGGCAGAAGACGCGGACAATAACTCGGAATTTTTACCAGTAACGATAGTGCCGTCGTGCAATTCTATAGCAACCACGGGAACACCCTCAAACTCTTTCGATCTTGATCTCGCAGCAAGAACTACCGCTCTATCTACAGGAGTGATACCTAGATCACCTAATAATAATTCGATACGTTCTTTCACGCAAGCATCAGAATTACCTTGAGCATAGTCACAACTAGCTTTATAATATCTTCTAATTACTTCTTGATTTGCAGCATTGCATACCTCTTTATCATCAATAATAGCATATCCTGCCATGTTAACGCCCATATCAGTAGGAGAATTATACAAGCACTCGCCTGTAATTCTCTCTAGAATAGACTTTACTACTGGGAATACTTCTATATCCCTATTGTAGTTAACACTTCTCACGCCGTATTTTTCTAAATGGAAGTGATCTATCATATTAACATCTTTAAGATCAGCAGTTGCCGCCTCGTAAGCTACATTCACTGGATGCTTCAATGGAAGGTTCCAAATTGGGAAAGTCTCAAACTTAGCATAGCCTGCGAAAATTCCATTCTTATGTTCGTGATAAAGCTGTCCTAAACAAGTTGCTAGCTTTCCACTTCCTGGACCTGGAGCAGTTACAACTACTAACGGACGAGTTGTTTTAATGAAAGGATTTTTACCATATCCCTCATCAGAGATAATTACGTCAATATCAGTTGGATAGCCTTTGGTTTTAGTATGAACATACATACACTCGCCGCGTCTTTCCATCTTAGCCTTAAATACGTCCGCAGCTGACTGACCCTCATATTGAGTTATCACTATGCTACTAACATAAATATTTAAAGCCCTCAAATTATCAATAAGCCTCATGACATCAGCGTCATAACCGATACCATAATCAGCCCTGATCTTATTTCTCGCAAGATCCGCCGCACTGATGGCAATAATTATCTCAGCCTTGTCTTTAAGGGTTTCTAAAAGTTTCACTTTAGCATTGACATCAAAACCGGGCAAAACACGAGCCGCATGACAATCATCAAACAGCTTTCCGCCGAACTCTAGATACAATTTATCAAATTGATCAATCCTATTTAATATTTCAACTTTTTGTCTCATTACATATTCTTTGTTATTAAATCCTATCTTCATATAAACCTCATTCGTACTATATCCTATATATGATACCATTTTATGAATGATTTTTCAATCCTTTTAGCACATTTTTTTGTAATATTTTTATTTTACCTATTATTTACAAATATTACCATAAATGATATATAGGTAAATTTTTACTTATGCAGGTATTGTCCACTAGATATATTATAAAACTTTCTTATAGTCTCAGTGCAAAGCAAGTATTATGTGCAATGAAAATAGCAAATAAAAACACGCACAATTCGCAATTAATCGTGCGTGTTACAATTATTATATAGATTATCTTATATTATAATATTATATATACATTATTACATCAATAAATCGCCTTGATTACTGTCTATCATTCGCAAGACATTGATTTCTTCACCGGTTTTAGCGTCCACATATATAAAGTACTTTTCGCCATTAAATTCTCCAACCAATTCATAGCACAACTTTTCGCTTGTAACATTAATCGGTATCACACATAATCTTGCGTCGATATTTTCAAGTATCGCACTAGCACTAAGGACTGCCTCCTCTATGCTTATAGTAGCCTTAATATCTTCTGCTTTTCTCTCTACATGATTAAATGCATAGTTTAATCCTTCATAACCTATTATCTCTCCAGTGTCTAAGCTGATCTTCAGCTTGATCATGTCAGGATACATCACTACACCGTTTTGCACATTGCACATATTTATATACACATTACTATCATTATTATTTATCCAAACGGCTTGCATGTCAGTCAGTCCTATTGACTCACAGTACTGGTTTGCTATTACCTCGCATTGCTCAAGATCAAGCATCGGATCAGTTACATCATGATATAGATCAAGTAGTAATAATAGTCCGCCTTTTTTAGCTATCTGCACAGTGCAGTTTCGCTCTATTTCACCTTTTAGCAATACCGAATAAATATAGCTAGGTATTCTATTGTTATTCTCAATAACGTTTGTTACCTCAGTTATCTCATAACTATATAGATATTTATAAAGCAATTCTCTTGTCTCTGCCTCAGTTAGCTCTTCGCCGACCGTACCTTTTGGATCTCTATCCATAACGCCGTCACTAAATGGTCCATCATAAATAAGACTAGGATACTCTACAGAAGTCTCATCCATGCCCTCAAATATTTCATTGAATTGATCGTCCATTTCGCCTAAACTCTCCGCAAAAGAATATCCTGTCGCCAAATGCTCTTGCATACTATTTAGTACTTTTCCGTACTCTTTAGACACTTCCCACATCTTGGTTAATGTTTCCGCATTTGAAGTAGTCAACTTTTTACCACTCGCAATATTTCGTCCTAGGTACTGGCTATACCCTCCAAGCTGATTAAAAAACATATTCAACTTTTCAAGGCTACCTGTATCACTAGACAATAGTGCTAAGTGAGTGCTAGCGATCTGACAATTTACATCTATACTCTCTAACGCTTCTTCAAGCACACGATCACCAGTCATAACTCTTGTTTTTGCAAGTTCATTTTCTATATCTACTAGACTTGCTACTAATCCATAATACGCTCGTTGATAAGAATTTTCATTATTACTCATAAGTCGACCTCTATCACTTGCCGTAAGACCAAATAGAACGCTTAATGTTATTATCACAGCAAGCAATATGCTCGCAGTAACACCTATTATCCACATTTGCGGCTTAGTCATTCTTCTACGCATAAGCCCAGCATCTCTTTCATTTTTACTCATACTTCTCCTTAAATAGCAAACTTATGCCTACCTATAGTAAGCTGTACTTGCCTTGACCATATCCAGTCACTAGTTGCCGTAGCAGGATTGAAATAATATATACAACCGTTACTAGGATCCCAACCATTCATAGCATCTCTTGCAGCTCGTTTTGCTTCCTCATTCGGCTCTAGATTCATTTGACCATCATGGACAGCAGTGAATGCCCACGGCTGATATATCACTCCACTAATAGAGTTAGGAAATTTTGAACTTGCAACACGATTTAACACTACTGATCCTACTGCTACTTGACCAATATATGGCTCTCCTCTAGCCTCCGCATGTATGCACTTAGCTAGCAAATAGACATCACTTCCAGTATAGTTGCTATTACCCGAGCTACCTCCTGAAATATCAACACCTAGTTTCTCAGCAGTACGAGAACCTACTATACCATCAGAAGTAAGACCGTTATCGCTTTGGAATTTTTTGACAGCACTTACAGTTTTTGAACCAAATATACCATCTACAGTCCCTACGCTATACCCTTTTTCATTCAACTTCTTTTGTATGTCCTTGACGATAGTCCCGCTTGCTCCCGACCTAATAGTCATGACCGCGTCGTCACTCTCTGCATAAGTAATAGGCAAATATATCGCTACTGCTATAATGCAAATCGCTAAGATTACCGCCGTTATAATAAAGCAAATCTTCCCTTTATTATCCTTGATCGAATTAATTCTACTCATGATACTCCTTATCGTCAGGTCAACCCCGACTAATTATTGTGCATACTATTCAGTTATTGCAAGCTTTATCCTCCTGTCTTGTGGAAGATAAATCTCGCTTTATTTATCCGAGAATATGTATTATCACTTAACACTAAACTAGAACGGGGGGAGTATCTAACCATATTAAGTGATATTTAATTAATTGATTATCGTCATGTTTCCACATGATCAAGTATCAAATAAAGACTATTTTATCTTGTTAAACCATTCTTTGATAACCGACTTATACTCTATGTCATCACCTTCGCTATCTTCAGTCACAAAGCACAGCGGCGGAAATGCTACGCACCACCAATTATCACCTTTTCCTGTACCTAACTCTATAATCAATGCATCATACACTCCTGCACCTAGAGTTAGCTCTTCATAAGATCTGGTCGGGAATTCCTCACTGCAAACCTTAATATTCGAGCGGTATTCAAGCCCTAATTCACGAAGCCTATTATCAACGATTTGAGTAAGTACCGCTAAGTTTTGCTCTAGGACACTCATCATATCATCTTTATTATCTACACCCTCAGCTATAGGAACCAATGCCTTCACGACAACAGATTTTATGTCGTACTTTATGTTTTGATCATATTCGCTATTGCTATTTGCTCTAATATGTAATCTAAGATAATCTTCTTCTTTATCATTTACTAAAAATACGCAACTGATACATGCCACAATTGCCATCACACAAACCACTAATTTTTTCATTTTCGCCTCCGTTACTATTAGATTGTTGACTGATGATGATAAATATATACAACAATACAAAATATAATAAAGAAACTTCACCGCAACCCCTATTATTCGCTTAACAAATCAGAATAATAGGAGTATACTAATAGACGTGTGGCAGCGATTGATTAAAAGTGATTATATTTACTCCATTAGTTATTATAATTTTTTGGATATATTATTTATAATTTCCGCAAGCAGTACTTATATAGCCTAGGCTAATAACGTCATGCATTAAATTAATTATAATTTTCCAGAGGTATACATATATGAAACTTTCCATATTCAACAGCTTTCAGGGCTACAAATTCCCTGATTTTCTCCGCGACATAATGAGCGGAGTTCTTGTTGCAATAATAGCACTACCACTGTCTATTGCAATAGGCATTCAATCGGGTGAAGGTGCTACTCTTCAACAAGGTTTAATCACTGCAATAATAGCAGGATTCATGGTATCCATATTCGGTGGGTGTAGAGTTCAGATCGGCGGGCCTAGCGGAGCGTTTATCACTATTACTGTAGGTTACATAGCAAGCATAGGAATGCTAGGACTACACGCTGCAACTATTATGGCGGGTATCATCATGATACTATTAGGATTATTCAGAATAGGTGCGCTAGTTAAATACATGCCTTATCCTATAGTAATAGGATTTACTACAGGTCTTGGAATAACTCTCTTACTCGGTCAAATCGCCGACGTAACTGGCATTGTAACTACTCCAAATTTTGATTTATTCAGCGGAACTCCTTCAATAATATTTAGCGACTTTGTAAATAAACTTGCAAACTTAGGTACAAATATTTCTACTTTAAATATAGCTACTCTATGCATAGGATTATTGACTATTGCTGTGATGGTTATACTAAGCAGAATAAGTAAAAAAATTCCTTCAGCATTCATTGCTATCATCATAGCAACTTGCGTAACATTAATACTTGGAATTTTCAGCGAGACAAGTTTTGGCGTCGCTACTATCGGGACTGCGTATCCTAATATAAAACCTGAAATATCAATACCAAATTGGGGCAATATATCATCTATTAACTTTGCTAAACTTATTATCCCTGCGTTTGTTATTGCTTTTCTTGCTAGTATGGAAAGTCTACTATCAGCTACAGTATCAGACAACTTGACATCAAGCAAACATGACTCTAATGCTGAGTTATTCGGTCAAGGAATATCAAATATAACATGTAGTTTTTGCGGCGGACTACCAGCGACTGGAGCGATAGCAAGAACTGCTACAAATATACAAAACGGTGGAACTACTCCTATCGCGGGTATTACTCACTCGATAGTATTATTACTAATGTTTTTTGTACTTATGCCATTACTTAAATTTATCCCAATGGCATGTCTTGGCGCTGTGCTTGTAATGGTATCTATCCAAATGGCAAAATTTAGATTATACTTCAGCTTAGCGACATTTAACAAACGTGATACAATAATACTAATAGCGACGCTAGTGCTTACTGTATATAAGGATCTAATCTACGGCGTACTTGGCGGACTACTGATCACAATACTTATTATGTCAACTGACCTTTTTCGCAAACACGATATCGAAACTCTTGAAGGAATGCAAGTTGCAGACGTATCGGATCAAGATACTACTAATAGTACGATCGTCACTCCTAATACAAATTTAACTTTTATCAGCGGTACAAAACTTGTAGAAAGCATTGAGAAAAGTAGCAAGACTTGTAGCCATATAATTCTAGACTTATGCAAGGTAAAAACTGTAGACGTATCGTCAGTAGAAAAGATAACAAAACTAGAGCGAAACTTGCTCAAGAATGACATAAAAATAATTATCATAAATCATAACGATAGCGTCAAACTACAGCTAGATAAGATGCGTAGACTGTAGACGTATACGGGTTTTGCTCTCATAATCGTAATATCGGATACTTTGCCATATAATTTGTCAGATAATACAAAACACAATTACTACAATTACTACATCAAATTATTTGCAATTTTTTATGCAAAACAATTACTGATTTTATTCAAATTAATTACAATAAATATAAAAAAAGCTGAGTGTTTAAACTCAGCTTTTTTTATATTTATTCTGTTTTAATAGATATTTTATTATCAATTAATCTACTTTTAAAGTACCTACTAATTCATTAATATCTATGTTGTTCTCATCTACATATCTTTGTAGATCTTTTACAATATTATAGCTAGCCATAGGATCATAAATATTTGCAGCGCCTACTTGAACAGCACTTGCTCCACATATCATAAACTCTAATACGTCTGTATAACTAGTAATACCACCAAGACCGACAATAGGTATATTGACAGCATTGTAACATTGCCATACCATTTTTAGTGCGACTGGTTTGATTGCAGAACCTGACATGCCACCCATTACATTTGCAAGGACTGGTCGTCTAGTTTTGTAATTCACAGCCATACCGCCAACAGTATTTATAAGTGATATTGCATCCGCTCCACCCGCCTCGGCAGCTCTTGCATTATCAGCAATATTAGCTACGTTCGGAGTTAGTTTTATCATAAGCGGTTTACGGCAAGTATCTCTTACCGCACGAGTAATCATCTCGACATTTTTAGGGTCAATACCTAATGCTGCTCCGCCTGCTTTCACATTCGGACAGCTTATATTAAGCTCTACCATATCTACGCCGTCAATGCTTACTTTATCGCAAATACTTATATAGTCATCTACTGTAGATCCCGCCACATTTGCAATGATTCTGGTATCTATAGTTTTCAACCAAGGCAAGTAGTTTTCTATAAAATATTCAACGCCTGGATTTTGAAGTCCTACACTATTAAGCATACCCATAGGGCTCTCTGCGATACGTGGATTAGCATTGCCATCACGCTCTAAAAGCGTTAGACCTTTTGTGCTAAATCCGCCAAGCTCTGATATGTCATAAAACTCGTTATACTCGCGACCAAAACCAAATGTGCCTGACGCTGGGATAATAGGATTTTTGAAATCCACTCCAGCGATATTAACTTTTAGATTACTCATAGTATCACCTCTTTCATAGGGAATACTGGACCATCAACGCAAGCACGCAAATACTTGTCGCCTTTTGGAGTCTTGACTTTACAATTACATACAAGGCAAGCACCAACACCACAACCCATTCTTCTCTCTAGTGATATGAATACAGGAATATCCATACCTTCAAGCTCTCGAGCAAGTGACTTATACATTATCTCAGGGCCACAGCAAAGTATTGCATCGGGTTTTATCATAGCTAGCTTGCTTGCAAGCAGACTTGTAACAAATCCTTTTTCGCCTAATGAACCATCATCAGTTGCGATATATACCTTTCCGCTTTTGCTTAGCTCGTCTACAAGCACAGCTTTACTAGCTGTCGCAAATCCTAAGAATGAATGGTAATCTTTATCCTGCCATGTAGTAGGAATAGCTGGCAATACAGCCACGCCCATTCCACCACCAACAAGTGCTATAGTTTTATAATCAGCGTCTAGTGAAAAGCCATTACCTAGAGGGAATAGAGCCTTAAGCTCAGTACCATTTTCAACTCTTGATAATATCTCAGTACCTTCTCCTACCACTGCGTATTCCACAGTAATAGTTTTAGCTGACATATCAAAGTTTGCTATACAAAATGGTCTTCTCAAAGGGTGAGCTAGACTAGGAAGTGCTATATGAATAAACTGACCACCAACTATAAGCTCTGGGAAATCTTCAGAATGCACAACCATCTCGAAGATTCCATCAGCAACTTTAGTGTTACTTAGTACGCTTACTACTCTATCTTTCATCATACTTTCAAGTCCTGTAATGCTATTGGAGTTAGATCTTTTGCTTCCATGTTTAGCTTCAGTGCCTCGCATAGTGCAGCAGCAGTGTCTATACTTGTAAGACAAGTTAAGCCTAGCTCTACAGCAGTTCTTCTGATCTTAAATCCGTCACGTGATGACTGACGACCCTTAGTAGGAGTATTGATGATTAGCTCTATAATTCCCTTTTTAGCAAGGTAAACTATATCTCCATTTCTCTTCTCTACAAGTTTGTTTACAGCCATTGCATACACATCGTTATCAGCAAGGAACTGAGCAGTTCCAACAGTTGCGAATATCTTAAATCCTAAGTCATTAAGAGTCTTAGCTACTGGAAGAATTTCGTTTTTGAATGAATCACTTACGCTTATTACTACGCCACTACCACTAGTTAGATTAATACCACTTGCGATAAGTCCCTTTAGCAATGCCTCTGGATACGTATCAGCAATACCTAATACCTCGCCAGTAGACTTCATCTCTGGGCTTGCAGATATCTCAAGGTCTGGTAATTTCTCACTAGAGAATACTGGTACCTTTACGCAGAAAACTTCAGATCTCTTATATAGACCTGTACCGTAACCTAAGTCACCAATCTTCTCACCTAGAGCACAACGAAGTGCAAGCTGAACCATTGGGATATCTGTTACTTTACTGATATAAGGTATAGTACGACTTGATCTAGGATTAACTTCTATAATGAATAACTTACCCTTAGATATAATGTACTGAATATTGATAAGTCCCTTAGTTTTAAGTGCAACAGCAAGTCTATGCGTTACCTCAACTATTTCTTTAGTCATTTCTTCAGTTATATTAAGAGAAGGATATACACTTATACTATCTCCACTATGAACTCCAGCTCTCTCGATATGCTCCATAATTCCTGGTATCAAGATATTCTCGCCATCACTAATAGCATCAACTTCTACTTCCATACCAGTTACATATTTATCAACTAGTATTGGGTGCTCTTGCTCTACAGAATTAATGATATTCATATATTCTACAAGGTCTGTCTCGTTATAAGCTATCTCCATACCTTGTCCACCTAGTACATAACTTGGTCTAACAACAACAGGGTAACCTAATTTCTCGCCGACAGCGATTGCTTCTAGTGCTGTGAATACTGTATCGCCTTGAGGTCTAGCTAAGTCAAGCTCAGTCAAGACAGCGTCAAATACTTCTCTATCTTCTGCAGCGTCTATGTCTTTAGGTTGAGTACCTATAATTCTATAGCCAGCATCACTTACTGCTTTAGTAAGTTTGATAGCAGTCTGTCCACCGAACTGTACTACTACGCCTACTGGTTTCTCAATCTCAAGGATATTTAATACTTCCTCTACAGTTAAAGGCTCGAAGTAAAGTCTATCAGCAGTATCAAAGTCAGTAGAAACAGTCTCTGGATTGTTATTAATAATAACTGTTTTGTAACCAGCCTTTTGAAGTGCCCATGTACAGTGTACGCTACAATAATCGAACTCTACGCCCTGACCGATACGGATAGGACCACTACCTAGTACGACAACTGTATTATTTGTTGCCTCTGGCTCTTCACGATTATCTTCGTACTTGCTGTAATAATAAGGACTTCCGTCTTTATGTCCACCACAAACAACGTCTATTAAACCGAAACTTGGGTGTATATCTAGCTTGTTACGTAGTACTCTAATTTCTTTCTCGTCTACATTAAGCATTTTAGCTATCTCTTTATCACAGATACCGATAGTCTTAAGTCTAGTAAGGGTTTCTTTATCAAGTCCCTTCATTCCTATTGCAACTATCTCTAGCTCTGCATCAGTTATCATCTTCATTTGCTCTAAGAACCATGGAGTGATAGCAGTAATCTCATTAATTTTCTCAATAGAAACGCCTTGCTTCATTGCTTGCATTACTGCGAATATTCTCTCGTCATTCTTAATGCCAACTTTAACTAGTAATTGCTCTACGCTGTCATCTTTATTCTTAGCTAAGCTAGAACCGAATACGCCTAGCTCTAGAGAACGGATAGCTTTTAGCATAGCACTTGAGAAATTATTACTAATACTCATTACCTCACCAGTTGCTTTCATACGAGTTCCCAAAAGCTTATTAGCTTGAGTGAACTTATCAAAAGGCCAACGAGGGAATTTGCAAACTACGTACTCAACTACTGGCTCTAAGTGAGCGAATGTTGTACCAGTCTTTGCACTTACGATCTCATCAAGATTGTAACCGATAGCAACAAGTGCACTTACTCTAGCGATAGGATATCCAGTCGCTTTAGATGCTAGTGCTGATGAACGGCTTACGCGAGGATTAACCTCTATCAAGAAATACTCATTTGTTACTGGGTGTAGAGCGTATTGGATATTACAACCACCCTCTATTCCTAATGCACCGATGATTTTAAGTGAAGAATCTTTAAGCATTTTTACTTGATCAGCTCTTAAAGTCTGACAAGGTGCTACTACTATACTATCACCTGTATGAATACCGACTGGGTCAATATTTTCCATGTCGCATATGATGATAGCGTGTCCTGACTTATCACGCATTACTTCGAATTCTATTTCTTGGTAACCAGCAACGCTCTTCTCTACAAGAATTTGTCCAACTCTTGAAGCCTTAATACCGCTAGTAGCTATCTCGCGAAGCTCTTCTTCAGTCTCTGCGATACCACCACCAGTACCACCTAGTGTATATGCTGGACGGATAATGATAGGAAGACCATTCTCCTTACCGAACTTCATAGCACCCTCTACATTGTTTACGATAACACTATCGATAACTGGCTCGTCAATGTCTATCATAGTCTGCTTGAACATCTCTCTGTCTTCGGCTTTCTTAATAGTTTCAACATTTGTTCCTAGAAGTCTAACGCCCTTTGATGCAAGGAAACCACTTTCCGCAAGTTGAACTGCAAGGTTAAGACCAGTTTGTCCACCTAGAGTAGGAAGAATACTGTCTGGCTTTTCTATCTCTATGATATTCTTTAGAACTTCTTCTTTTAGAGGCTCTAAGTAAACTCTATCCGCCATTTCTTTATCAGTCATGATTGTAGCTGGGTTACTATTTACTAGTACTACTTCGATACCATTTTCTTTTAAAGCACGACACGCCTGTGTTCCTGCATAATCAAACTCTGCTGCTTGACCTATTACTATTGGACCACTACCGATAACTAAAACTTTCTTAATACTCATATCTCTTGACATATAATCTATCTCCTTTTCCTGTTGTTTATTTATACTACTTATATGTCTTGCTTCGTCGGTGTAATGATTTCCACCAATCCCGCAAGACTATAATTGTTACTAATCTATTAACTCTCGACTCTTAATTACTTTTTAATAGCACTATTCAAGTCATCACGCATGTCTAAACTTGCCTGATATGCTGCATCAGCATAATTTAGTCCTGCATACTTTTCATTTCTATAAGCACATAAGATACCTCTAGAACTATTTACGATACCACCGATACCGTCAGTAAAACATACTGCTAAGTCATCAGCTTTTCCGCCCTGAGCACCGTATCCCGGTATCAAGAAGAAAGTATGAGGAGCACGTTTTCTGATAATAGCCGCTTGATCTCTATGAGTAGCACCAACTACTGCACCTACGCTACTATATCCATACTTACCTATTGTTGACTCGCCCCACTTAGACACTAAGTCACTCATCTCTTCGTATATAGTGTTTCCATTTTCCATTATCTTGTCTTGCAACTCGCCACTAGTAGGATTAGAAGTCTTAACTAATATGAAAAGTCCCTTCTCAAATTCCTCACAGTCTTTAGTGAATGGTAATATACCGTCACTACCTAAGTAGCCATTTACAGTAATGAACTCACTTTCAAAAGGAGTAAATACTTTACCTGCTACTTTAGTGCCTGATAAATATGCCTTACTGTAACAGCCTGCCGTAGATCCGATATCATTTCTCTTAACATCAGCTATTACTAACATGCCTTTTGATCTAGCGTATGCTATAGTATCAGCGAATGCTTTCATTCCCTCATGACCATACATCTCATAGTAAGCAACCTGAACTTTAACCGCTGGAACAATGTCGCAAATTTTATCAACGATATTCTTATTGAACTCGAAAATTTGTTCGCCTGCGTTTTTAGCGTTTTGCACATTTGCTAGCATATCCTCTGGCAAATACTCTAAACAAGTATCTAGTCCGATTACTGATGGGTTATCAGTTCGCTTAATAGCGTCTATTAGCTTATCAATTATCATATTATCCTCCGATTATTAATTATACATACACACAGTTTGCGTGATTGCATGTTGACTATATTATATTTTATATACAAGGCGACCATCTACTATAGTTGCCATTACCTTACCTGTTACATGTCTACCATTGAAAGGCGTATTCTTTCCTTTGCTATACCAATTTGAACTGTCTATAATATACTCGGCACTCTCATCTACTATTACGAAGTCTGCAAGCCCGTCTTCTACTATCTCTCCACAAGGGATATCTAATATCTTAGCTACATTAGTAGTCATAAGTTCACTTAATCTATCAAGCGTCATTCTACCAGTTAGCACAAGCTCTGTGTAACACATACTAAATGCTGACTCCAAACCGCTGATACCGAATGGTGCAGTCGCGAATTCTTTACTCTTCTCACTCATTGAATGAGGAGCATGGTCTGTCGCTATACAGTCTATAGTACCATCTACTAAACCTTGTATTATCGCAAGCCTATCACTCTCTTCTCTTAGCGGCGGATTTACCTTCGCACTTGGATTGTAGTCTAGTATAAGCTCATCAGTACCACATATATAGTTAGGTCCAGTCTCTGCCGTTACTCTAATGCCCTTTGCCTTAGCCCAACGAATTAGGTCAACACCGTTAGCAGTAGATACATGTGCTATATGCACTCTAGTTTTAAGTGCATCAGCAAGAAGTATCTCTCTTGCTATCATGCTCTCTTCAGCAACACGATTAATACCTTCTATACCAGCACGAGTAGCATTTGCACCTTCATTTACATAACCTTTTGCAAGCTCTTTATCTTCGCTATGGCTTATTACTAATAGTCCTAAGCCGTCTGCGTATTCCATAGCAAGTCGCATAAGTCCACTACTAGCAACAGGCATTCCATCATCACTTACAGCGACGATACCTTCTTTTTGCATACTCGCCATCTCAGCAAGCTCAAGCCCTTTCATACCCTTAGATATACAACCTATCGGATACACCCTAGCAAGTTTGCACTCGCGAGCTTTATTCATAATGTAGTTTACTATATATTGATTATCAGTAACTGGATTAGTATTCGGCATAGGACAAACTGCACTATAACCGCCTGCAACAGCACTTTCAAGACCGCTCTTGATATCTTCTTTATACTCATATCCTGGCTCACGAAGATGTACATGCATATCTATAAAAGCTGGCATAAGCACGCCACCCTTACCATCAAAGCTAGGAGTATTGCTAGTATCTTCACTCTTATCGTAAGATATCTTAGACACTCTATTGCCAATAAGGTGTACATTCGCAACCTTTCCGCCTACTAGAACATTCTTTATAATAAACATTATTTCGCCTCCGACATTAGTTTTATAACAGCCATTCTGACCGCTAAACCGTTAGTTACTTGCTCAAATATCTTCGAATTCGCACTATCAACCACTTCGCCCGATATCTCCACTCCACGATTAACAGGAGCTGGATGCATTATTATCGCGTTCGCATTTGCTAGCTTGACTCTATCTGCTGTGATACCAAATTCGCGATGATACTCTCTGACGCTTGGGAACTGTCCACTCTGCATTCTCTCTAGCTGTATCCTAAGACCCATGATTACATCAGAGCCTTTGATAGCTTCTTCTATACTCTCGCATACTGTTGCACCCATTTCCTCAATACCTGCAGGCATAAGAGTTTTTATTCCGAATACTTTTACAGTCGCACCCATTGTCGTAAGTCCTATTATGTTCGACCTAGCTACTCGGCTATATTTAATATCACCGATAATCGCAACAGTCAAACCTTCTAGCCTACCAAAATGTCTACGCATTGTAAGCATATCTAAAAGACCTTGCGTTGGATGTTCATGTTGTCCATCACCAGCATTTATCACGTGTGAGTCTACATGCTTAGATAAATAATGTGCAGCACCCGCTATACTATGTCGCATTACAATGATATCATTTTTAATACACTGTAGTGTCATAGCAGTATCATACATACTCTCGCCTTTAGTCACACTAGAAGACGCAACGGATATATTAACTATATTAGCACCTACGAACTTGCTAGCATTCTCAAATGAAGTCCTAGTCCTAGTACTATTTTCAAAAAACAAATTAACAACTGAAGAGCCACTAGCGTAATCATTATCAAACTCACCTTTATCAAGGTGGTCACGCATCATGTCTGCAGTGTCTAGTATCTCTACGATCTCATCACGGCTCATACCTTCTAGTCCTAGTAAATGTTTTCTCATTGTATACCTCCAAAAAAAAATGCTCGTATCCATATAGATACGAGCAAATAATTCATCATAATATAATATGTACATAGTAGTATAGTAATGACTTGTATTAGCCTAGCTATATCAATGTATAATATTGTGTGAATCTTCGTGGTCTCTCGTACCTACATTAAAGATTTATCTTAAGTAATAATACCACATTACTGCGGATTTGTAAAGTAATATTATAAAAAAAATAATATTTTACATTCTTGCCTGATTAATGTAAAATTCAAATAGCACAAAATCTAATTCCTCAAGCATAATCAAGTCATAAATCTGCATGATTGTACCGCTAACTAAAAAAATACATGCTGGCATAATTGCAAGCATGTATTATATTATAATATTGATATACATTATCTATATTAAAGCATATAGGATAATTAATGATTTCTTAAAATTCTGCATTTCCAGTAGTTCTGGCAAATGGAATTACGTCACGGATATTGCTAACACCAGTCATGTACATAACTAATCTATCAAAACCAAGACCGAAACCAGCATGTTTTACGCCGCCAAATCTTCTAAGGTCTAAGTACCAAGAATAATCATCTTCACTAAGTCCTAACTCTTTAATCCTAGCAACAAGTAAATCAAGTCTTTCTTCTCTCTGGCTACCACCGATAAGCTCGCCAACTCCTGGCACTAGCATATCTACAGCGGCAACAGTCTTACCGTCATCATTAAGTCTCATATAGAAAGCCTTTATATCTTTTGGATAGTCAGTAACGAATACTGGACCATTAAAGATCTTCTCAGTAAGATATCGCTCATGCTCTGTCTGCAAGTCGATACCCCAAGCTACTGGATACTGGAATTTTTCACCGCATTTAGAAAGTAGCTCAACTGCTTCAGTATAAGTAACAGTCTTAAACTCGCTATCAACTAGCTTAGTAAGTTTTTCGATAACACCCTTTTCTACGAATGAGTTGCAAAACTGCATCTCTTCTGAACATTTTTCTAAAACATCAGCCACTACATACTTGATCATGTCGCGAGATAAATTCATATCGTCTTGCAAATCAGCAAAAGCGATCTCTGGCTCTATCATCCAAAACTCTGCCGCATGTCTACCAGTGTAGCTTTTCTCTGCACGGAAAGTAGGTCCGAAAGTATAAACATTACCTAAAGCCATAGCGAAACACTCAGCATTCAACTGACCACTTACAGTAAGACTTGTCTGCTTGCCGAAGAAATCTTCAGCATAGTTAACTTTGCCGTCCTCAGTCATAGGTAAATTATCCATGTCAAGAGTAGTTATCTTAAACATCTCACCTGCACCCTCGCAGTCATTACCAGTAACGATAGGAGTGTGAACATAAGCAAATCCGCGAGTAGCGAAAAAGCTGTGAATAGCTTGTGCTGCCACTGAACGAATGCGGAAAGTAGCCATGAATAAATTAGTCCTAGGTCTAAGATGACCTATTTCACGAAGAAACTCAACAGAATGACGTTTTTTCTGAAGTGGATAATCCGGAGTAGAAGTACCTTCTACAACGAAGCTAATTGCTCTTATCTCAAATGGCTGTTTCATATCTGGAGTTACTATTACAGTACCTGTAATGCTAAGTCCAGCACCTACATTTTGACTAACTAAAAGATCATAACCTTCCATAGTGCTATCAGCAACTATTTGAGTATTTTTAAATCTTGAGCCATCATTTAGCTCGATAAAAGCGAAGTTTTTAGAATCTCTAATTGTTTTAACCCAACCACAAATTTCTACTGTTTGATTTGCTAAACTCTCGTAAGAGCTACCTAATTGTTTTAGTTCAATTCTTGCCATAAAACACCTCAACTTTATTTAATGATATTAAGTATAACATATAAGGAATATAAAGTAAAGTATTATTAATATATTAAATACCTTATACACTCCTTATTATAGCTTAAAGTTTTACAATTATGATATATATGCGATTGAGCATAAAAAAAGTGACAGCGAAATAAATCCACTGCCACTTTATAATCCTGTCTTAAAAAACTGATTAGCGTTTCTTTTTGTAAATCATAGCTCCCGCTAGACTAATAGCTGAGCCTATTGCAAGCATAAATGAGCCCGCATGCATGCTGACTGATACTATAGTTTGACCTAGCACCTCAGCAGTGTTTTTACTCTGGATAACACCAGTGCATATTATTGCAACCGCACCCGCGATTACAGCGATGATGCTTAGTACTCTAAGTATTAATTTTCCTGCTGGAACTTTTACAAAAATCCCTAAGATACTTAATATAAATATTATTGAACCTAATGCAATACCCGCAAGCACTGACAATTGTAACATTGTAAGAGCAGAAGGAACGCTAGAAGTTATTAGGTCAATCCAAATTTTGTTGCCTAAACTCTGAAAGCTGTCAGACCCACCAAAAAGTAGTGATGTTAGATCCATACCGCTAAGTGTTTGACCGCTCGCTTTACCTGCAAGGAACGGAATGAAGAATGATATTATCATTACAAGTGCACCAACTGCAGCGACGATTGCGCCTATGTTGATTTTTTTCTTTTTCAATTTTGCCATTTTTTGAATCCCCCAATGATGATTGTATTTTTATTATACTAGTGTTAAGACTAGGATTATGCACAATATCTTTTATTACTTAATTATTTCAATGTTCTTAATGATGATAGGTACTACTGGCACATCATCATGATATCCACGTCTACCAGTTGCTATTGAGCTCATATCTAATACTACAGCCAGACTTGCTTCATCAGCAACTTCGCCGAAAGCAGCATAAGAGCCGTCAAGGTGTGGAGTATTTGTACTACAAATAAAGAACTGTGAAGAAGCACTATCGTTGACATTTGTACGAGCCATGCTTAATGTACCAGTCTTGTGAGTACGAGTATTATTAACACCATTAGCTTTGAACTCGCCTTTGATAGTCTTAGTCTCGCGTTTTTCTTTCATATTAACATCCATACCACCAGCTTGTACCATAAAATTAGGTATAACTCTGTGGAAAATTAATCCGTTGTAGTAGTTTGCTTCAGCAAGTGCTATAAAGTTAGCTGCTGATATTGGAGCGCACTCAGAATCAATTGATACTGCTATGCTTTTGCCATTTTCTAAATTAATAATTGCTTTAGTCATTTTTGTTTCCTTCCTTTATATTAATTATTTTATTATGTCATATTCATTTCATCATATGTAGTTGGTTCGAATTAGAACTCGTAATCAACCGCATGGGAACACTCGACCCTTGGCTTAACGTATTCTTTTACAGGAATGTGAACAGGATGAGTTTGATAGTTTTCAAGATCTTCTCTTGTATTAAAAGTACACTCTAGCACGACATCAAAACTTCTTCCTTCCTTTAAAAAATCCACTCCCGCTGATAAATTCACCATGTAATTTATCTTACCTTTCATAGCTAAAAAAACGTCACGCATATCGCACGCGTTGGCTTCAGTTCTTTCTTTCAATCTAAACATTACTATATGCTTTACCATTCTCACTACTCCTTTGTTGTATATAAAAAATACATAGTACGTAACTTTATAATTACCAAAAGTTATTATTCTTCAGTGTCTTCTTCTATATTATCGCTAGCTATTTCAACCTTCGCTACATCGTCCACTTCAGCGGATTGCAATAGTTTTTTCGTTGCGTCATCAGCGTCTATTAATAGTTGCTTTTTCTTGTTGTAATTCTTTTCCGCTACTAGTAGCAATATCTCACCTACAACCTTATCGCAATTTGGTAATAAGTATTCATTTTGTCTATATGCTAGATCTCTACAAAACTCTTCATCAGTAATATACTTCGACATGCTTTGCACAAGATCGTCGTTATTATCTCCTAGAAGTGATAATTGATGTGTCGCAAGATAATGCGCATTTCGATCTTCTATCCCCTCCGCTCCGCGACAAGTGATAAGTTTTACATTGTGATAAATCGCCTCAAAAGTTATTGTGGCTGTAGGCTTTGCAATCATGATATCCGCTACCGCATATAACTTACTAAGGTCTTCTACTTGCTCCACTATAAATACATCTCTTTCTCTGCTTTTAGTCTTTGCAAGCATATCCGTGTATTTAATTAGACCGTCATTTTCGCCAGTGATAAGGATAATATTCATATCATATTGCATCTCTATCAGTGACATAACAGCACTTTTAATTACTTTTCCGCCATACCTTCCCGACACTAGAACTACATTCATATTATCGTTTTCTATACCAAGCTCTCTTAATACTATTTCTCTTTCATGATTTTTCATAACGTTTCTGCATATAGGTGTACCAGATACTTTAATCCTACGCTTCTCGACACCATATCCGACTAATCTTTCTTGGATATCATCGTTTTGCACAAAGTAATAATTTGTCCTATAATCGACAAATCTTGAATCAAGATTATAATCAGTGATCAGTGCAGCAACGCTTAGATTTTTCATACTGCCCTTATGTTTTGCGGTGATAGTATCATGAAGTAACTTAGGAGTAGAACACACTACTACATCAGGAGTATACCGAATCAAGATATTGTGTATCCTTCGGTATTTCTCTGTAATATTATAGAAAAACTCACCTATTACACCAGTAGCTGGCTTACTAGCTTTTATCTTTTTCTTCTTGCCATTCTTTAATCTTAGCTTGCAAGTCAGTGACCTAACCTTTACATTAAAGCTATTTATAAAGCCACAACTTCTGCTACTAAGTTTGTATATAAAGAACCCTATCTTGAATTTATTAAAAGAATATAGTTCTTTATCACTAATAGCAACGACATAGGCATCTCGATGATTAGTCTCGATGTAATCCTTTATCGCTTTCATGCTAGTGTCATACCTACCCTCGCCGTATAGCAAAAGTATACATTTTTTCTCTAACATCACATCACCTTCTTACGTAAAATATCGTGTTTTTGCAAATGGAAATCAGTTTTTATATATAAAACTTGCTGAACTAGTTTCGCATCATCTATCTCTTCGCCCAACTCGTTTTGCATGTTTTCAATCAATATCTCACTATTAACGAACTTTTCATCCGCTGATAATATTTCTAGCGTATCACCGATCTTAAATCTATTACGTTGCTCGACGATGATACCGCCACGCTCCTCGTCATAACCTCTGACTTCCGCCATAAAGTCATACTCACAAGTAGCCTGAGAGCTTTCTAGATTAACCGTATCCGTATCGCCATAATAAAATCCAGTAGTGTAATCACGGTGAGAAGTTTTCAGCAGCTCCATCTCTAGCAAGTCAGGTATCTCTCTGCCTTCAAGGTAAGCGTCTATAGCTTTCCTATATGCAGCAATAACAGTACCGACATAATACTGAGACTTCATACGCCCTTCTATCTTAAAAGATGTAACGCCTGCTTTTGCAAGATCACCAACATGTTTTAACATATTTAAATCACGACTATTCATTATATAAGTACCACGCTCGTCCTCTGAAATACTCATAGGACTATCTGGTCTATTCACCTCATGGATCTTGTACTCCCACCTACATGCCTGTACACAACCGCCACGATTTCCGTCACGTTTTGTCAAATAATTACTTAGCAAACACCTTCCACTATGAGCAATGCACATAGCACCATGAACGAATGCTTCTAGCTCTACTTCGCCTATATGCTCTTTTATCTCTGTTATCTCTGGCACTGAAAGCTCTCTTGCTAGAACTACACGCGAACAGCCTTGATCAGCCCAAAATTTCACTGAGTATTTATTAGTCGCATTAGCTTGGGTAGATAGATGTATCTCTGTAGTCTTTAGAACTTCTCGAGCTACCATGATGATACCAGGGTCTGATACGATAACGGCATCCACTGCGATACTATCTAGATATTGAAGATACTCAGCAAGCCCAGCAAAATCTTCGTTATGAGCAACTATGTTGCAAGTAACGTATAACTTTTTGCCTTTACTGTGCACATACTCTACTGCTTCTTTCAGCTGTTCATTGCTAAAATTTTTCGCACCGCGTCTAAGTCCATAGCTATTGCCACCTACATACACAGCGTCAGCGCCAAAGTGAATGGCAGTCTTAAGTTTGTTTATGTCTCCACATGGAGCTAATAATTCTATCATTTAATCACCTTTATTATCGCAATACCGTCGCCTTTACTCATTACATTAGACTGGTATTTTGGTTCATTCTGTATTCTTTCTAAAAAGCACCTCATGCCGACTATAATAGTTCTAAACTTGTGCGGTGGACGTTTTCCATTCATTACCATACCCCTAAAGTGTACGTTATCACAAAAAACATATCCTCCTGCTACGATATTATTTTCTACCATATCAAGATACTGTCCGTACTTACTCTTAGGTCCATCAAGGAAAACTATATCATAATAATTACCTTTAATGATCTCTGGTATAAGCTCATAAGCATCACCTAAAAAACTATTAACTCTCGACAACACACCAAACTTACTAAAGTTTACTAGTGCTTCGTCACGCCTTGCGGGCATAAGTTCTACAGTATCAAGAATGCAATCTGGCGAGTTAAGTAGCATAATACTACCGCTATAGCCTATTGCCGTGCCTATCTCTAATATCCTAGTAGGTTTAACCTCATCAATAAGTTTGATAAGCTCGTCTAGCGAATCACCGAGTATTATCGGTACATATCTCTCTCTAGCACTTACTTCAATCCTTGCGAATTCTTCCGCTTGTTCTACAGTGCCTAGATTAATTTCGTGTTTGACGTCATTTATAATACCCATATTGTTATACGAATTATTAATAGATGGCTCTAGCTCTTTTAGTAAATTTTCCATCATAACCTCTAAATCAATTTATTAAATTTCCATTATAATAGGTAATATCATTGGTCTTTGTTTTAATCTATTCTTAATAGTGTTATTCAAAATACGTCTAATCTTTGCCTTTAAACTTCCTCTATCGGCAGAGCCTCTGTAGCTGAAGTCATCGAACAAGTCCATGATAGCACTACGCATTTCTTCTATTAATTCTTCGTTGAATTGTAGACCTCTTGCGATGATCTCTGGTGGAGATGCAAGCGTCTTTAGATCAAGAGAGATACCCAACATAACTACTACAAATCCATCTTTTGATAATTGTGTTCTATCACGTAATACTACGTCATCAACGTCCATCAAACCATCAACATATACTTTACCTGCTTGGACATGTTCTAGTGGGATTAACTTATTCTGTTTGATCTCAACTCGAGAGCCTATTTCGCATATCATAGTGTTATTTGCATTTACGCCTAGATTAATAGCAAGCTCTTGATGTTGTTTTAAATGTCTGTACTCGCCATGCACTGGGATAAAGAACTTAGGTCTAATAAGTGATAACATTAATTTCAACTCTTCTTTGCAAGCATGACCTGACACGTGTAAGTCACCTAATGAGCCGTATATAACTTTTGCACCACGCTTGTATAAGTTATTTATTACATTATATACATGCTTCTCGTTTCCAGGGATAGGAGAAGAAGATAAAATGATTACATCACGGCTACCAACGCTGATTTTATCATCACCGCTAGCCATACGAGTAAGTGCACTCATTGGCTCGCCTTGAGATCCAGTAGATATAATACATAGTTTCTTTGGATTATATTTATTCATCTCATCAGCTTCAATGACAGTACCATCTTTATAATTTAACTCGCCAATTTGCTTTGCTAGATCAGATACTTTCAGCATACTTCTGCCGTTGAATACTACCTTACGTCCGTACTTCTCGCACATGTTTATTATCTGTTGCTGTCTGTGAACATTACTTGCAAAAGTAGCTATGATTAATCGTTCTTCAATATTCTCAGCAAATAGCTTATCGAATGTAAGTCCGACAGCACTCTCGCTCATAGAATATCCGCTCTTCTCTATATTTGTACTCTCGCCCAGCATTAGCAATACGCCTTCGTCGCCAAGTGATGCAAACCTTGCTAGGTTAGCCCTGTCACCGTCGATAGGAGTAAAGTCTATTTTGTAATCTCCAGTATGGAAAATTACACCTACAGGAGTAGTTACTGCAAGAGCAAACGCACCAGAAATAGAGTGTGACTGCTTGATAAATTCCACAGTGAATACACCTATTTTCTCGCGACAACCGTCAGCAACGGCAACGCACTTAGGCATTTTCTGTCGTCCCTCAGTTAGCTTGTGCTCTAGTAATGCAAGAGTAAGCGTAGAGCCGTACACCTTAACATTAGGAAGTTCCTTTAGTAAGAACGGCATAGCACCGATATGATCCTCGTGACCATGAGTCAGTAATATTGCGCGTACTTTGTCTTTGTTCTCCAACACATAGTTAAAGTCAGGTATGACAAGGTCTATACCTGGAGTTTCGCTTGATGGAAATGTAGATCCACAGTCTATAATGAATATGTTATCACCGTACTCTATTGCGGTCATATTCTTACCGATCTCACCTACGCCTCCTAAGAAAGCTATTTTTAATTGTTTAGCCATTAATCCTCCTCGATTAAAAAGTAAATTTATACCATTAAATTATTTTAAATATTAAATACCATAAAGATATTCTCAGCCCACCTTTACAAACGCACTAGATTTTTTGCGTACTTAGGCGGACTAGCCTTATGATAGCATACATATATTCTTATTCTAACATGATTATGTATATAATGTCAATAATAATACCCCCATATAGATTAAATAATAATATATAATTAAATTTTTTATATTTAATTTATAAATATTCATTTATTTCTCTATAGACCTTGCATTTATTCGTTTGATAATGTATAATGTATCATGAGTATGGTACGTGGAGGAATGTTTATGACTAATAGTTTATCGGGCGTAATAAAAGATTATGCAAATAGTAACGCTATTAGATTTCATATGCCCGGTCATAATGGATCCGATATCAAGATAGATACTAGCATGGATATTACAGAGCTTTCTTTCTCTGATAATTTAATTTCAGCAACTGGCATTATTTCAGATACTGAGAAGCTAATTGCATCAGCTTATAATATGAATTATGCACTTATGCTAACATCGGGTGCTACTAGTGGCATTGCTATTGCTATGTACTGTGCAAGCCTATTTGGCAGTAATGTTGCAATAGTTGGCAATGCGCACAAATCAGTATATAATTATGCAAATATTTTCGCACTAAAAACGCATAATATTAATTGCGAAAAAGAGCTAGAAAAGTTACAAGATTTATCTGCCGTAATCATAACCTCTCCAGACTACTTTGGCATGGTGACTGATTATTCAAAATACAAGGGCAAACATCTACTTATAATAGACCAATCGCATGGTGCACATTTTGCTTTTTCAAGCAAACTTCCTGACATAAGTTCTGATGCTGACATACTTATCACTTCATGGCACAAAACACTTCCAGTACTGACAGGCGGAGCGGTAATGACATGTAACAATGATGATATATATACTAAGCTATTATTAGGTAGAAATATCTTACACTCTTCTAGTCCTAACTACATGATTATGTCAAGCATTGATAACTGCGTAAGGGGCATGATAAATAACGGAGAAATCTTATACGAAAACGCAATAAATGCTATAAATATTTTTAAAAATAATTTACCTTCACGTTATGAATACTTACCCGTTTCTGACCCAACTAGGTTAGTTATTAGTCTAAAAGGTGTAAACGCTAGCAGTTTAGCAAGTATTTTAGAGAAATACAATATATTTTTAGAGATGAGTTATTTAGATAAATTAGTCGCAATAATCACTCCATATAATTATCAGCATTTACCGAAGTTTTTGCAAGTTTTAGCAAGTATTAATCTGCAAGAAAATAGTTTTTTTGATCTTGATTTTGATCTTGTTATTGCATATAATTACGATGAGAGAAAATCAAGACTTATGCATCTTAATGATTGTTGCGGTATGGTGTGTATGACTAGCATAGGAGTATACCCTCCGGGCGTACCAATAATCAACAAAGGACAAGTTATAAACGCGAAATTAATAACGTTTTTAACAGAAAATATAAACGACATTTTTGGACTAATCACGGGCAAAATTTTTGCTACAGATAATACTAAGGAGTAGGATATGATCAAAGGAAAATTTATAACTTTTGAAGGCTGTGAAGGAGTAGGTAAATCTACTCAAATACGTATGCTTAAAGAGTATCTAAAAACCACTAATCAAGAAGCAATATTCATACGCGAGCCGGGCGGAAATAGCATAAGCGAAAAGATCAGAGAGCTAATACTAGACCCTGCAAATTCTAGCATGACTAGCATGTGCGAAGCTATGCTCTACTCATCAGCAAGATCACAGCTAATAGAGCAAGTCATTGCTCCCGCACTCGACAATGGTACTACCGTTATATGCGATAGATTTATAGACAGTACTATTGCTTATCAAGGCTATGCAAGAGGTTTGGGTGTGCAAAAAATTAAGCTAATGAACGAGCTTGTATGCGGTGATTATATGCCTGATCTTACTATATTCCTCGACCTTCCTCCTAGCGATTCATTTAAGAGAAAAGGCGGACATGATAAGTCGGATAGAATGGAATTAGAGTCTATCGAATTCCATAATGATGTATACTCTGGATATATTGAGGCTACTAAGTTATACCCAACTCGAATAGTACGCATATCACCTAGAGGCTCAAAGAGCGATACAGCATCAGCAATAATTAAGACATTGCAAGCTAGAGGGCTTATACAATGATAAAATATAACGACAGAATCAAACAGTCTAAAAGTTTTGATTTGATACTAAAAGACGTCAATAGCAATTCTCTTGCTCACAGTTATATGATCATTTCCGAGGATAAGGATACTCTATATAACTACATTAAGATCATGTCACAAGTCATATATTGCGACACTCGCACTGCTTGCGGAAAGTGCAACAACTGTATAAAAATCGACTCAGATAATCATACTAATATCACCACTCTTAGAAGTGATGACAGTATAAAAGTTGATGATATCAAGACTCTAGTAAATCATACTTATATGTCGGCTATGCAAGATGGCGTTAAGCTGTATATCATCGCTGATGGCGAGAAAATGAATGAATCTAGCCAAAATAAATTATTAAAAACACTAGAAGAACCTAGCCGTAATGTGGTCATATTAATAGGAACTACGAACGAAAATAGCATGCTACAGACGATAAAATCTAGGTGCAAGAAAATACATTTATCAGTATGGAATGACAATACTATAAGCATGGAGCTATCTAAAGTATCCACAGACAGTGAGCTTATCAGTCTTGCAAGCAAGTTTAGTACTGGAAGTATTACAAGGGCTATGTCAATCTTATCCGATGAGACATGGCGTATTAAATATAACAACATATTATCAGTGCTTAATGACTTTAAAGGCTCAGCTAATCTAGCAAAGTTCCAAAATATTTTCGGTACTGATAAGGAGCAAGTTGTAGCACATTTAAATGTTTTCGAGGGAGTTATAAGCTCACTTATTAAATCAATTTCTAAAGGTACAGACACAGAGTTATCTGGCAAATATAGTATCGGTACTCTTGCAAATATATATGACATTATCATAGACGCCTACAAGCGTATAAATAGCAATTGCAACATATCAAGTGTTGTATACAACCTGCTACTACAAATAGCAGAAACAAAATACAAGCTAGCATAAGGAGGAAATATGCAAGAAGTTATAGGCGTGAAGTTTAGTTCCGCTACTAAAGTATATTATTTTAGTCCTAAAGGCATTATGTTTAATGATGGTGACGGAGTAATCGTCGAGACATCTAGAGGTACAGAATTTGGAACTGTTGCCAGTGCAAATCACGAGGTACAAGATAGCGATATCGTTGCTACTCTAAAGCCAGTGATAAGACGAGCAACAGACAGAGATTTGAGGCAAAACGCTGATAATCAATCTAAGAAAGCATGGGCTTTCAAGATGTGTCACGAAAAGATCGCTAGTCGCAAACTTGACATGAAGCTGATCGATGCAGAATACACTTTTGATAAGACTAAAGCGATATTTACTTTCACTAGCGAGGGAAGAATTGACTTCCGCGACCTAGTAAGAGACCTTGCTAGTTTGCTAAAAACACGTATAGAAATGCGTCAAATATATGAACGTGATGATATAAAAATGCGTGGTGCATTAGCGTCATGCGGTAGAGTTTGCTGTTGTCATAACCACTTGCAAGACTTCGAAAAAGTAAGCATCAAGATGGCAAAAAACCAGAACTTATCACTTAACCCACAAAAAATAAGCGGTGTTTGCGGCAAGTTAATGTGTTGTTTAAAGTACGAAAACGATTACTATGTAGAGACAAATAAGCTTATGCCAAAGCTAGGTAGTTTTGTAAAGACTCCACTAGGACTAGGTCGAGTAGATAATCACGACGTGCTTAAAAGACGTATCAAGGCAAAAGTAGAGCTTGAAGACGGATCATATACTTACAAAGATTTTAGCATTACTGAGCTAGAAAAAGCAGATATGCCAGATTCTTATGATAATAACATACGTCGTGAAAACACAGCAAGAGTTTCGAAAGACAAAAATTCTACTGGCGATAACAGAAATAATAATACACCAAAATCGGATAATTCAAAGGTCAATCCAATTATAGCAAATGATGCTGAAAAGAATGACTAATACTACCACTATCGAGTTACCATCTAATATGACTACTGCTATATTAGACACTTTTATACATGATGGGGAGCGATTAGACGACCTTGAATTTAACGGCATGAGCATTATATCTCATAAAGAAAAATACTGCTTTACTTCCGATTCGGTCATGCTAGCAAATCTAGTCAAGGCTGGTTGTCGCGATACTGTAGTAGACCTATGTACTGGCGGAGGGATTATTGCTCTGCTTATTGCTGCCAAAACTAACGCTAATAAAGTATATGGAATTGAAATACAACAAGATATGGCGGATATGGCGGATCGAAGTGTACAGCTAAATAATCTTACTGAAAAAATCAGCATAATCAATGCTGATGTAATAGGAATAAGTAAATTATTAGGTCATGGAAGTGCTGATATTATAGTATGTAATCCACCCTACTACAAAACTAGCGAAGGCGTGTCAAGACTGAATAAGTGCATAGCAATAGCAAGGCACGAGATATTATTACCTCTTCAAGAGATGATAAAGAGTGCAAGTGAATTATTAAAATATGGCGGAGCATTTTACATGGTGCATAAATCTGAACGACTTGCCGAGGCAATAGTTTTATTATCCAAGCACACACTGGAGCCGAAGATATTATATAATATCACTACTGGCACTAGCGATATTGCTGATACATTTATAGTAGTGTGCAAAAAAGGTGCAAAAACTGGGATTAAAGTACACAACATACAGCATATTTAGAATATTAAAAGTCGAATTTAATTAAATAGAATAATAAAAAGGATGGTATCAAAACTGATACCATCCTTATTTTATTAAAATATACTTTACCAAATGCCAACAAAGTTATTAACTATTACAAATATAGACATAAGTACTAAATACAGACTAAACCATTTCAATTGACATTTTTCAACCAAACGCAACATCCATTTAACGGCTACATACCCACTAATTAATGCAGCAACCATACCGATAACTATGCTATACCAAGGTATATCGATGACAACATGATCTACAGCCATACCAATGCCTTCAAGCAATGCAGAGCTTAAAATAATAGGAATACTCATAAGGAATGAGAACCTAGCTACTTCACTTCTTTTCGCCTTACCTGCAACACCACCCGCAATGGTAGATCCACTTCGTGTAACACCAGGGAAAATAGCAAACGCCTGACATAGTCCCATGATAAGAGTAGTATCATAACCGATCGTACTAAATAATGGAGCAGGGACAGTAGTACCGTCCTCTTTTACAGTATCCATTTTAGGAGTACGAGTTAGACCCTTTTTCTCATACCAATGACCTATGATATCAGAAGCTAGCAAAATGCAAGCCGACATCAGGAAAAATATCCATAACCACTTAGTACCCTCAAACATAGTATCAAAAAAATCATTTAATGCAAGACCTACTATTCCTGCAGGGATAGTAGCAAGCACTAGGCAATAAACTGGCTTAGAAAAAGGTTTTTTAAGCAATGCCCATATCTCTTTATACAGCACTGCACATACTGAAACTAACGTAGCGACGTGCAACATAACAGCGAAAAACACTGTATTGTTAGACTCAACTCCTAACCAACTTTGGACAAGAACTAGATGACCACTGCTTGACACTGGCAAGAATTCAGTAAACCCTTGCACTAGACCTAAAATTAATGCTTTCCACCATTCCATACATGCACTTCCTAAATTTATTTATTACTATTATATTACACTATCATCAATTCAATGTCAAGTGGATATATATTAGATTAATATTAGTATAGTTTTAACATACGATACTTTCGCGACATTCGACAAATTTAGACAAAATTATACAAAGCTAAATATTTGTTAAATTTAATTGTAAAAGGGTGTAAAATATGCTATAATAATTATAATATTAAAATTTGGAGGATATCATGGCAAATAATAACAATAATAAAAAGAAAGGTAGTAGCAATGGAAATAAGCTATCTTTAAATAAAATTTCATTCTATGTAATCGGAGCAATAAGTATTATCTATCTGGTTTCTGCGATATTATCAGTACTTAATTTAAATGATTTAGGTTTCAACATAGTTTCTTTATTCCAAGCTATCGCAACTTATGTAACAGTAGGAGTTGTATCTATACTAGCATGGAGATATGTAGACTCTAAGCCTACAGTATACAAGGTATTATACTTTATATTTATGGTAATAGTTACTATCACAGTATTTATTCCTATCTTAAAGTTCTAATATTTTATTCCAAAAAACATATAAAAACACCACCTATACTTTAGGCGGTGTTTTTTATTTCGATTTATTGGGGCACATACTCTCATTAATATTTAACATGATCAACATTGACAAAACAACTATAATATTGTATAATATAGTATACCTTAGGAGGTACTTTGTATGCAAATTGAAAAAGTAGACATTCTTGAATACAACGACATGATTAATTTTGCTAATAGCGTTTTTCATCTTAATTTTGCAAAAAAACTTTCATGGCTATATAACGACAATCCTAATATTTGCCAGCATCATCACAGCATTCGTGATGAGAAAGGTAATTTCATTGGACTTATTGCAAGCATTCCTATGACTATTGTCAATGGTACAGACACTCTTGAGATGAGAGGCGTAGGTACAGTATCTGCACATAAAAAATATCGCGGTCAAGGCATTATGAAGACTATGCTTTTGCATATAGCAGACCATGCAAAAACTGAGAATGTAGATATAATGGTACTTAACGGTAATAGGCAGAGATATCAACGATATGGATATGTGCCTATTGGTCATCACATGAAATACACCGTCACTAGTGCCAATCTTAAAAATCACAATGTATATGACAGCTACACTCTTGAGAAAGTAAAAGACGATCGCTACAATGATCAATTTAAAGCATTAGCTGATAGCGAATATCAGCATGTAATAAGACCAAAATGCGACTATATCAAAAGGCTAGATACATGGAAGAATAATACCTTAGCAGTCCTTAAAGACGGAGAAGTAGTAGGACAAATTTGCTACAAATTCAACACTATAGTAGAATTATTACTTGCACATAAAGTAGACATAATATCAGTATTAAAATTGTTTTCTAGCACAATTAAAAGCCTACCTATCATTGTAAATTGTTATGGTCATCAGCAAATTCTTCAAAATACGCTTGACATAATATCCGAGAACTTCAAGTCGGAAAAATGTGCACAAATCAAGATAGTAAATCCCCGTAACTTAGTAAGAGTTCTACTTAAAACTCATCTTTTGCGTACGAAGATAGGAGATATGTCAGTGAGTATACACATAGAAGGCATTGATACTTTCCAGTGCATTATACGTGATAATGTTTGCTCAATTACTGACTGCGACGATATTAACTTTGATTACAGCTATACCCTAGAAGAATTCAGTTTTGCAGTATTTGGCATGTCACACTCACTAAGTGCACCATTTAGACTAGGATATTTACTAGGAATCCCGAATATTGATCAGGTATAAATACTAACTAAATATTGCATTTTTATATATATAGACATAAATAAGGCATTCGCAAATACTCGCGAATGCCTTATTTATATATTATCAAATTATATATTAAATATTATTTTACTGCGTGTAGATTTTTTAAAGATAAATCAAGTAGCGGTGCAGAATAAGTAAGAGCACCACTAGAAACAAAGTCAACACCGATCTCGCCGATCTCGCGTAACCTATCGCGAGTAACGTTACCAGAACACTCAGTTTGTGCTTTACCACTACATATAGCAACAGCTGTTTTCATGGTTTCATTATCCATATTATCAAGCATTATTATGTCTGCTCCAGCTAGAACTGCCTCTCTTACCATGTCTAAATTCTCTGTTTCTACTTCTATTTTGCGTACAAATGGTGCATACTCACGAGCCATTTCTATAGCCCTAGTCACACTACCCGCAGCACCGATATGGTTATCTTTGATAAGTACACCATCAGTAAGGTTGTATCTATGATTATATGCTCCGCCAACTTTAACAGAGTATTTCTCAAAAAATCTCATGTTTGGAGTTGTTTTTCTTGTATCAAGCAGTCTAGTTTTGTAGCCATCCAACTGATCAACACATGACCTTGTGAAGGTTGCGATACCGCTCATTCTCTGCAAATAATTTAGAGCAATCCTTTCTGACGAAAGCAAAACGCTGATATTACCTCTTATAGTACCTAAAAGCTCGCCTTTAGTTATAAGTTCGCCGTCAGTCTTACAAAGATCGAAAGATACACTCTCATCAATGATAGTAAAGCATCTCATAAACACATCAATTCCGCAAAGAATACCGTCTTGCTTAGCTATCAATTGAACTTCGCCTAACTGATCGTATGGCATTATAGCATTAGTGGTAACATCTTCACTTGTAATATCTTCTTGCAATGCTGAAAGTAAGTACTTATCAACAATTGTCCTCATGGTCACACCATTTATCATAGAACACCTCATTATTTTTCTTTATTTCCGACATTATTAAATGTCTGCTATTTTTACGCCAATTTTCCATATCCGAATACTGATCTAGGTCAATATCCATGTTAGATTGCATGTCTATCTCGCTATTATTTTGATTAATTAATTTCGCACAATTATACGCAAATACTAAACTTTCTAAAAGCGAATTACTCGCAAGCCTATTAGCACCATGCACTCCATTTCCAGCACACTCACCTACAGCATATAAATGCGACATAGACGTTACTCCATTAATATCCGATTTAATTCCGCCCATCATATAGTGCTGTGCAGGTACTACTGGTATGCGTTCAGTAGTGATATCAAATCCCTCTTCTAAGCAACGCTCTGATATATTAGGAAAATGTACAAGTAATTTATTTCTGCTGATAGCACTGCAATCAAGATAAACGTGATCACTTCCAAACCTGTCCATCTCTGCAAGAATAGCCCCTGCTACCACATCTCTAGGCAATAATTCATTTACAAATCTCTCGCCTAACTCATTATGAAGGGTTGCACCTTCACCCCTTACTGACTCTGATATCAAAAACCTTCTACCAGGAGTATCAGAGGATAATACAGTCGGGTGTATTTGTATATAATCTATATGGTCGATAACGACATTATGCTTTAAAGCTATCGCTAGCGAGTCACCTGTTATATGTGAAAAATTAGTAGAATTTTTAAATAGTCCGCCAATGCCACCAGTTGCCAAAACGATATCTTTAGCATATACTTCTAAAAATTCGCCATTATTACTTTTGATTATAATACCATTACACTTATTATTAGCCGTGATAATGTCAAGCAATGTAGTAAATTGTAAAATAGTTACATTTTCAAGTTCACGGACTAGTTCGTACAAGGTTGATGTGATCTCTTTGCCCGTTACGTCCTTATGATGTAGGATACGGAATATAGAATGTCCACCCTCACGAGTATATTCAAGCTCGCCGTTAATCTTGTCAAAATCCACACCTTTAAAGATAAGATCATTTACTGCGTCACGAGACTTATTGATCATCTCGGTAACGGCAACAGTACTATTTTCATATCTTCCTGCGCGCAGAGTATCTTCATAATACCGATCAAAATCGTCATCATCATGCTGTGTAGATATACCGCCTTGTGCAAGATAAGAATCGCTATTTAAAGCCTCATCTTTTGTTATCAGTAATACATTTTTTGATTTATCAATATTTAAGCATGCATACAAACCTGCAAGCCCAGTTCCAACGACTATTACATCATAAAATTTTTCCATTTCGATATCCTCTATAACGCTACAATACAAACTAATGAATATCTACTTTAACATTAATTGATAATAATATCAAGTAGGTAATGTGTATTTATTTGTGTAATAAGTAGTAACACTTATTGTATTATAATGATATAATTTTACTCAGATAACTCAAGCATTTTAATAAGTGGCTTTAGTGCCTTTTCGCTAAATTCTTTATCGAGTTTAACTTCAGGACTAAGCGTTTTCAACGAGTCATATATTTTCTGCATAGTAATTTTTTTCATGTCTTGGCACACATCATCAGGGTGATGGTAGAATATCCTATCAGGATACTTTTTCTCTAACTGATGAAGCACTCCGATTTCAGTGCAAATATAGAAGTATTTATCACTGCAAGTTTCAACGTGATTGATGATACCAGTAGTACTACCAATATAGTCAGCTTGATCTAAAATGCGACTATTGCACTCAGGATGTGCAAGGACTTTTATATCACTTCTTATTTTTTTTGCTGCGATTATATTATCTACATTCATATTCTCATGAACATGGCAAAATCCTTCATTATACACAAAGTGTTTATCAGGAACTTGCGCCGAGACATAATGTGCCAAGTTGCGATCAGGAATAAAGAATATATTTTTATTAGGCAACGCTCTAGTAATAGAAACAGCATTTGCACTAGTAACGCAAACATCTGAAGCCGCCTTTAAATCAGTAGAAGAATTAATGTAACACACGACTGCTAAGTCATCATACATGCTACGAACTTTTTCTATCCTCTCGACAGTAACCATATGAGCCATAGGGCAATCTGCCGTCGAATCAGGATGAAGAACTATTTTATTAGGATTTAAAATTTTAGCACTATCTGCCATAAAACTAACGCCAGCAAAAACAAGCACATCAGCACTAGTGCTGCTTGCTATTTTACTTAGATAATAAGAGTCACCAACATAATCAGAGATCTCTTGTATCTCGCCATCAACATAATAATGAGCTAATATGATAGCATTTTTTTCTTTCTTTAATATTTCTATTTCATTCTTCAAATTATTCGGCATATTTATTCTCCTAATATTACACTGAATTATATCATAATAGTATACATAAGTCAATCAATATAATACGCAAAATACCTCAAGAGTGTAATTAAGCAAAAATAAGTTTAATAAGAAAGTATTTTTATTTTAAATGAATTAGAATTTTTACTATCACGACAATATAATTGAGCATAAGTAAGGCAACTAAATATAAGCATTGCAGCATACACTTCTGTGCGAATTAATAGCTATATATGATATATACTGTCTAAAATAATGTCATTTTATAGACAGTATATCAGAATAAATATGTAAAAAAAATGCCAATTATATTGGCATTTTTTGCTTATATTTTTGCTATATTTCGACAGATAATTAGTCTAATTTATGACACCTATTTCGCTTGTTTCTATGCATACAATTCGCATCGGTATCAGCACACAATGTGTAGTCACCACCCTCTATAACTATGCTTTTTCCATTGACAAAAAAGTCCGCTATTTTACGCCTTGCATTAGCGTATAATATCTGAATAGTAGGTCTAGAAACCTTCATCTGCACAGCACATTCGTCCTGTGTCATATCTTCTAAATCTATCAATCTTATCACTTCATATTCTTCGATTGTGAGATAAATCTTGCAGTTTTCAGTAGCACTTTTGGCAAAAAATTCATTGCATTTTGGATCTTCACAGATAAATTTTTTTATCTTTGGTCTTGCCATATCAGTCTCCTTAATTTGTCCTATAGTATAGTTTTTATATTTATATTATAGTTAAAATCAGTGCAAATAGCAATACCTAAACCCAAAGTTTACATATATTATATACAAACTTTATAAAAGTACTTAGTTTTTTAAACTATTGTGGTACTTTTATGTTATTTTCTTTAGCATTATCAAGTACTTTCAACATCCAAGCCATATTTTTTGCAAGATTTTTCATGATATCGACACCTTCAGTATCATTAAGCACCTCTTCTGGAGTTCGTCCATTCATCATATTCCAATATTTAGAAGGTACTTGTATCATATTATTTATACCAATATATCTATTTAACTGATCGAATACTTCGCCTGCACCAGCACGCCTTTGACACACTACACTAAAGGCTGGCTTGTAACTCATCAAACTTCTACCCGCCATAAATGCTCTATTCAGAAACGATGTTACCTGACCACTCGCAGCGGCAAAATATGATGGTGATCCGAATACATATCCATCGGCATCTTTAGCTTTTAATAAATATTCATTTACCTTATCATCAATCACGCACTTTTTACTTCCTGTCTTCTTGCAATTGTAGCAACCTATACAGCCACTCATAGGCTGAGTACCAACGTGGAAAATCTCACTTTCCACACCGTGCAATTTCAACTCTTCACCAATTATGCTTAGTGCAGTGTATGTAGATCCAAACTCGTGTGGGCTACCATTTAACATTAAAACTTTCATATTTATTCCCTCCGTGACGTATTGTCAATATTATTTATATTCTATACTTATTATATATACTATTCTCATAGTCATATATGACAAAAATTACCGTGCAAACGATAATTTTTGTATGATTAATTTAAAATTACTAATTATGTTCGTAGTAGGAATGAAATTTAATATATCTATCTTTAACTTCCAGATATCTCTCTTTGAATAAATTATTGAAATTTTCCTCTCCACGTTCTATCTCTCCGGCATGTTCTTTGCCGTCAATCCTTGCAAGGCATATAAGTATTTTCAATATATCTTTTTCGATTAACTGGAAAAAGTTATTAGAAGTTTTTATATCCGCCTCTACAAAATATTTTACAAATTCGTTCATGGCTGGGAAATAATCTTCACCTAGCATTACTATCAATTGCATTATATAAAAGTTTGGCATTGACTGCAGCTTACTCCATGATAAATCAGTGTTAGTTCGTTTGCTAAAAGTATCAAGAATATCGCCTGACTCCGCAATTCGATCTATAAATTCACACTCGTACAAGCATAAATCACTATCCTCCATTGCTTGAGAAAGTAATATGTACTGCAAAGTTTGGTCGAATAAATTAGACATTAAGTGTGGTAAATTTTTTTCTTTACGCAACATACCCACCAGAATGCCAGCGTCTTTTATATGATTTAATGCATCTCTATAATATAATTTTGCTAAATCAAATGTCTTTTTTACGTCCATTCCCACCTCACAATTCACATTATATCATAAAAATTATATTTTTCAAATAGTTTTTTTATACTTATTGTATATTTTTTTCATATAGTATGATGTTTCTATTATACGACTTCTATACTTAAGACTTCACGAGTCCTTGTACGATTATAGTATTTGTACTTATCACATGCTGATTCGAATAAAATGTGTACTCTACCGCCAACTACATCCATGCCTTCACTCATTGCTGGACCTTTTAGAGTGCTCGATAGATTTGCATCAATGTCCAATACTATCATCGGTATATCAACGCCGTTAAAGCTGTATGTTTTATCAGTCTTTCTGCCTTCTTCAGTATCTAAATCAATGTTAAATATATGAAATTCTGATGCTGCAATACCATATGATGTAGATAATATTATCTTTCCGCTATCATAGGTAAATCCTTGCACTTGTGCAGGCAAAGATAAAATTAAGTTAGGTGTAGTCGACACTACGCCATTAGTCACAGTACTGTCTATAGTATACTCTGACGCTATTGCTTGGTTGTAACCATTTTTAGTAGTTACCTTATGAGTTACGTCCGTCTCGAATTTGCCATCTTTGTAGTATTCTCCAATATACAACTTGTCGTCACTAGCATATGCAAAAGACGCCGCATTGCCCGCATTGAATTCGTCAATGACATGCACCTCAGTCGCATCGGCAACCGATACCACCTGAGCAAGCGACACTCTCATGACAACTCCCTCAGACGCTAGCCATACATTATCGCCAACAGTAGCAACACCGCCTAGATGACCAAAAGTCAATTTATCATCAGACGCGTCTTTTATCGTAACATAATGAGGCGCATTTAACGCGTCATCAGGCACAAAGTACAATCTCGACTTCAATGATTTATCAACCATATATCCGCTTATTAAATATCCTTTATTACTATCAGCATAAGCCATGCCCTGAGGCACAAACCCTTCGTCTAGTCCAGGTATCGAAACTTCCGTTTTCATTGTTTTTTCGAACTCTGGATAACTAGCAGTAAAATAGAATAATGTTAAAATACTAATCAATATTAATAAAACTGCAACAGTATAAATAATTATACTCCTTATTTTCTGTTTCTTTGTCATAATCCACCTCTTTAAAACATTTTAACATAGATCATTACTTTTTGCAATACCGTATCGTTATAATCGTTATATTAATAAGTATATGTATAATTTAGATTTTACATATACTACCAACTTACCATAAAATACATTATATTATATATATTTCCAATGATTTTTCCGTGCTGGTATTGCAATTACTTAATTAATATGTTAGAATATATTGTATATGTTTATAAATACTAAAATAAATAATCATACAAAGAGAGGAATTATGAGATATAATTTGAAAACTAATCATTACCACGACTTCGACACTTTCGAGATGAACAAATTACCTGCTCGTAGTTACTTCATTCCGCACTCAACGGACGATGGAATGAGGAATAGCACTTTCATGAACGAGCGTTTTGGTAGCGATAAAGTCATCATGCTTAATGGCGAATGGGACATGAAATATTACGATCATTGCGATGATATCAAGTCGGATTTTGATAGCAATAATGAAAAATTTGATAAAATAATTTTACCTTCTACTTGGCAGAGAACTGGTTACGAAAACCCTAACTATCTAAATAGTAGGTATCAATTTCCGCTAGCACCGCCACGTATTCCTAAGAACATACCTTGCAGTGTCTATCGTAAAAAGATTTCAATAGACAGTTTAAACAACTTATTTCTTATAAATTTTTTAGGTGTCGTGTCTTGCTTCGATTTATTTATTAACGGTAGCTTTGCTGGCTACAGTGAAGGCAGTCATAACACAGCAGAGTTTAACATCACTCCACTACTTACTGTAGGCGAAAATGAAATCATCGTAGTAGTTTATAAGTGGTGTAACGGGTCTTACCTTGAGTGTCAAGACATGTTTAGAGAGAATGGTATATTTAGAGATACATTCATTATCGTCGAGAGTAAAAATTACTTGTACGACTTTGGTTATACTACTAAATATAATAACGACGGCACTTACAATTTCACTTTTGACTACGAGCTAAATAATTCTGATGATACAAGCGTGTCATACCAACTTGTAAGTAGTAATAAGACTGTAATTAGCTCTCATACTTTTAGTGATATCAAAGGCACTTTCACCGCTGAAAACCTAACTGTTGACGAGTGGAGTGCTGAAATGCCTAATCTTTATGAGCTAGTCGTAACTACATACTCTGGAGGTAAAGCTATAAGCCATACTCGAAAGATGGCTGGCTTTAAACACATTGAAATAGTAGGCAATGTATTCTATCTTAATGGTGAGAAAATAAAACTTAAAGGTGTTAATCATCATGAAAGTCACCCTGAGACTGGTTATGTAATGACTGCTGAACAGTTAGAAAATGATATCATCAATCTTCGAGATTATAATGCTAACTGCGTTCGTCTATCACACTATCCGCACGACCCTATCTTCTTGACTCTTTGCGATATATATGGATTATACAGTATCGACGAGGCTGATATAGAATGTCACGGAATATACAGCAACCCTCTAAATGCTAACCATGAATTAATAAGTGACAATCTTATATGGGAAAAGCAATTCCTTGATAGAGTTAGCCGTATGTTTGAGCGTGATAGATGTCATGCGAGTGTTGTAATGTGGTCATTAGGAAATGAAGCTGGTGGCGACAAGTGCCACAATATAGCGTATGATTACCTTAAAACAGTTACGGACATCCCTGTACATTACGAAGGGGTATGGCACACAAAAAGATTTAGTTACGATTTGGTATGTGAATTCTATCCTGCATTTAGTAGGCTTGACTCTTACATCGACGGGACTGCGGATAAAAAATATACTGCAAAGCCATATTTCATGAGCGAGTTCGCGCATGCAATGGGTGTAGGTCCTGGCGGTCTTGGACTATACTATGATTATATCCTATCAAATGATAATTTCCTAGGCGGTTGTATCTGGGAGTACTGCGACCATATCGTTCATAATCCTGATCACAAGTATGCATACACTTATGGTGGCGATTACGGTGAGAAAAAACATGACGGTAATTTTTGCGTCGATGGGCTTTTCTTCCCTGATAGAACTCCAAGCACTGGTGCTCTGAATATGAGAGAAGTATATAGACCAATTAGAAGCATTAGAAATGGTGCTGGATATACATTCACTAACACTAACTACTTTAAAGATAGTTCAGATATAGTTATCACATGGACAATGCTTAGAAATGGAAGTAAATTTAATACTGGCACTCTTGACTTGTTAATACCTGCCAAAACTAGTATTGATGCATTTATTCCAACGCCTCTTCCTCGTGATATGTCAGAATACTGTATGGTATTTACTTACACTACTAAAGACGGAGTATACATCGCTCACGAAGATCACATAATCACAAAAGCACCAGGCATGACTCCTACAAATAGCGTTCCAGGATACACCACTAATGGTAAGATCTTAAACGTTACTACAGACAATGGCATAATTCAACTAAACAAACGTAACGGCGAAATCTTATCATATGTTATAGATGGAAGAGAGACTATAAACCAAACTCCACAGCTAGGCAAAAAAGGTATCCTTCCTAATATATATAGAAAGCCTATTGACAACGATAGATTTATCAAAATTGGTTGGTTATTTCTAGGCACATTAAAAGCATTGCCAAAACATCGACATACTAAAGTTAAGAGTAATGAATGCCTACAAATAATAAGCAAATATAGTATACGCGGCTACGGAAAACTAGCTACTTGCACTATTACAAAATCCATTACTAAATCAGGCGTTATGACTGTAACAGCAGAAATTAAGAAAGCAATAAAGTTATCATTCTACAGTGATATCCCTAGATTTGGTGTTACAATGGAACTAAGCAGAGATATAGAAAATATTTCTTATTACGGCTTAGGCGATAGAGAAACACTATGCGACTTTGATGAGCATGGAAAACTAGGCATTTACAATTTGAAGGTTTCAGATATGCACGAGAAGTATATCATGCCTCAAGAAAGTGGTAATAGAAGTGGCATAAGATGGACAGAGCTTACTGATAATGAAGGCTATGGCTTGAGAATAGACAAATGTGATACTCTATTAAATGTGAATGCAAATCACTACACAAGAACTCAGCTTACTCCATGCAAACACATAGAAGATTTAAAAGAAGTAGATACTACATGCCTTCAAATCGATGGATTTATGCGCGGAGCTGGCACGCAAAGTTGTGGACCTCAGCCTCTTCCTAAACATAGACCAAATCTAAAAACCCCTATTTCCTTTAAATTCATTTTATCACCTGTTAAAGGTAAAGTTAACTAAATATATATTTAATTTTAAGATAATATTATACCTTCAAACATGTTTTACAAAAAGAAATAAGAGCTATCTCTTTCGAGATAGCTCTTTTTATTATTGATTTAATTACTATTTATTTCCACTAGCAATTTCTTTGAACATAGTTAAACTTCGCACTACATCACGACCATTACAATTACGTTTATTAGTATACGCCTTTACTTTAAATCCATTCTTCATTGCAATCCTGAGTGCAGCATCGTTATAATCGAATACGTTTAGACTTAATTTTTTAAAGCCACTTAGCTCTGCAAACTTAATAATGTTTATTGCCAATGCACTACCAACACCTTGAGACCTGAACTCTTTAGCTACACATATATTTAAACATAAATTTGTCCTGCCGGCATTATATGCCTCAGCCCAGCCTACGATTTCATCATTATTGCACGCTATTAACTGCGGTAATTTTTCTTCAAGTCCAGTTTTTAATCTATGAAAAGTTTCTTTGATGTCGACCTTATTTTCGACATACCACTCGCCTTCTGCAGCAATATTCTGCATAAGTTCATAAACATCATCTAATGTTTCTATATTAAATCTTTTAATCTTTAGCACGTCATCCATAACAACCTCTTTCACCAAGTATATCACAAATTATCAATAATTTCAAGCCGTTTACTTTCTTTTTGCATTTTTTTTATTAATTACACGTAAATTTGATTATAATTTTATTATTCCTAAATCCTTTCTACTTATTTTGCTTAGCTAGTTTCTTTGCTGATTTAGCTTTTGCTCTCTCTAAATGGTGTAGATAGATTGTAGTACCAAGTATTTTAAAATATGATTTTATACCGTCTAATCTTTCACTTTTAATAGTGGTATAATCTGTCTTGTACACATCAAAAGTTTTAATATGTGCGTCAAGTCTACACTTTTTGATTGAAATAGTTAAATTATCGGTATTTACAATATCAAATCTAGCTATCTTTTTATGACCTATAACTGTACCATTGAACACTATGATTTTTTCGCCGTCTACATTGGTAGATAGTTCAAACATCTCCACCCTTTGCGAAAAGTCTATATCCTCTACAAGCATAGCTTTATCAATATCGCACGCATCGAAAGTTATAGTGTATTCTTGATATTCCGACTGCGTAATAGTTACTTCAATACCATTAGCCACATCATCAGCTATAAGGATATTTCCGCTTGCACTTTTCACTTTCATCTTCTCAGCAAATGCACTGTTGATCCTGTCTCCCAGTCCTTTTAATGCTATCACGTCAGCATCAGCAAATTTACCTTCACGGTTAGGTGGTACATTTAGTAACAACATACTATTACCGCCCGTTGAGCCATAATATATATTTAGTAATTTGTCAATGCTTTTTACTTTTTTATCTTGTGACTTATGATAGAACCAGCCCGGTCTGATAGATACATCTACCTCCGCAGGGTACCACATAAGATTTTCATAATTCGATAAAACACTTCGACTTCCTAGATCCTCTGACATATTATCGATTTTTTCAAATTTGTCTGTGTCAGTTTGCTGTGATCCTTTTTGTATGGTTTGAGTATCAGCATTGTATGCAGGGACAACATTATACTCAGAATACCTTGCACGACCCTCCTCATTTCCTACCCATCTAACATCTGGCCCACAGTTAGAAATAGCACAGTTTGGTTGCAACTTTCTAATAAGGCTATAGTAAGACGCAAAGTCATAAACTTGCGCTGGTTTCCCGTCCATGTGTGCACCACACGCACCATCAAACCACATTGTAAATAGATCACCATATCCAGTCAATAACTCTTGCAACTGAGCAAGGTAAAACTCATTATATTTTGGTGTAGAATAATGCTTACTATTTCTATCCCAAGGCGATAAATATACTCCTAATTCTATACCTATCTTGTCACAAGATACTCTAAGCTCTGATAACAAGTCACGTCCATAAGGCGAGTTCATTATTTTATAATCAGTAGTTTTTGTATCCCATAGACAAAAGCCATCATGATGCTTTGCAGTATAAATAAGTCCCTTCATGCCTGCTTCTTTTAGACATGTACACCACTGATCAGTGTCGGCATCTTTTAATGTAAATGTACTTACAGGCTCTTTACCATTACCCCATTCCTTACCAGTAAACGTATTCATGCCAAAATGTATAAATGCATAGCACCCCATTTCTTCTATATGTTTTTGCGGTGCATTTGGAACAACTGCAACCATTTTTTCTAAAAAGCTTATATCATCTATTTTCATAATTATTCCCCCATAACTTGATTCATTATTTTTGTTTATTTATCTCACATTGTAATACTTGTTTTATCAACGCAATTTATTTATATTTATTATTAATTTTCTATCTTAATGTATATGTTTAAATTACTACAAAATCTATAAATACTTTATTGATTATTAGCAATATTATGAATAGAATTGTATATATTTTTTGTTTGTGAATTCATAACTTTTTCTTTTGTTTTGTGAACATAATGCATAAATTGCACGCTTAAAGCGTTAACGCATACAACAAATAGGTACTAAACCATAAATATTTTATAAATTAAATAATAAATGTTTATATAGATTATTTAGTTTTTATATTATATGTTTGATTATTTTTATTATACTTGTTTCTAATATTATATCATAAAACGAGAAATTGTCAACATAAAAATCTGTTATTTAATTCACTATTATATACAATATTTATCTTATTATAAGTCACTTAAAAACAATAAAAAATATCGCAAGATAGTTTTACTATCATGCGATATTTCGTTAGTCTAGTCTTTATTATTTTAATAATTTTCTTAGCAACTTTAAATGGTCTTTATATGGTGCATATCGTATAGGTATATCAAATGACCAAAACTTTTTCATAACACTTTTACTATGAGAGAAAGTATCAATACTCTTTGCCCCATGGTAACTTCCCATACCGCTATCACCTACACCACCAAAAGCCATAGTTGAAGAAGCAAGATGAAGTAGCGTGTCATTTACACAACCACCGCCATATGATATATTTCTTATAATACATTTTTCTACCTGCTTACTTTTCGTGAATAAATATAGAGCCAGTGGCTTAGGTCTACTATTAATGCGTATTATTACCTCATTGATATCTGAATACTCTATGATCGGTATAATTGGACCGAAGATTTCTTCTTGCATTATTTCATCATCCCACTGAACATTTGTAAGGATAGCTGGTGATATTTTATTTGTCTCAACTCGGCTTACCCCACCGAATTCAACAGTACCATTACTTATTAATTTATTCAATCTTTCAAAGTGTTTTCTATTTATTATTTTTGGATAATCAGGGCTATCAAGTTGATTCTCACCATAGAACTTAACTATCCACTTCTTCATTTCCAATACCAGTTGATCTTTAATATCTTTATGTGCAAAAACATAATCTGGTGCGACACATGTTTGCCCACAATTGACTAGCTTTCCCCATACAATACGTTTTGCAGAGATATCTATATTTGCTGTCACGTCTACTATACATGGACTTTTACCGCCTAACTCAAGAGTCACTGGAGTCAAGTTTTTAGCAGCTTTTTCCATTACGATTTTACCTACTTCCACACTACCCGTAAAGAAAATATGGTCAAACTTTGTTTCAAATAAACTTTGATTTACGTCACGACCACCTCTTATGACTTTTATAAACCTTTCATCAAATACCGCAAGAATTTCCTCTAACATCATAGATACATTACTAGAGTAATTAGACGGCTTCAACACTACGCAATTACCCGCAGCAATTGCACCGACCATCGGCATAATTGATAATAACAATGGATAATTCCACGGCGATACGACCAATACAACACCAAGCGGTTCTTTATAAATTTTCGACTTCGCGGGGAATTGTGCAAGGCTTACCTTAACACGTCGAGGCATAGTTAACTTCTTTAAATTCTTAAGCATAAAATTAATCTCTTCATATATAAGACTTAATTCCGTCTCAAATGACTCAAAATTAGACTTGCCTAAATCTTTGTTTAATGCTGTCAACAAATTACTTTCATTACTTTTTAATACATCTAATAGAGTTACTAACTGTTTACGTCTAAAATATATTTCTTTTGTTGCTCCGCTGTTAAAATATTCCCTTTGTTTATTTACGATACTGGTTTCGAACATAATTCACCTCTTTTTATTAAAATAACACGAAATTTACGTGCAAATCTTGACAATTGATCACCTTTGTATTATACTATACATATAAAACCTATACAATAGTTAATTATTAACTTTATGTATAAACTTAAACATAGCACGCAAAACGGACATCATTGAGGAGAATTATTATGACTACTAAAGCACCATACCGCAACTCTATACGATCAAAGAAGATGATTAAAAAAGCATTTCTACAATTAATTTGTGATAAAGATATATCAAAAATCAAAGTATTAGAGATAACTGATTTAGCGGATATTAGCAAAGGCACATTTTACACACACTTTCATGACGTATATAATGTACTAGAAGATATTGAAAATGAATGCATTAATGGCATGATTGAAGTATTAAGTCATAATACTGCAGTAAATATTCTTGATGATTTATCACCATTTTTAAAGACAGTATTTGACGGTTTAGAGAGAGAAAAAGAAAAATATACTTTCCTTATCAAATCTACATGCGCTACATCATTTTTGTACAAGCTACAAAAAGCATTTGTCGATTACATGCTAAGTTTCACTGAGATTGTTGACAGGATAAAATCACCAGCACTGGCAAGTTTATTCTTTTCATTTATCGCTGTAGGCATTTCTAATATTATCCATCAATGGATACTAGGCAATGCGGATATCTCTTTAGTTGAGCTTTCGACTCAGCTTAATGGCTGTATAATTAATGGAATATCAACCATCTTAAAATAATAATTTTATTTTCAATTCACATAAAACAAAACACCCTCAACGCAAAGTTGAAGGTGTTTTTTTATCTTTAATATATTAATCTACACAGATCTTAAAACAAATAGGTAGCTTACTGATTATAGCTTCATCGGTAGTAATATCTAAACTATTACCGTTTTGCTTAAAAGTGACGCCTACATCAGATCCAAGAATTTTTATCGAAGTGATATCGTATTTGATACCATTCTCATTTGCCCTTCTTAATAATTTCATTGAGTAAGTACTACGTCCATTTTTATTAGACATAGGGAAAGCATATATAACTCCAGTACGGTAAGTGTACCTATAGTCTTTGATTGAAAATCTTTTAGACTCTTTAAATGCTCCGTTCTTAGACATCTTGCCTTCACCAAAACCTAGCTCAAAAGGCCCTGATCCATATATTGCCTCGCCATTTATCTCGAGCCACTTTCCGATATCAAGAAGTATTTCCTCTTCCTCTTTGCATATTTCACCTTCAGGAGTAGGTCCAACATTAAGCATATAGCAACCGTTTTTAGAAAATACTTCTATCATATTAGTTATTATGTCATAAGTATTTTTAAAAGTATTATTATATGTAAATCCCCAACTTCTCTTACCCATAGAAGTATCATTCTGCCATAAATCAGGAAGTATATTATCTACCTGACCACGCTCAACATCGAAAGTTGCGCAACCATTCATCACAGCACCCCACTTATAGAATAGAGTTACTTCTTTACCCCATTCAATAGCACGGTTATAATAATAAGCCATAAATTTACGCATGTATGGACGGAACTCACTTTTTTGCACCCACCAGTCAAGGTATATCGCTGAAGGCTGAAGCCTATCTAGCATATCACATAGTGAAACTAACCAATCTTCTAGCCACTCTACTGGAGCAGTAATGTGCTTATCAGTCTTGTGTATTTTGCCATTTTCCGGCGCAAAGGCAGGACCATACAAATCACGCAATTGTTCATTTATAGCCACTTCACCACTTGGCTCGTAGTGAGTTGCCGTATTCATAAACCAATAGTGCTCGGCTCTATGATGAGACGCTAGAAATTCAAGACCAGTATCCTCACATGCTTTTTTGATCTCCATAGAATAATCTCTTCCGTTAAGTGCCATCATATTCCAACGCGATAGATCTGTGTCGTACATTTTTACACCATCATGATGCTCTACAACTGGCATGACATGCCTAGCACCCGCTTTTTTAAACAATTCACACCATTTATTAGGATCGAATTTTTCAGGCTTGAACATTGGGATCAACTGACTATATTCAAAATCCTTGCCGTATGTATTTATTCTATGAGTATAAGACTTATGTCCCGGCATATACATCCACCTAGGATACCATTCATTTTCAACGCCTGCTACTGAGTAAACTCCCCAGTGAATAAATATACCGAATCTGCCTTGCTTATACCATTCAGGAGTAGACCACTGAGCTAGACTCTCCCAGCTATCCTTATACTTGCCACTTGCTATTACATCGTCTATCTTTACTAAATAATTTTTAAATTTTTCCATCATATCACCTTCCCACTTATTGATATAATTATATCATATCCGATTAACAATTGCAATGCTAATATTGAATTGCACTATATATTAATAATGCTATCATACTCGCATATTATATTTTAATACATATTCCTACTTGCTTTTAGCACAGTTTTAAGTATAATTTCATAGACTAAGTATAGGCGTATCTACATACTATTCCGATTGTTTTAATCGTGAATGGACAAACGGAGGTTTTAAAAATGACTATATCTATAATATCAAATGTAATTTTAGCACTACTAGCAGTATTATCAAGTTTCTTATCATATTTTTTTCACATAAAAAATGAGCTTGAAAAAGCAGTGCCTGACGCTATAAACAATGCAGAGCTAGCTGGAAAAACTGGTGCTGAAAAGCTAGAGTTGGCTACTACCAACATTTACAAACTTGTACCTAAGTACATGCACACATTTATCACGAAAGAATTTGTTAGAAATATCATTCAATTAGCTTTTGATAAAATAGCTGATTATGCTAGAAAGCAAGCTGAATAGTCTAACAACAAGGACTAGCATATATACTGAATTATGATATTTCAATTAACACATCTTGAATATAATCATTATTTTAATAATACACCTAACATTAATTTACAGTTAGGTGTTTTTTTAATCTTTAACTACCCTTAACATTTAAGATTTTAAAAACTATTGTTACGCATATGTGTTTTAATAGGTTATCTAAATAAAAAGCAATGATGTATTGTTTAATTGCTTACATTTTCATGTCTTCTCTTATCACGCTTAATCATTTTCGCAGTATTCCTTTCCGATTCAATTCTATCGTAATTATAGTCTATAAAGTGCATAACACACTTAAGCGTATCATCATTAATTATACTGATCAATACTGGTTTAAACTTAACTTTTGAACCTAACTCGCTTGCATATATCTTAAGACTTTCATTTGGGATCACTAAATAACAATCTATATTCCATTTACTAATAATCACTTTCACTAATTGACTTCTACCATACATTATCAAATCATACTTTTCATTTACAGTCATTCTAGTCCCATGCTTAGACATTGCGTTATGCAATACACTCTCATATCTATGTTTCTGCTGCTCGCTTAATTGCTCGTATTTATCGTATTTATTCATGATGTTTTTTTCACAAATCTCTATTGATCGCGATTGCACTTTTATTTCATCATCTTCCATCAACAAACTGCATATGTTATTATTTTCATACCTATTCTCATTTTTTATTAAACTTGGTAATATTTCGAATTCTTCTTGTGCAAGTGGACTCCACTTCGCATAAAGAGTTATATTATCTATAATAGGTAATGACTGATCAAAGAATACAACGCAATTTTTATCTATGCACCAGTAGTCAAACTTACGATCATAATGTAAGGGTATACTATCTATATATATATACTCCCCATTTACTATAGATATTGCTTCTATAAACGTCCCTCCAAGAGTATTAAACTTCACCATACAAACGCACGGCTTCCATATAGCGTATAGCACTAATATATCATCATCAACACTAATACTATGTTTCATGTTTTGCATGTTATTATATATCTCTCCGTTATCGTCAGGAGAAGTATTCCAATGATAGAAGATGTAGTTTTCCTTCTTGTAATTATTTTTGCACAGCATGCAATTATCTTTGAAAGAAGTATATTTGTGTTGCATTTCGCCATCAGTAGCTCCATTCGAGCGGAATTTTATGCAAACTTTTGTCTCTTTTAGTTTTATAGAAATAAGCACAATCAAAATAAGTAAAATAGCTATTACAATAATCCACCAATATTTATTTATCCATATTGCATTCACCATCGACAACTCCCTTAAATGTAATCAATCTGATTAATCGTACTTAGTCTATTACAATATGATAACATTTTTTAGACGTATTTAAGTTATTAAATCATGCCTAATATTGCCTTATTATGTCGATTATTGACCTATAGAATCAAAACAAGGCATCAAGCCTTAAACTTGATACCTTATTAATAATTATTGTAGTCTATTCGATTATTACTCTTCATGTCAGATACTCAAATTGTTTTTCCTATCTTCCAAGATATTAACTGTTTAAACACCTCGTCACCACCGAAATTGTAACGTGCGCCTATTTCCCACAATTTCTTTTTCATTATAAGCATGCCTCTATCATAAGATACATGTTCTTGATTCATCTGTTCCTCTAGCCTTATAAATTCATCTTCTGGTATATTCATCCTGAACTCCTTTTGTAATATGTAGTATTGTCTTTGATTTATTTGAGTATAATCGGAGTAGTAAATCTAAATGTCACATCGATATTAATTAACATTAGCAGTATCAACTCAAAATAATCTGAACTTATCCCTGCATAACATTGATTATAATTACACACATTATGTTATTATATATAATTCTTCCTGTAATAAATACAGTTAGAATGTTACTTTCGAATTTTTTTGCTAACGAGTTAAAATGCGGTAGTTATTCTCTATTAGCAAAATTATTTCGTATCACTTTCGCAATACATCTTACTAGAATCAATTATTTCTTATTCTTCATTGACTCAGGCACTTTTGGCTGATTGATCCACCAAGTACAAGCAACATCTACTGAATGCTCGCCCATTTTTCTAGCCATCTTAGGAACTAATCCCTCTCTTACGTTTGCATCATTCTTCTTGTTATTCATATACATTTTCTCCATTATATCCACAGCCCTAATGTCTGTTAAATAACTTTCTTTTGTCTCATCTTATTTTGTATCGTCCCTATAATATATAGTATCGATACGGAAAACATGGTAAAAGCGATACTGAAAGCATATATTCTTGTCACTTCAAATACCATCATGATCACATAGGCAATAGATAAAATCAGTATTGCAAATACTAGCTTTATCTTCAATTTTCTACCTTCAGCTTTTTCAATATCTTTATTTGCACAACCTACTGGCGCAAGTATCAATCCTAATATGACAGACAAGCTATAAAAAGGAATACTCATATAGCTTAGAATATATAAAGGAGCATAAGTAAGCCCGATAAATGTACTATAAAACACTAGCAGTCCTAATATACAACGCATGTGAGTTTTCGCATGACATCCGCCACCTAATCCTCGCATTGTCATAAATACGCTTATAAATATGAATGTTTCAATATACCTTGCTGTAGCAATACCAATCACAATTAAAATAATCAAATTCAACAATGTTGATATGAATATCTCAAAGCTATAATCGTATATTTCTCTATCAACTTCGGCAATGTTTTTTTTATTAACAAAGAATGTTGTTAATCTTTTGGAAATCTTTTGTATCATACTTTCTCCTTTCCACTATATTAACATTTTTTGTTTCTTTTTTCAATATTTTTGCGTGAACTACACTCTAACGGGTGTGAAATGCAGTTTTTTAATAATATTGCCATTAAAAACTGTCCTTTTTCCACCTTGAAATTCATAATACCGTCATATTTTGTCGATAATTCATTTATCTTTTGTAGACCATATCCATGATTTAGACTCGTATTATCTTTTGTGCTTTTTCCTATTTCGACGTTTTCATTAGAAGTAGGGTTCGTGCATTTTATAGCTAAATAATTCCCTTGCATTTTCAAAGCAAGAGATATTTCTTTACGCTCTGCAGTCAAGTTTTCACAAGCCTCAATGCTATTGCATAATATATTACCTAGAATTACACAAATATCCATGCTATTTATTTCAATACTACTAAATATAAAAGCCGTAATATTAAGTTTGATACCATGCCTAGCTGCAAGGTTACTTTTCACATTCAATAATGCATTGATGTCATCAAGGCCTACATAATTCACGATCTGCTTAGATAACATTGACTCGCAAATTTGATTGACTACATCAAATGCTTTATCATCATTGTTATGCATGTACTCCTTTATGGTGAACATTTTATGCTTAAGATCATGTATTTCCCTATTAGACTCTATTTGCGATGAAATCAATAGGTTATAATGATTTATTTCCGTTTCTAAATTTATTATTTCTTTTTCTTGATTGTGTATCTTACCTTCCCTTTTAGCTATTGAGTCAAATGTAATTAATGCACTTATATTAGCAGCAATTAGCAAAACTGCCGATGATAAAACCATTATTTTTTCCGTTATGCCATTTGCTTTATATACCACAAAAGAAAGTATTATCAACACAACTATAGAAGCAATCGGCATAAGTAGGCTTAAAGAGCTATGCCAAATATTAATTCCATTCGCTACTGGCTTTACAAGCATGAGCATAGTCTTCACTGTACAATATAGTAAAAACTTTGATATTACGCCACATAGTAGATAAAGCTCAATGTCATCCTGTATCATCACTGGGCTAATATTATTAATAGCACCAACCGTCAACGTAACAAGTAACTCAAATGACATAGATATCACTATATACATTAGAATCGATACTATTCTTTTATTAAGTTTCATCTTGTAAATATAAGTAAAATCAAATAAAATAATAGAATTGATCGTGATTAGCATAATTGGATTATTGATAAATACTGTGGCAACAGCTGAAAATATCAAATACAATACTACAGTGATAACCCCGATAGATTTCTTCGCTATATCGCCAAATCTGAATCTTTTAGATAATTCATAAATAACCAACAATTCGATTATCGCAACGAATTGATTTATAATTATTTTCTCTATCATATCTCTACCTTATTAATATAATTATTTAATTGCGACTTAAATTCATCTTTATATTTCCGACTTACCAAAACTGTATTCCCATTATCCAGTAGAATTTCATTACTATTCATAGAAAATACCTTTGTGAGATTAACGATATAGCACCTATGCGAACGACAGAAGTGTAATTGATCTAGTTCTTCATATATTTCAGAAAGCTGTTTTACAAGCTCAACAGTAGTATTATCATGCATATGTATTAGTACAGCTTTATTAAGACTTTCAATATAGGCTATATTATTTACATCTATAAATACATTATTACGCTGTTTCTCTACTCTAAGGATTTTTCTATTTGATATAAAACTAGTGACTGCTCTATGTATCTCATGTTTAAATATCTGATCATCTATAGGTTTACTTATGTATTGAAATGCACCTACGCAAAAAGCATCAGATACAAACGAATTATGGCTAGTAACAAATATCACTATGACATTATTATCTATTTCCCTAATTTTTGATATAGCTCGGACTCCATTATCATCACCCACTTCTATATCCATGAAAATAATATCAAGCATTCCTGCATGTTTATAAAAATTGACTAGATTCAAGCAGTTTGTAAATTCGAAAATTTTAAACTTCTCACAGTCATCATCAAAATAATCCATAACACGTATAGAAACATCATCAACCATAAATTTTTCATCATCACAAATAGCTATTTTAATCATAATCTTGCCTCCGATCTACTAATGAATTTTTAGAATATATAACTATAATCGAATAATCATATCTTTCAAATTAAAGTATAACATATTATTTTACCAAAATCAATAATTGAAGCATAATTTATACTATAAATTCATTTTTTAAATAATAATCAAATATATTGTCGAATATTGTCATATTTTACATTATCCTGCAAATATTTAGTATCAAGCTGAATTTTAAATTTGCTGATTTAACGCGTTTTATAAATATGTGATTGCGCCAAAAAAAGCTGAGCAATATGATTGCTCAGCTTTTTTATTATAATTATTTTTAATATGAACTTATATTATTTAATGGTATTCAACCTATCTTCAATTTTCTTTTCAAAGTTTCCAATACTCACTTATCTGATTTTAGCAAGATTTCTATTGTTATCTTTTAATAGCGAGTAAAGTTGACTATATAACAAATATAAATTATCAGCCATTGCACTATCTTCTTGTTGCGGATTGTTATAAGTTGTATTATCATTTAAAAACGAAGTACTTGCACTAATTATATCATCATATACACCAGCGCCCACACACGCTAAAATAGCAACGCCTCTAGCACCGCTTTCAGCACTTTCTCTTGATATCAATGTCTTTTTTGTAATATTTGATATTATACTTAACCATACATCACTTTTAGCACCGCCTCCTGATACAGTTATATCCCCTATCAAAACGCCTATATTTTCTATCACAGTTATGCAATCACGCATACTAAAAGCGACACCTTCAAGCACTGATCTATATAAATGCCCAAGTTTATGAGTAATAGACAGCCCGATAAAACTTGCTCTGATATCATTATCTAAGTGAGGAGTTCTCTCGCCTTGCAAATATGGCAAGAATAATAATCCTTCACTGCCCAACGCTATGCCATAAGCTAATCTGTCTAGCTCTTTGTATGATATATCTTTCGCAAAATTCTTTTTGAACCAGCTAAGCGACAGGCATGCTGACTGCGTAACGCCCATCACATGCCAAGTATTTGGCATTGCGTGACAAAACGTCTGCACCCTTCCTTTCTCGTCACGGTTTGGCTTGTCAAGCGATGCAAACACAACGCCCGAACTACCTAGCGACATACTTACCTCGCCGTCATGAATGATACCGTTACCTAGCCCTGCAGCTGCCTGATCACCAGCACCAGCGACCACTACAGTATCAGTCGTTAATCCCGTTAGCGACGCAATATTATTAGTAATATCACCTACCACTTCACAGCTTTCAAATACTTGTGGCAACCAGTTTATGTCAATATCAAAATGATTTAATATCTCATTTGACCACTGTCTTTTGCCCACATCTAACATTCCTGTACCACTTGCATCAGAAACATCAGTAGTAAAATTTCCTGTAAGCATGAAATTAACATAGTCTTTTGGTAGCAATATTTTATCTATATTAGCATATACTTCCGCAAGATTATTTTTCACCCATAGCAGACTCGGTAATGTAAATGCCGCAATAGCAGGATTTAGCGTATAATCAGCATAATCCTTCATGCTTGAATTTATGTATTCACACTCTGCCTCTGCCCTTGTATCACACCATATTATACTATTATGTAACAGTGTTAGTTTTTCATCAAGCATTACGAGACCATGCATTTGACCTGATAATCCGATACCTTTAATAAGGTCTGGGCTTACTATATTCATATCAACAATATTTTTAATACAATAGATAGTAGCATCATACCACAGTTTAGCGTCTTGCTCTGCGTAACCATTTTTCGGATTAAGTAAAGGGTAGGACTGATATGATTCTGCCATTTTATCGCCTACACTACTATATAATATAGCTTTAGTTCCGCTAGTACCGATATCTAAACCTAGGACATAATACATTATCTACCTGCCTTGATTATGCAATCATTAAGCACTGACTCTAACCACTCTTGTCTGCCACTATTAGTAGTAGGCTCAACTCCATTAAGAGTATAATTATATAAATCAAGAAGACTTGTCTTTCCGTCAACTATGTCTTTTCCAATACCGCTATTATAGCTAGAGTATCTATCCTCGACGAACTTATCAATTCTACCATCAGTCACAAGCTGTTCTGCAACTAGCAAGCCGTACGCGAATGAATCCATACCTGCAATGTAACATAGGAATATATCTTCGAATGAGTTACTTTGTCTGCGTGCTTTAGAATCAAAATTTAAGCCACCGTTTGTAAAGCCACCCGCACGAATTGTCTCATACATACATAATGAAGTATCGTATATATTTGTAGGGAATTGGTCAGTATCCCAACCAAGCAACATATCGCCCTGATTTGCATCAATTGAACCAAACATTCCATTATCACTAGCAACTCTAAGCTCGTGGTTAAAAGTATGACCAGCAAGGGTAGCATGGTTTGCTTCTATATTTAACTTAAAATCCTTATCAAGACCGTAATGTCTCAGGAAACCTATAACTGTCGCAGAGTCGAAATCATACTGATGTTTTGTAGGCTCTTTTGGTTTTGGCTCTATGTAAAAATCTCCTTCATAGCCAATAGACCTACCATACTCCACGGTCATCTTCATAAGCCTTGCCATATTATCTTGCTCAAACTTCATGTCAGTATTCAGTAGAGTATCGTATCCTTCACGACCGCCCCAGAACACATAACCAGTACCGCCAAGCTCTACAGTAATATCAAGAGCTTTCTTGATCTGTGCACCTGCATATGCAAATACCTCACTGCTAGGATTTGTACCTGCACCACTCATAAATCGTGGATTAGCAAAACAGTTTGCAGTACCCCATAAAAGTTTAATTCCAGTTCTTTGCATTTCACTTTTTATTAAAGGTACTATCACGTCAAGATTTGCACTGCTTTCAGCGAAAGTTGCACCCTCAGGAGCGATATCTCTATCATGAAAACAGAAGTATTCTATTCCTAATTTCTCCATTATTTCAAACCCTGCGAACACTTTATTTTTGCAAGTATCTAATGGATTATCTGCACCGAAAGACTTGTTTATCGTATCATCACCAAACATGTCTTTTCCGCCTGCACACATTGTATGCCAGTAGCTCATTGCGAACTTTAAATGCTCGCTCATTTTACGTCCAAGCACTATTTTGTTTTTATCATAATGCTTAAAACTTAACATATTATCACTATCAATACCTTCGTATTTTATATTGCCAATATTCTCAAAAAACTTCATAACTATATTTTCTCCTTGTGCTATTTCTAAATAACACCATTCTATTTATATTTTTAACTAATTAAATCTGATGCACATTAATTCAAATGGATTAAAAGATATACAACCATCAACATCACTAATCTTATCCTCCATGATATCTACTACACTAACATCAGTCATACCACTCATCTTAACATTTAACTTTTGTTTAGTATCACTTGAGTTATATAGTCTTACAATACTACCCCCGCAGTCAGCTTTTTTCACAGCCTCTAATACAATATTTTTATTATCTATATCAATATTATGCTGTATTAAATCTTCCTCACCTTCCACTTCAATAATTGGATTATTTAGCAAATAAGCATACTTGTAAGTATCCATTCCTAACTTACCTTCATGAGTGAATATTGCATATTTGAATTCACTGTTCCCTTGGTCGATATTTTTACCTGGCCCACCTTTCGGGTTACGGATTATGCACATATCCATTTTACTGCCCTTGCATGCAAATCCATATTTACTATCATTTATTATTGATATGCCTGATAGCTCATCTGACATGTCTATGAACTTTTGTCCTGACACTTCGAACTGTGCTTGTTCAGTTTTTGTCAGTTCAGTAGTAGATCTTTTAAAATGACCAAACTGTGTATTAAAACTACAGACTTCTGACTTCATACTTGTGTCAAAAGAAAGTCTTAACATTTGCTCCTGTCCTGCAAACTTTACGCTAACTTTTGCAGTAGCCATACTACTATCATCAGTTATTGTAATGCATTGTTTTACTACTGTATTATCTATCATAAAAGTCATAGTTGCTACAGCGGTAGGCCCATCCGAATGCGATGTGAAACTTGTACAATTAAGCGACTTTTTATTCTTTTTATAATTACTCTTTATATCCCAACAATCCCCTTTATCAGCATACATAATAAATTCACTCATACATGCATTTTTAGATACGAATTCTTTGTTTAATTTCTTATCAAAATAACTTACAATATTACCATTGCGGAATATTATTTTTACACTATTATTTTCTATAAAATCTTTACCTGCTACTGCATAAAAATCATTAATAATCACCGCATTTTTCGCATCTACACTTGTTAATGCCTTAGCGTAAAGAGATAACCACGCACCATTTGATTTAAACACATGTTGATAGTCATATGAGTTAGTATTTAAAAATCCATTTCCATCACAAGTTTTTGCGGTTAAAGCTTGTACTGCTTTGTCTATTTCTTTGAGCAATATTTCATACCTAGGCACGCACTCGTCGTACACTCTATTTATAGAAGAACCTGGCAAAATATCATGAAATTGATATAGCAATATTTCTTTCCAAATTTCTTCAAGTCTAGCATTATTTATTGGCATTTTTTCTTCATCATAACCAAGCATTGATATTAACAATTCGTAGTTTCTAAGAGAAAATTCGCACTTTCTATTATACCATTTATTTAACACTCTAGAAGTGTAAGTTCCCTGATGTTTTTCTAGGTATAGCTCACCTTTATATGTACTAAACATATCTTTATCTTTTTCTAAATCGTCGAAGAAATTAACTGCTTTCTCTATCTTCACGCTAGGCAATGGTTTTATATCCTCAAGACGTGTAGCTCGCTCTAAATGTTCAAATCCTGGACCCGCTCCACCGTCACCTATTCCAGCTAACATCATTGCCTTTCTACACTTATCAGCTTCCTGATAATTCTTAACTCCGAACACCATCTTATCCGCTCTACATGGGCTATTGTAAGTACTTTCTGGTAGCATATGTGCAAACACTGTACTTCCATCAAGACCCTCCCAATTAAATGTGTGATAAGGGAATTTAGTTACAGCATTCCAACTCATTTTTTGAGTTAAGAAATACGGTACATTCGCAAGTTTCATTACTTGAGGAAGACATGGAGAATATCCGAAACTATCAGGCAGCCACAGTATTTTCATATCCTCACCAAACTCGTTTTGGAAATACTTCTTACCATAATAGAACTGACGAACTAAACTCTCACCACCTATTAAATTAGAGTCCATTTCTACCCATGTAGCACCTTGCACTTCCCATCTTCCCTGCTTGATGTACTCACTCATTCTACCATATACTTCAGGGTTATCTCTCTTTACCCAGTCATATAACTGAGCTTGAGATGCACCAAACTTATATGTCGGGAACTTATCTAAGTTCATGAGCTGATTAGAAAAAGTCCTAATTCCTTTTCTATAACTCTCTCTAATTGGCCATAACCATGCTAGATCAAGATGCGCATGTCCTATCATACTATAAGTAAATTTATTATCATCGTTAGCATTTTTAAATAGGCTAGCTATCTCCGAACGCATTAACTTAGCTGACGATTCGTCTATCCCATTTTTTGACATTGTACGTACTTTCATAAGCCCTTGCATTATGCTTTTTGCAGTCTGATTATCAGCGTAATTATATGCTGATATTAATACGTCTACATCATATGCAAGTCCTCTTATTTCAGTATTTTGAATCACTACATCCATTTGACATACTTTCGCTTGATCGTGGAAATATCCAAACAAATCATTACCCGCAAGGTCAATCCAAAAGTCTACTTTATCACCATGTATTAAACCTTCGCTTAATACTATTTTTTTCTCGGGACGACCTAGCTGATAGTCATAATCAGACGCGTAGCAAGTTATTGCTTGCTTTGCCGATCCATTACTATCCACTACTAAACCTTCTCCGCCCATGTCGATTAGAAAAGCGATTTTATTAGTGTCAACTTTGTGCTTTGACAATTCTGCTGTCATGTTTACCCACATACAGTCAAATACTTCATCCGCCCAAACAGTACCAACCGATACTGACTTTTCTAGTCCATCAAGTTTATTTTCAAAAGCTAAAGGTTCTTTTGACCATCTACCTATAGCATCAAGTGTTGTGACATAAGTAAATGATTTTTCATGCAATTGCTTTGCAAATTTTTGCATGCTAGCAGATTTCGCAGCATGACCTAGTCTATTACTTTTCTTAGAAACAAAATTCGCATGAGTGCATTTTATTTTATCTAAAAGATCGCCCTCTATTGCCATTTTTAATTTATAATTCATTATATCCAATCCCCCTTCAAGAAAGTCAATTCGAGTTATTAATCAATATTTCCTCGTCAATGACGGTCATTAAACACTCGCTGTATTTTGGCTGACCTCCACCAATATAGACGCCATATTCACCCTTTACTACGACTTGATGACCTTCCGTATTAAATCCAAGCAATTGCTCTTTCTTTATAGAAATTGAAACTTTTGCACGCTCCCCAACTTTTATTGCAACTCTTTTTGTAGCTAGTAGTTTGATTTTAGGTTGTGTTTTATCACCTTTATAGTCCATATATACTTGTACTACATCGTCACCATCTATATCCCCAGTATTCGTTACAGTAGTATTAATTATTACGCTATCGTCATTTACGTCTACTGTCATATCTTTATAATCGAATGATGTGTAAGATAAACCATATCCGAATGGATAAGCTGGCTTTCCTTCAAAATATCTATACGTTCTATTTGTCATCGAGTAATCGTAAAAATCACCTAGATCTTTATCGTCAGCATAGAATGTTAAAGGCAATTTTCCAGATGGATTTACTTCTCCAAAAAGTATTCTCGCTATTGCTTCTCCGCCCTTTGCACCAGGATACCACACCTGAACTATTGCCGATACATGATTTTCTATAGGAGCAAAACTAACTGCACCGCCCGAGAAATTGACTACTATGACCTTCTTGCCCGACTTTGCTAGATCATCTATAAATTGTGTTTGTATGTTTGGCAGTGCAATACTTTCTCTATCGCCTTGCTTACCTACAATACCTTCAGCTCCAGCTCCAGCATCACCAGCCTCACCTTCTAGAGAGCTGTCAAGTCCCGTTGCAACTATTACATAGTCACATGAACTAGCTTTTTCTAGTGCATTAATATACTCAGTTTTTCCGCCCTTTTTAGTTAACCCCGCAAGACCAAACCCCTCTGCATATACTATATTATCTTTAGCCCTTCGAGCTACTCCGTCAAAAAGCGTTTCAAAACTTGAAGGAGTGCCAAAATAATTACCAAGATACGCAAGCTCATTTGTTGCATTATGTCCAAACAAACCGATCTTAACGTCCTTATCAGTTATAGGCAAAACACCGTCGTTCTTTAATAGTACTATACTTTTACTCGCTACATCAATCGCATAATCTTCATGTTCTTTTTTACAATTCTCACTGTAAGGTATTTTATTATATTTACAGTCATCGTCGAACATGCCCATTTTAATTTTAGCAGATAGCAACCTAGAAAGTGCCTTGTCGATAGTTGACTCCGATACATATCCTCTCTTAACTGCTATAGGTAGGATAGCATAAAACTGTCCACACTCTAAGTCAAGACCATTATTTATAGCAAGTGCAACTGCCTTTAGCGGATTATAAGTGACTTTATGCTTAAGCATTATGTCAAACAGCCCACCACAATCACTTACCACATGCCCTTCAAAACCCCACTCACCTCGAAGTGTATCCACAAGCAACGATTTACTCGCACAGCAAGATTCGCCATTCACCATATTATATGCGGTCATTATCGCCTCAACATCAGCATCAATTACACTACTTTTGAAAGCGTACAGGTAAGTTTCCGCTAGATCCTTTTTACTGACCGACACATCAATAGAGTGTCGCTCCGACTCTGGCCCGCTATGAACTGCAAAATGTTTACTGCATGCACATGTCTTTAAGAATTTTTCGTCATCACCCTGTAGCCCCTTTATAAATGCGACACCTAGTTTGCTTGTAAGCACTGGACACTCGCCATAGCTCTCATGACCTCTACCCCAACGCGGATCGCGGTAAATATTGATATTAGGCGACCAGAAGTTAAGTCCTTGATACATTTTCCTGCTACGTTGACGTATAAACTCGTGATGTTTTGCTCTAGCCTCAGTAGAGATAATATCTCCTACACGAAACAGTATTTCATCACTAAAAGTTGCCGCCATGGCTATTGCTTGTGGGAATACTGTAGCAAGCCCCGCACGAGCTACGCCGTGTAGACATTCATTCCACCAATTATACTCATGGATACCATGCTTAGGCAAGGCTTTAGAATGATTACGCAACTGGCTTACTTTCTCAGTTAGGGTCATACTATTAACCATCTCCATAGCACGAAGATTATAATTTTGTTTAATCTCTTTATTCATAATATCCACCTCCATCATCTCATACAACATCGCATATCAATTATTATGCAATATTTATGTTATCATTTTAATTTTACACTATTACTCTTACTATTACAAGTATATAATTCTATTTATATAGACAAAATGTATGATATTTGTAATTATAATCATCAACATCACTTTGAAGTATCGCTATTATATTTAATTATAACATTAAAATGTATATAATTATAATATTATAGCAAATAGACTATAAAGTTATCAATAAACGATCGAATTATCAGTCGCATATATAATATTAATAGTTTTACGGCTATTATTTACTGGACAAAAAAACCCATTTCCACACTATTCTAGCAACTTATAAAGCAAAATAACTGCTTGGGATTATTCCCAAACAGTTACTTTTTATCTAGTCAACTAGCTTATATATTTCCTCATATGCGGTAGTAATTTCTTCAATTTTTCCATTTATTTTAACCGTCGCAACCTGCTTAGTTTTGTGAGTTATAGAGCATGAAGTCACCTCGCAATTCACCCAACTGAAACTTACTTTAAATCCACCTCTAGCTATCAAACCATGCACTTCACCCGTACTCCATTGACTAGGTAATGCTGGTAATAACTCGATAAAACCATCATGGCTTTGCATCAGCATCTCAATAATTGCTGAACATACTCCCATGTTACCATCTATCTGGAATGGTGGGTGCGCGCATAACATTGATCCATACGTACCACCACCGCCAATACTGATATTATTGCCTGCTTTTACAAATGTTAATTGTTTCATAATCGCATTATAAGCGTTTTGACCATCATGAAGTCTAGCAAAAACATTTGATTTCCAGGCAATAGACCAACCAGTGCCTTCAATTCCACGTTTATTAAGTGATAACGCAGTTGCACGCATAAGATCAGGAGTCTTAGTTTCAGTCCATTCACTAGAAGGGAATGCACCATAAAGATGAGATATATGTCTATGCTTAGCGTTTATTTCCATATAATCGTCATGCCACTCCATGACCCTTCCGCTCTTACTCACTTGAACTTGTTTTAAGCTGTCAAGTGCTGATGATATTCTACAGATAACACCTTCACTATCCTCATATTTTATAATATTACTGATGTTTATAACACTTTTGAAAAGCTCTCTAATTATCGTTATATCCATAGTACTAGCCTTGCTCAAACTGCAAAAACCATATTTGAAATATTTGTTTTCAGGGGAGGCTGACGGGTTACACACAAGTGTTCCGTCCTCACTATCCGCAGTAAGATAATCCAAATAGAATTTTGCACTTTCAATTAATACGACAAAATGATTTTCTATAAATTCTTTGTCTTCTGTAAATAAATAATGCTCGTAGATATGTCTACACAGCCACCCTGCCGATCCTATACATAATCCAAAACTAACACTATTATTCTTCGCATGGACACCTACTGGACTACTTGAACCCCAACCATCAGAGTTATGACCACATACCCATCCCGACATGTTAAACGTATCTTTAGCAGTCTTTTTTCCATTTTCATATATACGCTTTATTAAATCAATCATAGGCATATGACACTTATCTAGTCCTACTAGAAGTGTTGGCCAATAATTCATTTGTGTATTAATATTTGTTGTATAATTACTCGACCATGGTGCTCTAAGCATATTATTCCATATACCTTGCAAATTTGAAGCATATGTACCTTCTCTAGAGCTAGCAATAGTAAGATAGCGACCCATATTGAATGCTAATGTTACCAATTTATTGTTATTTTTGATATTGTTTTGCTTTAGCAATTGCTCAGTACAAATGTCTACTTCATCTCCGCCTAGATCTAAATAACATCTATCATATTTCTCTATGTGATCATCAATATGTCGCTTTTTCACGCTCGCATAATCATCATTAATAACTTTATTGATTTTATTATCAAGTTCACTCTGCAAATGACAATCTGCTACAAGATCTACTAGTGTAGACATTACCAACTGATAATAAGTGCCATTCCTTATAACTATACTATCACCCATTACACAAATTTCGCCGTCACTTTTTACTGCACATCTAGCAAGCCATTTTTTGACATTTTTATGCTCGCTATATACTGTAGGATTTTTTGACGCACTATATATTGGTTCATTTATAATCGGTGCAATTCCATTCATTGAGATGTAACCATTCTCATCATTCACAGCATAATTGCACTTATACCGGAGCTTACTTGTCATACTTATTTTGTATATTGCATTTTGATTAATAGTATTATAAGACACATAGCAACCATCAGGAAAAGACACGAAACTCTCCGATTTATATTCCGCATTATTTGCAATATATGATACTTCATGTATAGCGGTTTGCAGATTTAATTGTCTAGAGTAATTCGTAACTGACGACATGTCGCTTTCAATTATAATATCGCCAAGAGGCAGATAAGACTGAGCCCATCCACCTAAAATATGTTTCTTTACCAGTTTCTCGGCTTTTCTTATCTTGCCACGATTAACTAACTCTCGTATCTCTTCGATATGTACGCCACTATCATGGCTATTACTATCACTTCCATTGCCCGACCATAATCTATCGTCATTTATACAAATAACGTTTTTATTGCTTTCACCATGATCCATGACCCCGATATTCCCATTGCCCAAAGGATAACATTCTACCCAATTTTTAGATGCACTACTGCTTGTTAGTTTATCTTCATATCTCATAATAATCCTTTAATCACTATTCAGCACTTTTACTTATTGAATTCTACAGAAACCTTTCCGCATTTACCGCTATCCATCAGTGAATATGCCTCTTGAATATTATCAGTAGTGAATTTGTGCGTGATCAGCGTATCTGGGTGAATTCCCCATCTAACTATTTTCTCTACTAAGTCTTCCATCTTCCACAAACTAGTTACCCAGCTACCATGGATGCTTTTCTGACCATGTATAATATCAGGGCTAGGGTTAAAACTACATGTACCGCCTTCTCCTACAAATGCTATTGATCCATAAGATCTAGTAGCTCTAATCGCTAGCTGTCTTCCTAGATCATTTGCTGAACAGTCGACTGCTTTCTCTACACCTTTGCCACCAGTAAGCTCTAAAATCTTATCTAATGCTTTATCATCAGACTTTATCACATAGTCGCATAGACCTAGATCTTTTGCTATTTGCATACGTTCTTCAGAATACTATACGCCTATTAATTTTTCCGCACCCATAGCCTTAGCTAGCATAAGTGCTGCAAGACCAACTGGACCTAATCCGACTACAAGTACCGCATCATTTCCCGAAACACCGATTTTCTCTAATGCCTCGTATGTAGTTCCAAATCCACAAGCTACTTGTGCACCGTCATTATAAGATAGACTATCAGGCAGAGCGATAAGATCTTTTTCTTCGGCAAGGATATATGGTGCCATTCCGCCATTTCTCTGCCAGCTATAAGCCTGTCTATGCTCGCTCATGCAACTGACAGCATATCCACGTCTACAGTCGTAACACATACCGCAACCTGAAATATGATAAACTAGCACTCGGTCACCAGCCTTAAATCTTTTAAGACCTACGCCTTCTTCGACTATAACACCGCAAGGCTCATGACCTGCTATCATGCCATCTATGTACCCTTCAGCACCCGTTCCAGTATGCTCTATAAATATACATCTTATATCACTACCACAAATCGTGCTAGCCATAGTTTTGATTAATACTTGTCCATGCCCCGGAGTTGGAATATCAAATTCTCTAATCTCTACTGTGCTATTACCAGGCAAAACTGCCCCCTTCATCTTACCGTTCATAATATCTCTTTTTTATGTGAAAATGACACATTTTCATTTATTTTTTTATAGTCCATGACTCGCCATCTTGAACCCACTCTTCTACTTTACCATCCATATCCCAAAGATCACGCCAATCAGTCGCACCATTCCATAAGAATATATGTCCTTTTACAAGTCTACAACCTACATCACTTGCGTTTATCGCATTCATCTCAGCATCAGTAAACGGTGGGCTTGATTGTGCATTCAAATTGCAAATTATATTACGCTCATTGCTTGAAAATGGTATTGGAGTCCAGCCATTTTGCACCGCCCAATTTATACAAATCGTCGCGGGATGACATGAATATGTCTCCGCAATAGATATTATCGCGGGAATACTTGTATCTACCACATCATCGGCAGTGGTATCGCGTGTAGGTCTATTAGGACTACCTAAAGGGCAATATCCTAGAATTTCCATGCCATGATCTCGGCAATACTTCACAAGTTGCGATTGATTAAATGATGGATGAAGTTCCATTTCATGAGCATAAGGCATTATTCTGCACTGTGGTAATACCTGTTCAAATTTAGCCTCAGTCATATTACTCATAGCTATTTCTCTAACGTACCCATTGTCTTTAAGCCACTCTAGCTGACGCCATACCTTTATAAATTCGTCGGCAAAAAATGGTCTTGAATCTATACTTCTGCTATCAACACTACAGCCTATATCGTGAAAGTTTGGAAACGGCCAGTGTAGAAAATATATATCTATATACTCTAAACCTAAGTCAGTAAGTGATTTTTTCAAGCTAGCTATAACCTCACCATCATCGTGCTTATCATTCCATACCTTCGACGTAATTATTAAGTCTTCCCTTGTGCAGTATCCTGCTTGAGTAGCACTTTTGAACACTTCCCCGATTTGTTTCTCATTACCGTATACGCTAGCACAATCGAATAATCTGTAACCGTTTTTAATCGCTAGCAATACTGAATCTGCTATAGTTTGACTATCATACTTATCATTTCCAAATGTCCCGAATCCAATCTTAGGTAGAATGATTTTCTCTTTTATCATTTATTTCTCCTTGTATAGGTGCTATATATTCTTTATTGATTTTCCAACTAATAATTCAGCACTTAGAATGGTATCGTCAGTTATTGTAACAGTTCCTTCTATATTACGCAGTATTATCTCTGCCGCTACTTTGACTATATTTTCTGTAGGCTGATTTACTATAGTTAATCTCGGATTAATTATTTTAGATAGTTCTAAGGCGTCAAATCCGACTATACTATAATCGTTATACACGCTCATTCCACACTCATTAATAGCCATCAGCGTACCTATTGTAAGCTCATAATTTGCTATAAATACCGCTGTTACTTCCGGGAACTCGTTTATAATTCTCTTCATTGCAGTATATCCGCCCGAAGGGGTTAGCTCTGTTCTGAACACGTATTTATCGCAATATAAGCCTTGTTTTTTAAGCGATTTAGTATAGCCTTCTTCCCTTTTGTTCGAAGTATATATACTATTGTCACCTGTAATTATTGCTATATTTTCATGTCCAGCACTGCATATTTGACCTGTTGCAATCTCCGATATTTCACTATTATTAATAACTACGTGTGGGATTTTATCCTCATCAGTTAATCTATCGATAATTACTACTGGTATATTTCTTGACAGTGGCAATTCGTAGATTTCCGTTGTGTTTGATACAGGCATTACGATAAGCCCATCTACCATCTTAGACACAAGAAATTTTATTGATTTCATCTCTTCAGCTACAGAAGATTTACTATCACACACTATTACTCCATAGCCTTTACTTCTAAACATTCTGTCCATCTCACTAATTATCGTCATTGAGAACATATTATCTAGTTCTGGAACTAGTATGCCTATGGTCATTGACTTTTTCGTTTTAAGACTTCTTGCAAACTCATTCGGTACATAGCCAAGTTTTTTTACTGCGTCAGCGATAGCAATCGCATTGAACTCGCGTACCTTATTACCATTCAAATAACTACTAATAGTAGCCAAACCTAGCCCCGTTTCGTGAGCTATATCTTTTATCGTTACTCCCATTCTCTCTCTCCTTAGAATGTATTGAATACAAATTTTTTATTATTAAATTGCTTTATTTATCACACTTTTACCAATTCCGACATTTTATATATTCCTTGCTGAGTGTATGTGCCCTCCTTTTTAATATTAATTACTGTACCACCTTTTTGAAGTACAAAATAGATATTATGATCCTCTGAATACCCGTAAGATAATCTTATACCTTTGTATAAAGCGGTATAAGATTTCATGTGATCATGTCCTACAAATACTCCTTTAGTACTGCCTAGCCTTACCATTGTTTCAAACATATCATCGTCAGTAGTTGGATGAAACACTTCTTCCCACTTGCCACCGTCTAGCACCTCGCCTTCATGATAAGCTATCTCCTACTCAAGCATTGGAATATGAAAAAATGCAAGTGACGGCACTGCTTCAGTCTCGCTTCCATTTACTGTCATGTTGACATTCTTCACACTTTTTTCATACCAATCAACTTGCTTTTCAGTAAAATTATCGTAGCCTAAATTCTTGCCATTTACATCCAGTTCGTACATATTACTATCCATGAAAAATAGTGCCTGAATTACTTTTTCCTCGTCATCTCTTATCAATTTATAGTAATTGCCATAACTGTCTTGCACTCCTAAATTAGACTGATCCGATTGTATAATATCCCCACTTTGATAAGTGCAGTATTATAGTTTATTTAAGTACTTATCGATGTCTACCTTTTCCAGTACCCCTCAGCATCATGATTTCCAAATGTCATAGTCCACGGCACTTTCATGCTTTCCATAAAATTAGTTACCTTTTTAATATCACCTTCATTATCTTTATTGCTTGATAAATCACCAGTGATAACTATAAGATCAGGATTTGATTCAGTGATCATATATTCCATATTTTCCAATGCCTTATCATCTTTCTTGCTATTCATAAAATGGACATCAGTTAATTGCAATATCCTAAATGCCAGATTTTCATCATCAAGTTTATGTGATAAAACACCACTTCAAAATACAACAGCAGATATGCTTAATGCAAGTATCATAATTGCTATTACACTGATTATAATAATTGCAATTTTTTTCTTTCTCAACATATGATTAGTTCCTTGTTTTTCTAATTAAAATTTTCGGTCATACCATGCCCCCTTACAACATACATAGTACGTTTTTCAGGCTTGACTATATATGTGCCATCTACTATATTTAATTGCTTTAAGTATTGCTTTTCAGCACCTTTAATTGCATATAAATCATACGATCCGTTTTCTAAATACCATTTATTTTTCTTGCCGTTTTCAGAGTATCCTACATAAGTTTTATTAAGGTAAGGCACACTTAAACACAGTTCATTATTTATCTTCAATAACTTATCATTTTTAGTAATTTTTTTATCTTTTACATAACTAACTACATTTCCACTATGATAAAGCCTACGTCCATGCATTATTCCTTTTATATATAACCTTTCTAGCTCATTCAGGTATAAATATGGCAAGCCATACGTAGCAAATTTAAATGCAAATTCATCACGCCACTCACTCTTAGCATCACCTATTATATCCTCACCTTTCAGGTTTCCATATATTAGACTATCCATACTTTTATCGAATGCAATACCACTATTTATACTACCCGTAAGCTCTCTCGCAGAATATAAAAGTACATCACGTCTACTCACCGCTGTATGCCAATAAGCAGGTATTAGATCTACTATATCACTCTTGCCAAAGTGTGCTCTATGACCGCATTTCCACTCTCTATACAGGAATTCGCTAGTGACGTCTATGCCTTTAGACATACAATACTCTATCATTTTGCGTCTACCGAGCTTTTCACTTTTTATATTAACACCCTTTCCCCGTCTCGCAAAAAATGCATCCACGTGAACTGTACCTATATCGGTTAACGGAATAATGCTGCAAAGTTTATCAATTCGTTTCTGAAATAATCCACTACTATATTCTTTTAAAAAACTCACTTGGTATGCTTTTTGTTTATTCCATCTTCCTGTCACTTTAGGTTTACCGAACATGTTTTTAACGATCAAATCGTGTTCTATATATGTGTCCCATAAGGGGCTATCCATATAAGCATCAGATAGGTTTATATGTAAACTTACTACTGTATTATATTTTTTTGCTTCGCTAATAAGCCAATTAAGACTATCTTCAGGAGAAGTATTTTCATCACATTTTATACCTTTATTTACCTCGAAAAATGCAGGGTATTTGTCGTCATGTCCTAAGTACTGCCAACCGACTAAGTATACTATCTTAGAAACCCACAGTGTGATCGTATCTATAGCAATTATTGTATCTAATACTTCAGTGCAATTTTGCCACACAACGCTTATGTTTTTTTCGTAATCTGGTATAGCCATATCAATTTTCATCATAAATAATTTACTATAATCATGTCTAAACATTTGCACACTCCTACAACATATAATGGACTTAAAATATCGCTAATTATTTTGATTTTAATTTTATAATTATCATATATAATTACCTTCATAAACTCATCGTTTTATGCAACTGTTTATATATCATTTGCATTTTTGCGAGCTGATTAAAAATCTTAATATCTTAAATATTTGTAGTTGTATTAGTGTCAATAGTGTCATCATTATTTTCATTCTCATCTACTTTTGACAGCTCTTCGCATGACAATTCCACTTCTTTATTATCATCAACTATATCATTTATCCCCGCAACATAATCAGTTGCTGGAGCGTCAATAATCTGACTACTACTAATAGATTCTACAGCATCTATAATATCACTACTTGCAGTATCTAGCTGATCATCATTAAGTCCGTTTTCCAACATGTAGTTTTTAAGTGCGTCTCTGTCTCCACCTTCAATGGATAACTCTAGCATTTCTTTTGTTTCAAGATCAATTATATTATCTTCATATAAAGCTCTGGTCTTTAATACTTCCATTATATCTGCATGTCTCTTTTCTGTCATATCCCAGAAGAAGAAAGGTATAGCACAAAGCAAGCAACTAAATACTGATATAAGTGCTATCGTGCTTACTATTGGCCATAACACATCTGGATTTTGTAGTACTATCGTATCACCAGTAAATCCATTTGCAGTATAAACTGCTGGAGATATAAATGCAGTACCCACTCCAATAGCAGTAAACATTATATATCCAAACTGAGATAAAAATCCTTCTATTCTGTCGCCAGTTCTATACTGTTGATAATCATTTACTTCTGCTTGGAAAGCAAGGTTTGTTACTATCTGGAAACCACTAAAGAATGTCATACCATATATAAGTACCAATCCAACCCATGCATTTGAAACAAATACTAATGGTATCGCGAATAATCCCATACCAATATTAGTTACTATACTTATTTTTTTCTTTCCGAATTTTTTAATTAGCCATGGTGCAAATAACATTCCTGGAACGCAAGCATCACCTATCAGCGTCATTGCAATCGCTTGCACATACTTAGCTGCATCAAGAAAACCACTTCTTACAAGATCTGGGTAGATAGCATGATTAACAAACCAAATACCAAAACCTAAAGCAAGTCCCTTTAATGCACCTATCATATTACTTCCATTAAACAGCCAAAAATATTTATTATGAACTACTTTTCTACAACCATCAGAAAATTTCTGTTTTTGTTTAAAGGATTTTGATATTACCATTCTTTCTTTTACGCCAAACGCCATAATAAGCCCTAACGCAAAGAAGACAAGTGCAAAAATCGGCACTAACCAAACAGCCGCTTCTAATGAGTTTACACCTGTAGATACTACTATATCGACAGCCTCGCCCGTAACAGGATCTATTCCTGGAGCAGTTATCGTGTATAGTGCATTCGCAACTGTAGGATATACCATACCTACTAATGTTGGTCCTAATGATGTAAAGAATGTACCTATAGACATAAGCTGAGTACGCTCTTCTACACTTGGAGCCATAACCTGTGCTAGACTTGTAAATGCCAGCATATATATTCTATTCATCAAAAACATCAGATTAAATAATAATGTGTATACTATAATCATTATAGTATAATTTTCTATATTTATAACTTGACCTAATGCAAAAAAGCACAGTATTATCGGCAATGGCATAATTATCAAGTATGGTCTAAATTTTCCGTATTTTGTATTTGTATTATCAATAAGCCAGCTTACAAATGGTGCGGTAATAATAGATAATACTGATGTGATTACACCTATAATAGTAATATGGAATACTGGTATCGCTAGTGCAGCTGCTATGTATGTACCGTGAACCATCGTCAAGAAAGATAGGAATACAGTCGCCCCCATAGCTCCAGTACCACCTATAATATAGATAAGCCACTCTTTAAGAGTCAATGACTTTCCAGGAGACGGCTTAGACCATCTAGGAAAATTGTCTGCTAGATTTTTAGTCCAGACTTTTGCTTTATTGTTTTCTTTCATAATTACCCCCGATATTACCTTTTTTCCATCGCATAATTTACAACCGTAATATTCCAGACATGTTTGTCGAAACGTTTCGGTATTAAGTCAAAAAAAATGAAACTTGCGTTTATATAATTATCATAACATACCATTTATCTATTGTCAATAGCAAAACACTTTATTTGCTAATTTTTCTCGCATTACATTTTCAATCTTAAAGCAATCCTAACGCATTCATTATAACAAACTTATAATTACAAGAGAAATTGCCTACGCAGTGAAACATCTTACGCCTTTATAAGCTATTGTACTATTGCAGTCAGATAACTACACGCATTAATAATGTAAAAAAATAGTAGCAGCGACTTTTATTATCGCTACTACTATATTTAATTTGAATACTTACATTTATAACTTTTGTCATAAAATATTATTTATCATCAATACTATCGCTTTCTATATTATTGTTTTCATCAATGATTGAATTTTCTTTATCTTCAACTAAAATATCATCAGTTTTGATATCTTTTAAATATTTACTATTATCGATAAAGTTCTTAGTGAATAGCTCTTCGTCGAAATTAATTCCTTTCTTTGCAAGATTTTTCTTTTCTTTTTCTATGCTTGCAACTAATTGAGATTGTTCCATTTCAATTTTTCTATCCAAATTTAATTTAATCTCTTGCTCTTCAAGTAGATCGACATTTGTCTTTGCACTCTCATATCCTAAAAGCACTTCTTCTAATATCTCTCTACATTGCTCATACTCATTTTCGTAGTCTTCATTCTTTTTAAAATCAGAAATATTGATTAACTCATTCAAATCAACAATATCTTGATCTGATATCTTATTGCTCTCATAGTTTCTAACTGTTGCACGCATTTTTAATATGCCTATAATGTTTTTATGCTTTACTTCAGTAAGATCGTAGAAGAACATAGGGATAAGTGCCACCACTGCTCCAATAAGTGCAAGTAACGCTGTATATCTAAATACACCTATCATAACACCCGTGTCTTGGAAAGCAATATCAGGCGTAGTTCCGAAATCAAGTCCGCCTAGTGACTGAAAAAAACCAGGTAACAATGAGGTGAAAAATCCTGAGATAGTCATTATTATAATGCCATAATTATGCCAGAATCCTTCCATTCTCTTGCCCGTCTTAAACTGCTGATAATCTAATGCATCGCTTGTCATAACTGGCATAACTAATTGCAAACCATTACAAAAGTTTTGAAAGAAGATACATGTTAATATCAAATACGGTTGATCAGCAAATGCCGTCTGTATTCCTAGCACCACTATAAACAACGAACTTGATAAAATTATTAAATTTTTCTTGCCTATTTTCTTAACAAAAAATGGTGACAATATCATTGCTGGGATAAAAGCATTGTTAAGTAAAATATTACAAATACTAAATACTAACTCTCCTTCAGAACCACCAATACTATACGTACAGGTCCAGTATATCATCTGAACATTTGCAATGGCTCTCATACCAACTGCAATGGCTACTATCTGAATTATCCAAAAGTACTTATTCTTAGATAATTCTTTTGCACCATCAGAAAACTTTACTTTAGATACATGTTGTTTTTCTATAACAACTCTTTCTTTTACACCTTTTATCATAAACGAAACGGCTACGATAGCAAGAATAGCTGATACTGGGAAGAAAATCCTGAACATTCTAACATCATCAATACCTTGACCACCTACTTTACTGCCAAAGAAAAGCATTGCTGCAACTGGCAATATAGCCCCTAGAATAGATCCTGGAATATTAGCGATCAAACCTTTAAAACTTGCGATATTAGTACGCTCCTGAGAAACGGTAGTTATAGTTTGCTCTACGCCCGTAATCGCCTGAACATATATTTGATGGAACGTGGTTCCGAGTTGAACTACTATAAATACTATAAGTAGTCCTAAAGAAATATGTACATCAGTTGCCGCAATTCTAAGCCACGGTATGTCGGGAATAGGTATGGATAAAAGATTTATATTAACCCACGATGCCGGCAAAAATGGGATCAAGCCGAAACAAATTACTGCTGCGATAAGCGACCAACTCAAAAACGGTAGAAATTTACCTTTCGGCGAATTGTGATTATCAATAATCATAGATAGAATCGGTGCTCTGATCAATGCAATAATCATACCTATCCAGCTTAGCAATAATACAGCACCATTGCTTATACCAAAATACTTAGCTAAAAATGGTGTTCCTGCTGCAATAGCCGTATATATTACTAACGGTTGTGCAAGCCCCATACTACTACTACCAATATTGAAAAACAAGAATTCCTTATATGATAAATCATACCCTTTTGGTGGCTTGTTCCAATACGTTTTCAGGTTTACTACTCCTGCGTCGACTTTGTTCTTTAAACTCATAAAATCTCCCCCTTGACTTGCTACATGCAAATTTGCTTTTTTATTTTCCCGAATGTTATATTTAAAACTACACTCTCATAATAATAGTTTCAACTAACATACTCTGCACCATACTTATCAGATAAATACAACTTAATACCATTAAAATATAAATATCATTTATTATTTACGAATAATGTTTTTTAATATGTAAAATCAGCACCATATAATTATATCACATTATTTATGTTTACGAAAAATAATTTGCATTATCTTTACAATTACATGCTAATTCACAAAACATACGAGATTTTGCATTAATAAGTTGCATTATTCAACCAACACTAAAAGAATACTAAATTATTTATCCAAACTTTAATATATTATATTACTATAACATCATATTTTAGCATACATAGTTCTCAATAATTTCAACATATTGATATAAAAATAAAGGCATATCTTTGCGATATGCCTTAAAAATTCTGTAACTTTCGATATTATTTAAGTTTCAAATTAGCAAACAACATCAAGCGGTCGCTATCTCCTCTAACTGGACCGAGGTCAAGAAATTCGATATTATCACTATTCTATGCGTCCACTTCGGAGTCTAACTTCTCACCGCACTTCATGCAAAATGCGTCACTACTATCATTATCAGCACCGCACTTAGAGCAAGACTTCATTTTTACTTCCTCAAATAACTTATATCCACATTTACTACAAAACATTTCGCCATCAGCAATAGTGTCTTTACATTTTGGACACTTTGGTGTTATAAAACTGATGGCACCCGTTGCAATTGTTACTTTAATAGTCATTACAAACATATTAACAAATATCAAAATCCCGAACATAGCAAGTATCATTATAATTAATTGCGTCACCAAGCTAGCTCTGATGACATCAATCATCATCAGCGAACCTATACCAAACAATAATACAGTAATTGCACTACCAATACCACTTATTAATAGAAGCTTCTTTTTAAGTTTATTTGCTTTCTCACTATTTACCACGCCGTTGATATCTTTTGATGCTTTAGTAACATAGTCCTGCACATAATTATGTAATTTACTCATATATCTCTCCTTATTTCTAATAAACATAGTGCTTATTAACACTATGCATATAATATTATAATACAAAAATACATTTATGTCAATACTATATTTGCATAGAGCATCTATCAATTATTTATTTTTGTCAATCTAAAATTTTGTAAGTATTAAAAAGTTGGAGTAATAATAACCCCAACTTGAGTAGTTATGTATATAAATACAATTGTTAATAATCAATATTGATATTATACAACATATTTATAATTCTTGTACGATATATTATATTTTTACTGTAGTAAATATATTACTTCTTTGTTGCAATATTGTTATTTTTTTTACTAGCATTTAATGCTCTAGTTTTAGCAGCTTTCTTTCCTGCCTTTTGTCTTACGTTTACAGCCTTTACTTTGTCAGCGTTTTTCTTTATCTTATACACTCCGAATACTAATGTAACGATCGCTAGAAGTCCTGTAGTAAGTACTGCAGTTATGATCGCAGTGACCAGCTCTACGAGTGTGCCATCAGCTGCATCAATTACCATTATAGTAGATATTACCATAGACAAAAGTGCCATTATTATAGGCAATATTGTGACTACTGTTGATAGTATCTTCATAGTAGACGCACTCTTTTTTAGCGACTTACGGCTTACTATCATAAGCACAATCATCGCTATCAATATAACTACATATATAGCTACAAACGATATATTTATTATACCTAAAGTATTATTTTGCGGATTGTTTCTCATATTCATAATAGCGATTACTACCATTAAAAATGCAATAAATATCTGACCTATTAACAAGGTCTTTTTAAAACCACCCTCTTTACTTTTATTGTTAGTTTTTTTATTACTCATGATTACCTCACTTTATATTATAGCACGATCATTTTACCATGATCTTTTCGTATATAACTGATTAATGTATAGTTTATATATCTATATTATATACGATTTTTGCAATAATAGCAAGTATTGAGTTTTTATCACAATATATTTTGAAAACAAGCATGATCATTTAACATTAAATTTACATTATTCTAAGTTCTATTACATTTATATTACCTACTGCTTTCATCATATATATAATACGATCTCATTATTGTCGCTGGGCAATGAAACATACTTTGTATTAGATACACAACATCCACATACACACCATATTTTATAACAAGATACAGGCAAATCTGTAATTAATTTTGCTAAGTAATTCACTTTTATAGGCATGCAATAAATAATTTTACTTACTATATTTTCTATGTGCAGACAGGCGTTTTTTTCATAAGAAGTATTATTTTTACTCCTGACACAACGACAACAATCTACACGAGAGTAGCTCTCGTGTAGAAGTCTTACAATAATATAATTGTTATCAGTATTAAAATTAAAGTCATGCTCTAATTCTTCTATACCTTCAAGCCATATTTTATTGCTTGAGAGTAACAAGTTAAATATTGTTATTATTTAACTTCGCTTTAACTTTGTAGTTGCCTGTGTTGACTTTTCCAAACATATAAGCACCGTTGCTGTTTGATTTTGTTACCTGAACTAATCTCTCAACTTCGATACCATCGGATGTAATAATATCATACAATCCTACAAAACAGTTTGGAACTATATTATTATTATTTCTAACAATACCACTTATAGTACCGCTATTTGTTTCAGGGTCATGTGACAGTTTTACAAAAGCATTTACTACCAATACATCTCTAGTAGAAACCTCTATAGCAGAGTTTGGTGTATAGCCATCTTTAGTAGCAATAATTCTATAGTTACCTGCTGGTAAATCATAGAACACATACTCACCATCTGATGCACTTACAGTAGTAGAAATCGTATTGTTTTCAAGGTCTGTAATCACTACAAACGCGTCTCCAAGTACAACTTTATTATCCAAGTCATACACAACGCCCGCAACAGTAGTTAAATCTTTAGTAGTATCCTCTAGGATCCTAAGATTTAAATTTTTAAGCTCATTACCGCCCAAAACTATATTATTACCTACTGATAGCATATAGTTTTTCTTAGCAGCAGTAACAGTATAATTACCTTCTGGAAGATTACTAAAAGAGTAATTACCGTTCGTATCAGTTAGTGCATGCCTATATGGTCTACCTGCAGCATCGAATATCTTAACAGTTACTTCTGTAACAGGCAAATCATTAATATCAGTTACCTGACCTGTAAGAGTTGCCTCTACTATGACGGCAGTTTCAAGGTCAAGATTAACATCTTGCTCTTCAATACCATTGATTAAAAACTGTTCACTGTATCCTAATTTATATTTATCATTTATTGACATAAATACCTCCTTACATCACATAATATTGTATGTAAATGAGCTAATTATTGTGAATCATACAATAATGATGTTTACGAATTAGCACCATTTATTGATCATTTTTTATCATTTATTGTATATATATAATAATAAAGCACCGAATTGAGTATTCGGTGCTTTATTATTTAGTACTGCAAATAACAAGTTTTATAAGCTGAATTTCACTCTTTTTAAAGAGAGTATACGATAGCGTAGTTTCCATTACCTCACCAAGTGCCATCATTGAGCCGCCAAGAACTGCACTACCAAAGGGAAATAATTTAGGTTAAGCATTAAGCCTTCTACTATATCTAATGCATTATCTATGATTATATAATTAAAGTTTAACTCTATAAAATGCCCTATATCAGAAGACCCCATTGTGTAACCAGCTTTGTTGTACCTACACATTTTATAATGTCAACTCCTTACCTCCAACTTCTTGAATAATTCCACGCCTTAACTTGACTGCCTTATCACAAATCGCACCTACGCAACGTTTATCATGAGTAACAGTTATCATAGTGTTTTGCTCTTCTATATGTATCTGATTTAGGTTGTTTATAAGTAGCTTCAATGAGGCATAATCTTGCCCTACAGTAGGCTCATCTAAGAGCAATACTTTGGGTCTTGCTGCAAGGACGGTAGCTATAGTTACTTTCCTTTTTTGTCCTTCTGAAAGCGACTGTGGGTGCCTATGAAGCAGCGACCCAAGCTCAAACATATCCACTATCTTCTGGCAATATTCTAGTGAGTAGCCGTTAAATAATATCTCTTGCTCGACTGTTGGCATAAATAACTGATAATTAGGATTTTGATATATAACTCCTACATCTTTATACCACTCTTTGCAACCTTTTTTTCTTGCCCCAAACTTACTATTAATGTTTTGATCAATGCGACCATAAGTTGGCTTTATAAGCCTAGAAATGATTTTCAGTAATGTAGTTTTACCGCAACCATTTTCACCGACAATAACCACTCTTTCACCTTTGCAAATATCGAATGATATATCTTCTAAAATACTTTTAGTACGCACATTATAAGACACTTCTTGCAACTGAAAAAGTATATCATTACTAACTTTTTCTGTAACTATATCTTCTATCTCTACAGATTGGTTTTCTAGATATTTACTCTTATCCTCGACTTTATCAATATTGCCCCCATCTATATTCCACACTGTATCAACATACTCTATAACCATGTCTAGTCTATGTTCTATTACAAGCACCGCATAGCCCTTATCAGCAAGCCTCCTAAGAGACAGCATAAGCATTGCTGAACCAGCCATATCCAGATTTGCAAGTGGCTCATCAAGAATAATAATTTTTTGCCCCATTGCAAGAGTAGTTGCCGTTATAAGTCTTTGCTTTTGCCCTCCAGATAAGGTTCTAGTTTTATGAGTTCTATCCAACTGCATGATATTGCAACTATCAATTATTTTCTTTTCAATAGTCATAGGTAACATGCCGATATTTTCGCAACCAAATGCTATTTCATCCGCTATTATCGGTTGAATTATTTGAGAGTCAGCATTCTGCAAAACGCTTCCTACTACTCTTGAAATATCGCCAATGCTTTTGCCGATAATGCTTTTTCCGTCAACTAAAATATCACCACTGATATTACCATTAGTAACATTAGGAATTACGCCATTTATTACACTAAAAAGTGTGGATTTTCCCTGTCCTGACATACCTGCAAGCAGTGCCACATTGCCATAACGCATATTAAAGTTTACATTATTTAATACTTTCACTTCTGCATTATTTGCATAACAAAATGATAGGTTTTTGATATCTACCGCAACACTTTCATCTATATGTTTATTATGTATATTTTCATTTATTTCTATGTTTAATTTATTCATTATAACACCGCCGTAAGTACTGCAAGGGTGGCAAATATTATCACAAAAGCAACATCTCTTAAATCGATTTTTACAGGATTATATATAGTGACACTACTTTTATCAGTAGTAAATCCGCGTGTCTCTACGCTGAGTGCTAGTGTATCAGATATATTGACTATCCTTGACATTAAGGGCATAAGTAATGCTCTATAAAATACTTTTGGATTAGCTATAGTTGTCACACCTCTTGTCCTCATAGCTTGTTTTATTTGCTTTATTTCTTTGCTTAAAATAGGAAAAAAATTAAGTGCTACCATCATGCCTAATACTATTACTTTTGGCACTTTAAATTGCTGAAGGTTTCTTATAAATAAAGTGGATGATACAGCAAGTCCTGGTATAAATGCTAATACTATTGCGATAGATCTACTCAATGCTACAACCGTATTTTCTACATTTCCTGATATTGCGTACGTTATACCACCAAACGTTAAACACATCAATAATGCGACCGGAATAACTGCTAAGCAACTGCGTATATAGCCAAACGCGACGAAAAGCACCCAAACGCATGCATAAAAATAGAAAATATTGTCATGTCTTGCCATAATCAAACCGTATACTAAAGTTACTATTGATATGACAAATCCTAATAAAGGATACAGTGCATTTTTTGTATTAAATCTTTCCATTTTTTTTCATTACCCCCGCTTTATTCAGCTCATTTCCTATCTTAAGACCAATGCCTGCTCCTATTGCTGATATTACAACTATTGCAAAAGTTACACCTATTACGATATAGATATTTCCTGTAATAGCCGAGAAGATTTCTGGAGCAGTAATATAGTTATATACTATATAAACTGGTAGCGATAATGGACCTGTGAGCATGCCTGCAGTAAAGCAAGCTATCTTGCTTTGATACCCTCTAAATACAACTATTACTATTAGCTCAATTACCACGGCTACAAATATATTACTAAGAAACATAATCGGTGCCATCATCACCATTATAGCCCCCATAAATATAAGTATCAATGTTAATGAAAATGGTTTGCGGACTTTAATTAATCCTATAGTAACAAATAAAGATATTTGCAATGATGTGACTAATTGTGCTATACCAAATACGATTTTAGTAAGTTCTACTACTAGTGGCATTATACCACAACTAAGAATTAAAACAGCTGATATAATCCCCAAAAAAACTATATCCCTAACAGTGAATTTTTGAAAGGTTTTCCTCTTTATATTATCCGCTTTTAATGTCGTTAAATTATCTCCAATATTTGTTTTTTTCTGTTGTAAATTCTCGCACGATACATTACTAAATTCATCACGTTCATCATCAATAATACTAGCTAATATTGGTGTGAAATTGTCTACTAATTTACCTTTAATCATCACTGTCTCCTCCAACAATTCTACCGTCTTTCATATAATATATTCTGTCTGCAATAGAAAGAGTACTGTCTCTATGCGATACTAAAATTACCGTCTTGTTTTCTATATTTTTTCTTAATGCATTTAAAATAACACCTTCATTTATAGCGTCAACATTACTTGTTGGTTCATCAAGCAATATCAATCTACAGTCGGATAATAATGCCCTTGCAAGCCCTAATCGCTGTGTCTCTCCCGCTGATAATCCAACTCCAGACGCTCCTATTCTAGTATCATAACCATCACTTAGTGACATAATTAAATCGTGCAAACTGGCACTTTTGCAAGCTTTTACTATTTCATCAAAAGTCGCGTCACTTTTCGCAATACGCATATTACTGACGATACTATCATCGAAAATATAAGTGCTTTGACTTACCATTACGACATTACTCTTCAGTGAGGAAGTCTGTATATTATTTATATTTATTCCGTTATACATAATACTACCAGACCCACTCTCCCAAAAATGAAGTAGCAACTTAAGTATAGTACTTTTACCGCAACCCGATTTGCCTTTTATCGCAACTATTTCACCTTTATTTACTGATATATTTATACCGCTTAGTATTGCGGTTTTATCATTATACGAAAAATTCACATCTACAAGTTCTAGGCTTTCAAATTCGAAGTTTTCACCCTGTTCTATATCGACAACTATTGGCTTTTCTTCTAGTAATGACAGCACTCTCTCACCGCTTGCAAAAGTCTGATTTAATCCATTCGGCAATGCACTTAATGCTAATACTGGACCTAGTGAGCTCATGAGTGCAACTACACCTACAAGCATTATCGCAGGGCTTAATACGCCCGCAAATACTAGACTTATCCCCGTGCCTAACATAGCAAGCACTGATAGACTTATTAGCAGTCCTGTCACTGCCTCAATTATAGATATTTTGTATTTTATTTGACTGCTAACATCAGCAAGTTCACTTGAAACTGTCGCGATTATATTCTTCGTATCCGCACCTTTACCATGCAACACTATATCGCGACTGCCTTTAATGCTATCCATAAAGTACCCGTTAAATCTTGAAAACTTATCGCGATATACAACGCCCTCACCACCAAGCGATTTACTACTTACAACAGGCATTATACAGCCTAATATTATATATACACAAATTGCGACTATTGCCATGTACCAACTTACTACAAAACCTATAAATAAACTCATCGCTACTGACACTATAAAAGCTATGCCGATAGGCGACATAGTATGAGCATAAAACACCTCAATGGTTTCTATGTCCGCCGTGATCATAGATATTATATTACCCTTTTGTTTAGTTTCCAACTTCGCTGGACATAGCACCCTTAGTTTAGCGAAGATCTTATTTCTAATAGTAGCTAGTATTTTAAAAGCGATGTAATGATTACTATACTGTTCTATGTACTTTAACACGCCTCTTAATAATCCAAAAACTATAATCAGTGCAAATATCATCGGATAACTTATATATACACTAGCACCAAGCATTTTAGCTACACCGATTGACCCTAAAAGAGGTATAAATATTGCTATTAAATGCCCTACGCTTCCATTGATCACCGCTAGCAACAATACATAAACCAAATTGCCAACTAAAGCGAATAACCCTGACATTATCTGAAGCCCACTTCTACGCATTGTGTACCTCCTTGTATCCATTCTCTAGTTGTTTTTGCATAGAGAATATTTCATTATAACTGCCGTCTATTTTTACTAATTCCTCATGTGAGCCATTCTCCAACAAACAGCCCTTTTGCAAGAAATATATCATATCACTATGTACTACATTTTGCAATCTATGCGATATTATTATAACTATTTTATCTCGTGAGAGATTGCGAATATTATCCATGATAATCTCTTCGCTTTCCATATCAATATTACTTGTTGCCTCATCGAAAATATACATATCTTTTGCTGACACTAGATTAATCGCAAGTGCAAGACGTTGCCTTTGACCGCCAGAAATATTTTCACTGTCCTCAAGTAGAATGTAGTCAAGTCCACCGACCTCATGTACAAAGTCTAGCAAATTTACCTTTGCTAGTATTTTCATTATGACATCATCACTTATATCTGATTTTGCCATCTTGAAGTTATCTCTAATACTTGTATTAAAAAGGAAAGTGTTATAACTAACCAGTCCAATACGCTTGTAATAACTATCACGATCCAATGTTTGTAATGATATACCGTCTACTTTTAATTGCCCCAACTGAGGCACGTACGCACCGATTATCAGCGAAACAATTGTGCTTTTACCACAGCCTGACTCGCCTACTATACTACTTAGTCCTGTTTTAAAACTAAGGGTCACATTATTTACCACATAGTTATCTTCATCATAAGAAAAACTCATGTCATCTACTAAAATACTTTCTATTTTATCACACTCTATATCTCCCCATATAGGTCGCTGTGTATTTAGAAATTCGACTATCTTATTACCAGCAGTAGCCCCATTCATTGCAACGTGAAATGCACTGCCTAAAGCTCGCATTGGCAAGAAGAATTCTGCCGATATCAATATCAAGAAAAGACTTATCATAGCGTTGCCTGAGTTTAACCCACCGCGAAGTGACATAACTATCGCTATGCCCGCACCCCCAAACGCGACAATATCCATTATAGTCAACGAGCATAGTTGCATTACCAATACTTTCATCGTTACCTTACGAAAACTCTCTGCGTTATCTTTAATAGTTTTTGATTTCTCTTCATCAGAGTTAAATATTTTCAACTCTTTCATGCCTTGAATGTTATCAAGAAAACTATCGCCAAGATTTGTATAAATGCCCCAGTACTTAGCAAATATTTTCTTTGCATATTTAGATACTATTACTATAGATAAAGGAATAAGTGGAAGGCATAGTATTAATACCAATGCTGTCGACCACTCTAGCACGACGCATATAGTAAACAATATTATAGGTGATATCATAGCGAATATTAATTGCGGAAGATACTGTGTAAAATATAGATCGAGTTGCTCAACGCCCTCTATTGACATTTGTGTAAGACTAGACCTTTGCTCATCAGTACCCGATACGCCTAGTTGCAATATTTTATCAACTATTTGCTCTCTTATATTAGCTTTCACGATAGTTCCTAGCCTTTCCCTAAACCTACTCGTTACTATAGTTATTAAAAACTTTATAATAGCAAGTCCAACTATAATACTCACATATGTAATGTACGTACCAATCACCACGCTTTTCGCCACTGCAAGACCTATTATCACGCATACACACGCAGTAATACCGACATTAGCCAGCATGCCGATCAAGTTCAGAAATGTGATTATTAATAGGAATTTTTTATCCTTTCCTAGCATTGCGACTAATTTTTTATCTATCATACCTCTCCTTTCCAGTCCATTACCATTCATGACGGACTATGTATTATATAGCTCTGGCGTTTTTCAAATCTAATAAAACCGTAAACGATACATCCATATTCATCGCCGGCACATGCGTAGCAAACTCGATTATATGATTTGAATTATCAATATCAAGCTCCACTTCATAGATCACTCTTGTATCAATGCTATCCTCACTCTCTACGAAATGCACCATAACATCAACTTGCTTTAAAGCAAGCCCAGACATTTTTCTAGAGTTCATAAAGTACCTCAAAGCATACTTGCCCTCGCCGATAAATTCAATCTCCACACTCAATTCACAGTATTTCTTTATCATGTTTTTACCGATCAACCCACCTGATGCGCTCTCGACTGTATAATCCACTACATAACTGCCTGTTTCCTCACTCCAAAATTTATCATTAAATGGTGTCGATTCGTCATCAGTTTTAATATCAGTAGAACATCCAGCAAGCATTATCGCCATCGCAATTATGATTAAACCTATACAAATGATTTTTTTCTTTAACATATTCACTCCTTTAACTTTTTATTTTTTTATTAAATGCCTTATAGCTAATATAGGATGATACAAAATAATTCTGGGCCCTGAATACTTCATTACATTCCGCATTTCCTCTTTCATCTCATTTTTATAACACTTAATTGTGCAACTACTGCAAAATGTATTATCATTTGCATGTGGACACATCTCAAGTCGCTTTAGTGCATACTCTTGCAATTCGGCACACCTACTACACAATTCTTTTTTGTTGCCATGATGACCACGACAAAATATCTTTATCATTATATTTAGCATATTTGCCTTAGACTTTTTTATCTTATTCTCTACCATATAAATCCCCCTTTCATATCTTGCACCCTGTTTATTTCACTTTTACGACAGACACTTTCGGCACTGACGAAGTTCGCAAAAGCGAACTGAAAGCCAAAAAAATATATACTAGACCCAGAGACATTCGTTCGCAAGCAAAATTAAGTTTAAACCACAACACACGTTCGCAATAGCGAACTATTACTCAAAAAAATATAATTATACTATCAGTGTAATATATCTATATGCTACAATTTAAATATTACTAATTACCTAAAGCACAGTTCGCACACGCGAACTTAATTTATAATATCACACTTTACGCAGTAAGTCAACCAAAATAATGGCAAGTAATCAATTTAATTATTTAAAAATATACAATAGTTAAAGCACATCAAGCTGTGTGTATAATAATATATAAGTATTTTATATGCATAGATAAACTGCATATAAAAAGCGTTCGATTGAAAACAAACCGAACGCATATATTATTTTTCTATTATGATATTATTTAAATACAATGATTATTACAATAATTTATTAATTTTCATAATCATCTAACCTTGTTTTCAGCACAATTTTGCGAGTGAGCAAGAATATTGTGCCTACCGTAAAGAAACTTATCGCAAGCAAAATCACAAGTGCAATTGGCAAAAAAGCAAGTGTAAACATAACACTAAATGCGACGCTGTAATGCACCATCAAACCTTCAATAATCAGAATTATACTCACAACACCAACAACGCTAATCACTAATGAGATCAGAAACGCTTTGACAAAGGATATCAGACACTCATACAAATAAAGCGTTTGCATGTTTTTATTAGTGAACCCAATAGCCTTATTTATAATAAATATTTTTCGCCTCTCCGTTGCATGAAATATTAATAGATTCAGTATATTCATGCTCACTGCAATAAATATAATCACTCCAAAAATAATAAATACAACAGCACAAATTTCCAACGCACTGTAAGTATCTACAAATACAGCTTCAGTTGTAAACAGCCTTGGCGAAACATAATTTACATGCCCATTAAACGCACTCTCATAAGATTCCCAAGCATAGTTATAAATGCACTTAAACAATTTAAAATCTGTGCAATTATAATCTCGTATTATTACGATGTTTTCTTCACTTGGGTTCCCAAAATGAGTCCAATCAGTAAAGTACTTATTCATAAACAAAAACGGATAAAATTTGCCGTTTGATGTGATTTCCTTTGAGCAATTAACATAATCACTATCAGGCATAGTATATACTGGATTCAGCGCAAGTGGCAGAGTGCTTTGATCAACATTTACATCACTAAGCACAAAATCAAATTCGTTATTATATTCACAATATTCATCCGACATAACTCCCACTATCTCGTAGCTGTCGAATATTTTCACATCGAATTTCACCTCTTCGTCGGTATAAACATTTTCATCTTCGTTTGCAGGGTTGTTATCTTTATCAAGAGTATGCAAATTGTAACCTTTACCATCATACTTCATCGTAAATGATAATTTCTCTCCCACAACATCACTTACGTCGATATTGTTGTCAGTAGCAAATTTTTCAGAAATCATAATTTGTTTTTTTTCATCGCCATAAAAACCATCACCTGCAAGCAACACTTGCAAATTGTTATCCTCAAAATCCTGCTTTGTTGAGTTCAACATAATTTGTTTATCGCTTAAAGACGTATTAATGAATTGAAAATTTGTCACACCTTCATCAGCATAATTGTATTCATTATCGCCAATTTGATACTGCTCTATTGATGTATAATGAGCATATCTGACAAATGAAAAACCGAAATATTCGATGTACTGATTTCCTTCAAGCATTTTTTCTATATCATCAAACTGGTGATCAGGTAAAATTTGATGCTTCTCTATGGAAACATCGAATGTACTCATAGGCAAACCTTTAACAAGACCATTCATATACCCGTAAAATGACAATATTAACCACACTGCCAAAGTTATAAGCACAAATGCGAGAGCAAGACTAACTGTCATCAGTCTTGAACCCTTGTGACGGCTAATCGACTTATTTGCTAAGCCCAACAAATCCTTTTGTTTCATTTGCCACCTCTCAATAATTGAATACTAGATTTGTTTCTTCGAGAAACGAATTTAATAAAAACGAATAATAATGACGCCATAATCATAAACAAAGGCAACAATACTAACGTGTACCAAGACATGTAAAACCTGCCTACCGTCACGCTGAAAATTGTGCCGGTGAGCATGATAATGACGCCTTGCAAGGCAACCACAATCAGCACTGATAAGACAAAGCTAAGCAATATTATTATTAAAGTCTCAAGCAAAATAATCCCATATCTCACACGCTGTTTCATGCCCAACACGGAAAACAAATAATAAGTCCTGTTTGTGTCCAAATATGAAATGCTTAATGTCGTGATTAAGTTGTTTAATATCACACCAAACATAATTAATGATATCAAACACGCTATGCAGTAGAACATTGTTGCTGTAAATCTCACAGAATCCAGTGGATTTTCAAGAGCAAGATATGCAAAGTTGGAAGATTCTTGAATTTCGATATTCATTGAAATATAATATTCATCTATCTTGTTATTGATTATATCATTAATTCCAGTATATTTAGCATTAATCTGATCAAAAGAGGTCGAGTCATCACTCAACGAATAACGAATCCTATTAATGTAACCAAAATCTTCGTAATAAGCGAAATTATTCATATATACTTCTAATTCATCTGACTCGAAAACTCCGCCAATTATCTTGCTGAAATCATCACAGCCCATATATTGTGATTGCTTATGAGTGAACTGACCTTTAAATTCTTCACCAATTTCAATCCCCATCTGCTCATTTATAATTTTGTACAACTTGCTTGATACCCACACCGAAGACGACAACATGTCATCATTATAGCTGCCGCTTACTAATGATTTATTAAAAACATCAAAATTCAGAACATCAATTCCATACCCAAAACAGCTATACTCTTCCTTGTCTTCTTGAATCGTATAGTCTATTTTTCTGTCAGAAAATAATGTGTTAACAAAATCATACAATTCAGGCTGATGGCTATATTCTCTTGAATCTATTGAAAACTCCGAACCACTGTCCAAATATTCGTTAACGATAATTTGCTCACGGTAATCCACGCCCATGTCACACATTGTAAAGCTCGCAATAATTGGCACAAGCAAAATGATTAACGATATCAAAAGAAATAATACTCTGCTTTTTTGATGCTTTACATCATGAATAAACAACCTGAAAAAATCAGCTATTTTCATCAACAGCCTCCTTTTGTTGTTCCGCTTCATCAGCATGATTATCAAGGATAATTACTCCATCTTCCAGCCCGATCACTCTGTCACACGCTTTCACATCCTCAACATTGTGAGTGATAAGTATGACGGTAGTGCCTTCTTTTGCCAGCTCTGATAATGTGTTTATCACGATTTTTCCGTTGCTTGAATCAAGATTGCCAGTAGGCTCATCTGCAAGTATGAGCTTCGGATTAGTAATAAGTGCCCTCGCTATTGCAACACGTTGCATCTCGCCACCTGAAAGCAAGTTAGGAAAAAGCTTTGCTTTATCTTGAATTCCGAATTTTTCCAAAATCTCAAGTCCCAGCTTGTTTCTATCTTTTTTTGCCACGCCCCTAAGCAGTAATGGCATGGTGATGTTTTCAAGCACTGTCAAGTACTTGTCTAAATAAAACGCTTGAAAAATAAAACCGATATTATTATTCCTAAACTCTGCCGATTTGCACTCACTCAAGCCAGACACAATTATGTCCTCAAATGAAACCTTGCCAGTGGTAGGCTTATCTAATCCACCGATTATGTTTAACAAAGTAGACTTGCCACACCCCGAACGACCTACAATCCCGACAAATTCACCACTCTTTATTTCCATAGAAACATTAGATAAGGCAACCACTTCAGTCGCCTTATCTAAGTTATTATATACTTTTGTAACATTATCAATTTTAATCATAATTCCCCTCACATTTCATTTACTATAATATGGTTTTATTGTAACATAAATTTCATGTAAAGTCAACATGTAATTGATTCTACAATGGATATGCTTTTCGTATTGCTTTCATTTCTGGATCCGGGATAATTTTTATAGTCGTTACGCCATAAATTGCATCTAAATAGTAAGAATTAGTAGTGCATACATTTCGATCTCCAATGTTTTTATAATACTTTACTGGTCCATCGAAGAAACACATAGGATTATAATACTACTAAAATATGAACTTTTTCTGACTTTACTCATTATAAACTCCTTTTTACATGACATAACTTGTTTTATATATGAACATTATAGCATAGTATAAATAATAATGCAAGATCCATTTATTTAACATGTTTAAAGCGTCCACTTCGTTTATGAAGTGGACGCTTTATATATTATATTATATTTACATGTATTATATTTGAAAATTTTATTAGCTAATACTTAATTTATTATGCTTTTTGATCAAATACCATGCAACACCAGCACCAGCAAGAAGTACAGCCAGACATCCTAATACTCCACCGACAATAGCGCCCACAGGCACATGCTCATACACATTAAAAGTGATTACATTTTCGATTAGTTCATAGTTATTGTTTTTAATCACTGCTGTACATTCATACTCACCAGATTTAGTATTGATAGTATCTTTATTGAATACTACATCTAATACTAATTTATTACCATTGATATCAGTAACATATGCTGTTATGTCAATCTCATCACCTACCCAGTATTTATTAGCAATATCAAAGTTTACATTCACCCTTGCTCTACTGATAAAAATAGACGATTTAATTTCTAGCCTGTTACAGTTCTCCATATTAACGATAGTAGTTACAGTATGGTATCCCGCCCTAGAAACTCCATTATTAAGATACATAATTTCAGCACCCTCTGGCACTCCTTTTGCGGATATGAATACAGGCATATTATTATAAATATGCTCCACACTTGCGACAGTTACACCAGTAATATCAGAATGTTTAATATTCAAAATAGCTACAAGCTCAATTGATATATAATTTGCATGCTCAATAGTTGCAATTACATCATATTTACCAGCATTTACTATACCATTTCCATAATAAGTGATAATTGCTGAATCAGGTGCACCGCTTACCTGAAGTGAATGCTTGTTGCCGTCATAATCTACTTCAAGGTCGTTAAGTAGCATTCCTTCGATGACTGCTTTATTTATAGTCAGTACTGCATTAACTACAGTTGTGGTATAATTATCAGCGCTTACTCTTGCGATTATATTATACACTCCGACATTGATTTTGCTTGCGTTACCGTTTAAGTAATCAACCGTAGCACCCTCGGGAGCACCTACTAACTCTAATGTATGTGGTAGCTTATCAAAGATGAATGTATTGCTTTCAAGAGCGACATTCATATCTATGCTAGTAATAATTAGTATAGTCGCCATACGACTCTGTGCGTACTTGTCATTACCCGCAAATAATATATTCACTGTATGTCTACCCGCACTTGACGGATTAACGCTTTGACCATCATACGTTACTATTAATTCGCCGAATAACTCTTCAACATTAATAGCGTAATCAATCGCATGAATATCGCCATTATAAGCAACTGTTTTCTCTGGAGCAGTAATAATAATATCACCTAATGCAACGTTAAAAGAAATCTCATTAGTACCGATAATTGAATAATTTGTATCAATGATACTTGCCTTAGCAATATATGCACTAGGGTTCATAATGCTAGACACTGCCACATTGGCATTATCAAAAAATAATAAATCAGCTGATTTTTCAGCGCCATTAACGTCTACATATATAGCTGATACATTATGTGCATTGCCATTGTATTTAAGTCCTCTGTAACCATTGAATTTAAGACTAACTCCGTAAGCGTTTACAGTAATTTCTGCAACGATTAAATCATTAGCTGACGGATCACTACCTACTGAAATACTATAATTAGAGTTTTCAGTATGATTCATTGTGATCGGATATACTCCTACATTATCACTAACAATCGGTGCACCAGATAACGTATAGGCAATCTTGTCACTAGCCAATAAGCCGTTGAAAACCACCTCAATAGCTGGACTTGTTTCTCCGTATACTCTTGTACTTAATTGTTTTTCAACAGTAACTGATTTTGCTGTAATATCAGCAGAGAAATTAGTCACATTATTAGTTATATTATATAAGTTCGCACCCTTAGCTACAATTGTAAATACAAGATAATTCTCAAGACCTACATTTGCGGTATTGTACTTAGCAGTAGCTGTGATCTCTGACTCAACACCAGCAGAACCTAAACCTATCAATGATATTTCACCATTAAAATCAGTCGTGCCGTCGTATATTTTATTTACCTCGCCAACAATAGATATATTCTCATTAGTAATGATAACATCAGTTACAATTCTATCTATTATAAATGTACCGAAATCTTTATTTGCTATTATTCCTACTCCATTTGTAAGTTTAAAGCTAAGGTCACTACCTAAAGTATTTTCGCCACAAATAAGCGTGAAACTGCCAGTTACTTCATCAACTACAACATCGATCCAAGTAGAACCATTGTCATCAGAATACTGTAATGTTTGACCGCTTGTACCAATACTTACTGTACCAGTGAATGAAATCGCAGACGCTGAAGAAGTTCCAGCGATGTATATGCCTTCTAAGTTAGTAGCAGAAATATCACTAATTGATGGAGCCAATTTATCTATCTTTGCAAGATACTCTGATGTTATTTCGTTACCAGCATTATCTATAACTTTTATGATATTCACTCCCGACTCAGTGATAACATGTGAATATTTACCCTCTAATCCTACAAGTACAGTACCATTTACTGATACATTTTTAATACCTGATAATGCGTCCTTAGCATCAAAAATTATAGTGATATCACTATTTGTCCATTGACCTGACTCAACTGTAGAAGTAACGTTACTTAAAATTGGCTTAGCATTGTCGATCTTCACTACGACTTCTTTCTCGTTTGTTACTAGCTCGTTATTCTTATAACCTCTTAATTTATAAACACGTCCCGATGCGATAGTATCAGAAGATACATTAAATAACTGTCCTTCAACACTATTCCATTTTATCCCACCATCGGTAGAATACTCAATGCGATCTATGCCTCCAGCAATTAGATTATCTACTGTAACATTTGCTTCATATGATGTCTTCCATGTGTCCTCAACTACTAGATTTATATCAGCTTTTACTACGTTTATTGAACTGATCATCTCCGTATAAAGTATTGCTATTCCTTCACTTAGATCAAAAGCAATATATCCTGTATTTGTTGTACTTTCTAATATCTTAAACACGTAACTTCCTATTGTTGTAGAAGAAGTTGCAGTAACGCCATCTTTAGTTATATCAATTTTGACAATGCCATCATTATTCAAAACATAATCATTGCCATCTTTCGTAGAATACTTAAATGGTACTAAATCTTTATCAGTATATGCACAATCAGTATTATCTGCATAAGTGTTTGACACATTTATTGTCTTTCCAAAAGCGATAGCAACATTATTTTTAATAGCTCTTGCACAATCAATAGCATAAGATTTGCTTACTAATCCGTCATTTATAGACACTACCGTTTCTTCTCCATTAACGACACTAAATATATTATCATTGACACTATCTACGGTATCAATCTGTATGTCTAATTGATTTTCTACAGTCTCACTAAAGCTAAGTACAATATCACCACTAATATCATTTGTTTTATACAAAGTATTATAAGGTATCGTATCTGCTCCCATGTTACATATAGTACCTGTAGTATTGCTTAATACGACAATATTACTTACACTATCAGCAGCAGTATCAGAGAAAAGTCCTATATCATTACCACCACGATCCAGTGCTTTCATATTACCCGCAAAGCCTGCAATAATACTCTTTTTCACGCCATAATCCACACCCGACTGACCAGTAGACCCATTAGTATTTCCACCTATGATCATTCCCGCATGATTTTTCAGATCGCCACGAGGACCATCGCTTTGCGATACATCACTGCTAATCGTACCCGTGCCGTATATGCTTACATTACTTATACTAGAGCCAGTGCCGTACTGCATACCCGCAATACCCCCAACACTTGCACGAGCATTTGCTTTTTTAGATCCCCAATATTTTCCGTATCCTTTTGCTACTACATCAATAATTGAATTCGCAGCATAATTAATCGATACTTTATCTATAGCACCTTGATTAATGCCAACAAATCCACCGACAGATATTGTTCTATTATTTACCGATGCTCCAGGAGTTCCAGTATTTAGGTGTATAGAAAATTGAGCGTTATATTCCATATTGCAATTTTGCAACATAGCACCAGTGTCATTACTACCTACTACTATTCCAAAACCGTAGTAACCATCACCCTCGAGTGTTGTTGTAGTACTAGTCTCGAAAACAAAATTAAAGTTCTTTATAGTTCCTTTATTTCTTGCTACTAGTAGTCCGCCTCTATTATCTACAGCAGAAGGTTTCAAATTTGCCCAACCTGTAGCTTGGGTAGCAAGCACTAGCGTTCTTCCATTTCCATCTAATGTTCTGCCTGTATCTAGTATAGCGCTAGAGCTTAGTGCTGAAGAAAATATAATTGGTTCAGTGATTGTTCCATCAATATATCCATAAGTATGAAGTGGATCAGTGCTAGTCAAAAAGTCTAAAATACCTTTTGCATCCGATATTAAAACACTATTAGCGGGTGCATTTGTAGACGTAATTATCTCGCCAACACTTCCCACTCCTCCATTCCCATAATTCGCATTATAAAGATTATCACTACTACCTATATTCAATGAATTATCATTGTCAGAACTGCTCTTTACTAAAGGCATTACAAACGCAAGCCCTAAAGTGGCACAAAACACCAATATTAACGTTACAATTAATATGTAACCTAAACTTTTTTTACTAGTCATAGCTGTGTACCTCCATTTGTATTTATAATAGGTGAAACAATTACTTTAATCGCTATTGTTTGAGCAAATGCTCCCTCGCCAAAGCTAGCATATACTACAAAATTACCACCGTCAGCAGTAGGCAATAAATTGTCTACATTCCACTGAACTGGTAAAGTCATTTTGATACCACTATTAAACGCAATCTCGATTGAATCTGCAAAGAAACCTTCGCCAGAACTAGCAATATACTCATCATATGTAAAACAAACATCAATAGCACTTAATGCCGTCATGTCAAGTACTTTTACTGTTGCGTCTAAAGTCACTGCAGAAGCAGTCTCTCCGAATGATACCTTAGCAGTGTAAGTACCGCCAGTTATATCTATTACAACACTACTAGTATCCCATTTAACTACAGTAGATCTTATTGATCCATCGCTATACTTAATCAATTGATTTTCAGCATATATTGTTCCCGTAGTATAAATATTGTATACTAATGTATCATTCTCTAGTACTACTTTTTCTGCGACAACATGATCGACTACTACACGTATTGTGAATATACGAGCAAGATTAGTACCAGCTGCTATAGTCGCATTCAAATAATAAACGCCACCTTCATAAGTAACTTTAAAACCATTAGTGTCCCAAGCAAGAGGCATATTAGTTATAACTGTACCATCGCCAAGCATTAATGTACCTGTACTAGGGAAACAACCCGAACCTTTTCTCTCAAAGTAATCTACTGGATTAATTATAACAGTATTATCAGCATTAATAGTCAAATCAGCACTTAAAGAATTTAATACATTTACAACGATTTCTTTCTCCCATACAAGTTTACCATTTACAATATTTTTGATCATAGCAATGTAAACACCACCAGCTAACTCGTACTTCACTGCTGCATGGTCCCATGTAACATCAACTACATTTAATATGCCATTATTATCAATAACTGTTACTGATGTAGGGTAATAATTAGCAATATAATAAGGCTGCATTTTACCTCTTGTAGTATAAGGATTGATATATAAATTATTATACACATTATTTATCACAACATCTTTTACTTCTTTATTTGCGAATGTTAGATAATATGGTATTGACTGAGCAGTTACGCCCTCGCCTATGATTGCCGTTACTTCAAACTCACCACCAGTAATATCTAATGAAGATAAGTTTGAGAAGTCCCACGTAATATCAAGACTTGTCTTAATACCTGACACATATTCAATAAATACGCCTTTAGGATGTTCCCCTGCATAATAGTCATAAATATCAAAAGGAATACTAGTATCAGACAATACTTTTCCAATAGTAGCGTCTTTATAATTTACAGTAATAGCATAACTTTCGCCATCTATTAGAACAACACCTTCTACTGAATGTTTCTCGTAAGTAGTTGGTGGTGCTATTATATCCACACCCGATATCATCTTGCTAGTTCCATCAGTAAATATAACATTTACTGAATTAGGTAATGACTCATATACTTTTCCGTCTATTGCCTCTACTCTTTCTATAGTTCTGCCTTCAATCACTACATTGACAATTACAGTTCTGCCAAAAGCTGTGCCTGTAACAACATACTCGCCTGCAACATACTGACCGTCTTTATCTTTTTCTAATACAGTATTGTAATCCCACACGATATTTTCTCTATCTATAAGACCGCCGTCACTGACATCAGTATATATTGTCGCTGATGTTTTAAACCACTTCGTCATATCAGTCTCGCCACTGCTAATGACAACATTACTCTCTTGAGTACCCCAGTCAACGGCGTCTGTGGCTGCTAGATTATAAATAGTAGCTTTCATAAAATGATCATTTACAAGATCTTTAGCGTCGAAGAATACACTAACGAATTTACCATCTACTACATTTAATTTAAGGTCAACATCGGTAAATATTGGTACAGGCAGGAATCTTTTAACAAGATTCAATACTTTTTTCTTAATCGCATCAGCGTTACCTAATCCTGATACTTGTTTATCGATTTCAGCTTTGATATAATTCTCGTATAATTCATTTGCAAAAATTCCAGGATTTACTGCATCATAATTAATATTCATAGGGCCGAATAGATTTTTTAAAGTATCCGTTAACATTTTTGATACAGAACCTGCTACTAAATCAGCATTTACATTTATTTTTTTATTAGGATGAATAGCTATATTTATGCTATTTATTAATTCATTTACACCATCAAATATACCACCAGCACTGCCTGCACTGCCACCACTGCCACCACTGCCACCACCTGTTGGCTTAAATAAAGGCCCTACCGCCTCCACTAGCATTCCCTTAAGGTCTATATTCGGGAATTTCAGATCGATTTTGTGTCCTAGATTTACAATAATCGTAAGGAAGTCTGAAGCAAACTTGACACGCAACTCTTTACTTTCAAAGTCATACTTCACGTAGAATATAGGAGAACTGACATTATGCCCCTCGAAAACGGATATCAATAAATCGCCTTTCTTGTACGGCAATGTATTTCCAGCATCGAAGTTTATAACTCCAGCGGTTTGTTTAAGCTCGACAGCGATCCTTGTATCTAACTCACCGCCACCAGTATCAATATTATTGACTGTTAAGTCGATCCAAAGATCTAAATGTATCTGGTCTAATATAGTATCTATTAAAGCCTCAGCATTAGAAGCATCTATATCAGCAAAATTCAAAAAGTTTTGGTCGTTGAATACGATTTCATAGCTCGCATCTTTCTCATTTACACTCACAGCAAACGCTATTGTTAGTATATCTAGCTTACCGCCTATCCAAAGAGTGCCATTTTCTGTATCGAACTTTACCTCAGCACTTGCATCTACGCCAAGATCAATACCAGACGCAAGCAATAGTTTATTAAGTACATCGGCTAGTATTTTAAATGTAAACTTAGTATCAGGCATAGCAACCGAATCAAGCAAATACTGAGTGTAAGAGACTTTAGATACATATGATGTATCCTCTAGCGCATTAGCTTTATCAGCAATTGGACTTGAGAAAAGCCCGTCAAATAAAACTTTTAAATCAACATTAATTTTATCGACTTCTGTAACTATAGTATTTACTAAAAATTTTGCAAGTCCAGTATTATTTGCTTTCACACCACCCAAACCAAGATTAGTAAGGTCTGCATATACTACGCCATCAGTCAAGTATAAACCGAAAAGCAACTCGTTCTTATTGGTAAATATCTCACCTTTAAGCTCGCTTAAATCAGGATTAGCAATATTCAATTTCCATGCAATATTTATATCAAATACAGTCACATTATCTTTTAGATCTAAGTTTATAGGGAAGTCTAATCTCAAACCTGATGACGCTAGTATATTATTTAGCAATGTCTGCAATTCTATTCTACCTTTTTCAGAGTCAATAGTAACCTGACCATTCAGCTCGAAGTTACTTAATTTATTGATTATAATATCCGAAACATCAGACAAATAATCAGAAGGATTAAGGTCAGGTAATTGTACTACTATATTATCTTTGCCAGTAGCAAATTCATTTACTATAAAATCCATATTAAATGACAAATCATCGCTAATATTCACACCGATCTCACCGTCACTTATCATAGCAGTGATATCAAAATCTGGCAAATCAAGATGAATGCCAAAACCACTTAACAATGATTGTATTGATAATGCTGTTGCCTTAAATAAAAGTGCGTCTCTATCAAGTATAATCTCCGAATACAGTAAGTCCCTTAGAGAAACGTCATTACAATTACTTGTGCTCATACTACTTGTTGTCTTATTTTCGCTAGTTTGAGCTGATAACAATCCGACGATATCAATTTTATTTATTGCGTCAACTATTATTTTGGTAATATTCGCTTCAAATCCAATTTTAGGCAGCTTAACGTTTGATACACTCATGCCAGAAAAATCAACATATAAATAATTGTTTTTAACATAAATACCTATTAATGTACCTGCCGATCCAAATGCGAAATCATTTTTTGCAATTATTTCGAATGATAGTTTAGTATTTTGCGAATTCTCTGCATCAAGAGTGAATTGCAATTTCATTTGTGCATCTAGCTTAAAACTTTCATCGAATACCATATCTATGCTCGGAGTAACCACTCCGAAAACTTTCAATAAGGTAGCTAGATCATAAGTTCCAGCTTTAATATCCATGCTAATATCAGTATCAAGACTTACGCCCTTTAGGTTTTCAATAATAAGCTCAGATACTGAAGTCGCAAATATTTTACCATTTGTAGTATCATCTATTAACTTCTCTAATGCAACTGGAGCATAACCAACTACCAAATTACGGAAGTTCACATTCAAATCAGCATTAAGCTCATCATCATTAAGAGCAACGTTGATATTATCAATGCAATTTTCTCCAAAATTAACATCAATTACAAGATCAGCTACTGGCCACTTAACTTCAACAGTAGGCACCATTTGTTTTAATATATCAAAAAACTTTTGATTAAGTTTTATCTCTAACTTATCTTCATTTAAATTGATATTATCCTCAAAACCCACTGTACCGAAGATGATATTAAAAAACGTGCTTAAATCAGGGTCGATTGATTTCGTATTATCCTCATTATAATTGACTGTTGCGATTACATTCTCGCTTTTTGAAGGAAGTAGTCCATCTAAAAACCCATTGATTGTCTGGCTTATTGCGTTTTCAATTGACTTCAATTGTGAAGACAGATTTACGCCTTCAACAATTAAGTTTGGCGTACCTATGTATCCAGGTAATATATCTTGTATCTCTATCTTTAAAACATCACCTTTCAAATATATTCCTGCTATTTTTTTATCAGTGTTATCGCCTGCGTATAGCTCAAGGAATAGCAAATTCTTCGAGTTATCCTCTACATCAAGGTCAGCAATGACTTTCATATTATACCCAAGTGTAGAAGAAAATACTAATTTACCTAAAGGCATAACATTTTTATTTGCGATCATGTTGACTATTTTACCTATATCCATTTTATCAGTCTTAAGATCTAGATCCACATCGAACTCAAAATCAGTTACGCTAAAAGACTCGAACATTTTTACGTCATCAGGTATGCCGATATCCTGTGCTGTAGCATAAAAATCAAGTGTGGCATTTACATTACATAACGCGTCAGAACCTGCATCGACTAATATATTCAATTCTTTATTCACGTTGTTATCGCTTATGCTAGTAAGCATTACACTAAATTCGGGAACATTTAAATGCGAAAGCAAGAACTCTAAATCAATATTAGGAGGCAACTTAACGTCTAACATTTCCATAAGCCCATCGACACCGCTTGAAAATACAATATCTAATGCCATAGTTATAATATCGAAAATCTTTAATTCTATATTGATTATTTCTTTATTGTCTACTTTAACATTTGTAACATCACCTACAAACATAGCAAATACTATATCAACAAAAGGCTGTACCGAACCAGCTACAGCATCATAATCAGCGCCAAAAAATTTATTTAATACATGAGACAAATCAAGGTCCTTAAGATTTATCTTTGTTCCATTAATGTCTAGCAATACCTTATCGCCGATCATGTACAATGAAACTATGTTCTTATCGTCTTGCTTTAGAGACATAACAAGTTCACTCTCACCTTTCGACGCGATATTACCAGCTAATGACACTACATATTTAACGTCGTTAAGACTGATATCCGTATCAATGGCAAAAGAGCCCACAACTGATGTCGTGTTCAACTTGTTTTCGAATGACTCGATTATTTTGTCATATGCTTCTTCTGCAGTATATTGTTTTTCTTCCTTTTTTCGAGTGTCATCAACACATGACACTAATGTAAATGAAAGCATAGCTACAAGTAGCATTGATACAATTACAAACAGGAACTTTCGATTTATTTTTTGCATAATTCTCCCCCATGCTCAAGATATACCCTAAGATTATCATTCAAATCTTAACTTGACCTTAAGAAAATTATTTATTTTGTTATTGCTATTTTTTTTATACGATTGCTATTCTTTACCAATTGCTGTGTGCAATTATTTATTATTATAATACTTATTATTAAGTATATATACTTACATGCACGTTATATTTAATATAAAAAAACAGACGAGTTTAATTCGTCTGTTTTTATAATTTGCAATTTATAGTTTTATACTCTATTGGTTCTCTATACTATTTGCAACTATTATTTATTTATTTATTTTTATCAAGACAATACTCTATCTTAAAGCCTTTCCCCTCACTACTTGCGCATTTCACATTACCGCCAATTGCCTTAACTAATGCTAAAGCTATTGGCAATCCTAATCCAGTGCCACCAACGTCGAGAGCCTTTGACTTTTCAGCTCGATAAAATCTCCTAAATATTTTTTTGATATCCTCTTTATGCACGCCAAAACCATTATCGGATACTATTATCCTCAAATGCTTCGTTTCTTGTAGTATGTCTATTTTTATACTCTCGCCCTCTTTTGTGAATTTGAATGCATTATCTAGAGCGATCACACATAATCTTTTTATTATCTCGATATCTGTGTCTATTAAATTCGGTGCATTTATTTTGTATTCGAATTGTTTATGTTGATCAAACGATAGATAAGTATACATGTCAAATAAATCTTCTAGTACCGACTTAATATCTACTTTACTTATATTCACAACAAATCCACCATTATAAGATCTAGCCAATTGCAGTAGATCAGTCGACATTTTATTCAAATAATTAATTTGCCCTAAAGCAGTAATTAGTTTCGACGAAACGTCTTCTACTGAGCTTTCTGGCTCGGAGAGCATACTTTCAATGTTATATTTCACAACGGCTAATGGTGTTCTAATTTCGTGTGCTAAGTCATTCGAAAACTCATTATTACGCTGTTGTGACAGTTTGTATGGTCGAATAAATAAATAACTCAATAGTAAACTAAGCACAATACTTATAGGCAAACCAATAAGTATCAACGAAGTTGCTTCTTTATTACTCTTTTCAGTATAGTAAGTGATGTCCGTAATATTTTTTACTATTTTCAAATAACGTGCGTTTTCGATATTGATCTCTCGTAAATATACTCTATATTCGGCAGTAGGATAACTGAGCGAGTAATGCCCTTCCGATCCAATAGCATATACTTTATCGATTATGTTATAATAATTACCTTTGTAGTTTATTAGTGTCCCGTCCTCGTCATAATAACAAATATATAATCCATCATACTTCTTACATTGACTGTCGGATAATAAAGTCTGTTCTAGCTCTATTCTATATGCCTGTTGCTCATTAGAATCATCAATACCCTCTAACAGCGACTCACTTAGAAAATCTACTTGTGTTAAAAATAACGTCAAAAATAGCGTGCTAAAAATCGCGAGAGTGATAAAGAATAATATCATTTGTCTGATTAATATTTTTTTATTAATATACTTATTCATTCTCTCTCCACATGTATCCCATATTTTTAATAGTGACAATTCTAGGAGATAGACCACTTGCCTCGAGTAGTTTTCGTAACTGGCTAACATATACTTCCGTTACGGTATAAATAGTATCCGACTCTACGCCCCATATCCTGAAAAATAGCTGTTCTTTAGGTATAATAATGCCTTTATTAATAGTAAAATACTCTAATATATCAAATAGTTTTTTAGATAGTTTGATTGCTTTCCCCTGAATGGTGACTTTTTTTTCTTTGTAGTCTACTACCAAACCATCAGCACAGTAAGAATCAATACCAGTATTTTTATAATATGTATTCAATACATTTTGAACCCTTACTAGAAACACATCAATATCGAAAGGTTTTACTATATAATCGTCAGCGCCTAGCTCTAATCCAGTCACCCTACTCTCGACGTCACCTCTTGCTGATAGTATAATAAGAGGAGTAGGACTATTTTTTTTAAGTGCCTTTAGTAGATCCATTCCGTCAAGCATAGGAAGGTTTAGATCTAATATTATCAAATCATAACTATTTGTAGACGCAAGAGTAAATCCATCATCACCATTGAATGCACTCGTGCAAGAACCTATTTTATTTAATATCTCACAAACTGCTTTATTGATTTCTACATTATCCTCTATTACTAAATATTTCATAATCTTCCCGCCTTATGTTTATATTATAACTATATTTGTAATTTAATACTAACATTATTTCACACTATTGTCAATCCATAAAATACATCTATAATAGAAGTTTTTACTTAATTAACCCTTTAACTTAATTTGAACATAAAATAGCACCATCACATAATGCAACGGTGCTATTTAGAGGGGAGGGGTAAATTATACTCTTCATATTGATTTATATGAAGTGAATTGATTTGCTTTACTGCATTTGCTCATAACTAGATATCTAGAAATCATAATACAGCAAGAAGTGTGACTGCCAATACTAAACCGAATAACAAGAATAATATAAACACATCTAAGCCTTTTTTACTTATTTTAACGTTTTTATATATATTGAAAATTCCACCTGATGATCCGCTGTCTTTTGGTGTAGTTTCATCACTATTCGCACAGTCTAACACATCAAGGTTAGCTTCATTACTATCTAGATTACAACTGTTCAAAGACGGCTCACAGCAAGTTTTTTCGTCTGAATTAACATCAGCAACATTGCACGCGTCAAGATCTTTTTTATTTTTTAGATTAGTATCTACACTACCCTTTTCCATATATACCTCCTATACTATTTCTTAGCGATGTATTTTCTCATATCTAGAGCAACAGCAACTAGAATAATTACACCCTTAATAATAGTGATATACTCAGAAGTAAGTCCTAAGAATATCAATCCAGCATTTACAAGTTTCAAAAGTACAACACCAGTGATAACGCCAGATATCTTACCTACACCACCCATGAATGAAACACCACCGATTACACACGCCGCAATTGCGTCTAATTCTGCATTAACGCCCGAGCTAGAGTCAACCGAAGCATACCTACCTGCCTCTACGAATGCCGACACGCCGTAAAGCATACCTGCAATTATAAATATTATCATAATAGTTTTAAATACACTTACACCAGAAACTTTAGCAGCCTCAGGATTACAACCTACAGCGTACATATTCTTACCTATAATTGTCTTATTCCAAATAAACCACATTATACCGATAACAGCAACTGCAATCCACAAATAGTTAGGAATCAATACACCAAACATAGTAAATCCGCCACGTATAAAGTCAAGATAAGCAGGATGGAAACCTGAAATTTGTCCTCCATTATTATCTCCGAAACCTACATAAATCTGAACCAAGCCATAGATAATAAGCTGAGTACCTAAAGTTACGATGAAAGGATGTAATTTGAATTTTGCTATAAAGAAACCATTGAAAGCGCCTATTATTCCGCCTACTACGATAACCACTACTAAAGCTAAAATAGCAAATCCTGCGTTATAGCTTATGTTTGGCCACATTTTATTCATAGCATCACTGCCTTGAACAAGCGAACCTACTATACACATCATAAGACCCATTGCTCTACCTGCAGATAGATCGGTACCCGTAAGCACGATGATTCCTGCGATACCTAGAGCAAGCACTACACTTGCAGCCGACTGCTTAACAACATTCATTATCGAGGCAAATGATAAAAAACTTACATCACTAATGAACACTATAAGTGTGAATACGGCGATCATAATATATAAAGCATTATTAAAAAACCAATCAATTATATTTTTCTTCTTATCTATTTTATCCATTCCTTTGAAATCTTCAATTTTTTTCTTAGGATTAGAATAGAATTTTCTTTTTAGACTATCACCTGTAGCAATGCCACATGACAATATTTTTGTTCCTATCATATGCGGCAAGTTTGATAAAACTTCGCCTATACTTTTCTTTGCCAAAGGAAAAGCTAGTTCATCGGCACACTGTATAATTTCTAATGCACTGTCCTGTACTTCATCAATAATCACATCAGGACTTACCTCCGATGCCACTACGTCTTCCGCAATACCATCTCCAGTAGTTATTCCTTCACCGACTAATTCGTCAGTTAATTTTTCATTTCTCATAAATTTTTTTCCTCCCCTCTATACATACATTGCCGCAAGAGTCATTATTTTCTCTTGAGTCCATTCTTCTCGAGTCAGCTCCCCAGCCAACCTACCATTACTAAGCACTAGCATTCTATCGCATATGCCCATTAATTCTTCCATTTCTGAAGATACCATCATTACCCCTTTACCTTCAGAAGCCATCTTGTCAATTAATTGGTATATCTCATACTTAGCACCAACATCTATACCACGAGTTGGCTCATCGAGCATCATCACCTTAGGATTTGTCAAAATCCATCTAGCAAGGATTACTTTTTGCTGATTACCACCCGAAAGATTCATAATCTTAGCATCGACATTTGGTGTTTTAGTACGAAGTGCTTCCACACCCCATTCCGCGTCTTTACGCATTTTAGATTTATTTAATATTATTTTGATTTTTCTTCTATAGTTCTTGAGGTTTGCAACACAAGTATTGTCTATAATATTAAGTTTACCTAGTATACCTGTAGCTCTACGTTCCTCTGTAACTAATGCGAAACCATTTTTAATACTTTCACCACAAGACTTATTAACTATCTTATTTCCTTCTAGCTTAATAGTTCCACTACGAAGAGTAACCAAACCGAAAAGACTTTCCACAAGCTCAGTACGCCTTGATCCAACTAACCCCGCTATACCTAGGACTTCACCTTTATGCAACTTAAAAGAGATATCTTTTATATTCGGCTGATATAATCCTGTCATATTCTCGCACTCTAGTAATACATCCCCGATAACACTTTTTTTCTCTGGGTACCTATTTTCAAGCTCACGACCTACCATTTTTTGAATAATTAGATCAGTAGTAAGATCCTTTGCACTGTCACACGATACAAACTGACCATCACGCAAGATAGTAACTGCATCGGAAATCTCTAATATCTCATCCATTTTATGCGAAATATAAATTATACCGCAACCTCTATCACGTAACTTGTTAATCATCTTAAATAGGTGCTTAACTTCAGGTGTAGATAGAGAAGAAGTAGGCTCATCTAGTACTAGTATTTTCGCATTATATGAGACTGCTTTTGCGATCTCAATCATTTGTCTTTTTGATACGGATAATGTGTTTACAATTGCTTTTGGACTTATGTCAATCTCTAGCTCATCAAACAATTCTTTGGTTGCATTATACATATCTTTGTTTGATATGAAGATTTTTGCTTTTTTAGTAAATCTTCCTAACCATATATTCTCCATTACGCTACGAGTAGATACTTGATTAAGCTCTTGATGAACCATAGCAACACCGTGCTCCATCGCGTCCTTTGGAGAGCTGTACGATACAGGCATACCTTCTACTAGGACATCTCCTTTATCGATTTTGTATATTCCAAACAAACTTTTCATCAGCGTAGATTTTCCCGCACCATTCTCGCCCATAAGTGCATGAACAGTACCATGACTTACCCTTAAAGACGCGTTATCTAATGCCTTTACGCCTGGGAAAGATTTGCATATATTTGTCATTTCAAGTAGATATTTGTCTTCCATAATCTTTCTCCTTTTAAATTACATTTAACAAGGGCTATTAATAATAACCCTTGCAAATATAAATTAGTATTGAATTATAATTAACTAATATATTGCATATTGTAATTAGCTAACCTTTGCATAAGGTATTCTTAATTTGTTAACGCCTTCGTCCCAAGTTCCGAAAACATCAGTTCCTGTTTTAATGTCTTTTGCGTCCTTTAAGTTAAGAGCGATTTGTACAACACTCTTTGCCATTGCTACTGCATCTTGCTTAACAGTACCTTCCATGCAACCATCTTCGATAAGTTTTACTGCACCAGATAATGCGTCAACACCGAATACTGGGATATATTTAACGCCAGTAGTCTTTGATCCAGGAAGGTTGAAACCTGCCTCTTGTAGAGCAGCGATTACGCCTTGTGCCATTCCATCGTTATTAGCGATAATTAGATCTAATTCGCTAATGTTTGATTTTCCTAATAATGATGTCATTGCTTCATTAGCTAGTTTTGTACTCCATGAGCACATTTGATCCTCGTATAGGCTGTTTAGAAGGTTTCCCTCTCCAAACTCAGCACCAAGATTTGCCCTCAACTGTTTGTTACCCTCTTCTACTGAGTATTTAGTTCTACCATTAGCCTCAGGGTTAGTAGGATCAGCTCTAAACATAACATAATCAATCTTAAGTGTAGAATCATTATTATTGTATTTAGCAAAAGCATCTGCATCTGGGATCATTTCACCGATCATTTGACCTTGCATTACACCTGCAGCAGTTGGATCAGTACCAACATATGCATATGTACTATCAACCTCTAATGCTTTATTTTCGATCTCTCTATTAAAGAATACTACTGGTATACCAGACTTTTTAATTGTTTTAGCATAATCCTCACCTTGTGCATTGTTTACAATGTTTACAAGCAATAGATCAGAACCTCTAGATATTACAGTATCTATATCATTCTTTTGAGTAGCTTGGTTATCGCCACCATCGAATACTTTCACACTAGCATTAGGAATTGCTGTCTTGATTTCTTCTTGCAACTCAGCTACTACTTGTCCGATGTATGGATCCGACTGGTTGAATGAGAATATGTCCACTTTGAACTTTTCCCCTCCACACGCAACAAGTGCTGTGACAGTTCCTGCCATTAGTCCTAGAACTAGTAGCATTGATACCACCATCTTCATCGGACGTCTCATAGTTTTTTTCATAATTGTTTCCCCCTAAATTTATTTAATTACTTTATGTACTTAGTATAGCAACTAATGTTACTAAATGAAATATATATTTTTAATGCGTTTTTACAAATTATTAATGCTGTTTTTTATTAATTACTAGTTAATTAATTATAAATTATTAGTTAAATATTTTTCTTAACATTCACCTTAAAATATCACAAAAAAGTACCGCCTAGCTATATTAGCCAAGCGGTATCTTTATAGTTAATTTTGATATTCATAGTGCTTTTTCTTTTATTATTTATTCTTTTTATATATAGTTATATAGTATTTATATTTTTATACTATATATATACTCATTATATACGCTACTTTATCTATACCGCCACTAATACGTTGATAGTCATTGATATATCAATAAAATATCCTCTATATCTTACTTAGTAATAGGGAATAATAGCTTTTGTACTTCTGGATCAAACATGTTCTCTCTATTTGCGACAATAGTCTTTGTGTCGATTACTTTTTCTTTAGTTTTGATTTTTTCTAATTCATTATACGCATGCTTGATCGCAAGATACCCCATCGCACATGGATTTTGAACAATAAGCGTGTCTATATAACCGTTCTCCAAGTCGCCAATAGATTTTACATTATTATCAAACCCTATCACAAAAATATCGTCCTTTTTTGCTAATTCTTCTATAGCCATTCCAACGCCGACAGTTGTTATCTCATTAAATGTGACTATTGCATTTAATTCGGGCTTAGCTACGATAAGCTCCTCTGTTAATGCCTTTATGCCATCACTTGCCGCCGCACTACTTATACTATCCACGATCTTTATCCTGTCTTGCCCTGCAATCGCGTCCCTAAATCCTTGCTCACGGTCTTTAGCATTACTAGACATACTATAAAAGTTTACTATTGCAACATTAACATTACCTTCCCTCTTTAGCAATTGCTCGCCTACTTGAACTCCAGCATTGTAGTTGTCAGTACCTATCTTGATTAGCTTGTCCGCCTTTTCTAAATAACTATCTAACATCACTACTTTCACACCGTTATCGAGTGCGTATCTCACAGCCTCCGCTGTCTTTACAGAGTCTATTGCGGATATACATATAGCCGATACATCATCATCGACAGCTTGTATTATCATTTCATTTTGCAATTTGTAATCTGATTCATCTATTGGTGCATCGAATGTCACGTCTATATTGAACTCCGCCGCAGCTATCTTAGCTCCAACTACTGTTGTCTTCCAAAATGTAGAGTCACTAGACTTCATTATAAAACTTACTACATGCTTACCGTCAGTACTCACACAACCTACCAATACTAAAGCTATGCTTGATAAGGCAAGTATCAATGATACTACAAATATTATGACTTTATTTCTTCTCATTGCTACTATCCCCCCTCTCTCTCATCGGTAGAATTATATGCACAGTAGTTCCTTCATCTTGAACACTATCTACAGTCACTCCGTATTCATCACCAAAATATATTTTAATCCTATTACTAACATTAGTTATTCCAATACCGCTTTTGCTATTATGCGTGCCGTCTAATAAACTTATCAACTGCTCTTCAGACATTCCCACTCCATCATCGGCAATATCCATGCACAGTTTATCATCCTTAATATATATATTTATATCAATATTCATTATATCTACAGGACTCATGCCGTGTATTAGACAGTTTTCGATGATCGGTTGTAGTGTTATCTTATTGCACACAAGATCTCTAGCTTCATCGCTAATATTAAAATTGAAAGTAAACTTATTTTTGTATCGATAACTCTGTATTTTCAAATAACTAGTTGCATGCTCCACTTCATCGCTGATAGATATAAACTCATCGCCTCTGCTTATGCTTATTCGGAATAGTTTTGCTAGAGCTGATACCATATGCACTACGTCATCAGTCTTCTTCTTTTCTGCCATCCATAATATAGAATCAAGAGTATTATATAGGAAGTGTGGATTGATCTGCGATTGCAGTGCTTTATATTCTGTACGTCTTAGCTCATTTTCCTCTTCAAATACTTGCTTTACTAGACCTTGTATCTTCAGTGCCAATTGCCCGAATGACTCGGACAGCCTATCTAGCTCTCTGATACTTATTTGATCTTGCTGTTCATAACTATTTATATCTAGCTCAAATTCATCCATCGCCTTTATCAGTAAATTGATCGGCTTATGCATTAACCTTCGGTATACCACTATTGCGATAATGGACGTGATCAGTCCTACAGTAGACAGTATTATGATACCTACCATAATACTACCTGTTTGATTTTCCGCCAAACTCGCTACACTACTTACGCCAACCACTCGCCATGATGTGTTTTCTACCATCTTAACTACTGTTACTTTACCACTTTCTACATATACGCTGTCAGTGATACCGTCAAGTTTTAGTAGATCTTCATTTAATAAGCCTATATTTATCATAGTCTGTTTTGGATGATATACTATTTCATTATCATCATTAATCAAATATATATAACCTTGCTCACCAACGCCGACGCCATCAATAGAATCTAGCATTGATGTTAAACTTATTTCAAAACTCAAATACTTTCTAGTGTCATTTTGCATGTAGGGTATAGTAAACGTTATTACCCAAGGATACTTCTCTTTAAACATGTTTTGCACGTGTGGTAGAGATATATGCACCTCGTCATCTTCTAAATTACTAAATATTTCAGTGTCAAATGATAAATTCTTATCTGCATCAACCTGTGTTAATTCACCATTCGCCTCACTTGCAGCATAGTAAAGCACACTGCCTAAATCACTGTATGCAATTAGTGCTTCAGTATCCACCATCAGCTCAAAATACTTTGTTATTACATCCTGATAATCGTCCTTGCTCCCCATAGGTATATTTTCCATTTTATCACGAACCATTTTGATACGTGATTTTATTTCTAATACATCCTTGCCGACATTTCCGCTGACCTGTTTTACAATTTGCTCCGAGCTGATTTTGGCTGTAAGGTTTATAGAGTAATGATACTGAGCAGAGTGTATGACCGAACTAATCAATACTGATAAAATAATACTTACAAATATCAAACTTACGAACACTGTCGCAAGACTAATGTTTTTTCTTTTTTTTGCTTTTCCGTCGCCATTTATATTACTATCTAGCTTATCAATGTTTTGACTAGCCAAACTTCTTATTTTTCTACTCTTATTCATATTACCCCCTTATAGTATTTCTAAATTCTCATTACAATTATATTCATCACTATTATTTTAATCCAATTTGTTCTTGACGAACTTTTAAAGGTGATTTGCCAAAATATTTTTTAAAACAGTATGAAAAATAATGCTGATCTATATAACCTATTTTCTCCGCAACAGACGAGATCTTCATATCCGTATTCCTAATTAAGGTCTCTGCCATATCCATTCGTTTTTTTGTTAAAATACTTACAAAACTACATCCCGTTGTCTTTTTTATCAACATACTAAGGTATGGTGACGAGCAAGACAATGCCAGACTAATAGAGTTAAGTGACAAGTCAGGATCACAATAATTCTTATCGATAATCTCTATTGCATCATCACATAATTTTGTAGAACTGTCTCGTTTCATGTTATCAAGATATATCTTAACTTTGCACAAGGCTTGTTTAAATTCCGTTTTAAATTGCCCTACAGCACCCATACTCATAATTTGAGAAAGAATTTCTTTTATCTCTATCGGAAACTCGCTAGTTAGCGAGGATATTACTCTATAAATTACATATACAGCATAATTATAATACTTAGATATAGATACATTTTGCGACAATAACTCTCCCTCGATTTTTATTAAATACTTTTTAAACTCATCGTACTTCATGTACTTTAGAGCATTCTCTAACTCATCACCTAGCTTAGTGAATTTATCTATAAAGTCATTATCAGACCTTACTATGTCATGTATAAATATCATATCATTCTCTAGCGACTTTGCATACTCTAGTGCTGAGATTGACTCGCTATATGCCTTATTTAAGTTTGTAAATCCATATATTCCTGACACGCCTACAACGACTTTCATATTCAATGTCTTGTCAGAAGTTTCGATTAGCTCCATAGCAATTATCTTGACATACTTCTCCAGTTCACGCTGAGGTCCGTAGAACATGATAACACCAATATTAGAAATAGTGAAACAATAATTCCCGATATACTTGTCTACAATTTGCATCATGAACTGCTTTCGCTCTAAACCATTCGATACTGTGTCCGCTGGAAATTCTATTCTCAATACCGCTATATTTGACTCCGCTGTAAGCACAAGACCTTTCGCTTGTAGTCTTTTAAGCGACCACTCGATAATGCTATCTGGTTGAGCGTAATATAACATTGGCATAAGGATATTAACTATTTCAAAATGCCTCAATTGCTCCACATCAGGCAATATTGGTGGATTGATCAATTGCTCGATCCTATTATCCATATTCTTTTTAATTTCACATAGCTCTTTGGTAAAATCAGCCGCACTAATCGGTTTAAGCATATAGCTTACAATATTATGCTTGATAGCAGCTTTAGCATAAGAAAAATCTTCGTAGCCAGTCAAAAAAGCTATAAAAGTATTAGGGTGGATCTCACGCACACTTCTTGCTAATTCGATACCCGACATAAACGGCATTTTAATATCAGTCACGATCAAGTCAGGGCTTAGTTTTTCAGTCATCTCCAGTGCCTCAACACCATTGCATGCCTCTCCTACTAGACTAAATCCAATAGATTCGAAATCAACAGTATTCACTATTGCAGTCCTTATCTCATCTTCGTCATCTACTATCATAATCTTATACATAACTACCCCCCCGTATATATCAGTAATGCGGTCTAAATATATAGACTGCATAAGTCACATGTCTTAGGTTTACACTATTTAGTATTTAAATATTGTCATTAGCGTCATCAGTTTATTCGCATAACAAAATCATTTTTCTATCATATTGATGATATTTGCTTTTATTTTAATTATGGTGTTGGTGCACGTATTAATTTATATTAATAATATATATTATTGTATATTTTAATTATATCAGTACATTCATATATTGTCAATGGTCACTTATTTTCAAAATGGCTTATTTTGGGCATTATTTAGCTATATTTTATATAGCTTTGCATTTACTAAAAAGTTTTGTATGCACTTATATTCGTCATACTTACTCTATTTAACCATATCTTTTCAAACTTTACAATAAAAGCATATACACATTACAATTATTAGATAAATACTCTGCCTCTAAACGAATAAATCTGATAAAGTATCGCAATACTTTTTTACAATAAAAAACACTATATTCTATGACCTAAACTAACAAATACTTTCTTATTTACTCACTATCTTACTTAAACATTAAAAACAATTAGTTTATCTTCTTTCAAAATATGCGTTTTAAAACCAAATAGAGCATGAATATTTTACAAGTCTCTTTTATATCTACTAATTAAATCGTTTTCAAGACAAAAGAAAAATAGCCATCATTGATGACTATTCTGCTTTTATATTCTATTTTATTTATAAAACATTCTTTTATGCACATGGCAATCGGTAATATGATCATTTACAATACCTGTTGCTTGCATAAACGCATAAACTGTTGTCGATCCCAAAAATTTCATGCCCAACTTTTTTAGGTCTTTACATATCTTGTCTGATAAGGGTGTAGTAGCTGGTACTTCATTGATAGTTTTCATATGTCCTATTACTGGCTCATTGCCTACATATGCCCATATCATTTTATCGAAACTTCCGTACTCCGACTGGATTTGTAAGAATACTTTAGCGTTGTTAATAGCTGCGTTTATCTTCAGTCTATTTCTGATGATACCTGTATTTGCCATTAGTTCTTCTATTTTCGCGTCTGAGTAATTTGCTATCTTATTCGGATTAAAGTTATCAAATGCGATCCTATACGCCTCTCTCTTTTTTAGAACAGTTATCCACGATAATCCCGCCTGCATACATTCCAATATCAACATTTCAAATAATTTATTATCATCATGCTCAGGTATACCCCATTCATTATCATGGTAATCAATATATATAGGAAGATCACCCGCCCATTCACATCTAATTATTTTATCCAAAATCCACCTCCACTATAATCAAATTTACCAATTAACATTGTGTATAATCAATTTAAGATAATGTAGCTACATATATACATTCAGCCATTACTCCATCAGCTAATTGCAAATTCAAATACACCATCATTTTATTTTGATCTATCTTTACATCTTTAACTATATCAATACCTTTTATTACAATAAACTCCCCGTACTCATCAACCTTTCCAATGATATCTACTTTTTTCTCTAAAGCCAATTCATTTTTTTCCTTAATTAAATACTTCAAATGAACTTTTCCCTCATCAAAAGTTATTGTATTATATACGAAATCTACTGCTGATATTGTCGAATATGCTTCATTAGTAGTAGATAAATTACTTAAATTAAAGCTACCATTTACGTGCTCAACTTTCTTACAAGAGCATAATAGACCGATCATACATATGCATAATATTGCTATTGCTGAAATCTTTTTCATGTACACCACCCTCTTACTTTTTACTTGTGTTTTTTACTTCGCCAGTAGTTGCTTTAGGCTTAGTTGCTTTAGGTATTACTTTGTCTCCAACTTTTGGCTTAGTTACTTTAGGAACTACTTTATCACCGACTTTCGGCTTAGTTGTCCTTGGCTTTACTGTAGTTGTTTTTTCTACATTTGACTTTTCTGTAGTAGATTTTACAGCTTTTGGCACTACTTTATCACCAACTTTTGGTGCTACCGTTCTTGGCTTTACTGTCGTTGTTTTTTCTACATTTGACTTTTCTGTTGTAGGTTTTACGGCTTTCGGCACTACTTTATCAACAACTTTTGGTGCTACCGTTCTTGGCTTTGCTG
>CAMQWP010000005.1 GCA_947038565.1 uncultured Clostridia bacterium
CGTCGCCGTATACAATTAAGAAGAGTTACATGTTTATCATGTGGCTCTTTTTTCTATGCCATTTTTTATATAAATGATATTCTACACCTTTAACAGCATCTTAAATAAATTACATTATTCGATTTGCCAGAATTCTATGTCTATCATGTAGCTCTTTTCTTTGCTTATTTTATATTAATACTAAACTAAATCTTAGTTAAATCACATTATGCAAATAATAAGAGTTATATGTTGGTAAGCGAGTTCTTTTTTATTTGTCATTTTATATATAAATGTTATTCTGTATCTCAGATTAATGACGTTGTTTACTTCAGTAAAGTTACTTGTGCAAGCGACTTCTTTTGTGATTTATGCTCAATCATGTTTTTACTTCAAATTAATTGCGTAATTAAATTATTCAGAGTAACTTTTTCGTAGTCACTCTTTTTTTCTTTGTCGTAATAGATATGAATGATATTCTATACCATAGATAAATTACATTATTTGATTTGCGAAAATTCTATGTTTATCATGTGGCTTTTTTTCTATCAAATTAAATTTATGTTAACGGTAGTTTATAGCTAACCATTATATTATTTAATTAATCGGAGTTATATGTTGGTAGTCGACTTTATTTATGATATTTGAAAAATCATCTTTTTGCACTTCAATTTACTTCATTATTTAATGAATTAGAGTTATATGTTTTTATATCCTTAAATTACAGCTTACTACATTGCTAGATTTAATAAGCTAAGTAAGTATATAAAATTTGGTATTGATTTATTAAAGTTTTATTATATAAAAGAAAGTATAATATAATATATTAACTTTATTGAATGATATAGACTAAAGTACATGGTTAAATCGTCTTGCTAGTCTAATTGTGACGTCGTTTTGGTTTTATATATATGAATGATATAGACTAAAGTACATGGTTAAATTGATATGCTAGTCTAATTGCGAGGTCATTATGGTTTTATATATATGAATGATATAGACTAAAGTACATGGTTAAATTGATATGCTAGTCTAATTGCGAGGTCATTATGGCTTTTTTGTATGAATGATACAGACTGAATTACATGGATTAATTGTTTTCTAATCTAACTGCAACATTATTTTGCCTTTTATTGTATTTATTACATAATATAATTAACTAGAGCTACGTACTTATCGTGTGGACTATTTTTTCAAAATTTATATATTAAATATGCTGTAATTTTAATGTTATTATATTTTAAACTAAGTAGAACTTTATGATTATTGTGTGCTGATGGTTCTTCACTTTTAAAATTATTATGTTTGTATATTAACATAGCTATATGTTTTATTAAGCTAAGACATACGGTTGACAGTATTTTATTCTTCAAAATTAATTTATTATCTTTCAGTCCGATTAATCTTACAAAAACGTAAAATAGTATTTGTTTGTTTACTAATTATAAGCCTGTTCTATCACTTAGCCAATATGTTATTTAATTTAGCATAATTATATATTTTAATGTACTAATATTTGAGATTATTATATTGAGATTCGACCAATTATTTAAATGTTCAAATCTGGGATTGACTAATCATAGTTTATAATATAATCAAGAAAGTATAAAGGATATTTAACCTATAATAAATGACATAGTAAAAGTATATGATTAAACGGTTTGATAGATCACCAGATACATATTTTCTATTGACTTTACAAAATAAAGCATTAAACTTTCCTATAGGTAATTCTTGTTATATAAATATAATTTGATCAATTAAATATATTTATCTAGTATATACTAGAAAGTCAGAAATTATATTTTACATCAAGGAATGATATTCTGTTCAAATAACAAAAATTTTAGTTGAGAAAACAAAAATCTTTCTAATAACGATTGACATTATATAAAATAAGTGTATAATATATGTATGTATATTGTAAACCAAGCACTAAGGAGAACCATTTATGAAATTTTTAACAGCATTAATTAAACCTAAAAATATATTATTAACATTATATTTTTTAATAGGGAATGTATTGATATTTTTTGCATTTGCCTTTTTCAATTTTATACCATTAGGATTGTCTGAAACAATCAATCCAATTATTAACGGAGTTATTGGCATAGGAATTAATGGGCTATGTATGATAATTGGATTATCTTCACTTGGCGAGGCACTTTCAAGACTTTTAATGAGGTGGAAGTCTGTTGAAAAGTGTGAAGTTGATCCAAAGATACAAGAAATATTTAATGAAGTTTACACATCTTGTAGAGAGAATTGTCCTAAGATAAGCGATAAAATAAAGTTATACATAGCTACAGCTGATAATTCGGTCAATGCATATGCATTAGGCAAAAATTCGATAGCAATACCAATAGGAACTATTCAGTCGTGTAATGAAGATGAGATTAGAGGTTTATTTGCTCATGAATTTGGACATATATACAATAATGATTCGTCGCTTAGACTAGGTGTGTTGATGTCTAATCAGGTGATACTTGGTGTAAGCATATTAATGGCTATTTGTATGTATTTATGTGGATCTATTATTACATTTGTTGTAAATAGAGCAACTAAATCTTATATGAGAAATGGTATAGGAATGGCTATAGGATTTATTATAATGTTCGTCTACGTATTATGGAATAAATTAGGCATGTTGGTGCTTAATTTTGCAGGAAGAAAAGAAGAATATGCTGCAGATAACTATGCTGTAACTGTTGGGTATGGTGAACATTTGCATTATGCATTAAGTGAGTTGGATCCTAGTACTACTAAGCAGTCACTAACATCTCTAATGTCAAGCTCTCACCCTGATACTGTAGATAGGCTTGCAAAAATTAAAGAAGCCTTTGATCTATTACATGCTGATGATTTAGAGTACATTGAGCATTCACAAGATTTTGGCACTGAAACAATTGCTGATGATGGTAATGTGGATTTATTGTCAGATACTAAAATAGATGAAGTAGCTGCGTCTAGCAATATAGATTTAGATAAAATTGTGGTTGATAATTAAATATTAATATTATTAAGAATATAGAATATAAGCATGATATATAATGACATGCTTATATTTTTTTATAAAATGTAATGTTTTATGTAAAAAAATACAAAACACTACTTGACAAATTCTAATAATGTGGTATAATAAATAAGGTGCATATAAGGTCACATATTGCGTGACTGTTTCTACCTACTTGCTAAAGTCGACTATGCTTAACAGTATTTTTCTACCTAGCAATTTTTTTTGCCTTGTAATTAAGATATATTATATTACTTGATTATTTTTAGAAAAATCAATATAACGATAAAACATGTTAAATATGGAGGTTAAGTGATGTACGATTTAATAATAGTTGGCGCAGGCCCAGCAGGAATTTTCACCGCTTTAGAGTTAGTGAAAAAAGGAAGAGAAGATAAGATATTGATCATTGAGAAAGGTAGACCAGTAGAGAATAGGTCTTGTCCAAAATCAAAGACAAAAGAATGTGTTAATTGTAAACCGTATTGTAATATTACTACTGGTTTCAGTGGCGCAGGTGCTTTTTCTGACGGTAAGTTATCGTTGAGTCCTGAGGTTGGCGGTGAGCTGCCTGATCTTATCGGAACCGATGTTGCGGAAGAAATGATAAAATACACTGATGGATTATATCTTGATTTTGGTGCTGACGATAAAGTCGAAGGCGTCGGTAATAATGAAAAAGTAAAAGAGATAAGAAGGAAGGCGATCAAAGCAAGTTTAAAGCTGGTTGATTGTCCAATTAGACATCTTGGAACTGAGAAGGCTCAAGATATTTATTATAAAATCGAACAATATCTATTGCAAAATGGTGTTGAAATAATGTTTGGAACTCATGTAGAAGACATTATTTTAGAAGCAGATGATTGCAAGGGTATCACTTTTATAGACAAACAGGGTGTTATGCAGTCTAAGCTAGCGAAGCGAACTGTCATTGCAACAGGTCGTCGAGGTGCTGATTGGTTGGAAAAAATTTGTGAAGCTCATAATATAATACATGAGGCTGGTATTGTAGATATCGGAGTTAGGGTAGAGTGCCGTAATGAGATCATGGAAGAAGTTAACAACGTCCTTTACGAATCGAAACTTATTGGATATCCTAAACCTTTCAAGAATAAGGTAAGAACTTTCTGTCAAAATCCAGGTGGATTTGTAAGCCAAGAGAATTATGATAATGATCTTGCTGTCGTAAATGGTCATTCTTACAAAGAATTAAAATCAAACAATACAAATTTATCAATTCTGTGCAGCGCTAAGTTTACTGAGCCTTTTAATCAGCCTATTGCTTATGCTCAGAAAGTAGGCGAACTTACTAATATGCTAGGAAATGGTAAAGTGCTTGTTCAACGTTACGGTGATATTCTAGATGGAAAAAGAACATGGCAACATGAACTAAATAATAGTAATCTTAAGCCTACATTAATGGATGCTGTAGCTGGTGATATTACTTCAGCAATGCCATATCGCCCTATGCTTAATATTATAAACTTTATTAAAGCAGTAGATGAAGTAGTACCTGGATTTGCAAGTGATGAAACACTTTTGTACTCTCCAGAGCTTAAATTCTATAGTAATAAAATAAAAATGGATACTGATTTTAATACCAATATTTCTAATTTGCATTGTCTAGGAGATAGTAGCGGTTGGACTAGAGGTCTTATGATGGCGTCAGTAATGGGCGTTATGATGGCTAGAAGTATTATAGATAGAAAATAATAAGATAAATATGATAAAATAATCCCACCTTGATTTCAAGGTGGGATTTGTTTTATTTCAATTAATTTATCAAGATTAGCACTAATTTTTGATGCGTATAAAAATGAATAGCAACATGATAAATAATATACATTTTGAAATTGTGAATATTTAAACGCGTAACAAAATTATTTTACGATGTTTCCGCCAATGAATGTATGGATTATATTTGCATTGTCGTCAAGAATATTAAAGTCGGCAATTAGTTCGGAGCATACATCACCCCTGTCATAAAGTTTCATAAGTCTAGCTGGAGTACGGGTGCCCATCGTAATACAGTCAGCAAGTGATATCCCGATATTTGTATGCAAATTCTTAACCGCTTCTGATATTGGTGTTACGCTACCCGCATAAGTGTTAAGCTCTTTTATTACAGCAACACCATCTTCTACTATGATCCTTTGTTTTGAGTGTCCGCTACCTAAATACATTTCTTCACCATCATAGCCTGATATTGCCAACGAATCAGATACAAGCGCGATGCCATCAACACCCTTTACGTCAAATAATAATTTGAACATTGGGTTTGGTACATGTCTGTTGTCAGCAATAACTTCACATATTAACCTTTTATCTATCATTCCTACTTCTGTAAGACCTAAGTGCTTGTGAGGAGTTGTACGTCTTGATGGTCTTGAAGTGCAGTTAGTCATATGTGTAACGCTATTTGCTCCGCAATCAATACAGGCGTTAATTTCATCGTCAATACTAGCGTCATGTCCTAAGCTAACTTGAATATTATGATCGGTGCATTTTTCAGTAAATTCTGCCGCACTATCTTGGTCTGGTGCTATGGTTATCCTAGATACTATATCATTATATTTCCATACCCATTCGATATTGCCATCAATGGGTGCTAAAATAAATTTAGGTGGGTGAGCACCAGGTGCTTTAGTTGATAAAAATGGACCTTCTAGATGAGTGCCGATAATACGAGATGTATTACTGTTTTTATATGAGGAAATATTATCCAATGCCTTGAATGTAGTCTCAAGGTCGGCTGTTAATGTTGTAGGGCAATATGACGTAGTACCACTTTGTAAATGATAGTTGCTTATAGCCTCTATCGCGTCCGTAGTACCTTCCATTATATCGTGACCAGCACCACCGTGAGTGTGGATATCAATATATCCTGCTGCTAAAATCATACCTTTCATATCATACTCGGTATTGCATGCTGGACATTGAGTTGTATCAAGTAAGTCTTTAAACTTGCCATCAGAAACTGTAATATTGCATAATTCTCTAATTTCACCATCGATTAATGGTCTAATATTTTTTATTAATATCATATATGCCTCCTAATTGCACATATATTATATCATTAATAATAAATTTAATCAACATAAAAATGCATGATATATACTATTATTCACTATATAATAGAAACAACTGCGACTTCTAGTACGTAAGAAAAATTCTAATCATCTCCAAATTATTAAGTTAACATTAATAAAGCGTTTGAAAATTGTAAATGGTTTATGAAAGATAAAAGAATGATTGTATTATTTTTGTAAATAATTAAAATATTTCTTTACAAATAAAATTATATATGGTATACTATTAAAAGATAATGTGTTATATGTATATACTATTGTATAATGCTAATGTATAATGCTAAAGAAAATAACATTGGAGCACAGCTCCCAGGGAGGGTTTATGAGTAATAATGAGAAGGACATGTTGAATGAGACTGAGGTCGAGTCAAATGAAGCTGCTGAAACAGAAGTTGTAGCAGTTGATGAGGTTGCTTTAGATTCTGCAACTGAGATCGAGACACCAAGTGATGTTGAAATCAGTGAAGAGTCAGAAGTTGATGGAAAGGGTATTCCGACTAAAAAGTCTAAGAAGCCTAAGAAAGAAGGTGTTAAACGTTTAAAGCGTTGGCATATTGTTTTGATTTCTATTGCCACTGTATTTGCAGTAATAGGTACTAGTGTCGGAATATTCTTCGGAGTTATGATGGGTAAACAAGGTGATCCAACTCCAGTTGATGCTGCAGAAATGGTAGTTGATATGGATACAATATACTACGTAGGTACTGTAAATGATATAGACCTTAGCGTAGCATTCCCTGGTCAAAAAATTGGTGCTTTAGATGGCGATTCTGCTACTCTAGAAGGCAATATACTTAAAATTAATGGTACTGCAGATTTTACTATAAAGATCGGCGATATCACAAAAGAGGTAAAAGTAGTAGATAAAGGCGTTAATGTAACAACTTTTGATGCTCTACATACTGCGGTAAACGTTGATAAAGTACCAGTAGTTGTTCAAGTACCTAAAATGGCAACTACTTACAAAGAGAAAAAAGGTGAAGATGGTAAAATGGAACGTAATACTACTCTTTATTTAAATGCAAATGCTTACGGTAACGGTGTTCATATTGATGCTCATGCTACAGCAAAATCATCTTCTGATGGCGAATTTAGCTGGGGAAATAGCGGCGAGGCTGTTTTCGAAGTAAATACTGATGACGAGATCACAATAAGAGACTTTAAACTTACTGGTAAGGATTACCTTGAGACTGATGATCTATATACATACACAAACTACGGTTCTATGTTAAACATTAGAGGTTTAGATCTGGATTTAGATTCAACTATAGTATCTCCAAAAGCAAATGTTAATGTTATACACAATGTATTTGAGAAATCTCATAAAGTAGTACATGTAATAAATGCAAATGTTTATTTTGAGGGAAACATCATTCGTGATGCTTCTGATACTGCAGTTTCTATCGGTGCATTCCCAAATCAGGGGTCTGTTATCAACATGAAAAATAACGTAGTAGCTAATTCATTGACTGGTGGAATATTGTTCTATAACTTCTCTAAGGGCGTAACTCAAGCAAATGCTGCTAAGAGTTATTCAACTCTTAATATCACTGGATTCCTTGATATTTATAACTGGAAAGATGAAGCTGGTCTAGTTTTCTTGCCAAAAACTGAGGAAAGATTGTTACCAAAAGATATATTAGCTTTTGCTAATGGTCTTGCAGGTAGTGAGATCCAGAAAAAAGAATATGACGATATGAAAGCTGTTTTTGATGATGTGGAAACTGGTGAAACAAGAAAATTAATTCACTTTGGTATACTTAAGATCAGAACTACTCCATCTGACAATAAAACTAATGATAGTATCGTTAATGGACTTGATAAAGTAGGATTTGAGCAAAAGAAGTTACCTTTGATGTGGCCTGCTGATAAGATCCTAACTGATATGGTTGTTTGTGGTTACCTAGATAATCAAACTGATGCAGTTAAACCAACTGATAAACTTGATTCAAATCCTAATATGTATGTACAATTAAGAGAAGGTCGTACTGCTTAATAATCAAATTTAATAATATAAATACAGCTCATGCTTTTAGTGTGAGCTGTTTTTTTATGCAACTATATTACCAAATAATTATAATTTGAATTAATTATAGTATAGAATATAATTTTGTATTAGCCGATTTAAAAAGTGAATTAACGTGAAAACAATCGTACGTATTGAATATTCCATATAAAGATATATAAATCGTAACATAATATAATAAAAAGATTTTTTTGCAGAAAAACTCTTGACATATATATAATATTGTGATAATATACTAATGTAGTAAGCATATGCGAACTGATATTTAGATAGTGATATTAGATAGCGTATGTATTTTTAATAGCATTGAGTTCGCTAACGCGAACAAAAGATGAAATATTTAATGGTGGAGGAGATAGAATGCCAATAATAGTAGCACCTATAGGTGAGAAATTAAAAGTAGTTAAGATACTTTGTGAATGCTCTGAGAAAAAAGATCTTGAGCTTGCAAATGTTATAGTAGGATCGGAAATAGTGGTATTAGAAAAAGAATGTTATAATATCATATGTGTAGTTGGTGGTAAAACAATAGTAATAGACAGCGAAATCGCAACTAAGATATTGGTAGCATAGGAGGCAGTTATGATTAAGAAACTTAATGAATTTATAATAGGCGAAAAAGGTATAGTGAAAACTGTCGGTGGAGATGGTCGTATAAGACGACGTATGCTAGATATGGGCATTACTCCAGGAGCTGATATACTTCTTAAAAAGAAAGCACCACTTGGAGATCCTATAGAAATATCTATAAGAGGGTATTCTTTGACTCTAAGAAATGCTGAAGCAGAGTTAGTCGGTTTGGAGGTAATAAAATGATCAATGTAGCTTTAGTAGGAAATCCTAACTCAGGTAAAACTACATTATTTAATGCTTTGACTGGATCTACAGCACATGTAGGAAACTGGCCAGGTGTTACTGTAGATAAGAAAGAAGGCACATATAAAAAAGGTAAAGACCCAATAAATGTAATGGATTTGCCTGGTATATATTCTCTTTCTCCGTATACTCCAGAAGAAGTAATAGCTAGAAAGTATATTATAGATGATAAGCCTGATTGTATTATCAATATTGTTGACGCTACTAATCTAGAGCGTAATCTTTATCTGACAACACAAGTAATGGAGATAAATGTACCTATAGTCATTGCGCTTAACATGGTAGATGCAGTGGAGAGAAGTGGCGCAAGTATTGATGCGGAGCAGTTAGAAGCGAAGATTGGATTACCTGTAGTAAGTATTTCGGCATTGAAAGGTAGAGGACTTCACGAGCTTATGGGTAGAGTCGCTGAAGTAGTCGAGACTAAACGCGAAGGATCTACAGTGCTAGCACATAGTGAACTTATACACTTGATAGGTGATGTAAACATAGCTTTGAAAGCGAAAGAAGTAGATAACTCATTGTTCCATGCTATTAAATTAGTAGAACTAGATGAGCTTGAGGTGAAAGAGCATAGTGACTTAGTAGGGCTTGTAGATGCTTATAAAGGTACGATAAATGATGAAGTATTCGGTGGTGACTTTGAAGGAGTTGTAGCAGACTCTAGATATAGATATATCACTGCAAATTACTCATCGGCATACAAGCAGCCTAAGTTAATCACTAAGGTCAAAAAGAACAATAAGAAAACTGATGATACGCAAACTATCGTATCTCAGCCACTTAATAATAATCTTACTTTTTCTGATAAGATTGACAGGGTTCTTACAAATCGATGGCTCGGTATACCTATTTTCTTGCTAATTTTATTCGGTATATTCCATATAACTTTCAGTGAGAATATATTATTCCTTGGCGGTATACCAGCAATTCGTGATTATGTGTCTGGTGCTGGTTCAGCATTTGAAGGCGTATTTATAAATGGCGGAGTGATGTCGATAGGTGTCATTATGCAAGGACTAATGGGAGTGTTGACCGACTCGATAGGCGGTTGGATTACATTAGGACTAGAAGCAGTATCATCTCCAGAATGGGTGGTTGGTCTATTAGTAGATGGCGTTTGGGGCGGAATAGGCGGAGTTCTATCATTCGTGCCACAAATATTATTACTATTCTTATTGTTCTCTATACTAGAGGATACTGGATACATGGCGAGAGTTGCTTTTATTCTAGATAGAATATTTAGAAGATTCGGCTTGTCAGGTAGAGCATTCATGCCTATGATTATGGGCTTTGGTTGCTCAATCCCAGCTATGATCAATACTAGAACTCTTGCTGATGATAAAGAGCGTATCGCAACTCTTAGAGTTATACCTTTCTTTAGTTGTGGTGCTAAGTTGCCTATACTAACAGCAATTTCTGGTGCAATAGCTATTACTTTTAATCTTCCAGGCACTGAATTTATCACTTATGGTATGTACCTTGTAGGAATGGCTACTGCACTTGTATCAGTGATATTAATGCGTAATACTACACAAAAGGGTGAAAGTTCTCCGTTTATTATGGAGTTGCCTAATTATCATTGTCCTAAGGCAATGAGTCTAGTACTTTTGCTTTGGGATAAATTAAAGCATTATATCCAAAAAGCATTTACTATAATACTTGCGTCGTCAATCATTATATGGCTTATGACACACTTTAGCTGGTCATGGACATTCTTGCCAGATGGCGAGATAGATAGTAGTATCCTTGCTAATCTTGGTATGATTATTCAACCATTATTTACACCTTTAGGATTCGGCTCTCAACTTGGCGCGAATGGTTGGGTATTTGCAGTAGCTGCAATTACTGGACTTATCGCAAAAGAAAATGTAATATCTACATTTGCAGTACTTGCGGCAGTAGTATCAAGTGGTTTTGATGGTGCAAGTGTTGATGGAATACAAGAAGTATCTCAAATGATCGGTGCTACTGGTATTACGGTTGCTGGACTGATAGCATTTATAGTGTTCAACATGACTACAATCCCTTGCTTTGCAGCAGTGGCTACCGCTAAAGCAGAACTAAGTGATAAAAAACAGTTTAACTGGACATTAGTATTCTGGATGGCAACATCTTATATAGTAGCAACTATGTTCTACCTTGTAGGTGAGTTTATATGGCCAGTAGCTATATTTATTGCACTTGCAATACTAATAGTAGGTGCGTTGGTGTTAAATAATAAAGCTCCTAACTTTATCCCAAATATCTTAAGCAAGCTAAAGATCAGGAGGAAGTAATATGAAAGCAATAGAAATAGTAGTGATAGTAGCAATTGCAATTATACTACTTGCAATTATCATAGGTGGATTTGTAAGACGGGCAAGAGCCAAGAAAAACGGAACTCCATCATGTGGATGTTGTGCAAGTTGTAGACATGCATCTTCATGCAGTAGTTTAAATAGTGATGAAGCAACTGATAGTGATCTATCAATAGTAGAAGAAGGCAAAAAAGATATAGATAGCGATAATATTGCTAGCATATCTAATGAAAACATTATTGATATAGAGCCTGAAGAGGACTCTATAAAAAATAAATAACAACTGTAGTAATTAAGTAAAATATATTATTGGCTGACAATGTTCAAAATATTGCAACCGCTATATATATTTAAATAAAACATATGCAAAGGGGGATAAATCATGGCATTATTAGAGTCAGGAGAAATGTATCTAGAGACGATATATTTACTGAAAGAGAATAAACCAAACCTACATTCAGTCGATATAGTTGACAAGTTAGGATATTCTAAATCTAGTGTATCAAGAGCGGTAAATCTACTACGAGAGCAAGGTTACCTTGCAATAGATGAGTCTGGAAAGATCGACTTTACACATACAGGAAAAGAACTAAGTAAAGAAATATATTCAAGGCACAATTTACTTACTGAATTATTTATGAGGCTTGGAGTGTCTGCTGAAATTGCTGAAAACGACGCTTGTCGTGTTGAGCACGTTATAAGTAATGAGAGCATGGACGCAATAAGAAAATATCTAGATAATAATGCAACTAACTAAATATGATTTTAATACAAAAGCGGCTGATATTATCAGTCGCTTTTATTTGTATAGTGTTAATCTCTATAAGGTAAAATGTTAATTAACATATGCTATTAAATAAATAATATAATATACTGCAAATGATCACGCAACCATATTATCATATGTTATTAACTATATAAAGTGGGTGTTAATTAATGTGTTTAATGTAAAATATCATATGATATTAACTCATAAAAATCATAAAAAATATTTGTTTTTTATCTGTCAAAAACCTATTGCAAAAGCATTGTATTAATGCTATAATATCCACACAACAGAAATATAAATAAATATATCACATTGAATAATAAATTATAAAGAGAGGATATGATAATGATTATTGAGAAAGTAAAAGTAAATGGTGGAGAGTTATCTGCTACTGAGGTAGAAAATTATGTAAATTATTTAGAGGAAAAGCATGGTAAAATCGTTGAGTTAACTATCAAACTAGATGGCGAATTTGTTGACCTTGCATTTGTTAAAGAAGTAGTTCCTTTCGAGAGAATTAGACGTATCACAGGTTATCTTGTAGGTACTATGGATAAATGGAATAACGCAAAGTCTTCAGAAGAAGCTGATCGCGTACATCATTCATTATAAGATAGAACCCTATATTATATCTTATTAAGCATATTTTGCCCACTGGTAATGCAGATTATTCAGTGGGTAATTGCTTATTAATTTATACTTTTAATTTACTAATTTGCGCATTATAGTAAAAATTGTTGACAATAGTAAAATAAGTGCTATAATAATAATATGATTAAACTATACAATAAACTGGTAAGAGATAACGTGCCAAGCATAATAGAGGCGTCAGGCAAGAAATGCAGAACCGAGATCATGGATGAAGAGCAATACATGACTAAACTTGTAGAGAAACTTCATGAAGAATTAGGTGAGTTTGAAACACAGTTTGATGCATTTAATGATGAGGAAGCGATAAAAGAGCTTGCTGATCTTACTGATGTTATAATGGCTATAATATCTAGTATTGGAGTGTCGGACGAGGCATTTGAGAGGATAAGAAATGCTAAAAAGACTTTAAATGGTGGGTTTGATAATAAAATACTACTTTTAGAGGTGACTGATTAGCTACTTTGATATATCGTATTACGTCAATATATTAGCATATATTTTAGTTTAAATAATTATATAACAATTTGTTGATATAAATCGTTATAAGTTGTAAATAATCTAGGCGATAAGTCTAGATATATTTTATAAAGGTACCTACCCTACGGGGGTGGGGTAGAGGAGGTGTATGTGAAAAAGATTAAATTTAACGTGCAAGGTATGACATGTAGTGCATGTTCAGCACATATTACGAAAGCTATAAGCCGAATGAATGGAGTGGCGGAGGTAAATGTCATGCTACTTACAAACATAATGTTTGTAGAGTTCGATGAGGCTATTACAAGCGTGCAGGACATACTAAATAATGTAAAAAAAGCGGGTTTTACTGCAACGTTAGCAGGTAAAAGTAGTCAGGTCAAGGCTGATAAAGAAGATATCAAAAAAAACTTATCTGCTGACGCTCACGCTATGAGAGTAAGGCTTATTGTTTCATTCGGGTTCTTAATACCGCTAATGTATATTGCTATGGGCGGTATGATAGGCTTACCTATTCCGTTTTTCTTTAAAGGAACTGATTACGCGGTAATATTTGCATTTACGCAGTTCTTGCTAGCATTGCCAGTAGTGATAGTCAATAGAAAGTATTATATAGTAGGGTTTAAAAACTTAATTAAGATGCGACCTAATATGGATACACTTATCGCAGTAGGTTCGGGTGCGTCATTAATTTATGGCGTGATAGCTATATTCATTATGAGCTACGGTATGGCGGTAAATGATACCAGTCTAATAATGATGTATATGCATGACCTGTATTTTGAAACGGCAGTGATGATATTAGCACTTGTTACGCTTGGTAAGTTTTTGGAGAATATTTCAAAGGGAAAAACTACGCTAGCTATAGAAAAATTGATCGGTCTTGCTCCTAAAACCGCTTTATTAATAGTAGGTAATGAGGAGAAAGAAATAGACAGTGCTATGATAAAAGTGGGTGATATCTTGCTGATCAAGCCAGGTGCTACGGTGCCTGTTGATGGTGTAGTGATAGAAGGAGCTTCGTCAGTTGATGAGTCTGCTCTTACGGGTGAAAGCATGCCTGTAGAAAAATACACCGATAGCAGTGTTATGTCAGCCACTATTAATGGCAATGGTATGATGAAAATAAGAGCTACTAAGGTAGGTGATGATAGTACTCTTGCGAGGATCATAAAATTGGTAGAGGAAGCTAGTAATAGCAAAGCTCCAATAGCAAAATTAGCTGATAAAGTCAGTGGTATATTCGTTCCAGTAGTGATGACTATATCCCTTGTGTCATTCATACTATGGCTTACCGTCGGTAGTGCAACTATAAATTTTGCACTTAGTATAGCTATTGCTGTGCTTGTAATATCATGCCCTTGTGCATTGGGACTCGCTACTCCAGTTGCGATTATGGTAGGTACGGGAGTTGGTGCATCAAATGGTATTCTTATAAAATCAGGAGACTCGTTACAGCTAGCACATAAAGTAAATACTGTCGTATTAGATAAGACGGGGACAATTACTGAAGGCAAGCCAAAAGTTACTGATGTCTTGGCTGTAGATGATTATGATAGTAATATACTTCTAAGAATAGCTACGGCGCTAGAGCAATACTCAGAGCATCCTTTAGCTAGTGCTATAATGAGCTATGCTGAGGATAATAATATCATAAAAGTATCAGCAGAGAACTTTAAAAGCACTACAGGAAAAGGTGTACAAGGCGAGATAGACGGGGAAGTATATTATGCGGGAAATATTAGCCTTATGAAAAGTATTAGCATAGATACAGCATGGGCGGATAATAATGCAAGTAAATTTGCAGTTGAAGGTAAAACGCCTCTTATATTTGCAAGTGATAGACGTGTTCTCGGAATAATTGCCGTTGCTGATAACATCAAAGCGAGTAGTAAAAATGCTATAGATAAACTTAAAAGCATGGGGCTTGAAGTAATAATGCTTACGGGTGATAATAAAGTTACTGCGGAGGCAATAGCAGATCAAATCAATGCGGATAGAGTGATATCGGAAGTGTTGCCAGCAGACAAAGAAGCAGTAATAAGAGAGTTGCAAAGAGAAGGCAAGGTTGTTGCTATGGTGGGTGATGGTGTAAATGACGCACCAGCATTAGCAAGAGCGGATGTAGGTATTGCGATCGGTTCGGGTATGGATATTGCTATAGAGTCGAGTGATATAGTCTTAATGAAAAGTGACTTGATAGATGTAGCAAACGCAATAAAATTATCTAAAAAAGTTATAATAAATATTAAAGAAAACTTGTTTTGGGCGTTTATATATAACATCATAGGCATACCTATTGCGGCGGGTGCATTATATTCTCTAGGCGGTTTTAAACTTGATCCAATGATCGGTGCTGCGGCTATGAGTCTTAGCTCGGTTTGTGTAGTCCTTAACGCATTGCGACTAAAGTTATTTAAGCCGTACTATTCTATCCATGATAAGCTGTATAATGATACAAAAGTAGATACGGCAAATAAAAACCATAATGAAAATGACAATCACAATGAAAATAATCATACAATTATTATAAATTCGGAGGAATCAAACATGAAAAAAATATATATAGAAGGCATGATGTGTGGACACTGTGCGGGCGTAGTAGAAAAAACATTAACAGCAATGGGAAATGTGCAAGTAACGATTAACCTTGAAGAAAAACATGCGATAATAAACGGTGATGAAGTATCAAATGAGGTTATAACAGATGAAATAAACAATGCTGGCTATAAGGTACTAAATATAGAGGAGATAAAATAATGATCTCAAATAAAGAAAGTGTTACGCAATTACTAAAGACTGCAAGGGGGCAGATAGATGGGATCATGAAAATGATCGAAGATGGTCGATACTGCTTAGATGTATCGAGTCAATTACTAGCAACCAGTGCGATACTAAAAAGTGCTAACATGAAAGTAATCGAAGGGCATATGTCTACTTGCGTGAAGCAGGCATTCGAGTCGGGGAATATGGACGAAAAAATCCATGAGATCATGGTGCTGATTGGAAAAATGAGCAAGTGACAACTAGATAATAAATAGATAATAATAAAAGAGTGTATACTTATTTGGGTTCACATCAAAATAGCGTACACTCTTTTATGTACGACAATAAACATGATTATTTGCCTTAACATAATAACCAGAATCTGCATAAAATATAATAGCGAACTCGTTAGAAGTCTATAACATTTACAAAAGATCAGATTATTAATAGTATAAACTATAAATCATAAGGTGCCGCTATAGTAGTGATTAATGAGAAGTCAACTAATAACAAACAAAATAGGTGTTTTAGGCTTTAAGAAAATACTCATGAACGCAACTTAGCATAAAAGCATATTATAATAATGTGGTCATAAATAATGAATGCAGCTAACTACCTTTAAATAGTTGGTATTTGTATTTATCCAACAGTGATTATAGATTTTATATGTTCCACTATAAATATCAAGACGCATACAAGCGTCAAAATAATAAAAACAAGACTTAGGAGGACATTAATTATGTCAATGCCAGTAATCGTAGCAAGTAGTACAACTCGTTGTCAAGCTATTACAGATATAATCCAATCAGTTGCATTAGAGCAAACTGGTTTATCACACATTTTAAACGCTGAGGGCGAGAAGATTCAAGCTGTCATAGCTTTAGAGGGAGTAACCGCAGCAGAGATGTTAGCAGTAAATAAATCAGTTAAGAGTATGGTAAATACTATTTCACAGTTAGAGATGATACTTCAAAGCAAGTTAGGTTTATTTGAAGACTGCTTATGCTTATGTGAACCAGAAGTCCCAGTGATTTAATCAAAATACTATAAGAAGAAAACTATTAAAGTACTACGTAATATATAACACTTCTTGAGCTCATGGCTTAAGGGGTGTTATTTTATGATTAATTAGTAGGAATTTAGAATAAAAACATATTAAATGAGCATTATAATAGTATGAAAGATATTAAAACAACATTATCAAAAGAAAGAACAATACTCGCTGGAACAAGGACGCTGCTATCATATATTAGAACTTCACTAGTTTGTATTTCGGTAGCATTTGCATTTATAAAGTTAGATAAAAATAATCCTATAGACTGGCTTACTATAACTTTATTTGTATTTGCAGGCATATTTTTTGCGTTAGGAACGATACAGTATTTACTTGTGCGTTATAAAGTGCGTAAGATATCAGACGAATAGACTATTATATTATAAGATAGTATCGCATTTACTCTCAATGTAAATTATAAATTATGTTTAAAACACCTATTGAATTAATAGTTTATATGTGTTATAATATATCTAGCATAATAAATAATTGATATCCTAGTTGAGTTGTCGTTTCGATCGAATAAATCATTTTTTTGATCGTAGGTATTAAATGAATGATATTGAATATAAAAATAATAATTATTTGGAGGGAAATATGGGAAGATTTACGTTGCCTAGAGATTTGTATCATGGTAAAGGCAGTATTGATGCATTAAAAGATATCGTAGGCTCAAAAGTGTTTGTAGTAGTTGGCGGTGGAAGTATGAAGAGATTCGGATTCTTAGATAAGGTTATAAACAACCTTAAAGAAACCGGTATGGAATTAATGCTATTTGAAGGTGTAGAGTCTGATCCTTCTGTTACTACAGTAAGAAGAGGCGCTAAGGAAATGGAAAAATTCCAGCCTGACTGGATCGTTGCTTTAGGCGGCGGATCTCCGATCGATGCGGCGAAAGCAATGTGGGCATTCTATGAGTATCCAGACGCAAAATTTGAAGATTTATGTATTCCGTTTAACTTTCCTTTACTTAGGACAAAAGCTAAATTTATTGCAATACCGTCTACTTCTGGTACTGCTACTGAGGTGACAGCGTTTGCAGTAATTACTGATTATGAAAAGGGTATTAAGTATCCTCTAGCTGACTTCAATATCACTCCTGATATCGCTATCGTTGATAGTGATCTTGCTGAGACTATGCCTCCGAAACTAGTAGCACATACTGGTATGGATGCCTTAACTCATGCTATTGAGGCGTATGTGTCACTATTTAGTTGCGACTATACTGATCCACTTGCTTTGCATGCTATCAAGATGACTTGCGAGTATTTGGATCCGTCTTACCATGGCGACATGGAGGCTAGAGAAAGAATGCACAATGCTCAGTGTCTAGCTGGTATGGCGTTCTCTAATGCACTTTTAGGCATAGTTCACTCTATGGCACACAAGACTGGTGCTGCTTATAGTGGTGGTCATATAGTTCATGGCTGTGCTAATGCAATGTATTTGCCGAAGGTTATTAGTTACAATGCTGTTGATGAACGTGCAAATAAAAGATATTGTGAGATTGCTCAGTTTATAGGACTTGAGCCATCAGTAGACGCTTTGATCAATCACATTAATGAAATGAACAAATCTTTCGGGATTCCTTCATCTATTAAAGATTATGAGGGCGGTATTGTGGGAGAGGCTGAGTTCTTAGAAAAATTGAGTTTAGTGGCAGATTTAGCTGTCGGCGATGCTTGTACAATTTCTAATCCACGACCTATAACTAATGATGTTATGGAAAAACTTTTGAAGTGTTGTTACTACGATACTAAAGTGGATTTTTGATAAATAGAATATAATAAATATGATAATAGACACCTATGCAATAGCAAAGGTGTCTATTCGTTTTTAGTGATGTGGTATAAGCTAAGTACCGTATATTTGCGTAGATAAATTTCATGCAAATTTAAAGGCTTTGATTTTATGGTGATTTGAATTTATAATGACATATATACGGGTTAAGTATATAATCAAAAAATATTTTACGATTCAGTATTATTTGGAGGCAATAAGCTCGTGAATAACTTTGAAAACTGATCGATGTTCCATATTACAGGGACAGGGTAGAAAGGGTTAGCCTCTCTGCAAGCTCGCTTTGACATTGTTTCAATATCATCAACATTGATGTCTTTAACAAAAGTTGGTATGTTCATGTAACTGTTCATTCTTTCTATCCATAGTATAAATTGACGTGATTTGTTGTCGCATGTCCAGTCTACTTTTGATAGTCCAATATAATCAGATATCTCACCTAGCTTCTTGTCACATGAATTGCCGTAAGCTCTTAGTACCTTTGGTAATACTATCGCATTTGCAAGTCCGTGGGGCAAGTTGTACATTCCTCCGAGGGCATGAGCAATTGCGTGTACGTTACCTACATAAGCTCTAGTGAATGCTTGCCCTGCAAAAAAAGATGCGTAGAGCATGTTTTCTCTAGCTACTAAGTTTTGACCATCGGTATAAGCCGTTTGTAAATTCTCATATATTAATTTTATTGCCTTTAGCGAGTACTGTCTTGTCTTACGAGTATTGCTATTGCCTAGATACGCCTCGACAGCGTGGGTTAGTGCGTCCATGCCAGTACTGCCAGTAAGGCTTGGCGGTAACTTGGTCGTATACTCAGCATTAAGTACTGCTAAGTTAGGTACTATAGATAAGTCAGTTATTACACATTTCTCATGAGTTTTCTCCGATGTGATCACTGCTGCGATAGTCGTTTCACTTCCAGTCCCAGCAGTAGTCGGGATTGCCATAAAAGGGACAATTCTCCTCCTAACTTTTAGTAATCCTCGCAGTTGTTCTATGCTTTTCTTTGGTCTAGCTATTCTCGCTGCTACTGCTTTTCCGCAGTCTATTGAAGATCCACCGCCAAAAGAAATAATAGCCTCACACTTATTGATAATGTACAAATGCAACGCATCTTCGACATTGATTGATGTAGGGTTAGGTTTAGTTTTGTCGTATATTACGTAATTTGTACTGCTTTTATCTATGGTATTAAGTAAATCATCTAGAAGTCCTAACTTTAGAAGTTGTGCGTCAGTGATTATAAGTACTGACTTGAAATTTCTTAATTTATGCTCTATATTGACATATAAATCATCATTGCTGATGACTTCTGGTGTACGCCATTTAACAAAATATGCACCTATTTTCAGTATTAATTGATAAGCTCTATAATATAATTTCATATCTTTTTCCTCCAATTGTATTGACAATTGTAGTGTAAATCAAGTATACTATGGTTGTCAATACATTCTTATGGTCTAAATTTATAAAAAGTTATAAATTTGTACGATTAGAACAAAATTAATCATATGTAGGGGATTAAAAATGGAAAAACACTTGTATAGAAATGCAATGAGATCAAAAAGATTAATTAAAGAAGCATTCCTTAAACTGATATCAGAAAAGGATATAAGTAAGGTTAGGATCAAAGAGGTTGCCGAATTAGCTGATATTAGCAAAGGGACATTCTATGCGCATTTTCAGGATATATATGCTGTTCTTGAGGAGATAGAAGATGATAACATACAGAGATTTATAGGCTTCTTCGATGATAGTCCTTGTATATCATTACTTGATGATTGTAGACCGTTTATTACAAAAGTATTTAAGCATATAGAAGACAATAGGGGATCTTATGAGTTGCTATTCAAATCTCAGGCAGCATATACTTTCCTTGCAAAGTTGCAAAATGTATTTGTAGAATACATGATGCAAGATAAGAAAATGATAGCTAGATTACGCGATATTGATGACGCAAGGATGTTTTTCTCTTTTGTCGCAGTAGGTACAGCGAATCTTATACATGAGCGTTACACTGGCAAAGAAAACATGCCACAAGAGAGACTTATAGAACTGCTTAATGTTTGCGTTCTTAATGGAATGAACGCTATAGTAAAACAACAGTAATATAAAGACCAATATTAATTGCGAAGCAATGACAAATTATGTTATAATGTACATAATATAATTGTTTATTTGTAATATTATTTTTCGTAGAGAGAAAGTGCCATGACATAAGGAGAATAAATATGCCTAATTTGTCTGTTATGATAAAACCTTCATCAAGTATTTGCAATATGCGATGCAAATACTGTTTCTATGACTCTCTTGCAAGTACAAGGGAAAATTATAGCTATGGTATAATGAATGATGACACGTCGGAAAAACTCGTCAAAAGTATACTAGAGTATGCAAATGGTGGAAGTGTTAGTATAGCATTCCAAGGCGGAGAGCCACTTATGGCAGGTGTTCAATTTTTTAAATCATTTATAGAATTTGTGAAATTGTACAACTTAAAGTCAAGTCCCATTAGTTACGCTATGCAAACTAATGGAACGTTAGTGAACGATGAGTGGATTGAATTGTTTAAGAAAAACAAGTTCCTTATTGGCTTAAGTTTGGACGGTGATAGTAATGCTAATAAATTTAGAATAGATAGTGCAAAAAAACCAGTTTTCTCAAGAGTAATGCAAACAGCTGATAAATTTATACTTTCGGATGTAGACTTTAATGTGCTTGTGGTTGCTACAAAATACACTTCTAAACATATTAAAGAGATATATAGATTTTTAACCGATAAGGGATATAAGTATTTGCAATTCATTCCATGTCTAAGACCATTTGGCGATATGTCGGAAGGTGAACTATATATGAATGTAAATGATTATGGCAATTTTTTAGTTGAATTATTTAAGCTGTATGCAGATGACTACAAGAACAATCGTTATACAAGCATTCGCTGGTGTGATAATATAGTAGGCATGTATTATGGTGTGCCAGCAGAGCAGTGCGGTATTATGGGGCATTGTAGTACTCAATTTGTTATAGAAGGGAATGGAGATGTATACCCCTGCGACTTCTATTGCAGCGATAATTGGAAGCTAGGCAATGTAACAATTGATGATTTTACAGTCATAGCAAATAGTGAGAAGGCGAGTAAATTTGTTATGGAAAGTCTTCATTTACCGCTCAAATGCAAGGACTGTAACCTTCTTGCTGTGTGTCGCGGTGGAGGGTGTAAAAGAAGTCGTGCGGATAGAGACTACTGCAAATCATATAAAAAGTTTTATGAAAATTCATTACCTTTATTCAAATTATTTGAGAAAGAATTTATAAGAAAGGTATAAAAATAGGAATAAATGTATGTTTCAATGGCCGGAACTGCATGACGAATTTTGTCGAATGATGTCAAAAACAACTATTATTATCACATAAATTTCATGAAAATATATAAGTTATGAGCTAAAATAACAAGCAATTTTTTTAAGGAGAAAAATAATATGGAACAAGAGTATAAGCGTCGAGTAAGATATAAAGGCACGCACCCACATACATTTAATGAGAAGTATAAGGAACTAAACCCTGAGCAGTATCAGGCAGAAATAGAGAAAATAATAAAGAATGGTAAGACTCCAGCGGGTATGCATATATCTATTTGCGTAAAGGAAATAATAGAATTTTTGCAAATTAAACCAAATATGATAGGTCTTGATGCTACTTTAGGTTATGGTGGACATACACAAAAAATGCTTGAATGCCTAGAGGGTAAAGGGCATATTTATGCTACAGATGTGGATCCGATCGAGTCTGAAAAAACTAAAGCAAGGCTTGAGTCATTAGGTTATAATTCTGATATTATTACTATCAAGAACATGAATTTCGCTAATATTGATGAGGTCAATCCAGATGAAAAATTCGACTTTGTTTTGGCTGATCTTGGAGTGTCATCAATGCAAATAGACAATCCAAATAGAGGATTTACTTTCAAAAAAGATGGTCCATTAGACTTGAGACTTGATCCTACAAAAGGAATTACGGCGGCAGAAAGACTAGCACAATTAAACTATATGGAGTTAGTTGCCATGCTTACAGATAACGCAGATGAGCCATATGCCGAGCAAATCGCTAAGGTTGTCATGCGAACTTTTAAGAAAGGTGGCGTTATAGATACTACTAGAAAACTTTATAGTGCTGTGGAAGAAGCTCTATCGTTCTTGCCTAAAAAGCTACTTAAAGAAAGTGTTAAGAAGTCATGCCAGAGAACTTTTCAAGCGTTGCGAATTGATATTAATTGCGAGCTTGAGGTGTTAATCCAATTCTTGGAAAAGTTGCCAAACGTGTTGAAAAGTGGCGGAAGAGTAGCGGTTCTGACATTCCATTCGGGAGAGGATAGGCTTGTTAAAAGGTGGTTTAAACAATGCTGTAATGATGGCTTATATAGTGAAGTAGCAAGAGATGTAATACGTCCTAGCTATGAAGAAAACAACCAAAATCCACGTGCTCACTCTACTAAAATGCGATGGGCGATACGTGCATAATTAATATAAATTTAAGGAGATATGTATGATATATGATATAAAAGTTTTGGATATAAAAGGTGAAGAATTAAGTATGTCCATATATAAAGGAAAAGTTTTGCTAGTCGTGAATACTGCTACGCAATGTGGTCTTACGCCACAGTATCAAGGTTTGCAAAATCTGTACGAGGAGTATGCGAATCAAGGGTTTGAGATACTTGAATTCCCATGCAATCAATTTTTTGAACAAGCCCCAGAGAGTGATAGTGAAATCAATGCTTTTTGCGAGCTTAGATATTCGACTACTTTTAAGCGCTTTGCTAAAATAGATGTCAATGGCGATAATGCACATGAATTATATATGTTGCTTAGGAGTAAAGCTCCTAGTGCAGACGATAGTATCACTGCCGAAGTCATGTATAAGATATTAAAGGCGAAGGGTTTCGATAGTAGTGATGATGAAATCAAATGGAATTTTACTAAATTTTTAATAGATAGAAATGGTAATGTTATTAAAAGATTTTCACCTACCGATAAGCCTAAGAAGATAGAAAAAGATATCAAATTACTATTAAAATAAACAATTAACAAAATTATACTTTGCTTTAAGTAAAGTATACTTGTTCTATTTTATGGCATAATGTAGATGTTATTTAAATTATGTATAAATGATATTATGTCTAAAGTTGTGTATTAAAGTTGTTTTAATATATTTAAATAGTATAATATTGAAATCGACCTAAACAAAATCTTAAATATAATTAGATAGATAAAGGAGTAAGTTTATGACTAAAGCATTAGAAAAACATGAGAATTGGGGTGGCAAGATAGAAGTAATATCAAGGGTGTCGATGGATACTCAAGAACAATTATCTATAGCCTACACGCCAGGAGTAGCAGAGCCATGCTTAGAGATATCAAGGGATAAAGAGCTGAGTTATAAGTATACTAGGCGACATAACTTAGTAGCTGTAATCACTGATGGAAGTGCAGTATTAGGACTTGGTAATATAGGTGGGCTTGCGGGCATGCCAGTTATGGAAGGTAAGTGTATATTGTTTAAAAAATTCGGCGATGTTGATGCCTTTCCTATATGTATAAACACGCAGGATACGGATGAGATAGTATCTACTATAGCAAATATAGCTGATTCTTTCGGCGGTATAAATCTAGAAGATATATCCTCACCTCGATGTTTTGAAATCGAAAAGAGGCTACAAGAGATATGCGATATACCAGTATTTCATGATGACCAGCATGGAACAGCGATAGTTACCGCAGCTGCACTTATAAATGCACTAAAAGTAACAAACAGGACAATGCACGAATGCAAAATAGTCATTATTGGTACGGGTGCGGCAGGAACTGCAATAGCAAAATTATTATTAGTTATGGGGTATAGTGATATCATAATGTGCGATAGAAAAGGAATAATTTACGAAGGCAGGGACGGCATGGATAAGAATAAGATCGAGCTATCATTGCTAACAAATAAAGAAGATATAAGTGGCGGGATATCGGACGCTCTTAAGGGGCGTGATGTGCTAATAGGTGTCAGTGGTGCGAATACTGTCAGTGCGGATATGATAAGGCATATGAATGTTGATCCGATAGTCTTTGCTCTTAGTAATCCTATCCCCGAGATTATGCCTGATGAGGCAAAGAACGGTGGTGCTAAAGTGATCGGCACGGGTAGATCCGATTTCCCTAATCAGATAAATAATGTACTTGCATTCCCGGGTATATTTAGAGGTGCATTAGACGCAAAAGCTACGCGTATTACTGATAAAATGAAACAATCAGCCGTGTATGCGATAGCAAATCTAGTGGATGATAGTCAATTAAATGCTGAATATGTGATACCTAATGTATTCGATAAAAGAGTATCCGTAGAGGTGTCAAAGTCGGTATATGAGCAGGCTAAAGCGGAGAATATATGCAGATAATGATAGATTGACAGCCTATTATGTGAGATGAACACTCCCCCTTATACTGAGTATATAATATATATAATAATGTCTTAATTTAAGATAATAGTAGGGTAGCGGACATTTTTAACTGATAACGTGATATCAGCTGTTCGTTAAGTATATATATTTTACAAATTATTGACTAAGCAAAAGTTATGTGTTAGTATTATTATATTATACAATAAGGGGAACAAAATAACATGAAAAAAATACTTTACAGTTTGGATCTAGGTAATGATTCTTTAAAAATGTGTTATTCTTATGAGCATAAAGGAAAAGCTGTTGTAGGTAATCTACAGCTTTTAGATGATAGAGACACTGTGCCTGCGGTTGCTTTATACGATTTAGATAATGACAGCTGGAATTATGGTGCTGAAGCGTTAGCTCTCGCGGAAAATTCTCAGCGTCCTATAGTTAGAATTAAAGAACTTATGGAAGGGGCTGGTTCAGCAGATTTTTATAATGGATATGATTTTGAAAATACTGATTTTGCATACAAGTTTAGATCGGTTTCTTTAACAGTAAAGCAAGTACTTAATGGCTTTTTCGATTATGTATTAGTTGACTTGTTAGCTAAGGCGATTGCTAAACTGGATATTGATGATTCGGAGCAAGCTAATCAAATCATATTTACTTTCCCAAGCAAGGTAAGCGATGATTGCAAGATAGTGATGAAGAGTATTATACAGTCGCTAGGCTTTAACCCTCGTGCTATCGCTGAGCCTACTGCGGCGGCTGCGTACTGTATGAATGACGGCGTGAAGCTGGGCAAACATGTTTTGGTAGTTGATATTGGTGTGAAGGAGTCTTCTATCGCAATATTTAATCCTAATTCTAGTACTGTTGATAGTCTTAATATGCTAAAGATCGATAGTATCAATCAGGGAAGTAAGGATTTCGATAATGCTTTGTTTGAGCATGTTGTTTCTCAATCAGGTAAGGTAGAGGAAATAACTAATTATCAGAAATTCAAATTGTTAGAGCAGATAAGAGCTGCTAAAGAAAGTTTGAGTTCTGGTGAGCAAGAAGTAATGCTTGAGTATCAGTCTGACTCGGTAGTGTATGTAAACGTGTCTAAAGAACAGTTTAATGATATTTGTAATCCTATCATGGTAGATATTGCAAATTCAGTTTTAAATCTGATAAATGAGAATCCTGATATTAATCAAGTTATTTTGTCTGGTGGATCGAGCAAAAACCCACATTTGATAGATGTAGTAAGTGAGCTTGTAAACAAAAAATTCCCAAGTGTTAACTTATATAATATCTCTAAAGGAATTTTTGGTGTTGCGCATGGTGCTGGTATTATCGCAACAGGAGTTTCTAGTTTTCAAAGCATTGCGACTAAGGGTTATGGTTTCGCTTGTACTAAGGGTTCTAATAAAAAAGCTCCTTTCGGTCTGCAAATAGTAATCAATAAAAATGATAAACTTCCTATATCCGTTACGAAGAAAGTTGCACTCAAAGAAAAAAATCAGAAGAGCGTGGAAATCAATGTGATGTCTACTGATATGGAGACTAAAGCAAATGCTTTTATTACTCCTATAGGCGAAACTGAAAATTCTCTTCAATGCGGTGTAATGGAGTTTGATACTAAAGTGCGTAAAGGTGCTTTAATAAAGGTTCGAGTGTTTATTGATGAGGACGGCATCGGCGGAGTTGAAGTCGTAGGACCAAAGAAAAAAGGCACTTATAAGACAAGTTTTGAAATAGACTAATGTCAGAGGGAAAATTTATGAAAGATAATAAAATAGCAAAATGTGTACTTAATGGAGAAGAGAAGCTAGGATCATTGTCTAATACTAATCCAATTAACTATGTCGAGAAAAAAGAATATCTGGATGAAGCAGAAAAGATAGATAAAATGGATATGTTTGATCATTTAGCAATAGATGATTATGATTATGGTCAAAGAGAGTATCTTGTCGATAATAAAATAAAGACTGTCGGTATTAAGATCGATAATGCAATACATTATACTGGTTGTCCTATTTTACCACATCAAAAAAACGCAGTTAAAAAATTCTTAGGAGATTTTAGAGGCGTGGGCATACTTGCAGATGAAGTTGGTATGGGTAAGACTGTAGAGGCTGGAATGGTTGTATGTGAGCTTGCTGAGAGAAATCTAGCATCATCAATCTTGATTGTCTCTGCATCTGATGATAACTGCAATGACTGGGAATACACTATGTCAGTATTCTTTGGCATGGTAGGACTTGTTCGTGTTCACAACTCGAGAGAGATCCGTGATAACTGCGAAAAGCAAATCCCGTCAGTACCACTTATAATAACTTTTGCTGATTTTTGCAAAATACATAAAGACGAGTTTCAAAACGTACTATTCGATGTAATAGTATTTGATGAGGCTCATAACATGGATAATAGCGATATAGGTAAGATAGGTATGTCAAATCTTAGGACGCTAATGGCTACTAAGAAAGTTAGGAATAAACCTTATTGTATTCTAGTTTCAGGTACGCCACATAAAGGTAATCTAGACTCAATGTTCCCGCTATGGTACTTTATAAAGGGTGGTAATGATGAGGAAATCGCACGAGAGCATTATAAAAAATTCTTGTGTCATGAGGCATCTACTATAGCAGAGTTTGTGGAGTCATATAAGATAAGTGAGCTAAACAAGGACATGGAGTTCTTGAAGTTCATGAACTCTAAGCGTGACTTATTAAAGGATGAGGATCCAGTGAACTGGGCTCAGAACTTTAAACTTTTTGAGTATCACTACAGGGATGAGTTTATAAAAGACAAGGGTAATAAAGTCAAAATTGCTGAGATCAATAAAATAACTCGTGAGGCTTATAAAAATCTTATTGATTGCTTTATGATAAGGCAGTCAAGAAAATGTAATCAAGGTAGGTTTGTTAGTAAAAGAGCGTCTAACTATTTCTTCGCACCAGTCAATAAGACTGGAGGTAGTAAAGTTATCGAATTTAATAATTATGAAAACCCACAGTTTACCGATCTTTCTTGCAACTTCTCGTTTGACCTAAATGATATTTATGGTCCAAAGGCTATTCTATATAGAGATCAGTACAAGACTATAGAAGAATTTGTTAGAGGCATGGTAAGAAGTAATGTATTAAAAGATGATGCGGAGCTTAATAGACTTAAAAATCAGCTTATATTCGAGTCACTAGAGCAATTAGATGGTTTTTATGATAAATTCGATGATCACGGTAAGCGTAGAATAATCGACGGTAAATATTACTTAGACTCTGTAGGTAATTACTACAAACACGATATAAAGAATTATTTCGGTATTGTAGATGAGACTGAAACTGATTTATTTACTCTAAAAGCTGAGAAATTAGCACAGATTATCATGGATCCTTCTAGATTAAATGAAAAGATGATTATTTTCTTCGATTATTATAATATCGATAAGAGTGATGAGAATGCTCGTCTTTATGAGTATTACAAAGAAAAATATCCAAAAATATACGAGAGGATTATATTCTCTGATGACGATGGATATGCGGCGGATGTGTTCTCTGCAAAGAAGAGCAATCCGAATGAAAGGGAGACATTGCAAGCTAAAAGTGGCTTATTATTCTCTTCAGAGCCTCTAAGCGAGAGCTCAAACTTCCAGTTCTGCCATTTGGCAGTAAACTTCTCTATATGTTATAGCCCTATTAAGATGGATCAAAGAATTGGTCGTATTGATAGAATTGGTCAAGAAAATAACATGGAAGTAATATCTTTTGCGACAATGGAGACATTAGAGGGCTATCTATTAGCATTCTTTAACCAAATCCAGATATTTAGTGGTTGGAAAGATGATATTATCCTAGTTACAGGCTGTGATAATAAGAATACTTCTACAATGAGATGTTTAGAGTGTGGTAAGATAGTAAGAAGTTTTGATGGAAGTACTAGTTGTCCAAACTGTGCTACGATCGACTCTCTAAGACCACTAGTTAATGCTTATAGTTATAAGTGTCCTAGCTGTTCATATAAGTTTATGCGTATGGCTACAGGATCTAAGACTGAGGGACATTCTTACGTTTGTTCTAGAAACAAGAAACTTACTGAGCACAACAATGATCGAAGGCTTGGTATTGATAATACTTTCTACATATGTAATAAAAAGTGTTCTATCCTACATTGCAGACGTGCTGAAAAAGTAGAATGTGCTGTATATGCAGAACTGAAGAACGACTACAACACTGACATAAATGTACTTAGAAAACTATGTAATAATTGTACGAATAAAATATGTGATACTTGTCACATTATGATAGATACTCTTGGTACTGATATCGTTACTAAAGAACATATGGGACAAAGCTGTATAGAATGTCCTTCAAAGAACGCTCTATGTACTACTAAGGTTAATATCAATAGCCCTATATGCGAGATGTGTCATAGTGAGCTAGAGCCTATAGTACCTGCTACGTTTGATGAGTTTGCTGAATTCATTTGGAATGAGCCTACTTTCGTAAGCGATTTCTCGTTTGAGGTAAGAAAAATCAGTGAAGTAGTAAACGTATTAAGAGAGGAGGATAAGTAAGATTATGGCTAAAAGAATAATAATACCGAATGAGGACGAGTTCTTTAGTGTTTGTAAGCTAATTGATGCTAACCTCTCTCAAAAAGATACTAGGTACAATCACAGCGAAGATAGTATATATGTAGATGGTTTAGAGTTTGTAAGGTCAAAAGACTTTAAGGAAGAAGAAAGCGAAGAAAATGGATATGTAGTGACCGAGTTCGGTAATACAAAGAAATTCACTAGGTTTGATAATTTCTCTAAAGCTACTCGCAGCGAAGACAATGACATGACTTGGGATAACGTTGTAAGCGAAAACCTTGACACTTTCTATAAGCTAAATAGCTTTTTGATATACGCGCCTTATGATGAGGATACTTTTGCTAGTGATAGCGAGATAGTTAAGCAAAGACTTGTGAAAATGCTGCCTGCTATACATGATAGACTTGTTATCAAGCATACAGAATCAGCTGATAAAGAGACTATTTACGAAGTAGCAATCAAGTTCAGATTCGTCTTTAGAGGCGAGCCAAAATACATAATTAATAAATTTTACTTTGACGCGGAGTATAATGTATTCACTCCTTCTCAGTCAAAAATGCTACACGAACAAATAAATATCATTATCAAGGACGCGAAAAGCGGTGATCTTGATGAGGATAGCAAGATAAGCATAGAGTCTGATCAAGTAATCAGGATTACTAATAATATCTTAGAAATCATGAAGATGAATGATGGTTTCCAGAGTTATTTAGTAGGTGAAGCTAAGCAAATTTTTGATAATTACGTTATCGACTCGAGACATAACGGTCAGTTTAACGTGGAAGTAAGTTGCGATAGAGCTAAACTTAGATATATTGCACACTTGAAGATGCGTTTGAAAGAGTATAAAGTCATCGACTCTCATTCTCAACAAGAGATATTTATAGCTACTGTAGGTATGAATGGAGATATAGATCTTACTTGTACCAAGTGCGGTACAAATGTAATATCTCAAGACGTTGTTGCTTATGCTACTATCGGTGCTAACGGTAAAGAGAGTATCGAGTATGATAATATTAATGATATTACGGATCTAAATATTTCTAATTCGTTGTTGGCTAAGCATTGTATGCTACCTCCAGCAATGTGCAAGAACTGTAATATGCTTTTATGTAATGAATTGCTTGCTACTTGTACAGAGTGTGGTAAGACTTTATGTGTCGACTGTAATGCTGGTAATATCGTTGATCAGTATACGCTAGATAACGAATTGCATTATTTCCACACTAGTTGTGGTGTATATTGTGAAGATACTTTTCAGACACTGCCTAAGTCATTTACTAAACGTTGTGGCATGTGTGGTAAAGTAAATTCTAATAGTTATTATTCTGAAAAAAGTAACATGTGTAGTCTATGTGAGCCTATATATACGGACGAAATTTTTGACGACGAAGAGTACAGAAAATTATATGCTATTAATAAACAAATTTTACCTCTTCACTTGAGGAGAAAGAATAATATCTGTAATGAGAATTTTGATAGTGTTTTGTTTAAAGTAGTTAAGGGTAAAAAAGAGCTGTTTTATAGATTTGATAAAAGTCAACTTGCAAAAAACAAGGCTTTAAAATTAACTAAAGTTCACTGATTTACAAGGAGTAACGATGAATTATAAAAGTAAAAAATCAATTTTCCATGATAATGTTATAAACAAGGAAGAATTGTCTCAAGATACAAATAAAAAACTAAAGGATAGCAAATATTTGATATTATTACTTGACGTGCTTATGTTATGTGTTAATATTTTCATGCTTGCGTACTTTGTTATAAAAGGTTTTGATATCATAGCTATTTCTATACTAGGACTTATCGTCCTACTAGATTGCATACATATGATATTATCTATATTCTTTAATCATAAGTTTAGATCAAGTATAATATTTACGAGCATTTACAGCTTGGTGTTATTGATATTGACAGCTTGCGTGTACACTATGAGTTATTTCATTTTTGATGGAGTGACTATATTTGAGAACGTAGGTATTGCTGTATCTGTTGGTATAAGGTTGGTATACTTTATAACTACTATAGCAACTCTTATCCTTATAACTAAAAATAAAATAAAGATCGCACAGCCAATTATTATTATAATTTTGGCGGTGAGTTTATTGTTCGGATCTGTAGCTTTTGGTGCTATAAGAGGTGTATACGGTTCTGGTAGCGGTATATTAGAAGGCAATAAAACTCTAGAGTATAAGCTACGTGAAGCAGATGAATTCTATCCTGAAACTCACTATGAGGTAGTAGGCAGTTTGGATAGTAAATATTCTAATATTATAGTTCCTGATGAGTTCAACGGTCAAAAAGTCCGTGCTATTGATTATGAAGTATTGCTTACAGAGGGCGTTACGAATATCAATATCGATACAAAAGAAGCTATAAGTGTCAAGAATACTGAGAAAGAAGGCGTTATAAGTAATGATCTTTCTATCAATATGCCTAAAGACGTTATAGATCAATTTAAGCAAAATATTTATAACAACATTGATGCTAGTAACGTTAACAAAATTGCACTAGCAAATATGGTAGATCCACAGCTTGGTGAGGGCGAGTATGCTGTTAAATTTAACTACGATACTACTAATTATCCAGAGGATCTATTGAATGCTGATGGTACATATAATTATGTTAAAACTTTTTATGGTGCTGAGAAATCAAACACTACTTTAAAGTCAATATTCGATGCTAATACTGATTATAAAGATTACTATACTAATAATTACGAGACACAAGATTATCAGTGGAGTTATGATAATAAAAGCCAGATGGCGATGATACTAAAGTCTAACTTGGATAGCGATGATATCAGTAAAAGTACTACTATAAATATTAGTTTTGAAGATGTTTACAAAGTCAATTATGATTTTACTCATAATGAAAATGACAATTTTATCGCTACCCGCGACGACAAAACAGTAAAGACTGATAAATACATTATCGAGTCGGATCTAAGTGATATAGAGTTTTATGAGGATATAAGATTCGGCTGTGATGTTAGCTGGAGTGTTAATTCTGATGGCGCAACAACTGAAGTTATTTCAAATGCATCGGAAGTCTTATCATTCATTCAGTCTAATAATATTAGCACTGAAAAAGAGATAAACATGAAAGCCACTTGGAACATGAGAGTTCCTGAGGGATCAAATCTTTCTGTTGATAGTAACGGAATTGCGACTGATAAGATCACTTATGGTGATGATTTAGCAGTTAAATTCTATACAAGTGATGGCTATGCAAAAGAGAAGTATAATTGGTCTATCATGCAAGGCGATAAAGAAATCGCGAACGTAAATTGGATCTATACTAGTCAACTAAGTAATAATATTGTCTTTGTACAAAATTCTACCGATGGTGTTATGTATAATAAAAAGGGTACTTTTGCACCAATTTTTGAGAAGTTTGCACTGCTTAATGCTTCGGAGTTGACTATCAAATTAGATTATATAGTTATAGACGAGTTCTGTAGTGAAATAACAGCAAATTATGAGCATGAGACTAGTATTACTGTTACTCCAAAGACCGTTAATTTAGACTGGACTATTGATGAAGCGGAGTTAAATTCTGTACAAGATCATATTGTATATAACAATGCTATTCATACCGTAAGTGCGACTATTTATAATGCTGATATTTGTTCAGTTGATGATACAAATGGAACTAGTCCACAAGCAAAAATATCTGATAATAAACTTAAGTATTCTAAAATTTACTCAGTTAAAGCTGAAATAGTTGGCAACCTTAATTATGTTATCAGTGATGATAATGGTATTAGTCCTTCTACTATTAAGAAAGTCGAAGTAAAGAAAGCTAAAATACATATATCGTACGATTATACTTATGACGGAGACTTATCACCTCAAGTCGGTAAGACTTCACTAGAAGGATTGATGTATGTTGGTAAACAATACAAGATCACTCCAGTGTTTAAGATCGAAATCGCTCCTGATACCTTTAAACTTCTTAGTGAAGCTGATGGTATAGATCCATATAGTATTTACACTTATGACCTTGATATCAAGGACGCAAAAGGATATACTATTAAGTACGATTTTTCTACTGTAAAATCAAGTTCTGATGATAAAGTAGCCGTTTCGAAAAGTTATGAGTTTAATACTAATGAGTGTAAGTTCAAAATTGGTAAAAATATAATAAAAGATACTGATATTACATGGACTGAAGAAGAGCTTACATATACTGCGGGAGAGCAAAAGTATCTAGGTACTTATAATTTAGTAGGCGATGATGTTAAAACTGTTACAACTAATCAAGTTTCTACTGAAGCTCTTATTATTGCAGGCAGTCATGAAACAAAAGTTAGCTTTGACGCTGAGTCTGCGAACTATGAATTAGCTCCTAACGTAATCAAAACACTACTAATAAGAAAGAAAGTAGTAACTGATATTGCATTTAATACAAATACAGCAGTTTATGCTAATAAGTCATTAAATAATAATAATAGTGGATTTAATTCTACTGCTATAGGTGTTGATTCATTAAATCTTATTATCGAAAATGCGACTTACAATGCAGGTAATGTTACCGAGTTTAAAAATGTTGGTGAATATAGTGATGTAGCTGTAGCGTTGTCAGTAACTGATAGTGCAAACTATACATTTACTGTATATGATCCTGCAAATACTGAAAATAACGGTTATACTAATAAACTTGCAACAGTACAGACACTATCTATTACAAAATATAAGCTGTTGGAAGATAATTTAAATAAAATCAAAGAGAAAATATACGATGCTGGACTAGTTGAAGCTCCAAAAACCCTGACGGGTAGCTATTGTGGTGAAACAGTTGATTTTGCTGTTACATTTTACAAGAGTGAAATCGGTTATGGTAAAAATGTAGGAGTGGTTAAGTATTCAATCAAAATGGATAGTGCAACCGCGGGAAATTATGACGCGTCAGGAGTGGAATCACTTGTATCACTTTCATATAACATAACTCCTAGATATGTATCAGTAAATCTAATCGATCCAGCTAGCATTATATACAGTGCTGAACGTCAAGTATTCGATTATCAGTTAATACCTCAAGGTGTGAATTCTACTGCATGTCAGGATGAGATTGCGCAGGGCGAGTTAGATGGCAATAAATTTATCAACTTTGCTACATTGAATGCTATACAGGCTAAAGATTATATATTAATTGATGATCATTTGGATAGTATATATACAGCAAATTATAAAGTAAATAATACTATTTTCACCGTGCATGCACGTGATATCACTGATGGGAAAATTACGTGGGGCACGTTTAAAGCTCAGTATAACGGATCTGAACAAGGTCTTACTGGTACATTTAGTGGACTTGGAACGGATAAAGTTACCGTTTCGGGCACTAAATATATGGATGTAAAACGTGCAGGAGGAAGTTACGATGGCGAGGTACTTGCTTACGAGTATAGAGCGGGTGATTTAACTGTCAATAATAAAAATTATATTGTTACAGGACTACCAAAAGTTTTGGTAGGTGATATTTTAGTGGGTGTAACATTCACAATTGAGCCTAAGACTATGGTGTATACAATAACGGATAATAAGTTAATTGGCAATACGCTAACTTATACATATTCTGGTGTAGATAATAGACCGACATTTACAACCCCTGATGGTGCAAATAATATATCTATTAATACATTTATGGGTGATGAACATAGTACAAACTTTACTGATGCTACTGTTGATGCTAATAATTTAGTTATAGATAAGAAGTTGGTGATGGTGTCAGCTAGTCCTAACTATAATATCGTGGCAGATAACAAAAATTATGCTGTTAGAATTAATAAAAAGGAAATTGATCTTAACATACCAACTAGTGTGACGTATAATGGTAAAGAAAACTTACCTGCATCTAAAGATTTTGCTAATAGTGCATTATATACTGGCGTGTCTGGTAGTGATAATATGAGCGTAGGTGCACATAAAGTTAATGTAGAACTAACTGCAGAATATAAGAAAAATCATACAATAAAAGGATCTACAGTTGGAGACAAGTCAACAATTATACATGACTATACTATTACACAGGCTACGCTTGATAATACTAACGTTGAGTACAGAGCTACTCAAAACATCGGTGAAGAGTTTAATAATATGGTACCTCTTAGTGCTGTAGTATATAATGGTGTAAGTTGGACTATTGTTGCGAAGATTACGAAAGACTGGGGTACGGGCTCTCCTCAATCAGTATTTATTTATACTGGTGTTGGTGTTAATGTAGCTCAAACTGATTACTCGGTAGGCGGTTACAAGATAAACGTTGCTATGGAAAATAATCAATTATATAATCCTACTAATTTTGACATTAGTAACTATATCTTGTCAGGTAATTTAGAAGCAAATTATAATATCGCTCAGTATGCTGTAAGTGCAAAAGATAAATTGAATGTTTTCTTAGTAGGTAATGAGGACATAAACTTAGTTAAAACAAGTGTAAATCCTGTGTTTAATAATATTGTCAGAGTGCCAAGCGCAGAGTTTACTCCTAATATTCCTAATCCAACATTGATGAAGATTGATACTATTACAGAGGAAAGTGGGTTGGTGATAAAAGACGCACAAAATTATGTATTATTATTATCAATATCAAATACGAACTATGTATTCGAAGTTGGCTCTGATAGGATACTATTTACTATAGATGCTAAAACAATTGACGCAAGTGATATTCCTACGGGCGATCTTGTTTGGGATAATAACGCAACTGTTCAGTTTGATAATTCTGATAAATACATATTTACAGGTAATATAGCAATTGACACTTTGAATATTAAGATTACTTCTAACTTTAATGCAAACATTGCTCGCAAGTATACTAACGAAGATTATGCAGACTCTAATTTCGTGTTAGATAATAACAATTACAAAATCATTAATATTTCTCAGGTGTTCACTGTTCTTCAAGCTACTATTGATCTGGCAAATATTAAGTGGTCAGTTAATGATGTAGAGACTGTTGGAGAATTGAGCGCAGTATATAATCATGGTGCGATGCCGGTAATTACTGCAGTATATAATGCTTTTAATGCTATCATATTGAAGTTTACAATAGTACCAGAAGTTGAAGGTCAAGTCTACAACGCAAATGAAGGCAATCCGGATGTTATTTATAACTTCATAGCAACAAATACAAATGCAAATTTTGAATTCAATTCTGCTACAAGTATTACGAAAGCGGTCACTATTACGCGTCTAAACATTAGCGATCCGACTAGTATCACATGGACTTTAGCAAATGAAGAAAAATATAACGAACTACCTGCAAGCAGATATACAGGAGCTGCTATTGTTCCTACTGCTACTATTGAAGGCGTATCGTTAAAGTTAAGTGCTGATTATTCTAGTAATATCAATGCTAATATCACAGATCCTTATAAAGTTACTATTCTTGCAGCGCAAGATAACTTTAATATTGATTCTGGATTATTAAGCTATACATATTATATTTTAAAAGATAGCATTATAGCAAAAAATATAAAGTTTGAAAATAATGTATCTACTATGCCAGGACGTAATGAGTTTACATATAATGAATCATTACCGATTGTGTTTGTTTCATATATTATGTATAATGATGAAAAGATAATTCTTAATGCTGTCGATTCAAAAGAACAGACTGATGTTCGTCCTACTCCATACCAGGTTACTGTAACACTTGGCGAGAATGCGAATTTTGAACTTGCTGAAACAGTGATTGATTATTATATCGTGCCTAAGACTATTACATATACTTGGTCAAATTTGGATAACCAATCTTATTTAGTTGCTACACTTTTACCGAGTTTAACTATATCGGGTAATGCAAAGCCTCAAAACATGACTAAAGACTTGTATATAGTATATAGTAACGGTACTACTAAATTAGTAGAAGCTGGTAAGGATTTAATCAACGCTGGCAGTTACAAGCTACTTTATAAGTCTAAAAAATATAATGGTAATAGCAATTATAAAATTATTGATGAAAAAGCTGATTTTACGATAAATAAAGCAGATATAAGTGGATTTGATGATGAGATGATAAAACTTGTTGGTAAAACAAGTGTTACGTATACGGGATCAGCTATAGTTATGCCTAAGTTGGTGATAGCAGAACAAAATATTTTAGGCGGATTAGATTATTATCGTGTAGTTGATGGCGTGATTAGTATTGCTCCTATTCGTAAAATTGTCGATGTCGGCGAGTATGCTCTAAAAGTAAATTGCAATCAAGTAATTGGTGGAAACTTTACAGGTAAGCATACGAAAACATTTAAGTTTTTTGTGAATGCAAAATAATAAGGGAGGGATTATATATGATATGTGATTTTTGTAAAAAAGAGATAGTAAAACCTATTATAGCTAATAATGGCAATATGTATTGTGATCAATGTTTATCTAGTATATTTGGAACTCAACTTATGGAAAGCGTTTCACTTGATTTTGGCGTAGATACTACTAATAAATATATTAAGTCAGAGCAGTTGTTTAATGAGAGCATTGCGATAGCTGATAAAGATTATGAGAGATCTATCAGCCTTAAAAATCAAGCATTAGATCTTTGCTTGCAATCAAGCATAAAAGGTAACCCTTTCGCTATGGTAAACTTAGGTTTCTATTTTGAAAACGGCTACTTCGATGGAGATAGACTTGATATCATCTTAAATGCTATGCGTTGGGATGTTGCTATCGCTATATACGAGCCAGAAGTGGCAAATATTTTAGGCATGAAACCTCTTGCAATAGAATCTGATAAGCTCATTTCTATTAGCGAGCTAATTGGCACTGCTATTTATAATTTACAGTGCTTGCTTAAGAATAATTATAACTTTATTGAAAATAGTAATCTGAAAAATTTATTTAAGATGGAGACTATTACCGTAATTAGATTATTGCAAAACACTTTAGTTAAAAAGGGTGTATTTGTATCAAATGAAAACGATGAATCAGCTAATAATATAGACGCGGAAGAGCTAATCAATGCAAATGCGATAGTTGCTAGCGAAGATCCACGTGATATTATAATAAATTTAGCTAGTAGTAGCGATCATATGATATTCGATATTCGTAATCAAAGCGGTAATTTGATTTATAAAGAATTGTTTGATATGAATAAGTTAAGTAGAAAATTATCAAAACAATTTTTTAGTAAATACATAGTAGTTATCAAGACTGATGAATTAAGTATAACGGCTAGTAGCGTTTCGGATTATGCAGAGCAGTACAAAAAGAGGCTCATAACATTTAATGGTATCAGCACTCTTGGTGTTATTGCTAAAAAAGATAAGAATGTGAAGATGGCTTTTAATACGATCGGTGGAAAGAAACAAGCATTTAATGTGAGTTTCAACTCGGCAAAGTGTAAAGATTATATAATCAACAATGTCGATGAGGATATGCTTTTTGGTAGCTTTACGGCGGAGCGAGTTAAGGTGCTTGCAGCTAGCATGTATCGCAACTCAAAAGTTGGTAATAGTACTGATTATAAGTCTGAAATATTACAAAAAGCAAGCAGTTTTATCAAATTAAAATAAAAATTGCAATAAAATCTGATAATTTAAATCAAATAATACGCTACTTAATTGTAGCGTATTATTTGATTTATAAGCATTATCTTACTATTGGCCAGTATGATTATTTTGCATTATTGGATACAAAATTGATTTAATTGCACTATATACGAGTAGATTGAACTGGAATAACTAAGTAAGTTATTTAATCTATTGCAAAATAGATATTAATGTGTTATAATTTACATTATATATATAAAAATAATTAGAGAGGCGAAAATGAGCAGGAATAAAAAGAAAACACGGAAAGAGCTAGTAAAGAAAATATCTAAGCCGTATATGTTTTGGCTTATACTTGACAGTATTATCATGCTTGGTAATACTGCTGTTGCTATGTACATGCCTTGGATGGTAGGTCAATGGCTAGAAGGAAGTGTTGATTTTATCACCTTAGCGGGGTTTGCGTCTTACTTGTCGGCTATGGGTATCTTTTTCGTAGCAAAGGTTATATCTGGTTTTATTCTTAGACGTAAAAAATATAAGATGGTAGGTAAATTTAGGTGTGATATATATGGTCGTATACTGAAATATCCTATGAGTTTCTATAATGGACTTACTACGGAAATGCTTACGGGCGTCATTATTGAAGATAGTATAGAGATAAGAGATTACATATTTACGGACATTCCTAAGATGTTTGTCAATTTTATAACAGTAGTCAGCTGTATAAGTATGCTTTTCACAATTGACCCTGCTATTGCGGGAGTGATGATTACAGGTATTCCTATTTGCATTTTGGCGACTTTGCCTATTAAAAATAAATTATACAAAACATCTAAAAAACAAAAACAAGTTACTATGGATATGCGATCTAATATTCATGATACATTGTACAATATAGAACAAGTAAAGATCAGTGGAAGAGAAAATAAAGAAAGGTCTATTGGTAAAAAACTGTTTAAAAAAGAATCTACAGTGCTGAGAACTCAGCGGTGGTTAGATGCTGTTTTGTCACCACTTATGTCTTTTATAGGCATTGGACTGTTTTTAGTAGTTGGAGGGTACTCTGTATTCAGGATTATTGAAGGTTATATTACTTTTGGTGGCATAATCAGTTTTATGCTTTATTTTACTTTAATTGTTACTGAAGTAGTAGGTATTATTTTATCTATTACAAAGCGTGATAAGATATTAAATGTGCTTGATAGAGTACATGAAGTCTATGAGTGTAGTCCAGAGCAGTTGCAAATTGGCGAAAAACTATCTTCGTTAGATAGTATAGAGTTTTCAGATGTGGCATTTAGCTATGGTGATAAAAAAGTATTGGACAGCATAACATTTAATGCTAAAAAAGGGGAAATGGTTGCATTGGTTGGTGGCAGCGGTGCGGGTAAGTCGACTATATTCTCTCTTATAGAAATGTTCTACAAGCAAGACAGTGGTGAAATTAAAATAAATGGTGTAAAATCAAATGCATACTCATTGAATTCTGTTAGGAATGCAATTGCTTATGTTAATCAAAATTGCACACTGATGGAGTGTAGTATCAGAGATAATTTGACATATGGTATCGAAAGAAATATTTCAGATGAAGAGCTCTTCCAGTATCTTAAGGTTACAGGTAGTGAAGAGTTTGTAAACGGATTGCCTTTGTCTCTTAACTTTAAAGTGGTAGAAGGTGGTAAAGCGTTCTCAGGTGGTCAGCGACAAAAGCTCGCACTAACGAGAGCAATAATAAAAGATTTCGATTTGCTGTTGCTAGATGAAGCTACTGCAAGCCTAGACTCCGCGTCAGAAGCATTAATAGAAGGTTATGTGCGTGATATCAAAAATGACAAGTTAGTTATAATGATTGCTCATAGATTATCAACTATTGTTACTGCGGATAATATCATTGTGCTAAAAGACGGTGTGATAGTCGATCAAGGTAATCATAAACAACTTCTAAGATCATGTCCGTATTATAAGGATTTAGTAGATGAACAGTTTATTGATACTGAGCAATGAGTTGATAATACAGTTGAATTATTTGTCAATTTACAAGAAAAAATAAATAAGAAAAATAGCACCAATCAAGTATTGGTGCTATTTTTTTTCGTAAGTGATGATTTAATATTATTTATGCGTGCATTTAATTATGGGCGTATTTTTTCTAGCCTCAGAAGGCGTTATACCTGTGATAGATAGAAAGTTCCTATTAAAGTTACGAGTGCTGTCGTATCCGCACATTGAAGCAATGTTTGTAATAGTGAAGTCATCATGTCTAAGCAAAGTTAGTGCATATTCTATTCTGTAATCATTTAGTGTTTGAGCGAAATTTTTATTGAAACATTTGCTAAATAAATTCGACACATAATGACTATTGTATCCCAGTATTTTAGATAAATCTACTAGTGATGGTGATTTGTTGAATTCGGACTCGAAGTAATTTAGTGTTTTGATTACAAAAGAACGATACTTTTGATCTCTGTCAAAAAATTCATTGTTATCGTAAAGATGTGCGATAATAGTGCATAATTTAGCCGATAATTTGAATTGATTATCCTTATATAGAGCAATCTCAGATATTAAATCTTCAATATTGTCCATATGTAATATTGGTGTAGTAGTATATATATCCTTAAATGTCGAATATAGTCCTGGTACATAATGAGTAGAGAACACCCCAATGAAACAACTAGATGAAATAGATGTGGTAATAGAGTGTGTTTGATTAGGAAGTATTATGCATATCTCATGAGTATGTAAAACATGTTCTAAGTTGTCGATTTTTATTGTTAAATTGCCTGAGTGGCAGTATATAACCTCGAAGTTTTTGTGATAATGTAATCCAAAATTAAGGTCATGATGTTCTTCTATTGAATAGTATCTTTCAGTGTTAACATGCTTTGATTCGTAAAATATCATTATGTGCCTCCTTAGAATAATTATTTCTATATGCTATGATTTAAAATGCAGATTTGGTATATTCTTACTTTATGTCTACTATTGTAGTACAAATATCTTGTATTGTCAATAGAAATAGTGTAAAATATTAATATAATGTTATTAATGTGGAATAGTGACATATATCTACGTGTTTTTGTTGTTAATATAATAAGTAAATAGAGATAATAATATTAGTTTAATTTGCATTTGCATTCTATTGACAATATTAGATATAGTAGACAACCATAAATTAATGCAGTTATATTATTTTAGTGGGTGAGATTATTTAATTAAAAGTACTAAATTGTATATATAATTAAAATATTACAATTGATAAGAAATGGGAAAATTAGGAGAAAATATGAGCGATAATAAGCAAGAAATGAATGTATGTAGTGAAAGTGTGGATAATGTTGAATTGAATTCGGAACCAAACACGATCATTGGAGACGAATTTAGCGATGAAATGTCTTCTATTCCAGATATGTCGGGAGATGATGGTGATAATAGTGGTAAAAAATCAGCATTCAAAAAACTAGCTAGGTATTGGAAAGCACCTGCACCTGGTAGATACATGCCTTTTAAAGAAATAGCAGCATATGGTGTAGGAGGAATGGGTATCCATTTTATGATATCATTCTTAAACTGTGCGTTTGCTCCGCTTATACTGATGATCATGTATGGGTTGACGCCTATGCATGCTACTACTATTACAGTAATCGTTGCGGTGATAAACCTAGTTATCATGCCGTTTTTATATAGGAAATTTGATACTGTTGATACAAAACGTGGTAAATTTAGGACATTTATAGGTATACTTGCTCCATTACTTGCTGGATTGATAGTACTATCATCATTCGCACCTCAATTAGGTGCTACTGGAAAGATGATATACGCTTATTTTACTGTTATACCTACGTTAATTTTATCAGGTTTACTTACAAATATCTACAACATGATGCCTACTACCCTTACTCCAAACTCTCAAGAGCGTGCGGATATGTTAAGTCCCGCATCACTAATATTTTCGATAGCACCGACAGTTGTAAATTTCGTATTTATGCCAATTCGTGGTATTTTCCAGAAATTAGGAAAAGAGTACCTAGCGTTTAGATATATGGGTATAGTATTTGCGATATTAGGCTGTGCGATAGCATTCATATTAGTAAAGTGGACAAAGGAAAAGGTCTTCGTTGTTGCAAAAAAAGCTGATAAAATAGATACTAAACAAGCATTAAAAGACTTGTTTAAGAATAAAGCATTTATTCTATTGACCATCTTTAATATACTTGGACCGCTAAAAGTAATGTTCGATGCAAATATTGCAATACTGTTTGATTATAGATTTAGTGCTGAAATAGGTGACGGCAATATTTGGTCAGCGCTTATAAATTTAACTGCTCCTCTTGCTACAGTATCAATGCTTGCAATTCCATTTATATTAAGAAAACTTAAGAAAAGAGATTTGCTGATCGGTATTAACGTGGTCAATGGTCTTATGATGCTTATTCTGGGTATCGTTGGTTTTGAGAATATCCCGATCGGTGTTCCGACAATGGCGTTGACTTTCTTCATAAAGGCAATTTCAATGTTCAATGTGGGAATGACCGTTATAATTATCCCTACAATAACTTGCGAGCTATATGATCAACAGCAATTAATTACAGGTAAACGTCTTGAAGGATTTATGAGTACTGTTACTGGATACATAGGTATTGTTGGTATTATATTGGCTTTCGTTCCAGCATTAATACAAGAACAACTAGGATTCTTGCCAGGTGAAAATATTTTCAGACCAGGTAATGAGCTTTACGATCCAAACTTTGCTATACCTATTGCAACAAATTGGCTTAATGTTACTGCATGGATATCAGCAGGTACTACACTTGTATCTATAATACCTCTGTTCTTTTACAAACTTACAGAGAAAAGACATAAAGAGATCATTGAAGAGTTAAAAGAGAAAGCTACTCAGTATCAATTGGAGACTGGCGAAGTGAATGGCGATGCTATCAACGTACTGCATGAAGTACAGTATGATGATGAAGGAAACGTTATTGATAAAATAGATTGTACGGAGGAGTTGTTAGAATCAATTGATATATCATTAGTTGATGACGATGATAATAAAGATGACTCTACAGTTTAAATGAATGATTAAAATTGTCTCACATTGCATAGTTGCTGTGTGAGGATAAGGAGAACTTAATGAAAAAATTGTCGATAATTAAAGGCGACACTACCTTATATTTAAATAGTGATAATTTAGATTATAGTGTATGTAAAAATGGTTTTGAGTGGGTAAGTCAAGGTGCTGAACCTGTGATATATTTCCAAAGAAAAATACTAGGAAGATATATAAGCATTGCTAAAAAGTTTAGCTCTGCTGGACATATCGAGCATAATGTTTTTCGGGATACAATTGTAAGTTCATTTTCTGAATTCACAGTATTCGGTAAAAAACTTAAGATTAGTTTGTTTGTAAAAGGTCAAATCATTGATAATGGCAAGGTCGATTTTAGTATTGTAGCAAATCATGAGAAGGGGATGAATATAAAAAGTATATATTTCCCAAGACCATTCAATGCTAAAGAGTATGATAAAAGCAATTCTTATACTATTGATCCTATGCGTCAGGGATTTATCTTACCTGATAATCATAGCGATAACATACAAGAGATAAATAAAATTACTAAGCGTACAAGAGTGATAAATACTGGCGATGCTTACCTTCCTATATGGGGAAGAGTATGTGGCGAAAGAGGTTATGCGGGCATAATAGAAGATAGTCATGACGCGAATCTAAAATCTAGCTTTGGAGCTGATGGTGCGTTTTTAACTTCTTCTAGCTTCTTAGGTAGTCTAGGTAAGTTAGAATATAAGAGAATAGTTCATTATCATTTTTATGACAAGTGTGACTACGTTACTATAGCTAAAGAGTTTAGAGCACAAGAAATTTCGCAAGGGAATTTTATTACTATTGATGACAAAATAAAAGCTAACTCGAATGTGTCTAGCTTGATCGGTGCACCTATAGTCCATTGGCGTATAATGGAAAATAACGTTACAACTAGCGGTATATATAAAGAGCTAAAGATCGGCGAAATTTTCCATAATACTTTTGGAGAAACTGCTGATTTATTTAGAAAATATCAGTCGCTTGGTCTTAATAAAGCTTATGTTCATACGGACGGATGGGGAAAAAGGGGGTATGATAATCTACATCCTTATATACTACCACCGTGCGAGAATGCTGGCGGTTGGGAAGGATTGAAAAATCTATCCGATACCTGTCATGAGTTAGGATATAAGTTTGGATTACATGATCAGTATCGTGATTATTATCAAGATAGCGAAGTGTATAATCAAGAGCATTGCATCGTGGATATTAATGGTAAAAAAGCTTATTGCGATTACTGGGCGGGTGGTGCTCACAACGTACTATGTTCTCAGTTAGCTAAAGAGTATGTAGAGAGAACGTACAGAGAACTTTCAGAACACAACATTAAAGTTGACGGTACATATTTAGATGTGTTCGGCATTATGAATGGTGACGAATGTTATCATAAAGACCATAGGATTACTAGGAAAGAGAGTATCGCTTACAGAGCTGAGTGTTTTGAAATGCTTAGAGCTGATGGAATAATAGTAAGTAGTGAAGAATTAGGTTGCCAAATGGTTAAAAATTTGGACATGGTTCATCACGCACCTTATGCCGTTTCTCCTCAATGCAGGGGTGATCAAGTAGGTATACCTATCCCTCTTGCAAATCTTGTTTATCATGACTGTGTATTTGTGCCGTGGCACATAGAAGGCACTGGCGGTTGGGGTATTCCTAACTCTGATGCGGGATTCTTGCACTGCATGCTTAATGGTCAGTCGCCGTACTTTAATGACTCTATGAAACCGATGTCTAAAGATACTGACGAGCAACTAGTTGAGAGGATTAGAAAAGTCAATATAGCAGCTGATTTTAATGCAAAAGTATATAATGCTGAGATGGTAAGCCATAAGTTCATAGACGAAAAATACAGGATCCAACAAACTAAGTTTTCTAATGGTGTGAGTGTCGTTGTTAATTTCGACAATAATACCTTTAAAATATATAGGTGTAATATTGAACGCGTATCTAATATTATGTGCGTAGCGAAAATTTACAATGTTTTTATGAAAAAAATGTGAAGATCTATGTGAAAAAACACAAAAAACTACTTGACAAATACAAATATGGTGGTACAATAAAAAAGTAAGTACAATAAATACGTTGCATATTAGTTCACATATTGCATGCATGCTAATCATTTTTTTAGTTTGAATTCAATTGTATTAGAATGGTCGAGTCTGTGGCTAGCATGTATGGTGTTTGTTTTTGTGTTCCAGTAAAGGATTGCGATTAATTAGACCTCAATATCCAATGCGTTTTGAATAATTTGTAACTAATATGATTGTTAATACAACCAGTAAAGTTATATGTTAGCCTTTAAAACAAAGCGTATATGATTATAATAGGTATTACATTGAGTATTACCTATTAAATTGATGATTTTACTGTCTTTCTATATGTGTAAATGCATATGTAGATTACAGTTTAATACATAAATTAAAATAAAGGAGAGAAATATATGAAAAAGAAAATAACGGTGATGTTTTCTGTCTTACTTGTATTAGTTTTGCTTGTCAGCACGCTAGTAGCATGTAAGAAAGAAGACGACGAAAAAAAGAAGCCAACACCTCCTACTGCTAATGATATAGCAGAAGGTTATGCTGGTGAAATGAAAGATCTATTAGTTAATAGTATCGGTGCGGATATCGCAAACGGCTTCAACATGGATTTGACAGGTGAGGTCGGTTTTGACTTTAAGTCGGCTGATAAAGATAAATATGACTGGAACTACAGTTACGATATTGCAGGTAATGTTTTATCAAAAGCTGGCGTTAACAGTGATTTCAGAATTGTAATCAAAGACGGAGCGAATGTAAAGTTTGGGCTTTGGAACAAGGGAGGAGATTTATTTATCCAAGCATCGGATAAGCAGTATAAGTATGATGACACTTCTATCATGGTATTGTTAAATACACTTATAGCTAAGCATGTTCCGAATTTTGCTGGCTTAACTACGCTACCAGAGATCAGTGTAGGTGGAGGCACTATTGGTGAAATTCTTCAACTATTAGACATGGGACTACAAATGCTTTGTGCTGATCCGAATGTGGAGGATTTAGACGCTAACCTAATGATATCTAAGGTAGATAATACATATACTGCAAAAATTCAAGTTGACGTATTGAAGTCAATACTTGGATTAGCTCTAAAAGATATGGATTTAAGTTTTATACCAAGCGGACTAGTAGTAGATCTTGTTATGGTTGCAAATGATGATAAGACTATTAAAAAGTTAGACGTGAAGGCTGATGTTACGGGTACAGAAGAGGGCAAATTGAATTTTGAACTTAACACTTCTAACCGTGGATTATTCGCCGCAGTAAATGCTGATTTTAAAGTAAATGTACCTGATGCACTACTTGCAGTAGAAAGTAAACACAAACTTATCAATTTTAATATTGATAGCACTGTAAAGTTTATGGACGCTGATAAGAAAGTTGTCCGTGATATGGTATCAAGCATTGATGTAGATATCAATCCGACAGTATTAAGCCAGGGATATACTAAAGAAACATTTATGAAACTAGGATACTTCAGTATGACAGTTAAAGTTAATGATGGACCATACCTAATAGGTTTAAGCTTTAACCCAGAGGCAACAGGCGACGATTGCGTAAATGTTTTTCTAATGTTAGCGCAAGACAATAACGATATATCAAATCCTGCAAAGGATATGGCATACGCAGGTCAATTTAGTATTAGTACATTAATTGCTAGCTTGACTAAAAATGTAGATTATACTAATCCTGTAAAGCCTGCTCCAGTATCTACTATGGTTGCAGCAGAAGGTGGTATAAACTCTACTATTAAAACTATTCTTAATACTATATTACCTATGTTAGGTATTAAAGTTGACATTAGTCCTATAATCGACTGTATTGATATTAAAAATGGTATTTCAACTATAGATTGTAAGACTCTTTTCGTAGAGCTTGACAAATTAATCGGTTCTAATATCTTTAGTAAACCAATTTTAGGCGAACTAAGCGTACCTAATCTATTATTCGGCAAGGGCGTACAGTATATAGAGCTTGATACAACTAAATCAGAATACGGCACTGCTCAAAATGTCGTACTTGATCCAAATATGTTCATAGCAAAAGGTATGGAACGCAAAGTAAATGAAGGAAACGGATTCATTAAGACAAGTACTATAAAAGTAGATGAGACAAAATTTGTTGGAAAATTTGAGTTCGGTACAGCTATCGAAGATGTATATCCAACAGTTCCAGTAAGCTATAGTAACACTAGTGGAGAGTTAAAAGAAAGTAATCTTATGATCGGTGGTATTATCGGTTATAATCCACTTATAGCAGGTAAACAAAATATTACTTTACAGTGCATAATGATTTCAGAGATCGGTGGTCTAGTTGATATCATTGGAGGATTTATTGGAGGAGATAAACCACTTTCTTTAATGCCATATATATCTTTCATACCTATAAATATGGAAGTAGAAGTATATGAAAAATCTGCAGTAACTATAGTAACTGAAGGTGTTACAACAATGAAAGTTGGAGATAATTTATTCGATACTATAGCTACAAAATTATCTGTAGGCGGTAGAGAATATCCAATAGCAGATAACAGACACTTTATCAAAACAAAACTTATTGATATTATTGATGGAAGTGATCTTGCAAAGAAAGCAGGAGTATACACTTTAGAGTTTAATATTTCTGGAGAAGTTTGCACAATGGCTATAACAGTAGTAGACGTGAAAAATGCAAACATAGTTCTTGGATCAAATCTTGCAGAAACGTTAAAACCAACTATGTTTACGGACGTAGAAACAGCTCTAGCCGCTGATGATATCACATCTATTATGATAGACGATATTGATGTGAAGAGTGATCTTATTACTGCTGACGGCATAATTGCAGAACTAAAACAATATTTAGGAAAAACAGCTACTATTAATTACAGCGTAGTGGTGAATGATATTACAATGACATTTGCACGAGAAGCTGTTGTATGTCCGAATGGTAAAAATGTAACCGTAATGTATACTCAATCATCTTTTTATAGTGATCTTACAGTTAATTCAACTTTAGATTTTGTTATATGTATTGACTTATATGATAATGGTGTTAAATTAGAACAAGATATTAGAATCAGAATGAATGCAATAGTTAATCATAATATGGATTATACATATTTCGTTAATAATGAAAATGTAACAGAAAGTAATATCGTTGTAACTATATTAGATACAAATGGTGCTGATGTTACAGCTGAAGTATTAAATGATAATGGTACATTTAAAACAGCTGGCACTTATGATATTAAAGTAAGTGGAACATTTAAGTATAATGGCGAGTTAGTAACAATTAAAGATAATGAAAAAGATGGCTATATTTTAAATGGTGGTGCTACTGTAATCCCTGAAATGAGTGAAATCGTGACAAATAGTTTGGGAGAATCATTGGCTAACTTTAGTCAGGGTCAAAAAGTTGAATTTAAATATTCACCAGTAACTGTTTATGACTATAAATTTGCAAGTTATCCTCTTGGATTTACTACATATTGGGGAACATGGAACTGGGATGATGCCGCGAAAAACTACTATTTAAGCTCAAGAGATGCAGTAGACAATGTTGCTAATAAAATTCCTGAGGCATTTAGGGCTGACATAATGAATTCGTTCGGTCATTTAAATTTAGATATTAAATATTCTAGTGACAATGGTTCAAGCTGGAGTAACTTCTTCGATGCTAATGGATGCATAATTCCTGCTGGAAAGATGATAATAAAGGTGACAGTAGTTCTTGAAGGTGTAGAGTATTCAAGTACTTGTGCAGAATTTACGGTAAAAGACAAAACTGTAAATATTGCTGAAGGTGCAGATAACAATCTATACGTGAATGAAAAATTGCCAGAAATTAGTGTTGTCTATTATGTTAACAATGTGAAGACAATCGATGTAATAAACTTAGACGCAATCACATTAACTGGTAATAATGCAGCAAACTTTAATAAAGAGGGTTATGCTAAGTTTGCTGTTGCGGGTAATTATGCGCTTGATGTAACTCATAATGGTACAGTCTTAAACGTATCATTTACAGTCATAGATCCAGTAGTATCTGTCCCTGTACATGAAGGAGTAATTAAAGTTGACACTCATTTGAATAGTTCATGGACAGATGTTGTGGTATTTAAAGGTCAATCAATATATGATATGTTAGCTACATCTGGTGCTTATCAAAATATAAGCGTCGATGCAAATGGAGCTGTCGTAGGTGGAGCATTAACAGCGGCCGAAATTAAAGAAATAACAACTATTGGTATGATTATGTCTTTAGCTACATTTGCACCAATGGCTGAGTTCGATGCGGACTTTATTCTTACTGCTGACCTTAGTGTTGGAGCAAATCCAAATGGTATTATGGTAATGGCTAAAATTAATGGTGCTGATGTTACTATAATGATTAATTGGAAAAATCCATCATAAAAATACAAATTAATAATATCTTATACGAATAGAATAGATTATAACTTAATATGTTTTATGTAGAGATAATTAATTGTATGAAAATACATAGTAAGCTCACCGCGTTTGCGGTGGGCTTACTTTTTTTTGCAAGTTTCAAAAAAAGTGTTGACAAATGAGAAACATAGTGCTATACTACAGTAGGGTACTAGATAGATAAGTGTAGTAAATCGATAACTACATTATAATGTATCTGTTTTTGAGATAGTAGTACGGGAGGCAAAATGAAACTAAATCCATCAAGTTTGAAGCCAATATTTGTACAAGTGGCGGAGTGGACAGAAGACGAGATACTAAAAGGCAATATAAAAGACGGGGATAAGATTTGTTCGCAAATAGATTATTCTAAGGCTTTTAACATCAACCCGATAACTGCAGGAAAGGGTGTTAGTCTTCTTGAGGCAAGGGGTATAGTCGTTAAAAGACGCGGACTGGGCATGTTTGTAACTAAAAATGCTAAAGAAATAATTTTTAGTTGTAGGCGTAATGAGGAGCTTACTTATATTATTGACGATCTAATAATCGAAGCAAAAAAGCTGGATCTTAATAATGAACAATTAATTAAGCTAATTAATGAGCGATATAATAAGATAGATGATTAATATCGACGTTCAATTAAATAAAAGTGCAATTGCCAATATGGCAGTGGAGGTATGTAATGAATAAATTTAAACAAGTGTACATAGAAACAAAACTCAAACTTAACAGCATGAGTATAATATTGTTAATTGCGGGAGGATTATCATTCTTATTTGTGATGATATCTATGCTGATAGGATATTATCCTGTGCCAGCCACACTAGGATCAGGTTATTATGATGGAATGGCGATCTGCATAAATATGTTTTCAATTATGCCGATAATTATATCATCTATAGTAATCGGAATATTATATAATATCAAAAACAATAAGAAGAGCTATGACAATATAGGCGCTACTAATGAGACATATTGCATATCCAACATAGCAGGGCTTATGCTTATTACGATTTTACTTAGTGTTAGCATGATGGTGTTTGAGGTACTAATAGTATTGATTGCTGGCACATTGCCGTCAATGCCTACAGTTAATATTAATAATCTTGATTTGTTATCGGCTGTTGGTATCAACCTGCTTTGGTATATTTGCTTTTCGTTTATGATATTGAAAATAATTACCCTTATAGCGAATAACCTCATGAATAGAAATTATTTTAGGATAATAATTCTAATAGCTATTCCTGTAGCAATTTGTGTGATACTTCTACTGGTAGTAACATTGGCCTTTGATACTAATTACATATATGGCAATGGTGGCGACGGACTGCCTGAAGGACATATAATTAGAGTTTTATACAGATTTTTGTCGGACGAAAAGACTATATTTATTGCGGTTGCTGTAGGGTTGTTGATAGCTGATCCGGTAGAGTATTTATTATGCGTAAAGAGAGGTAGATTAAGATGAAAAATATAATAAGTTTTATAACAAAAAATAAATTTGTAGTAATTAGTAGTTGTATTATAATGATAATAGTACTATTATTGATACCCGCGCTTACGGTGCAAAATAAGTATCTCGTGGTAGGAGAGTACAAGGATGGTTATATGCAAAATGTCGATGAGCATAACTTCGATGATGTATACAATGGTGACTATCCGAATGTACGAGTATTTGAAAAGAAATCGCTAAATAATAAAGAGTTGAAATCTCTTAGTGAAGATCTAATTCCTTCTGTTTGGGGTAGTTTTAATAGTAGTGGTGATAAAATTATTGTTGTGAAAAGTGATGATATTAATGCATCAAAAATTACGTACGAGCCTTTAAAGATAAATAATTATACTGATCAAGTTGTGTATGACTCATTATATCAGTTGGAGTTCCATGCGAGTTTGGAATATTATGAGACATCATCAGTATCTAGTAGTAGTAGTAGCTCGGTAGGATTTAGAAATAAAAGTAACAACTTACAATTAGTGAATGGGGAATCCGATAGAGATCGAAGTTTTATGAATAAGATTGTTATTAATAAAAGTATTATTAGGATAACAATAAATCCATTAATGATGGTAGACGAAGAACTACTTAATGATCAAAGTATAACTTTTGTAAATTTTGACTGATAGATAATGTATAGTTGCTAAATAAATTATATCTATATTTTTAGATAATAATATAAAGGAGAATAACATGCTTAAAGCTGAGAATTTAACTATAAAATTTGGAAAGAAAACTGCATTAGATAATGTGAGCTTTGTGCTTTCTAGTCCTGGTATAGTCGGATTAGTTGGTAATAATGGTGCGGGTAAAACTACACTTATAAATACTATCATGGGATACTATAAGCCTACATCAGGACGAATGATGTACAATAAATATAATACTTTTAATAATGTAGTAAGTAGTAATAGTATAATCATTATTGATGAGAAGTTAGGTCATGACTATATGCTTAGTCTGGAAGGCAATGCTAAAAAGATAGCATCAGTTCGCACCGACTTTCAAATCAATAGGTTTTACGAATATATGGAGATATACGGATTGTCAAAGAAACAATATTATACAAGATTGTCTAAGGGTATGAAAAATCAATTTAATATTTGTATAGGTCTGGCTTTTGATAAGGAAATATATGTACTTGATGAGCCAGTGTCTGGTCTTGATGAAAGTGCAAGGGATAAATTCTATGCAATGCTTAATCGTGAGTTTTGTAGAAATCCTAAGACATACATTGTATCTACACATTTATTTGCAGAGATACAAAATATCACTTCTGATGTTATTATATTACGTGATGGTAAGTGTGTGTATTTTGGTGCGACTGATGATCTTGCGGGTAGATTTATAACAGTAGGCGGTGCAAGTGCATGCGTGGACGGTTTGTGTAGTGGTAGAAATGTGTATAATCGTGAGAGTATTATGAATATCACAAGCATACTGATAGATAATAACCTAAGTAGGCTAGAGAAAAAGTACATCGAAGAAAATGCACTTATCGTGATGCCTAGTACTGCAAATGAAAGCTGTAAGGTGCTTTGTAATAATGATATTGAGATGCCGAAAAAAGCAGAGGAAAAGGAAAACACTGAACGCGACGACATTATGTCGACAGAAGAGTAGATACCTATAATATTTGCTATATGTTACAATATTAATGATAACTATAAAAAACCAACTATGTAATGGTAGTTGGTTTTTTTTTCTGTCACAATAAACAAATAAAAATCATAAATTTCACTTTTGATATTGTATTAAACAAGGTAATGTGTTAAAATTAAATTATATATAATCATTTTTATCTTTACAGTGAATGAGAGTTAAAAGTAATGGTATTGGAATGAAATCTAAAGTGCATTGAGAGGGGTTATGAATAACAAGTTTTCGAACATAATGGATATCCATGAAATAGAAGATAGTATGGCAGAGGTAGAAGAGGCTAAGCTATATGCAATAATTAATAATCTATTTTCTAATCCAGAAGAAGTGATATGCTTCATTAAAAACACGTTGCGTGTGAGTCCGAGCGAATACAATTCATTTGAGCGTATGGACTTTTCCGATAAAATGATACCGATCAGAACGGAAAGCGAATTTAGGATCAGAAAGCACACAAACACTCAAATACCTTACTTTCACGCGCATGATTTTTATGAGATAATAGCTGTCATAAAAGGTAGATGTGTTCAGCATATAGGTATGGAGAAGTTAATCGTTATCATGAATAAAGGGGATATATGCATACTGCCACCAAGCGTATCGCATATTCTTGAAAAACCATGTAAAAGCGACATTGTCTTGAAGATGCATATTCCTAAAAGTATATTTGATAACGCAAGAGGAAAAAGCGAGTTTAATGAATACAGAATGTATAATAATATATCAAAACAATCGGAGTATTTTGTGTTGAAATTATTATCCGAGTGCGATGAGGCGCAAGTCAATTTTGACACATGCATTATTCATTATTTGGCTTTATTGTTAATAGAAATATCTAGGACGAAAGAAGTAAAATTTAATAAAATAATAGCGGATCTAAATAAATATTTGAGTAAAAATATCAAGAGTGCTATGCTGTCACAGTTTTCAAAGTCAATAGGGTATAGCTCTGTATACGTAGGTAAAGTAATAAAAGAAAATACTGGTAAGAGTTTTACTGACTACTTGACTGATATCAAAATGAGTACTGTTGTAGAACAATTGATCAATACAAATAATACTATTGACGATATTGCAAGTAGTGTAGGCTATGCTGATGCGTCAGGCTTGCATAAGCAATTTTTAATCACCTATGGCATGACTCCTACGGCGTATCGTATTAATTTTAGTTAGGTTGCTTAAGGCAATGTAATAGCTGTCTGAATACATTGAATTGCACTGTCTTTTATGTTATTCTATATGCATAAGGAGATATAAATTATGAAAAACACTACGAAATTTATCGCGACTGACGCACATATTAAGCTAGCATTTACAAGGTCTGGTATTGGTGATGTTGAGCAAATAAAAGAGTTATCAGGTGGGTGGTTTAATCGAATATATTCAGCATGTTCTTGCATTGATGGTAAAAGTTATGTTATAAAATTTGCACCTCAAAAAAACGCACCAGTACTTACTCATGAGCGAAATATCATGAAGTCGGAAGTGGAGTGTTATAGTTTAGTTGCAAATCAAACTGATATTAAAATACCACAGGTTATATTTTCGGATTTTACTAATACAATTGTGCCGACTGATTATTTTATAATGGAGTTTGTGGACGGCGTGAGGTTAGATAAGGCAAAATTATCTAAAGCTGATCGAGATAGCGTTGATGATAAAATGGCATGGATACTATCCGAGTTCCACAAGGTGAAAAGAGATGGATATGGTTATGATAGAGTAGGGCTTAAAAACGATTTTAAATCGGCACTAACACACATGACAAGCATGCTTATAAAAGATTGCTCTGCACATAATAAAAGCTGTAGAATAGGCGAGAAGTTATTATCTTATATTGAGATATTTGCTAGTGAACTTGATGACGTGCCTAGCGTATTAGTAAATTTCGATCTAAATAGCCTTAATGCATTCTATAATAAAAATGAAAAAGGCGAGATAGATATTGCAGTAATCGACCTTGAACGATTCTATTTTGGTGACCCTATAGGCGACTTTGTAATACAGAATATTTCAAAGCCTATGAAGGGCAAAAGCATAGTGAGCTTGTATAATAAATATGCTACTGATAAGATTAATTGCGATAAGAATGCGGACATAAGGCTTCAGCTATTATGTGCGTACCTAAGTGCTATAATGTATACGGAGAGATTTTCTAGGTTTGTAGGGATAGGTAAATACTTCAATCCTGTTTACATTATGGGGACTGTAGCGTATAAGTTTTTGCAAATACAGTCGCTATCTAGACTGAAGAAATATGCAAAATGAGTACGTTGAATAGTCATGGATCTACAAATACTCGAGATGAGTTGAAATACATTGATCTGGAGAGTAAGAGTATTCCGAAACTTTTGATAAGCTACTCTATAACTACTTTTATGGGACTTTTTTTAAGTAGTATTTATTCTATAACGGACGCTTTATTTGTCGGTCACGGTTTAGGCATAGACGCACTAGGTGCAATATCGGCGGTACTCCCGTTCACTATTATTCAAGGTGCAATATCCGCCACTATTGGTGGTGGTGCATCTGTCATTATATCAAGGCTGATCGGTGCTAAGGATTATAAAAAATCAGGCGAGATTGTAGTTAATAGTACTGTGTTCTTTTGGTTAGTTAGCATAATTATAAGTGTAGTCGGATTGGTGTTTATAGATGAATTAGTGATAGTTCTTGGCGTTGCGGATAACCTTTATGATTACGCTAGACGATACTTAATCATCATTTTAATAGGCAATGTGTTCTCGACAGGCTTTTCGTCAATTATGCGTGCAGAAGGTAAAATGGTGTATTCGCTTTTTCAATGGATTATACCTATAAGTATCAATATATGTCTAGATGCGACGTTTGTTTTCGGTATGGGAATGAGTGTGGAGGGCGTAGCTTGGGCGACTGTAATATCACAAGTTTTTGGATTTGTAATGTCGGCATTCTATTTTATAAGAATATCTAAGTTTGACTATAAGGGTGCGAGGCTTAGCGTTAATAATATTTTAAATATTACCAAAAACGGGTTACCCTCACTACTTCAGCAAGCAATCATCAGTGCTACGTTAATAGCACTTAACTGGGTGATGGTGACTGTCGGCGGAAGTAATATGCAGACAGTGTTCGGTATATTAAATAAATTATTTATGTTAGGAATAGTGCCTGTTGTGGCGATTACGCAAGCACTCCAGCCTATTGCGGGGTATAATTATGGCGCGGGTAATGGTAGTAGAGTAAAGGCGGTTTTAAATTGGTCGATATTTATTTCATTGATTATGTCTTTTTTATCGCTAGGAATATATGAGTGCATTCCAAGTTATTTGATAAGAATATTCACTGATGATTATCTTGTGATAGAAGAGTGTGTTTATGCTCTCAAAATAATTGCTACTTCTCTGCCGTTATTATTTTTGCCTTCAGTAGTTGGTGCAATTGCACAGTCTATAGGAAAAAAGGTGCTTGCTATATTCATGTTTGCCTCAAATTATATATTTGTGCCTCCACTAGCTATACTTATATTCAATCTATGCGGTCAGCCGTATATGTGGTATTCGTTCGTCATTGCTGGTGCTATAGCGAGCGTTATGTCTATATCGCCTCTAATGCATGTATATAAGGCCTTACGAAGGTGCTAGGTGTGCTATATTAGGTGTGGATGCATGCTGTGCAGTTTACAAGAGATAACTTATATTACTATTGATTTTATATTAAATACTTTATTGACTTCTGGGCGCATATATGATAGTATTAAATATAGTGATTATATAATATTAAGCGAGGGTGTAATGAGAGTAATCAAAAATAATAATAATGTAATATTTCATATAAATACACAAAATACAAGTTATGTATTTTGTGCGAATAAAATGAATGATATCCAACAATTGTATTATGGAAATAAGATAAATTATATGGATAGCTATGAAGCGTTTTTTGAAAAGAGAAATTTGCTTTTAGTGAGTTCGCTTTATAATGACATGGATATGACGTATGCATACGAGGATATGTGTTTTGAGATGTCGTGTCCGTACCGTGGTGACGGCAAGGATTCGTCAGTTAAGCTCGGTGGACGTAGTGTTGTGTATGACTTTAAATACGCTGAATACGCCGTAAATGAGCCCTGCATGTCGAGGAATATTGCACATAGTCACGGAAGCGATGAAAGCCTTGTGATTACACTAATAGATAAAACTTCTAATATAACATTAAAGCTATGGTATTTGGTATATACTGATAGTGATAGTATTGTTAAATATACAGAATTAATCAATGACTCTGATAGAGAAATACTTATAAATAAATTAGCTAGTAGCCAGCTAGACATGAGAAACAACGATTATAAAATCATAACTTTTAATGGTGCGTGGAGTAGGGAGCGATACAAAAGCGAGCAGTCTATAAACTATGGTAAGTATGTTTCTGAGAGCAACTCTGGTAACAGCGGTGCGAAACACAATCCTTTTATAATGATAGCGAATGCAAAAGCCGATAATCATACTGGTGACTGCTACGCGTCTAATCTAGTGTACTCGGGCAGTTATGCAAACAGTATTGAGTTGTCACAGTACGGCGTGGTTAGGCTGATTTGCGGTATCAATGAGAGTAATTTTGCTTGGTATCTTGAGCGGGGTGATGTGTTTACGTCACCCGAGTGTGTGCTATCTTTTTCAACTAAAGGATATAATGGAATAAGTACAAACATGCACAAATTTACGTGCAACCATGTCATAAATGGTTATTGGGCAAACAAGCAAAAACCAGTCCTTGTTAATAGCTGGGAAGCAATGTATTTTGATATTAATGAAGAGAAAATATTGACCTTAGCTGATAGTGCTGTCGATATCGGAGCAGAGTTATTAGTTATAGACGATGGATGGTTTGGTGGTCGAAATGATGATACATCATCGCTTGGTGACTGGCGTGAGAGTGAGAGTAAGTTCCCAAAAGGACTTGCGGATTTGTCTGATAAAGTACACGAGAAAGGCTTAATGTTTGGATTGTGGTTTGAGCCTGAAATGGTAAATGAGGATAGCGATTTATATAGAAATCACCCTGACTGGGTATGGAAAAAAGACGGTATCACTAATATTGTTGGAAGAGGTCAGTATCTGCTAGATTTGACTAATCCAGAGGTGCAAAAATATCTTGTAGATACATTATCTTCTGCTTTAATCAGATATGATATCGACTATGTTAAGTGGGATTTTAATAGGGAAATAAGTGATATTAGCTCTAGTCTATATCATGAAAGCGAATTATTACATCGTTATATATTAGCTCTATATACAGTGCAGTCTAGGCTGATTGAAAAATGTCCTAAAGTGCTTTTTGAGTTTTGTGCTAGCGGAGGTAATCGCTATGATCTAGGCATGATGTGCTATAGTCCAGTCGGCTGGGTGTCTGATAATACTGATGTGTTGTCTAGAAGTCTGATACAAGAAGGCACGAGTTATGGCTATCCACTAAGTAGTATGAGTAATCACATATGAGCGGTGCCAAATCATCAAACAACTAGGATTTCAAGGCTAGAAGACAGGTTTAATGTTGCTAGTTTTGGAGTGCTAGGTGTACAGCTTAATCCTGATACGCTAACAGTAGATGAAAAGCAAAAATTGAAAAGTTTTATAGCAAGTTATAAAAGTGAACGTTGCCTTCTGCAGTATGGAACATTTTATAGGCTTGAAGATGGCTTTAGTGATAATTATTGGAGTTGGATAACTGTAGATAGTGAGAAAAACATTGCAAAGTTGATCGTGGGGCTAAAGATATTTAAGCCTGTACAGGGTAGTAAGATAATTAAGCTAAAAGGCTTAGATGATAATAAGAATTATAGAATAAAATGTGATAGTATCGAGTTTTGCATATATGCAAGCGGAGAGACGTTGCGTAATTATGGCTTAATGTTACCACAAAATTATCAGGGCAATGAGCGACATAATAATGCAAGGTATATGGTTGATTTTAGTACTATCGTTTTTGATATCAAAGCCAAAGTATAGACATTTATAATAAGTCGAATTAATTTATCTGAATCACTATAGCTATTTTGCTGTAGTGTTTTTGCATTATGTATGAATACAAATATAAATTAACAATCGAATACTCAAACAATAATTAAAAAGATAATGTAAATGTTTGTGTATGTAAATATTGCTAATTGATAATATGTATTGACATTTTACATGGCGAAGAGTATAATTAAGAAAATATATATTATAAAGTGGTGTAGTATGGAAGGAAATAAATTGACAATTAGACGTTTGGAAGTGCACGAATGGAGCACGATAACTCAGCTAAAAGTGACTGAAAAACAGAAGAATTATATAGAATCATCAGCGGAATGCTTGCATGATGCGGTAACAAATGCTTACAGAATAAAGTGGAATTTTTACGGTATTTATCTTGAAAATGTCCTTGTCGGATTTGCAATGCACGGCATTCAAAAGATATTATTCTGGAGTCAAACTTGGCTGGATAGGTTTATGATTGATGAGAAATATCAGGGTAAAGGGTATGGTAAAATGGCTTTAGAACTTGTAAAAAAGCAACTTCGAGAAGACTACGGACGTACAAAAATATATCTATCTGTACATAAGGAAAACCATCTCGCGATCAAAATGTATGAAAAATCATTGTTCAAAAAAACTGCATTTAAAGACTCACATGGAGAGGTTGTTATGACCGTGAAACAGTAATTAAACATACATAATTTGCTATATTGTATGACGTTTTTTCTATATATATGATTTTGTTGCCTTGATTAGATGTAGGTTTTAGGACGGAAAAATCTCGCGATATAATGTAAATTTACTTAGGTATTCAACACGCTTAACAGTTATAATCAGTGGATAAAATAGCATTTATAATGTATATTTCTTGCATAATGTTAGGCTTGATTGCAAATATAGTCTCATTTTAGCTCGAAATTTTATAGATTTTATAGCATTTGAGTATGTGTAAATGAACAGGGTGTATAAATGGTGACAATTTTAGTGAGATTCTTAGGATAATTATGTAGTACTTAATGAGATTATTATTTATTTAGAGCTGTTTTGTTATACTATTATAAATTACTTGCTATTGATGGAAAATTAATGTATAATATAGGCTCAATATAATACGTGTACACATACGCATTATTAAAGTATAGAGTTAATGATTGTGCGTCCTGGTATTGCTGGTTGGGCACAATGTTAGGTATCTATAAGACATATTTAAGCAATTGATAATGCTAATATAAGACTAGAAAATATAATTTAAACTATTAGCCTATATGAAATTAAACATTTTGCTAGCCGATAGAGTATGTTTTTATTATATACTTAAGTGTAAATATTGAGGACATTATATAAATACCAGAGAGAAGATTGAGGGGATTTACTTGCTTAATTATTTAATTAGGTGTATAATATAGTTTAACAATAATTTAGACAATGCGTTTGAGTTGTGATAGTGAAATGTATAAGTTAATCGGCAGACCTTATGCTACGCATTATCTATTGGAAGTGCTGAGATACATTTAGAGTTGATCTTGGTGTAGGTAGGGGCGATATTGTTTTTTTTGATCTAAATTCGCATTTTAGCGATAGTGGCAATGCTATTGATTATAATGCGTGTGTGTTTGTGATATTACTAGTTATGGAGGAATTGTTTGAATGTATAAATCATTTTTTAAAAGAATTATAGACTTAATATTATCGTTTTTTGGTATATTGTTTTTATGTCCGATATTGCTTGTGTTTGCAATTATCATTAAATCAACGTCTAAAGGCCCAGTGCTTTTCAAACAAGTGAGAGTGGGAAAAAAACAGAAACCTTTTACAATATATAAATTTAGGTCAATGCGTATTGATACGCCTGATATGCCTACTCATTTACTAGAGAATCCCGATTCATATATTACTAAAGTCGGTGCATTTATGAGAAAGACAAGTATAGATGAATTGCCTCAGTTGCTTAATATTTTTGCAGGTTCTATGGCTGTTATCGGCCCTCGTCCTGCACTATTTGCTCAAGAAGACTTGATCGCCGAGCGTGATAAATACGGTGCTAATGATGTGCGTCCAGGTCTTACTGGCTGGGCACAGATTAACGGTCGAGATGAGCTAGCAATTGAAGTCAAGGCGAAATTTGATGGTGAGTATATCGAAAAGCTTTCTTTTGGTATGGATCTTAAATGCTTTTTTGGAACAATTATGCAAGTATTAAAAGGCGATGGTGTTGTCGAAGGTAAGTCAAATGATGATGCTCAAGATATAGAAGTTGATGAATGTTTAAAAAATATAGAAATCAACAGTGAATTTAATAATGAAAATTGTGAGAATGATACATGTAATTACGAATTGCATGATGACAAACAATCTACAGAAGAACATAATGATGCTATATAATTAGCAATATTATAACTGTAATAAGGAGATTAAAATGAAAATATTATATTTATCGTTGCCAGGAATGAAATCTTTTAAGGATCGAAATATTTATTGTGATTTATTGCGAGAACTGATCGAAAAAGGACATGAAGTGTATTCTATAGTTGGTGATGGGGGCTATAATGAGTCTGGGGATTTTAGTCATACAACTACATCTCTAGGAAGTGAGATATTACACATTAATGTAGGTAGAGTAGTCAAAGCCAAAAATTTGTTAAAAAAAGGTATGGATATTCTTACTTTAGAAAGGAAGTTCAAAAAAGCTATAAAAATAAACTGTAAAGATAAAAGTTTTGATTTAGTGCTTTATTCAGCCCCACCAATTACTTTAGCAGGTGCTGTTAAGTATGCTAAAAAGAAGTTTAACGCAAAGTCTTATCTTATGCTTAAAGATATTTTCCCTCAAAATGCAGTAGACTTAGGTATGATGAGCAAGACGGGCATTATGGGCATTGTATACAAAATGTTTAGACGCAAGGAAAAGAAACTATATAATATTTCTGATACTATCGGTTGCATGAGCAAAATGAATGTTGAATACATCTTGAGTCATAACAAGTACGTTGATGAGAGTAGGGTTGAGATTTTTCCAAATGCGTTGTACAACTCTAGTGAAATAGTAACAGTAGATAAGGATGCTATTTTTGAAAAATACAATATACCTCAAGACAAAATAATATTTATCTATGGTGGTAATCTAGGTAAGCCACAAGGCTTAGATTTTTTAGTAGATGGTATAAAGGCTTGTGAGAGTATTGATAATATTTGCTTTATAGTTGTTGGCGATGGAAGTGAACGTGAAAGAGTTTTCGCAGCATTAGATGGGGTTAAGAATGTAATATGTATGCAGGAAATGCCTGCGTCCGACTATAATAATATGTGTGCTAGCTGTGATGTTGGTATGATTATGTTGGACAAGCGTTCAACTATCCCTAATTATCCATCTAGGACATTATCATACATGCATAATGCGATGCCAATGATGGCTTGTACTGATGTTAATACTGATATTAGAAATTTAATAGAAGACGATGCGAAGTGTGGAAAGTGGTGTCACTCTGATAATGCAGAAGATTTTGTAGATACAATAAGATGGTTTGTGTCTAATAAAGACAATTTCGATGAAATGGGTCAGAATGCAAAAAAATATCTAATAGAGAATTTCGATACAAAAATATGCGTGCAAAAGATAGAGAGATTGGTAACGAATAAATAACGCAATGTGTGTGCATTAAGATTTATAAATTAAGGAGAAAGAATAAATGAGTATTTTTAAGGGTAAAACATTAATGATAACTGGTGGTACTGGTAGCTTTGGTAACGCTGTGCTTGATAGGTTTTTAGCAACCGATATTGCTGAGATTAGAATATTCTCTCGTGATGAGAAAAAACAAGACGACATGCGTCATAAGTATCAGTCAATAATGCCTGAGGCGAGCAATAAAATTAAGTTTTATATTGGTGATGTTAGAGATAAAGAAAGTGTTCAGAATGCTATGCACGGAGTCGATTATATTTTTCATGCGGCAGCACTAAAGCAAGTTCCATCTTGTGAATTTTTCCCAATAGAGGCTGTAAAGACAAATGTTATCGGCACTGAGAATGTGCTTAATGTTGCAATAGCCGAGGGTGTAAAAAAGGTTATATGTCTATCTACTGATAAGGCAGCGTATCCTGTAAATGCTATGGGTACTTCAAAGGCTATGATGGAGAAAGTTATAGTTGCTAAGTCAAGGACGGTTAGCCCTGATAAGACTACTATTTGTTGCACAAGATACGGTAACGTTATGTGCTCTCGTGGCAGTGTTATCCCACTATTTATTGACCAAATTATAGCAGGTAAAGATTTGACTGTAACAGCAAGCGAGATGACAAGATTTATTATGAGTCTTGATGAAGCTGTAGATCTAGTGCTATTTGCTTTCGAGAAGGGCAATAGTGGTGATATTCTAGTACAGAAAGCACCAGCTTGTACAATTGGCGTGCTTACTGATGCTGTTAAAAAACTATTTGACAAAGATGACAATAGCAAAGTTAAAGTAATCGGAATCCGTCATGGAGAGAAAATGTATGAGACATTACTTACTAACGAAGAGTGTGCGAATGCTTTAGATTTAGGTGACTTCTACAGAGTTCCATGCGATAAGCGTGACCTTAATTATGATAAGTTCTTTAATGACGGCGATAAGGAAAGAAACACTTTGACAGAGTTTAACTCTAATAACACGGAGCTTTTAGGTCTTGACGAAGTTGTTGAGAAAATATATAGCTTAGATTATATTAAAAATCGCATGAAAAAATTGGGGATATCAAAATGAAGATATTAGTAACTGGCGCAAAAGGTTTTGTAGGAAAGAATATAGTTGCAGAGCTTAATAATGTGAAAGAAAACAAAACAAAGATTTATCCGTTTTTAACTGATGTGACTATTTTTGAGTGCGATATTGATACTACAAGCGATGAACTTAAAAGTTTCACTAAAGAATGTGATTTCGTATTGCATTTAGCAGGAGTTAATCGTCCAGAAACCACTGACGAATTTATGGAAGGGAATTTTGGTTTTACTACCATTTTGTTGGACAACCTAAGAGAATTTAATAATAATGCTAGTATTCTAATGAGTAGCTCTATTCAAGCTGCACTAGATAATGATTACGGTAACTCAAAGCGTGCAGGTGAAGATTATTTAAGGCAGTATGGCATAGATAATTCTGTGAAAACATTTATCTTTAGATTGCCTAATGTCTTTGGTAAATGGTGTAGACCTAACTATAACAGTGCTGTCGCAACTTTTTGCAATAATGTCGCAAATGACTTGCCTATCACCGTTAATAGTCGAGAGTATGAAATGACTTTAGTTTATATAGACGATGTCGTTAATGCCTTTTTGAATGCTATCAATAATGATGTGATAATGAGTGATGAGTTTTGTAAAGTGCCAGTAGAACATACTGCTACTCTAGGATTTATTGCAGATAGTTTACATATGTTTAAGGATAGTCGTGAGAGCTTAGATATCCCTAATATGTCCGACCCTTTTGTTAAAAAATTGTATAGTACATATTTAAGTTATTTGCCTACAGATAAGTTCAGCTATCCACTAAAATCGCATTGTGATGCGAGGGGGTCTTTTACAGAGTTCTTGCACACTATTAATAATGGTCAGGTTAGCATAAATGTGTCTAAGCCACATATTATCAAAGGTCAACACTGGCATCATACAAAAAACGAAAAGTTTTTAGTAGTCAGTGGTAACGGTGTAATTAGATTTAGAGATATAAATAGCACTGATATTATTGAAGTATTTGTCAGTGGGGACAAGCTAGAGGTAGTAGATATCCCGACTGGATATACGCATAATATAGAGAATTTGGGCAATGCTGATATGGTAACAGTAATGTGGTGTAATGAGATATTTGATCCGAGCAAGCCAGACACGTATTTTGAAGAGGTGTAGTATGAAAAATAGCAAGATGAAAGTGATGACAATACTTGGCACAAGACCTGAGATAATTAGGTTGAGTGCAGTAATTAAAGCATGTGATAAGTATTTTGACCATGTTCTAGTGCATACAGGTCAGAATTGGGACTATACTCTTAATGAGGTATTCTTTAATGATTTAGAATTGCGTCAACCTGACTATTTCCTATCAAGTGTTGGTGGGAGCTTAGGTGAGACAATGGGTAATATTATCGCTAAATCTTATGAAGCGATAGAGAAAGAAAAGCCTGATGCAGTAATTATCTTAGGCGATACTAACTCTGCTTTATCTGCAATAAGTGCTAAGAGATTAAAAGTGCCTATCTTCCATATGGAAGCAGGTAATAGGTGTTGGGACTGGAATGTTAGCGAGATGATTAACCGTAAGGTTGTTGACGCTATATCAGATATTAATATGCCTTATACTGAGCACAGCCGTAGATATTTGCTTGAGGAAGGAATAGATGGTAAGACTATATTCGTGACAGGTAGCCCTATGCGTGAAGTATTAGGTACTTACGAGGATAAAATTAATAATAGTAATGTTCTTAGCGAGTTAAAATTACAAGAAGGTAAATACATATTGTTATCATCTCATCGTGAAGAAAATATCGACAATGAAGATAACTTTATGAGTATTATGACAGCTGTAAATAATATAGCTGAGAAGTACCAGATGCCAGTGATATACTCTACTCATCCAAGGAGTGCGAACATCATTGCTAAGCGTGGGTTTGTGTTTAATCCATTAGTTAAGAGCTTAAAGCCGTTCGGTTTCTTTGATTATAACAAGTTGCAAAAGAATGCTTATTGCGTGCTGTCAGATAGTGGAACACTTAGTGAGGAGTCGGCAATGCTTGACTTCCCTGCAGTGCTTATTAGGACTTCTACCGAGCGACCTGAAGTATTGGATAAAGGCAGTGTCGTAGTAGGTGGCATAACTGAAAAGGATATCTGTCAAGCAATGGATATGGCAGTTAGTATGAAAGATAACAACGAACCATATGTAATGGCTGAAGATTATGCTGATACTAATGTATCATTAAAAGTCGTAAAAATAGTTCAGTCATATGCTAAAATAGTGAACATTACAACTTGGAGAAAATAACCAGGTTGCAATTTATAATTAAAGGTATTCTAGAAGCCATAATTATTCTGGAAAAGTAGGTATAAGATGAAATTGAATCATAATGGGACTGTGATAAAATATAATAGAAAGATATTGGTTATAAATAATAAACCGTTAAATAAAGAAGTTTGTCTTGAAAATCTGACTTTATTAAATGATTTTTGCAAGAATAATAATCTAGATTATTTCTTGACATTTGGATCACTACTCGGTGCTATTAGAGAAAATGATTTTATTGAACATGATGAAGATATTGATGTTGGAATGTTTGTAGATAGTTATGATAAATTGTTTTTGCATTATGATGAGTTAAAGTCAATGGGCTTTGAAATTATAAGATATGATGAGACAGGATTGGTATCGATTATGCGTAAAGGTTATTATATTGATATCTGTAGTAATATAAGAAGGGAAAATTACTACTCTAGTTGTGATATGGCATTCTATCCATTAGAAATGATAGAAAATACGGTTGATTATGATTTTTTAGGCATTACAACTCGTATTCCGTCTATGGCGAAAGAGATGCTTAAATATGAATATGGTGACAATTGGATGACTCCTATTGTTTATAAAAATTCAAAATCTAACATAATTTCCCAGTATATAAGAGCTTGGACTAAACGATTTATTCCAAAAAAATTAAGAGCTAAAATTACTATACGATTAAGGAAATCTTCAGTCGACATGTATATGAAACGAATAAAGGAATATGAAAATGAAAGTATTGATAATTGATAATTATATCGCACCTTACAGGGTTGATTTATATAATTTAATAGCCGAAAGCGTAGATTTGACTGTTTGTTACGGTGCACAGCAAGACACAACTAGGGATCAACGCTATACAAATGAAAATATAAATTTCAAAACGATTTTTCGCAAACATATTAAGATTGGATCACGTGCAGATTTTTCATTTGAAATCCCTAAAATTATTAATAAAGGAATGTATGATTGTGTGTTAGTTGGTGGGTATGATTCTCCATCATTTATGTATGCTATTTCGTATATGCGAAGAAAGAAAATACCTTTCATGTTAAATGTTGACGGTAGCTTTATAAACTATAATCAGAATTTCTTTTTGAAAAAACTTAAATCTTATTTTATAAAAAGCGCTAATATGATAATTACTTCGGGAGAATCTAGTGCAAAAGCTTTAGAGTTTTATGGAGCAAATTTAGAAAATATTGAATATTATCCATTTGCTTTTAGTTTCCCAGAAGAATTAGTTTTACCAAGTTCAAGTGACAAAATAGCAATCAAATCCAAACTTGAGATTAATGAAGATATTGCAATTTTATTTGTTGGTAGGGCTATGGAGTGTAAAAAAATCGACGTGTTATTAAGAGCATATGCTAGTCTGAAAGGGGACATAGCTCTATATTTCGTTGGAACTACATTAACTAATGAATATAGCGAAATTATAAAAGAATTGGGTCTTGAAAATGTAAAGTTCATTGATTTCAAAACGGGTAAAGATTTAACTGATTACTTTCAGGCGTGCGATTTTTTTGTCTTGCCGACTGACGGAGAAGTTTGGGGGTTGGTTGTAAATGAGGCTATGATTAATTCGTTGCCAGTCATAACTACGACGCGTTGCAACGCAGGATTAGAGCTTATTGATAATGGTATAAATGGATTGTTGATTGAGCCGAATGATGTTGAAATGTTAAGCAATGCTATGATCAAGCTTATAGATAATCAAGAGTTGCGGGACCAGATTTCATACAACTCATATAATTCTATGAAGGACCATAATATTGTAAAAAATAAAGAAGCACATATCAGAGCTTTTAATAAGTTTATTACTGAAAATGCAGTAAAATAATAATATATAGTATATTTTATACTTAATTAGGTTTGGTTTAGTGAGTTGAGAGTAAGAATGGAAGACTTTTCTGTATGTTGATTATAGAAGTATTAAGGAGGAGATAATGAATATAATTTATGCGTCTAATGCGTGCGATGATGTTACGTATAATAATGAAATATTATCGGAGAAAAACTTAAGTTTTCAAGCACAAAAATTCAATTCGCTAATAATAAAGGGCATGGCACAATCAGTCGAATCGATCGATGTGATCAGTGGTAGGCCTATTAATCATATAATACATCCTATTAAGTATTACGCAAAAAAAACAGTAGCTGTTGGCAACATATGTTACAATTATTGTGGATTCTTTAATTACAAGTACATAAGGCAGTTAATGCTCTTTATTAATACCATGAGGATTGCACGCAGGATTGTGTCATCAAAAACAGAGATGTATATGGTATGTGATGTACTTAACTACTCTACGAGTTTGGCGGCAATGAATGCTTGCAAGAGAAAGAATATTAAAATTGTTGGAGTGGTGACAGACTTGCCAGAGTTCCTAAGTGGCAAACAAAAAACTATTCAAATGCTGGATAAATTGATTGACAATTGTGATGCATATGTGATTTTAGCAGAGAAGATGAATGAAAAAATTAATAAGGCTAACAAGCCCTATGTCGTTATAGAGGGTTTTGCTGATTCTGACATGTCACAACTAGACAATGCGTTAGAGAATAAATATGATAAGAAAGTTGTACTATATTCTGGAGCATTATCTAAGAAATACGGGTTAGAAACTCTAGTGCAAGGATTTATCGACGCTAATGTACTGGATAGTGAATTGCATTTATATGGTTTGGGTGATTATGTGCCAGAGATAATGAAAATCATTGAGACTAATGATAGTATAAAATACTTTGGGTGCATGCCAAATGAAGTAGTTGTAGGTGCACAGATGAGAGCAACGCTACTAGTTAATCCGAGATTCACTAATGAAGAATTTGTACATTATTCATTTCCGTCTAAAAATATTGAGTACGTCGCAAGTGGCACACCAATGCTTACAACGAATCTTCCATCAATGCCTGAGGAATATAAAGAATTTTGCTATGTGCTAGATGATGAAAGTTCAAAGGGTGTTGCCGAAGCTATTAAGAATATATTATCAAAACCTGATATAGAAGTCCATGAGCTGGGCTCAAAAGCAAAGGCATGGGTGCTTGATACTAAGAACAACAATAAACAGTCTAAGAAAATAATAGATTTAATTAAGTCGTTAAAATAATAACCGAGTCGCAATTCATATTGTATTTAGAGGTGAAGATGAAAGAAATGAATGAACCGAAATTAAATAAAAGAGTATTGCATCTCAATTCTTGCGGTGCTTTTAGCACTGGAAATATAGCTGGACAAATACTTGAGGAGCTGCCAGACACGTGGGGTGGAAAACTGATTTTTGCACATGATGATAGCAAGTATCCTTTTGCACAGAAAATAGCAGGCAAGAATACTATTTTTTGGCATGTTGTTTTTAATAGGTTGTTTGGCAGGCATGGTCGGTATTCAATAATAAACACATTTAAAATATTAAGAGAAATAAAAAAATTTAAACCAGATATCTTGCATTTGCATAATATCCATGGGTATTATATTAACTATTCTATGCTGTTTAAGTTTATTAAGAAAGTGGAATTGAAAGTTGTATGGACTCTGCATGATTGCTGGAGTTTTACGGGCTTTTGCAGTCACTATGATTATAATCAATGTCAAAAGTGGCAAAGTCAATGTGGAAACTGTGAGTATATTCATAATGAAGGATACAAAAGTTGGTATTTTGACATCTCTAAAAGCGAATTCGAACGCAAAAAAAAATCTTTTACAAATGTAAAAGATTTGGAGATAGTTTGTCCTAGTGAGTGGCTAGCTGGTGAAGTCAAGAAGTCATTTTTGAGCCAGTATCCAACTTGTGTTATTAATAATGGAATTGATTTGAAAAATTTCACTAAAGTAGATAATCATTCCTATGACGAAGTTATTGACAGAACTAAAAAGATAGTGTTAGCAGTAGCTAGTACTTGGGACGAGAGAAAAGGGTATAAAGATATTATTAAGTTGTCTCAATTATTATCTAACGAATATCAAGTCGTTATGGTTGGAGTGAGCAACGCTCAATATGAAGAGTTGAGTGATTCTAAAATAGTAGCGATACAGAGTACAAAGAATCAAGTGCAATTAGCTGAGCTATACTCAATGGCGTGTGTTTTTGTTAATACAACAAATGAAGACAATTTTCCAACAGTTAATATAGAGTCCATAGCGTGTGGGTGTCCAATGATTACTTACAATTCAGGTGGAAGTGTTGAGATTCCTAATGCGTTTAACGGATTTATTGTGCCTAAGGCTGATTTGAATGCAATGATTAATACTATTCAATCAGTTGATTGGATTAATGAGAGAACGGTATTAGAATCAAGAAGTGAAGAGATATTCACGAAGTATTCGAAAGAAAGAATGGCGAAAGATTATTTGAAAATATATATGGATAGGATAGATGAATAATTTATAGCTAATAATGTTAGACTGAAAAAGTGAGCAAAGAGATGTAGTATCTATTAACGTAAAAAACAAGGGAGGGATTGATTTGGATAAGTTGAAATTTATAAGTAGCCATAAATTTATCATTGGCAGTCTATTAGTAGCATATAATAGATTGAACTTGCATAATAGATTAAGAAATCGAGGAAACAAACTGGAATGTAAATTATCTTTATTAAACAATGTGAAAATTAAAATAAAAGGAAAAGGGAATAGTATTACAATAGATGAATTATCCAGAATTCATGACACTTTAATATATATTAGTGGCAACAATAACGTAATAGTTATTGGTAAAAAATGCTATACTAGGAATCTGAAACTTCATATAGAAGACGACAGTAATATGATATCTATTGGCGATAATACTTCTGTGTGTGGAAAAACACATCTAGCGGCTATTGAATCAACTCGTTTGATTATAGGAAAGGATTGTATGTTTTCTAGTGATATTCGAATCGTGACAGGTGATTCTCATAGTGTTGTGGATATGCAAGGGGAAAGAATTAATCCTTCTAAGGATGTAGTGATAGGCAATCATAATTGGATTGGTGCTAAAGTTACTTGTTTGAAGGGCGTTTGCACGGCAGATAATTGTATCATTGGAGCGTCGTCTACTGTTACTAAAAAATTCGATAACCCTAATTGTGCAATCGCTGGTGTTCCCGCTAAAATTGTTAGCACCGATCTCAATTGGTTAGCGAAAAGAATTTAGATAAATATTTGAAATATACACTGATAGGTCAGGTCGATCATGGTCGTTGACGAGGAATCATAATATGCACTTACTTAAAAAAGTATCGAGAAAATAGAAGTAGCATTAGGTTCTTTGTAATATGCTTAGGAATGAAAATCTTAAATGTTTATGGTAAGAAATCTTTAGCGTGATGACGTTAAATAGCACTTAATGAAAGAAGTAATTGATTTTAGAAAGGAGAAATAATGTTAAATACAAAAATAAATTTTAACAAAATATTAGATGTGAAAATTGATTTGAATTTTTTTAATCAATTGTTTTTGCTTTTATATGCTATGTTTTTCACATTAACATTTTCTGACAGTTTATCTAAAGGAATAATCTTATATGCTATATTATTTTGTTGGCTAGTGACAGCTATATTTATCGATTGCAAATGGATAGAAAAATCAAAAATGTTAATTTTATGTTTTGTGGTTTATTTTATATTGTTGCTGATTAGAGCTTTGGTTACAGGAAGTTTTGAGGGACTAGATACGTTTTTTCGTAATAACATATATTTCTTCGCATGGATTGTTATAGGAGTTTTTTATTCGAATAATATCGATAAATTTGATTTAAAAACAGTGTTAACAATTGTAATAGGTTTCTTGTTTGTAAGTTATTTTGCGACAGTTGTTGGGTTGCTGGAATATCCATCTGCATCAAGAGATCTTGCATCTTCGGGTATACATATGTTAAACCCTTTATATAAGAGCTTAGGAATCGGAGGATTTCCCTATATTTATCAAATTCCTTATCTTATTATCGTTGCTATAGGCACTATAGGTTTTAAAAGTGGAAAAGGCAAAAATATCTCGTTTATGGCATTGTTATTGTTGGTTATCATTGTTGTTTTACTTGCAGATTACACAACGGCTTTGATAATTAGTGCAGGTAGTTTTGTGTTGGCAGTTATTCTTAAAGGAGATAAACATATTGCAAACAAATTAATTGTTGTCGGAGTAGTTTTAATTATAGTTCTTATTTTTAGGGTTCAGCTTTTGACGTTTTTAGTTGATGTTTTTTTTACGGATACAAGTAGTGCCTTTAGGTTAAGACTGACTCAACTTATTGATGCAATGTCTGGCGCAGGTGTTGGATCTATGCAAAGATTTGAAATGATGGAAAAGTCTTTTTATGTGTTCTTCAATAATCCATTTTTCGGAACACTGTTTACTGACGGTGTTGGAGGCGGGCACTCAGATATCGTGGATGCTTTAGGGTCGTATGGAATGTTGTCTATATTTTATTATGGTATTTTTGAGGTTGCTGCATATTATCAGTATAAACAATTAGAAACAAAATCAAATAAAGTTTCATTTATTCTAATACATTTAGTGTTTATTTTTGCGAGGATAACTAACCCTGCTTTGGCTTCAGCATCGATTGCGTGTACGGTTTATTTTATTTGTCCGACTATATTATACTTTAATGAAAATAGATATTCTAAACAACAACTAATCAAGGAACAAGAACAGGAAAAATTATGAGAATAGTATTTATTAGCAATTTTTCAAATCATCATCAATTGCCATTGAGTGTTGTAAGAAGTTTTTGAGTCGAGATATCCTAAGAAATCAAGTTTTTAATTGTAATACTGATTGCTCAATACGTTTCAAAGAAATATAACTTCAGGAATAATAGATGATTTTGAATCAAAGCACTTGAAATAATGCTTAATACAAATTTAGGAGAATATATGGAAAAAATTAAAGTAAGTATAAAATGTTTGGTTTATAATCATGAACAATATTTAAGAAAGTGTCTAGATGGATTTGTAATGCAAAAAACTAATTTTAAATTTGAAGCAATAGTACATGATGACGCATCTACTGATAATAGTGCTAACATAATTCGTGAGTATGCTTTGAAATATCCAGATATTATCAAGCCGATTTATCAAACAGAAAACCAGTATACGAAGAATGATGGTAGCATTGGAAAACTAATGAATAAAGAATGTACTGGAAATTATATAGCATTGTGTGAGGGTGATGATTATTGGACAGATATGAATAAGCTCCAGTTACAATCAGATTGTCTTGATAGCAATCCAGACTGTACATTTTGTTTTACCAATGCAGACCTTTTTGATGTTAGTACAGGTAAAACCAATTTGTTTATAACGGAATTGAATAATGAAGATATTAGTGGTAAAGAAATTATGTCCATTGGAGTTGGAGAACTGATTAATACACCATTTATCCCAACAGCGTCATACTTTTTTCGGGCATCTAATTATAACAAGTTTCCAACATGTTTTAATGAAAACATGGGTGCAGGAGACAGAAAGCTGTCATTATTTTCAACAGCTATAGGAAGAGCGATTTTTATTAATAAAAAAACTTGTGTTTACAGAAAAAATGTTCCAAATTCAGTTATGACAAAATGGCAAACATTAAATTATGAGGAATCATACAATCTTGCTAAATCGTTTCATTTATTATACGAAAAGATTGATGAATTTACGAACTATGAATATTCTCATATTATAACTCCATTGTATGATGCATACAAAAAACAAATGATAGTATCGGGAATCGCAAAGGGATTGAGAAAGAATAAAGACTTTAATGATTGTATTAAAAGGCAAAGTTTCAAAGTAAAGACGAAGCTATTGATTGCAGATATCTGTCCTAAAATGTTGCACGCAATATTAAAGATTAAACATAAAATTCCAAGAAAGATAATAAGGAGCTAAGATGAATGCTTGATAATAATTTAAAGCAACAGGCCGCAACTTCGTTAATATGGAAGCTTTTCGAAAAATTCGGAACGCAATTGATATCGTTTACTTTATCAATTGTTCTTGCTAGAATACTTATGCCAGAAGATTATGGCACGATAGCTTTGCTGTCCATTTTTGTGCAGGTTGCGAGTGTTTTTGTGCAGTCAGGATTTGCTACTGCATTAGTTAGAAAAGAAGATGCAGATGATTTAGACTTTTCAAGTGTGTTTTATTTTAGTTTAGCAGTTTCGATAATTTTGTACTTAGTTTTATTTTTTACTGCTCCACTTATAGCAGAATTTTATGAAATACCAATGCTAAAAAATGTGCTTAGAGTGATGGCTCTTACGATTATTGTGGGCTCTTATAATGGCATGCAGAATGTAAAATTACAGAAAGAAATGATGTTTAAAAAGTTGTTTATAAGTTCTTTTGGTGCTGTTGTATTGTCTGGTATAGTTGGTATTACCATGGCGTACTTGGGTTTTGGTGTGTGGGCTCTTGCGGGGCAACAGATTACTGCGGTGGTTGTGACTTCTGTTGTTATGACATTCACAGTAAAGTGGCGACCTAGGTTAATGTTTAGTTTTAAAAGATTAAAATCCCTTTTCAAATTCGGTTGGAAATTGTTGTTTTCTGGATTACTTGATGTGCTTTACAATAATATCTATTCTTTGATAATTGGTAAAAAATACTCTTCTTCCGACCTTGGATATTGGAATAAAGCAAAGCAGTTTCCTTCTTTAGTTGTTGATAATATTAACGGCTCAATTGCATCAGTTATGTACCCTGTTTTTTCAAGATTGCAAGGCGATAAGCCTGCTTTGAAGAGTGCTGTACGAAGGTCAATAAGAATAAGCTCATATATGGTTTTTCCGCTAATGATGGGACTGGCAATGTGTGCAGAGCCAGTTGTGCAACTTGTTTTAGGTGATAAGTGGATGTTGTGTGTTCCATTTTTGCAAGGTTGGTGTTTTTGTTACGCGCTTATGCCTGTCCATGTGACAAATCTACAAGTTTATAATGCACTAGGCAGAAGTGATGTTTTTCTTGCTCTTGAGATAGTAAAGAAGGTTATAGGTGTTGGTGTATTGTTTGCGACATTGCCATTTGGTTTGGAGTGGATGATGTTCGGCAAGATGTGCTCCACTATTGTCAGTGGCTTAATTAACGCGGCTCCTAATGTTAAAATACTAGGCTATAAAGTGAGTGAGCAGTTGATGGATCTCTTGCCGTCAGTAGGTTTATCTATAGTTATGGGTGGATTTGTTTTTGGTGTTTCGTTCATTCCAATGCATTATATTGGAGTGCTTGCAGTTCAGATAATAGTGGGAGTGATAATTTATGTCGGATTGTCGGCGTTGTTTAAACTCGAGTCATTTAAGTATATTGTTTCGAATATTAAAGTGGTTATTTCAAAGCTAAAAGATAAACTAAACAATAAGAAGAATAATAACAGTAATGTGAAAGAAAATGATGTTGTTATTGATGTTGTTATTGATGTTGTTAATGATGTTAGTGAAATTGAATCCACTACTGATAGTGATGACAATATTGAAAAAGCGAAATCAGATAGTTTTATAGATAAAGAAGAAGGTAGTTTGCAAGATAATAAAGACTAAATGAGATGTGTTTATTTAGAACAAAATAGAATGGGTTCAAATATAGAATAAAAATATTAATTGGACAGAGAAAGATCGTTGTGAATTATTAAAGAGCAAAGGAGAACTGTATATGAAAATAGGTATTATGCAACCATATTATTTCCCGTATATTGGATATTGGCAGCTTATGAATGCTGTTGATAAATATGTAATATATGACGATGTCAATTTTATTAAAGGTGGCTGGATTAACAGGAATAGAGTGTTGAATAATGGAAGTGCAAGTTTTTTTAACGTGAAGATGTCTAATGCTAGCCCCAATTTATTTATAAATGAAATTGGTGCACCTAATGATTTAATATATAAAAACAAACAAATCAAGACGCTTGAGATGTTATATAAGAAAGCTCCGTATTATGATGAGTGTATAGAGCTGATAACAAGCGTGATAATGTGCGAAGAAGAAAATTTAGCGTTATATCTTAAAAATGGCATAATAGAAATAGCACACTTGTTAGATATGAAAACAGAGTTCACTTTATCTTCTGAATTGACTAAGGATAATGCTCTAAAAGGCAGCGATAAAGTAATTGCGATTTGCAAAGAATTAGGTGCGACAGAGTACTTAAATGCTATTGGTGGACAGGAATTGTATGATAGAGATGATTTCAAGAGCGAAGGTCTAGGATTAAGTTTTGTCAAGACAAACATAGTCGAATATAAACAGTTCAAGGCAGATTTCGTTGCTGGGTTGTCAATAATTGATGTACTGATGTTTAATGGCAAAGAAAAAACTAAAGGCATGCTTAATAGCTATGAGTTGGTGTAATATGGATAAATTATTTGAAGATGGAGGAGTATTTATGGCAAAGAAAATAATAATTTTTGGAGCAACAGGAGATGTAGGTTTATATCTGACAGATTATCTTGCAGAAACAGTTGATAGAAGTAAATATGATATAATTGCTTCAGGAAGAATGCAAACAAATTTTTTTGATAGGTATAACGTTGAGTATATTAATCTAGATTTAACTATAAAAGCAGATTTTGAAAAATTGCCTAATAGCGATGTTCATGCTGTTATTATGTTGTCTGGATTAATGCCAGCCCACGTAAAGGAGTATAATCCTCAAGATTATATTGACGTTAACATTACGGGTGGACTGAATGTTTTAGAGTATTGTAGACGAGTACAAGCAGATAGAATAATATATGCTCAAAGCATATCTGATATAATAGGATATTTAGGGACAGAAAAATTACTAAAGCCTGACCTAGCTAGGAGTATTAAATATACTGGCGATCATGCGATGTATATAATCAGCAAAAATTGTATGGTTGATATAATAGAGCATTATAGACAAGAATTCGGGCTAAAATCTATAATCGTTAGGTTGCCGAATATATACATGCATACAGCAACACCTTATTATTTTGTCAATTGTGAACGTCGCATGAAAGCACATAACGCAATAATCGAGAAGGCAATTAAAGGTGAAGATATCGAGATATGGGGTGATTCTAATCAAGAAAAAGACATGGTTTATGTCAAGGATTTAGCGCAAATAGTAGAGAAGAGTTTATGGATTGATAGGGAATATGGGTTATACAATATCGGAACGGGTATTGGAATAACAATAGAGAATCAAGTGAAAGGTATCGTAGAAGTATTTTCTCAAGAAGGAAATAAGTCAAAGATTTCTTATGCTCCTGACAAACCAAGTGGTAACGAATATATAATGGATGTAACTAATGCTAAAGAAGATCTGGGTTATGAGCCAAAATATGATTACATTTCATATTTACGAGATTTGAAACAAGAAATGGAAATTGATAGATTTAAAGATTTTCACGACGAAAAGTGTAGGAAGGTAATTAAATGAGTGTTGTAAAAGAGAGATATTGTCAAAATAAGCGTATTAATGCAATTAATTTTAAGTATAACGAAGTAAAGTTCGTAATGAAGAGTCTTTCGAAGATTAATGCCTTAGCGAATGAAAAAAGCTATTATCCGGAAAAGGAAAGAAAGTCGCTAAAAGTGAGAAAGAAAGAATTGAGGAAATGGCTTTTTCAACATAAGGACTTGAATATGTACTATAATTGTTATGGACAGGATGTTGTCAATTGTGATTGTTATGATGATTATATGCCGTTCTATGAGTTCGTAAAGTTAAGAAGAGAGCAGTTGAGGCTTACTGATGTTAAAAACAAGTCAAGTTACGAAGTGCTTTTGCAAGATAAAGCAGTTTTTCATAACTTTTTTTCATCAATACTTGATCCTAAGTACTTGACTACTGTTATAGGTAATATTAATGCGGGGAAATTGATTCTCACCCGTAATCTAGAAGAGTTTGAAGGCAAATATCTGATAGTAAAACCTGTTGCAGATGATTCTAGTAGTGGCGTTCGGAAACTGTTATACAAAGATGGACTACTTATAGAAAATGGTGTTGAATATACTGTTAATGAGTTTGTCTCTCACTACTCTAATGTTACAGCTTTGATTGAATTGTGTCAAGAACAACATAAAGACTTAGCAGCTTTGAATACAACAAGTTTGAATACAATAAGATTTATAACAATTATGAATCAAGATGATTTTGATATACAAATATTGGCGTCTAGCTTAAGAATTGGATCATCGATTAGCTCTTGTACAGATAATGCAGGAAGTGGTGGTCTCTCAGTTTCATTAAATGAATCTGGAGTGTTGTCTGAAATAGGTAAATATTATAAACAGTTTGGAACAATAACTACTGTTCATCCAATATCAGGAATTGTATTCGCTGGGTATGTTGTACCGATGTATGATGAGGTTATTGCATTGGCTAAAAAAGCACATAGTGCCATTCCTCAAATTAAAAGTATTGGTTGGGATATCGCAATATCACCTAATGGACCAGTTCTTATTGAAGGAAATCCTGATTGGGCAATACAGCATATTCAAATGTCATGTGGTCCATTGAAGTCAAAAATTTACAAATTATTTCAACAATAATCAAAAATAATCTGACATAAAAGAGTGAAATTAAATAGTTTGCCGTATATACTTCTAATAAAGGAGTGTGTATGGCAAATTTTTAGGATGTAGCTCGAATGGCTGATAAGATAGTGTGTGATGAGTGGGAGTGCGTTAAGCATAGAACACAAACGCTTAGTAGATTATATAAACTTGGAGAATTAAAGGATAGCGATATACATGCTAATATTGGAGATATAATAGCTGGAACGAAGTCTGCTCGTGAAAATGAAGAGGAATTTATATATTACAATACTGTTGGATTAGCATTTATTGATGTTGCATTGTCAAAGTATTTCTATGACGAAGTTGTTAAAAATAATAAAGGAATGCTATTGAATTTATCAAATGATTCTATGATTGATTTAATACTTAATCAAAAATAAAATGTTATAATTTAATAAATAAGTGCTCGATAAATAATTTATTATTAGCGAGCATTTTTTTTTAATAATGGAGATTATATTGACATAAATTCATCCATATTTTAGTATTATTGCTATTATTTATATATGGAGGTAAATATGATAAAATATTATAGTGATAGTAGAATTGATGTAAGTACTGTGGAGTTGCCACAGGATGGTGGTGAATATACTGAACAGATTGTGGTGATGGATGATGATTTGGATAGTGATTATTTTCTGGAGTTTGAATGTCCTAAAAGCATTAAATGTGTGAGTGGAAAGCTAGTGAATACGGGTGATAATAATTATGAAATAAAGTTGCCGTATGTTATTATGCAAAGTATCGGTGACGTGTATGTTCAGCTTATTAAAGTAGATAGGATTACAAATGAGATAATAGGTAAATCTTTGATTAGTAGTATGCCTGTATATACAATATCTAGATCAATTATGGCTGGTGAAACAGCAGTGCCACCAGATAAAGAGGAGTTTTTTGACTATGCTGTTAAAGTCGCTACAATGTGTGGTAATGTAGCTGATAATACTATGCAATTAGGCGAGAAGATATCTAAAGATATGGCAGTTATTAGTAATGATATGAATATTTTGAGTGAAAATTTAGTTAATGAAATGGATGTTATCAATAATAATGTAACCACTTTAAATGCAAATATTATTTCGGATATGAATATTATAAATGAGTCGGCAAGCAAATTGGAAACGGACTTAGGTGTAAAGGTGGATACAATGTGCTCTACTAGCGAGGGCAAAATCGATACTGCAATAGAGAATGTAAATAAAATGGCTAGTAGTGGAGAATTAGACGGCGCCCATCTTGAAAATGCTGGCGAGTGGAAGATCGGCAATACTTATTATTCATATAATAACAATGAACATAATAAAAAAATCAGCATTGTTCACATACAGACAAAGGAAGGCATGAAGTGTTATTCTTGCAAGATTGGAGGCATTGCAACAGTACAAAATATGCCGCCGTTTGCAGTTTGTTGGGAGTTGTTTTTTGAATGTGAAAATGGGGGTGATGTGCCTGTTGTTGTCTATGATAATTTAGACTCTAATTTGGTAGGTGGAGTGGCATATCCTCAATCATTGCCATATGAAATAGTTGTTGATTTAAGTGCGTACAAGATGATTAACGTGCATATGCAGTTTTATGAAGGTAATACTATTTTCAGTACTAAGCTAGTTGATTTGTATCAAAATTTAGCAATGAGTGGTAGCATGAGGGCTGGCAGAAGTACGCTAACCGCAGAGTACTATACGATTGTATATAGTACAGTAACTAATGTGCTTAAATCAGGTATTTTTGTAAGAAAATTCAGTGAACCATATGATCCAGGAACCATGTATGATGCAAGTAGTCATATAGGAATTAAAAGAATTGAGGGGATATTAAAATGATAATAGCAGTTAGAGATAAAGAGATATTTGCAAATTGGCAGGATAGGTTTACAGAGGATGAAATTGTAAATGCACCATACTCTTATGAATTGGTATTAGTACCTGATTTTATAGATGTTAATGATGTGAAAAGCTCCGATATAGTAAGTGGACAATTTGATGCAAATAAATATAATGAACGAATTAGATTAGCTAGTGAGGGTAAATATGCACATAAAGTATCTGAGATGATCAGGCAACAGTACGCAATAGATGATGAATTATCAATATTAAGACAGAAAGAGGTAAAGCCTGATGAATTTGCGATTTATAATGAATATTGTGAAAACTGTAAGCAGATGATAAAAAAACCCCAGTGTTCAAATGTAAAACTTTGTTAAAATGATTGAATTAAATAGTAAAAAGTGCTATAATTATAATAATAATTAAAGTAAGAGGGTTTATGGATAACAAAATCTTAGTAACACAAACATCTATGCCAAGTTTTGATGAATATTGTGAAGAAATAAAATCGGTTTGGGACAGCAAATGGTTGACTAATAATGGACCTATACATAATAAATTTAAGAGTCAGCTTGCTGATAAAATGAATTGTGATAATATAGAATTATTTGTTAATGGTCATCAGGCGTTAGTTAATGTCATAAAATCAATGGGGTTGTCGGGTGAGATAATAACGACACCTTTCACATTTGCCTCAACTACTAATGCAATTATTGAGGCTGGACTTGTTCCAGTTTTTTGTGATGTTAAATTAGATGATTATACCTTAGATTCTTCAAAAATCGAGGATCTTATTACTGATAAAACTTGTGCAATAATGCCAGTGCATGTATTCGGTTATATTTGTGATATTGATGCAATAAATGATATAGCAAAAAAACATGATCTAAAAGTTATATATGATGCAGCACATGCATTCAGTGTCAAATACAAAGGTCAAGATATTGCTAATTACGGCGACTGCTCAATGTTTAGTTTTCATGCTACAAAAGTATTTAATACAATAGAAGGCGGATGCTTAGTGTTTACAGATAGTGCATTGAGTGAAAATATTGCTATGTACAGAAATTTTGGTCTTAATCCATTAACCGGTGATATCGAGATTTGTGGTTCAAATGCTAAAATGAACGAGTTTCAAGCTGCAATGGGTATTTGTAATTTGCGTCATCTTGATAATGAAATCGCTAAGCGAAAAATTGTCAGTGATAAATATGATGAGCTGTTGAGCAGTGTCGATGGTATTTCAATCATGAGTGCTCAAGCTGATGTAGATAGGAATTATGCTTACTATCCGATAGTGATTGATGATCAAGTTTATCCTTTAGATAGGGAGCTTTTAATCGAATTATTGAATGAAAATAATATTTTCCCTAGAAAGTACTTTTATCCATCTTTGAATGATACGAAAGCTTATAAGGGTTTATATAAAGGCGTTACGCCAAACTCAAGCCAGATATCTGAAAGGGTCATTTGCTTACCTATGTATGCTGATTTGGATGTATCAAGTGTAGAAAAGATTTGCAGTATAATCTGGAGTGTAAACAGGTAATATTAGTAGTGATTTTTATTCAGTAGTTTAATGATTGATACTTAACTTAGGAGGAATTATGAAAGGAATTATTTTAGCAGGTGGTACGGGGAGTAGGCTTTATCCTATGACTAAAGTTGTATCAAAGCAGCTTTTGCCACTATATGATAAACCAATGATTTATTATCCATTGTCCGTCTTAATGCTTGGTGGTATAAGGGAAGTTTTAATAATAACTAATCCGTCAGATGAGGATATTTTCCGTGAGTTGTTTGGTGATGGAAGTCAGCTAGGTATGAATATTGAATACAAAGCTCAGGATAAACCTAATGGTCTTGCTGAGGCATTTATAATTGGTGCTGATTTTATCGGCGATGATTCAGTTTGTTTAGTATTGGGCGATAATATTTTCTATGGTCAAAATTTATCTAAAGCAATGTGGAATGCTCAAAAAAAACTCGATGGTGCATACATTTTCGGCTATCCTGTTAATAATGCAAGCGAATTTGGCGTGGTAGAGTTTGACTCTAATATGAATGTCATCTCTATAGAAGAAAAGCCTAGTGAGCCTAAGTCAAACTATGCAGTGCCTGGGTTATATTTTTATGATAATACTGTAATTAAAAAAGCACTAGAGGTTAAGCCATCTCCTAGAGGTGAACTTGAGATTGGAAGTATAAATTTAGCTTATTTGAATGATGGCAAGTTGAAAGTAGAGCTTTTAGGCAGAGGAATGGCATGGCTTGATACAGGTACACCGAAGGGAATGCTTAAAGCAGCAGAGTTTATTGAGGCTGTACAGTCAAGGCAAGGTTACTATATTTCATGCATTGAAGAGATTGCTTGTAGACGTGGATTTATTGATAAAACTCAGTTAATTAAACTGGGTGAAAAATTAAAAATGACTGATTATGGTAAGTATATATTATCGGTTTGTGAGGAGATTGAATGAAAATTTTAGTTACTGGTGGTGCTGGTTTTATAGGTTCTAATTTTGTATTTCATATGCTTGATAAATATCCAAATTATGAAATAGTATGTTTAGATAACTTGACATATGCAGGTAATTTATCAACGCTTGATAGTGTTATGAAAAATCCTAATTTCCAATTTGTAAAGGGTGATATTGCAGATAGTACATTTATTAATGAATTATTTGATAATCATAAGTTCGATATAGTAGTCAATTTTGCAGCAGAAAGTCATGTGGATAGAAGTATAGAAGATCCACAAATATTCCTTGTAGCTAATATTATAGGTACAGGGGTATTGATGGATGCTTGTAGAAATCATGGTAATATACGTTATCATCAAGTATCGACTGATGAGGTGTATGGTGATTTGCCTTTAGATAGACCTGATCTTCTATTTACTGAAAACACTCCAATCCATACTTCTAGTCCTTATAGTAGCTCTAAAGCTGGTGCTGATTTGCTTGTACAGTCTTATCACAGAACTTTTGGACTACCGATAACAATATCTAGATGTAGTAATAACTACGGGCCTTATCACTTCCCAGAGAAGCTTATTCCTCTAATGATATCTAAGGCACTAGCTGGTGAGAAGTTGCCTGTTTATGGTGACGGATTAAATATTCGTGATTGGCTATATGTTGAAGATCATTGCAAGGCTATTGATGTGATTATTCATAATGGAAGAATAGGCGAAGTTTATAATGTAGGTGGTCATAACGAAATGTCTAATATAGATATCGTTAAAATTATTTTATCTAAGCTAGGAAAGTCAGAGGATCTGATATCTTATGTCACTGATAGAAAAGGTCACGACATGAGATATGCTATTGATCCTACTAAGATAACCACTGAGCTTGGCTGGGCTCCTACTACTATGTTTGCAGATGGCATTGAGAAGACTATTGATTGGTATCTTAATAATCGCACTTGGTGGGAGAATATAATTAGTGGTGAGTATCAGAATTATTACAATGAAATGTATGGAAAAAAATAATATCTATTATGGTCAAACAAATATTAAAGTCAAAGCGACAGCTTTGGCTTTTTGTCATAAAATACTTGCTTTATATAAATTTTGTATAAAACACTTCAAATATTAATTTGACTGCTGTTAAAAACTGTAAACTTTAGTATATAAAATATCTATGATAATATTGTTGACAATGTTCATAATTCATGATATAATTGATAAAAATGAACATTGTGATAAGGAGATTATAATTGAAAAAAGTTGTTGCATATATATCAGTATTAGTAATATTTATAAGTATCGGGATAGGCATGAGCTTTAGTTATAGTGCTGATTTAGTCATATATTGCAGTATGGAAACAGATAGGCTTGAAAATCTAAATAAGATGATAGACGAGGCATTCCCTGATAAAAAAATAGTGGTTGAAAACATGTCAACTGGTACACTTGCAGCAAAGCTAAAATCCGAAGGTGATAGGACAAGTGCCGATATTATAATTGACTTAGAGTATGCGTATATGGAGAAATTCTCGGATATGTTTGCAGATGTTAGTGCGTTTAATAAAGATAGATTCATAGATAAATATTTGTTAAGTGATAATTATTTACCTTCAGTAAAATCAAGTGTTACGGTAATGGCTAATATGGATACAGTTGCAAAGCTTGGATTACCTATTCCTACGAGCTATCTGGATTTGCTTGATCCCATATATAAAGGACATATTATAATGCCTTCACCGAAAGCATCAGGTACTGGTTATTCTTTTGTAGATGCAATTTTCAGTTTGTATGGAGAGGAAAAAGGATGGGAGTATTTTGATAAATTAGATGAAAACATAGTTAGTTACACATCATCAGGTGGCGGGCCTGCTAGTTCATTAATCAGAGGCGAAGTAGCATTTGGTATAGGTATGATGTTTCAAGCAGTAACAGCATTTAATGGCGGAGTCAATATTAAGGTATTAAATATAGAAGAGGGCGTTGGTTATAATCTATATGGCACAAGTATTATTAAAGGACGTGAACAGGACGAGCTAGTGCGTGAAGTTTTTGAGTTCATAATTAGCAAGTGGAGTGTTGATGATAAAGTTAATCTTCAAGGTGAGGTTATATACAAAAATCAGCCGCCAACAAATATCGCGAACTGGCCTATAGTTACCGAGCTTACAATGTCAAATCTTATAGATATGGAAAATAAAGAGAGGGTTTTAGGATTATGGAATTATTAAAATTTGAAAATATAAGTAAAACTTATGGCACTGCTGCTGTACTGAAAGATGTTTCTTTCGCTGTGGAAAAAGGCGAGTTTATATCTATACTAGGTCCGAGTGGTTGCGGAAAATCTACTATTCTAAATATTCTTATTGGTATTCTTGCTCCCGATGAAGGACATGTATATAAAGACGGTGTGGATATTACGGAACTTGACCCGTCAAAGCGTAAGATGGGTATCGTATTTCAAAATTATGCACTATTTCCTAATATGTCAGCACTTAAAAATGTAGAATATGCGCTTTCTATTAATAATGATACTAAAGAAACCGCACGCGTCGTTGCTACGGAGCTTCTAGCAAAAGTTGGACTTAGTGAGCATATGAATAAAAAGCCTAATAAGTTATCTGGCGGACAACAACAGAGGGTTGCTATTGCTAGGACTCTTGCACTTAACCCTGATATTATGCTTTTCGATGAGCCAATGAGCGCACTTGATGTGTCGACTAGGCTTGTCCTTCGTGATGAGCTAAAGTCAATTCAGGCTGAATATGGTATTACAATGATATACATTACTCATGATCAAGAGGAAGCATTCTCTATGAGCGATAGAATTATTGTCATGAGTGAAGGGCATATCGAACAGTTTGATACTCCTAAAAACATCGCACTATCTCCTGCTAATGAGTATGTGGAAAAATTTGTAGTTGAGCAGATAAATAAGAAAATTGAGGCTCTAACTGGCTTCTTAAATGTTTAAGAGGTGCGTTTATGAATGATAAATTATCTTGCAATTTGCATAGTAAATTGCGAAAAGTAACGTCAATGAGTGTTGCTAAAGTATTTACTATTGCACTGATGTTTGTTGCCGTAGTACTTCCACTATTTTTTATATTAGCAGAGCTAGGAACGGTCGATTTTATAGCCGTTATATCGTCATCAAAATTCCTTAGTGCATTAGGTAATTCTGTATCAGTGAGTATTGTAACTGCATTACTATCAATTACGTTCTCTTTTACACTAGCTTATTTGATTAGTAGATCAAATTGTAGATTTAAGAGTATTTTCGCAGTAGCTATTACTGTGCCTATGCTTATCCCATCAATATCTCACGGAACAGGTCTTGTATTACTATTTGGTGAGAACGGTATAATTACTAATATGTTCGGCGTGTCATCTAGCATATACGGCTTTACAGGCGTTATGATTGGGTCGTTTATGTATTCTTTCCCTGTCGCATTTCTAATGTTCACTGATGTACTAAAGTACGAAGATAGAATGGTTTATGATGTCGCAGATATAATGGGTATACCTAAATGGCGACAGTTTATAGATATCACTTTGCCTTATCTTCGCCGTCCATTGATTTCAATTTTCTTTGCGGTATTTACTATGGTATTTACTGATTACGGAGTTGCAATGATGGTAGGTGGTAGGTTTGAAACATTGCCTCTATTTATGTATAATGAAGTTATCGGTCAGCTTAATTATGGAGTAGGTGCAGTCGTATCATTAGTGTTGGTTTTGCCTGCTGGTATTGCATGTGTGTTTGATATGTGCAACAAGGATTCAGGTAATCATAACACTGTAAATAAGGCTGTCATTAACAGAAGTACTAAGCGGTTTAATGTCATTACATACGTTGTTTGCGGCATTAGTTTAGTTATTGTAGCACTTCCAATTATCGCTTTTTGTATGATTGGTTTTGTGACCAAATATCCAGTTGATAATAGTTTCAGTTTTATCAATTTTGTCAAAGTATTTGAAATGGGACTATTTAAGCACTTAGGTAATTCACTTGTAATTGCAATGCTTACTAGCTTAATTGGTGTAGGTTTATCATACACTGTCGCATATTTTGCAGCAAGATCAAATAAAGGTGTTTTGTCAAAATCTCTTCATATTGTATCGCTAAGCTCGCTAGCTATTCCGGGTGTTGTGTTAGGTATTGCATACTCAATAATGTATGGCGGATCAGGGTTTGCTTCTACTATATTTATACTCGTTTTAGTGAATATCGTGCATTTCTTTTCATCATCATATCTTCTTGCATACAATGCATTTGGCAAGATTAATGCCAATTATGAAGTAGTTTCAAAGACACTAAATGTCAGTAGGTTTAGATTCGTCTTAGATGTGTTAATTCCTGAAACTGGTGATACTATTTTAGAAATGTTTTCATATTTCTTCGTTAATTCTATGGTAACTATTTCTGCTGTTAGCTTCCTTGCTAATGCTAATACAAACCCACTAGCATTGCTTATAAACCAGCTTGAGAGAGAATTATTGACTGAGGCAATAGCTATTGTATCAATGGTAATACTGTTTATTAATGTATGTGTAAAATTGTCTATATATGGATTAAAAAGATTAAGGAGTACTTATTATGCTAAGTAAAAATGAATTTTTAATATTAACTATTGTTGAGCAAAGCGAACAAAAACTTTCGCAACGTGAAATATCTGAATTATTAGATGTGTCTTTGGGAGTTGTAAATAAAAATATTAATACACTTAAAGATAATGGTTATATTTGCAACATGATTATAACAGATGCAGGTTATGCAGCACTTGAGCCGTATAAAGTTAAGAGGGCGGTATTTATTGCAGCTGGATTTGGTTCTCGTATGGTTCCGTTAACTCTTAATACTCCTAAGCCGCTAATACGTGTTAATGGTGTTAGAATGATTGATACATTATTAGATGCAGTAACAGCTATTGGCATTGAGGAAATTTATATTGTTCGTGGATATCTTGGAGAGCAGTTTGATGTTTTGAAACTAAAATATCCAAATATAAAATTTATTGAAAATGTTAAGTATAATGAGGCTAATAATATATTGAGTGCAGTATGTGGAAAAGATTTCCTAAGCAATGCTTATGTGTTTGAGGCAGACTTAGTACTAAGTAATACTAAAATAATATCAAAATATCAATATGAGTCAAATTATTTAGGTATCTATAAAGATGTCACAGATGATTGGGTTTTTAAATCAAATAAAAATTCAGTTATAAGTGGACTTGGTATCGGTGGAAAAGATTGTTATCAAATGGTAGGTATTTCATACTGGAATGATGCTGATGGCAAAAAGTTAGCTGAAGATATTCCGTCAGTCTACAACTCTCCTGGCGGTAAGGAAAGGTATTGGGATCAGGTAGCACTTGAGTATTGTGTGTCTAACTACAAAGTAAGCGTAAGACCTTGCAGTCAAGATGACATTGTCGAGATTGATACTTTTAATGAGTTAAAAGCAATTGATAAAACTTATGATGTTTAAAGTTTAAAGCTTATACTATTATAATGTTTTGTTAGCTTTTGATATGAGCTAGTAAAAATATATAATTAATATAATATTATATTTTTTATTAATTTATATAAATATAAATTCTAGATATAACTTACATAGCATTAATCTACCGACAGAGTAACTTGGTTACGCTGTCGGTTTTTTTTGCTAAAATAACAGGGCAATTATACAAATAACAATAATTAGTATATTAATATAATGTCTGATCTATATTAGTTGTTTTTTTAATAGCGAAAGTGACACTTGAGGATAAAAAATGATAAAAAATAGCATCAATTCTTTATACCCCAATAAAACAAGTGTCACACGTGTCACTCTAGTCACTATATATATAATACTCGTGACTAGAGAGTTGTGTCATTATTATGTTAAGTGGTTATTAGTGACACATGACACGTAATTATTATATAGGGCAATATTGAATGATAGCGATTTGTGAATAGTATTTATTAGTATTATAGTAAAAGGTTGAATATAAATTTAGTCAGAGTAATTGTTTGGTTAACTACTCCCGTGAAAAATAGAGCTGGTTAACAATAGAAAGTATTCTAACTGACTGAAAGACGGGGTTGTGATATGCATCGAATATTGCTATAGTCGATGCAATAAGCACTGTCGAGATAATATTTAACTAATGAGTATACAAAATTATTCAAAAAGTATACAAAGAGAGGGTATAATATAGGTAACATCAAAAGAAAATAAATATATCTAGTTTGTGTAGAAATGTACAAGAAATGCCTTAATATTGCTAATTTCGGCTCCTGCAAAATAAAACTCAATACGAAACCATACGAAACCATACGAAAAAACTTTCCATACGGGTGTATAATGCAATTAAGAGGTCGTGTGCTTTTTTAAGCTAATGGTAAAGTTAAGGATATTTTAAAGCCAAAATGATAGAATATGACAAAGAACATGTTATTGTCTTGAATAAAGTTTATTATTAGCTTGGACGAAATAAAACGAAATCTGAACGAACCTAGTGGTATAATGTAAGTAAGAGAATAAAGTTGATGTTTTTTTGATAGTTGGAATATTAAAGATAACTTCATGGCACGAAGTGCTACCGAAACCTGCACGAAATACCGGTATGATAGAAGTGTAGATATCGATTGAAAATTGTGTGAATTCGGAAATAGTGCCAAACTTGTTCATTCGGAGTACAAGTGAAAGCTAAATAATGCCAAATCGTCCGTATAATAGAAGTAGTGAGAATGTAGTTTATAAATGATAGCAACTGCCAGAAAAACAGTCTTTTGAAAAGTTGACCTATCAGTGACCTAAAATGAACTAGTTTTGCTCAAATACGTCCGTATAATATAAGTGTAGGGTAGAAAAGAGAAAAGGCTCAAGCCGAAGATAAACAATAGCATTATAGATAATACAAAGGGAGCGTTAGCTCTCTTTTTTGTTTGCGATAAAGACAGGATGAGGAAGTAAAAATTGCGGAAAAAATGAAAGGAGGTAGCAAAATGTTTAAAAAGTTGAGCAGTTGTGGGACAAAATAGTGCCAACATGGAGCGAAACAGGGTGTATAATGTAAGTGTAGGCAAAAGTGTCAATTGGCTAATAATTGAAAAACAGTTAAATTCGGGACAAAGCTAGGACACGGTGGGGTAATTTGATGACAAATCACCCGTATAATAGAAGTAGGAACAGGAACTATAAATTAGTGTAAAAAGATTCCGACATCAGTGCAAATTAAAAAATGAAAAGTTCATGAACACTGCGTATAATGTAAGTAAGAGAGTTAAGAAAACTTAATAGCTACGTGTAGCAACATTAGATTTAAGGAGAAGCAGTGCTTCTCCTTTTTGCTTTACTTTGAATTTTAATATATAAGGACGGCGATGGTAAAGCAGAAAACAAAATGACATAAAGTGCCTAGATGAGGTGAGTGTTGTTGTATAATGTAAGCAGTTTGAAGGCACGGTAAGTAAATTATGATAAGTAATTAAATTAAGGAAGTAGAAGGAGGAAAATATGTATGGTAGACATTTTTACATCGGTCAAGGAAGGGGTAGAAATAACAAGTGTAGTTGAGTATTTTGGCATTGAGGTGAATTCTAGTGGTAAGGCTAATTGCCCTTTTCATTCTGACAAATCGCCATCGTTTGTGGTAGACAAGAAAAATAACACGTTCAAGTGTTTTGGATGTGGTGAGGGCGGGGATGCAGTCAATTTTGTATCGAAGTTAAAGGGTATCCCGATGTTAGATGCGGCAAAGCTGATAGCAGCAGCCTTTAATATAAGTTACGATGACAATGAGTGTAGCATTAAACCAAAGACATCGACAGTTACAGAGTACATAAAGAAATGTATGTTGGATATTGGCAATACTAATTATTTTGAGGGCAGAGGCTTGAGCAAGGCTACGATTCGGAAGTTTTGCTTAGGATATGATGAGTACAGGAATGCTGTAGTTGTACCGTATTCGTCAAAGTTGCAGTATTATCAGACTCGTGGCACGGTGGATAAAGTATTCTTCAAACCAAAAAAGGAGGATGCTGGTGCAGAGCCATTATTTAATGTGGAGGGGTTGAGTCTGAAAAGTAAAGAGCCGATATTTGTGGTGGAAAGTCCACTGTGTGCAATGAGCATATATCAGAGTGGGGGTAATGCAATATCGACTTGTGGTACTGCTGGGTGGCGAAAAATAATTGATATTATTAAGGAAAGTAAGCCGTTAGGTGGATTCATCCTTTGCTTTGATAATGATGAGCCTGGCATTAAAGCACAAGATTTGTTGCTTGCAGAACTTGCAAAGTTGCAAATTAAATGTGTAGTTCAAAATATAGCAGGTAGTTGTAAAGATCCAAATGAGTTGCTAATGAAAGCACCGAAAAAGCTAGAAATAAATATTAAAGACGCTAAGCTAGCACTGAGACGAAAGTACGCTTCTGCAAAAGATAGCTTTGATGCACGGGAATTACAAGAACAAAACATAGAACCACCTGAGTGGATTGTGAAGGATGTACTTCCAATAGGTCTTGCGCTACTCTGTGCACCGTCCAAGATTGGTAAGTCATGGATGATGTTGCAACTGGGGCTCGCTGTGGCTAAAGGAAAGGAATTTCTAGACTTCAAGACGAATAAGTGTAGCTGCTTATATTATGCGTTAGAGGACAGTAAGGCAAGGCTACAAGATCGTATGAATAAGATGTTGCGAGGAAGTGAAGCCCCTAGCGACTTGCATTTTGTGCTGAAAGCCGATAGCACTGATAAGGGGTTGCTGGATAAAATATCTGATGAATTAAAAACATTTCCCAATATAAAACTTGTGATAGTGGATACATTGCAAAAGGTCAGAGGTAAGTCCTCGAGGAATGAGTCACTGTATTCGACCGACTATGCAGAGATGGGGGCACTGAAAGAATTCGCTGATAAGCATAAAATTTGCTTGATGTTTGTACATCATTTGAGAAAACAAGCTGACGATGCCGATGTGTTTAACATGATATCGGAAGTACTGCCATCATGGGTGCATCTGATTCTATATTCATTATTGCAAAGAAGAAAAGAACTGACGATAGTGCAACATTGTCGATGACTGGTAGGGATATACAGCAAAATGACCTTGTGATTTCGTTTGATAAGAATGAGTACAGTTGGCTAGTAGAGGGGACATCGGAGCAGCTAATGGCAAGGAGTGAGCGACAAGATTATGAGAGCAATGTTATAGTGCAGACGATAAAGGAATTAGTGAAAAGTAACCCACTTACGGGCTGGAGTGGCTCAGCACTAGACCTCATGAAGGCTACATATAACATAACAGGAAAACAATGTACAGAGTCCTCGTCGGGTGTAGGTAAGATAATATCTAAGTATTCATATAAACTATACTGCGACGGAATAGACCACAAAGCAGCGAAAAGCAATACCTGAACGCATACTTTTACTAAAAAGCAAGATTATATGCCTACCTATCAGAGGACAATATATGACTCTTGAACGATCTAGGTAGATATCGAAAATTACTGAAAAGCTTTTATATAAATACTATGTGTCCTAAGTGCCCATGTGCCCAAATAACAATCAATGTACATTAACAGTGATTTCAATCAATAAAAATATCAAATACAAACACTACCACTTATATACAAGTGCCCACTATAAAACACTAATATATATAATTATATGAATAGAGGTTAGTGTCCTAAGTGTTTTATATGTCTATATGGGCACATGGACACATAGGGCACTTATATATAGGAAGGTAAATTAACTGGTGAAATAAGAAATGATTTAAATAAAATTGAATATTTACTATAAAGTGCGACTGGTAGAGCCAGTACATGATGTTGTAAAAGAACAGATAATATTAGTGGGGGAAGATGAATAAATGTTTCGATGTTGAGGTGGTAAGTCCTTGATAATGATTGACTATATAAATAAATAATGATAGAATATGAATAATAAATAATACGTTAATTCCGTAAATATTATATGTTATTTACGAGAAAAAATTGTCGGAGGTTTATCAATGCTAAAGAATAAAAAAGTTGTGATTTTTGATATGGATGGTACATTAATTGACTCAGTTGGTATGTGGAATAAAGTAGATATTTTACTTGTAAATAAAATCAAATCTGTAAATATAGAGAACTTTGAATATAGCATACAAATAAATAGAGATCTGTCACTTCGTAAATTTAGTAAGAGCGAACACCCATATTTGGATTACTGTGAATATCTGAAAGATACATACCAATCATCGCTTACAAAAGAGCAAATTTATAATTTGAGATATGGAATAGCTAATACTTATATGAAAGAAATGATTGATTATAAAAAAGATGCTGAAATATTTATACAAAAGTTAAAAATGAAAGGGTATACACTTGTAATTGCAACAACAACCAAAAGAGCTAATATGGAAATATATAGAAGTGAAAATATTAATATTCGCACAAAAGCAAATATAGACGATTACTTCACTGCTGTTTACACGAGAGAAGACTCGAAAGAAATCAAGCCAAGTCCTGAGATTTATGCTAAAATACTGAACGACTTAAATGTATGTACAACTGATTGTTTGATATTTGAGGACTCTCTTATAGGTATTGAAGCTGCAAGAGCAGCAAGTATTGATTGTGTCGCTGTATATGATAAGCATTCAGATCATGAGAGAAATGAGATAAATGCATTGTCAAATAACCAAATAGAGTGTTATGCAGATATTTTAGATATTTGATAGATATATCACACATATATGCTGTATCGATGGGGGGGGAGGTCAAATCGTCTGGTGGATTTGTTCTGTAAGCGGGGGTGTAAACTCACACGAAATATATCATTAATCAAAACGGGGTATTAACCCCCTACTCAAAGAATCAAAAAGAATCAAAAAAACCATCGAAAAGGTGCTAAAACATAATGTTTTGGTGCTTTTTTTAATGTGCTGATATTTGATTAAAATCAAAAAGAATCAAAAAGAATCAAGTTTTTTCAAAATTAATCAAAAAACAATCAAATTCTCTTACCCCCCGGGGGGATAGGAGCAATCAAAAAAGGAGGGCAGGCGGCAAACGGACAAGGCGGTTACAGAATGAATTCTGGTAGAAAACGTGCATAATTCTTCGGTGATGCGACGCTGAAAGACAAATATACCGTGTATATGCGTATGGACGGTTTTTGTATGTCAAAAAGTAGAGAAAAAATGAGAATTACTATAAAAGTCGACGAGATTGTGATTATTGGTTATACTGACAAATCAGATTTATTGCAACCGATATACGTTCAGACTTCTAGTGATGGACACTTTGGACATGACTATTACATGTGGGAGATTGTGGATAAAGTAGAGGAATTGAAGAGAACTGTCAAAGAAGATTAAGGCATAATTTCATCTAATGATAGGCTGATTTGAAGTAGTGTCTGAAGTGTTAAAAGTATCTGAAAACATAGTATTTATCTAGCAAAATTGACTTGCTATAAGTGTGTTAGTACGGTAATGTGTGTATAACGAAAGGCAAAGGAGATACACATGAAAACACAGAGATTTGGATTAGAGCTAGAGTTCACAGGCATTACAAGAAGTATTGCATCTCAAGTAGTATGCAAGGTGCTAAATGGCACTTCATACTACGAGGGTGGCAATTACGGCACTTACACAACTGCCACAAACGATGGACGAAAGTGGAAAGTAATGTCGGACAGTAGTGTGAGAGCTGAGGCCAAGGGTGGAGGATATGCAGGACACGATTGCAAGTGCGAATTTGTAATACCGATTTGCACCTACGAGGATATTGAGGTGATTCAAGAGATTGCTAGGGCACTGAAAAAGGCTGGAGCAATGGTAAACGAAACCACAGGAATACACATACATATCGATGCGAGCACCCACACGGCTAGGAGCCTTAAAAACATAACTAGCATAATGGCAAGCAAAGAAAGTTTGCTTTTCAAAGCACTTCAAACGACTTCTGATAGAATGAATAAATGGTGCAAGAAAGTGGATAGCAAGCTAATCAGTGACCTCAATAAAAACAAGCCAACAACACTAGAAGAAGTAAAGAGGATATGGTACAACGGCAGGGATGGGAGTGGAGAACACTACCACAACAGCCGATATCATGCACTTAACTTGCATGCAGTTTGGCAAAAGGGAACTGTTGAGTTTAGGCTTTTTAATAGTACCTTACATGCTGGAAAAATCAAAGCATACATACAGCTTTGCATGGCAATAAGCAATCAAGCAAAAACACAAAAGAGTGCGAGTTCAAAGGAGACAGTTACTAGCAATGAAAAGTACACTTTTAGAACTTGGCTTTTAAGACTTGGCTTGATAGGCGATGAATTTAAAACAGCAAGGTTGCACCTACTAGCAAACCTAGAGGGAGACACTGCATTCAGGCATGGCAGAAATCAAGCCAGCTAATTATGCATTGCGGTGTCGAGTTTACGGATTTTCTCAGTCGAATACATTATGTATACTCCTGTCGAAACTTTCGCACTCTCCTAGCACTGCATTAACTAATTGGCTTGATTTTAGAATATAACAAGGAGAGATTATGAAAAAGTATATAGCATATGGTAGCAACTTAAACTTACAGCAAATGTCAATGAGGTGTCCCACTGCAAAAGTGGTGGGAACAGCCTTGCTGAATGATTGGCAATTAACCTTTAGACATGTCGCAACGATAGTCCCTGAAGAGGGTGCAGTTACACCAGTAGGAGTATGGGATATTGACGAGATGGCAGAGATAGCACTTGATAGATATGAGGGATATCCTAACTTGTATGGTAAGCATAATATCGAGGTGGAATGCAATGGTCAGCTTATGGAGTGCATGGTGTACACTATGAATTGGGGTCAGCCAAAGTTGCCACCGATGGGGTATTTTAGGACAATTCAAAGGGGTTATGCAGATGTTGGTATTGACGAAAGTCATTTGATAAAGGCAATAGAGGACACTGAAAAAAGAATGAAGTAAGAACATTATTTGAGAATAAAACTTAATGACATATTAACCATATCTTGACATAATAAGGTATGGTTTTTTCATTGCAAATTTAGTAAATAAACATGAAATATTAAGAGGTGTATTATCACAATTATCTCAAAACAGGGCGACGTGTGGCTTTTAGACAGGCATTGACTCTATGCCTCCGACAGTACGAAGGCAGAGCAGGTTGGGGCGCTAGTGGGCGACACAAAGGCTGACCTACTAATCACTGATCCACCATATAATGTTAGCTATGAAGCTGTAATTGATTTAGGGTTAACCTAGAATTGTAATGATATGAATATAAAAGCCGTATTATTTAAGACATATATTGATATAAGTTTTATATCCACAAATAGTATGCAAACTACACGAAAATATAGCGAAATACACTTGACTTTTCAGCAGTTTAGAGTGATATATGTAATGACTAAAAAAGTCTAATTTTAGTAAGGAGAAGTATATGAAAAAAGTATTAATAAAAGCACCAATGGTCAGAAAAGTGAGTAATGAAAAAAAGTGGCAGAGTGAAGTGCATGAATGGAAAATCAAGGATTCAAATATCATTATTGAGAAGACGATCGAGGTTGATTTGCATGATTATGAAAGCATTGCAAATAACTTCTTTAAGTACAGTATGTTGATTCATGACAACCTAAAGTATATGTGGCTTGACAATGATGGATGGCATGTAATAGCTATTACTTGTAGTGAAAAGTCATCAACTATTCTAATCGAGAGTGAGGGATATGATTATGCTAGATACACCTCAATCGTTGAGAATGAGAAACTTGAAAAAGAGGGGGTGGAATATGAAAAAGCCGATAGTAAGATTTGACATCAGTGGTCCAAGTGGTAATATCTTTGACATACTCGGACAGTGCTCTAAAGTGCTTAGAAAAGAACATCGAATAAACGATTTTAACCTTATGCGAGATAGAGTAATTACTGCTAGTAGTTATAAAGACGCACTTGCTGAGATTAGGCTAGACATTGATTTGATTGATATAAGTGAGGATCAAAACGAAAATAGGAGGAATGATAGAATGAAACCAATAACAGTAAGGTAGCTCGCTGCAGAGTTGCAAACACTTAACCAGAACGCACTCGTTGCACTAAGCACGGATTGCGAGGGTAATGGATTCAGCATTTTACAGAATGAAGAGTTCGTAATGTGCGATGTTCACATGACAAGCGAGATAGGTAGGCAAGACACATATTATACCGAGGAAGATATGCAAAAACACGATGATTATGTGGTGGATTTCTATGGTAACAAGGTAGAGAAATCAACCTTGACTGAATGTATTATTCTAGTGCCTGCTGACTGAAATAGTCAATAATAACAAGTAAATAACATATAGGAAGGCTAATCATATGATTGGCTTTTTTCTTTGTTGAAAATGGGGAGATTTCGATTGATATAATCATGCCAGAGTAAACTGAAAAAACACAGTACTCAAACAGCTACTATACGCTTTGATATAGTATATATACAAATATTAGAAAGCCACGCTTTGATTAGGCGTGGCTTTTGCTTGTAGTATAAGTTATAAAAGAATTATTTCTAGTAGGAGTTTTGGTTAAGATAAACTAGCATTGAAGTATTGAATCGCAATATGAAAAAAAGGGGGATTAGAATGATGAGTGATGAGAGTAAAAAAGAAGTAATAGCAAGAGCAATATATAGATTATTGTATCAAAAAGGATTGCTTAGTAGAGATGAATTTGAAGAGTTGAGTAAGAGTGATTAGTTGTAAAATACATTGCCGATAGTAGTTGATTATAACGAAAATCTATGGTAACATGGACATGATAGGGAGGTGATTATATGAAAGCATGTGCGTATATTAGAGTCAGCACGAGGAATGATGGGCAAGATAGTAGCTACAAAACGCAATATGAATATTGGCATGATAAACTTAGTAGTGATGACTGCGAACTAACTGATATATATTTTGACAGAATGAGTGGTTATAGCATGGCAAAACGTGGAGGACTACAACAGCTTATTAAAGATGCTAAGCAGAAGAAGTTTGATGTTGTGTATACGAAGTCTATATCCAGGCTGTCAAGGAACATGGTAGAGCTGTTGGCGTTGATAAATGAGTTCAGGGATTTGGGTATATACTTTGTATTCGAGAAAGAAAATTTAAATACGAAAAGTGCTAAAACACAATTTTTAATAAGTATCATTGGTAGAATAGGCGAAGAAGAAAGGTTGTCGGTGTCAAAAAATCTTAAGTGGACATTCAAGAAGATGTTCGAGTCAGGAGAACCAAGATGGAGTTTCAAAGGCTGTTATGGATATAAAGCAAGCAGAGATAGCAATGATAATTGTGTGATGGAAATTAACAAGGATCAAGCCGAAGTAGTTAGGATCATATATGAAATGTATGCCTCAGGTCAAGGCAGTCACAAAATATATATATGGCTAAAAGATAATATGATAAAGAGTCCCAGAGGTCTTGACATCTGGGACTCTTCCTATATCAACAGTATATTGCGTGATGTCAAATACAAGGGGGATTTAGTATTGCAGACGAAGGTTATGATAAAAGGTCGGAGCGTTAAGAATAAATTAGAGAAACCGATAGCTCCAATGTATTATATAGCGAATAATCATGAGCCTATTATTCAGCCAGAGCTATTTGAGAAAGTGCAGAGAATGTTGGACAGTGCAAAACATCACAATCAAATAGGGAAAGATGTGACACATGGTTATTTTCATCGACGTGTTAAATGTGGCGTATGTGGCAAGTATTGTAGCGAGCGAAAAAAAGAAAATGAGAAATATTACTATTGCTGCTATTCCACAAAAAAAATAACTGACTGCAACGTTGCCCAAGTGCCAGAGAGAAAGCTGATAAAATATTTCAAAGATGCGTATGAAATAGCAAGGGTATATGACGGACAATCGCAACACCAAAAAGATATGAAAAGTAAATTAAATAACTGTCTAGAGTATGAGAGGTCTTTAGAGCGACAGTATGTTAATAGAGTATTGAATGAAGATTATTATAGGAAGGAAAAAGGCAGTTTGACAAAAGAAATTGAGGAGCTAGAGAAGATTATTAACAAATGCCCTCAACAACAAAAATTTATTGAATATAAGCAAGATAATATAGGAATATTAATAGACAACTATCTTGACAGCGTAATTAATCTACCTAACAACAAAATTGAGATTGTGTTTAAGAACGGGTATGTATTCAGAGCGACATACGGCTATAAAAGCAGAACGAATCAGCAAAAAGATATCGACTGTGCCTTGTTAGAAGATAAAGTTTGGTGTGATGAAATTAATAAGGGATATAAAAGCAATAAAAACAATGGGTATTGTTTTACTGCTAGAAATCAGGTGCAAGGCGTAACTCGAAACTTTAGAATTGCGTATGAGCGAGTATTTAGTTTGTACAAAGAAGCTGAAGAATGGTATATAAGAGAGTTTGGGACAGAAAGTATTGATAAAATGGAGTTAAAGATGATTACCGTAAACAATGAAAAAATGGTAGGTGAAGTTGCATTTTATAAAGCTACATATATGTTTGATTACATAGGTGGAGAAAATAGTAAACAGAGGGGCGTATGGCAGAGAAGAAAGTAATAATAATACCAAAGAAAACTAGGCATGAGTTATTTAACATAGAGAGCCGAAAGGAACGGCTAGCAGCATACTGTAGAGTGTCGACTGATAGCGAGGAGCAAGAAAGCAGTTACGAGTTGCAGGTGCAGTATTACACAAAGTTAATTAACTCGATGGATAATGCAGTATTAGTCAAAGTATATGCTGACGAAGGAATATCTGGCAAGTCAATGAAGCATAGACCTCAGTTTATGGAGATGATAGACAACTGTATAAAAGGCAATATTGATAGGATATTGACTAAATCAATCTCGAGGTTTTCTCGTAATGCTATAGATTGTGTGTCACAAGTCAGGATGCTAAAAGATTTAGGGATAGCTGTTAAGTTCGAGAAGGAAGGACTAGACAGTTTAGAGCCAGGAACGGATCTGATACTGTTGGTAATGAGTTCAATAGCAGAAGAAGAGTCTAGGAGTATGTCTACGAATATGAAATGGACGATACAAAAGCGTTTTGCTGAAGGTAAGATCATGAACTTACCTAAGTATTTTCTGGGGTATAGGCTATCTAGCAAGGGCGAGTTATATATTGTTCCGTCAGAGGCGCAAATAATACGAAGAATTTATGATGAGTATGTGCAGGGGTATTCAATAGACAAAATAGCTATAGGGCTAATGAAAGATTGTATATTATCGCCAAGAGGACTTGAGAACTGGGCAACGAAAACGATCAAGAGTATTCTCAAAAACGAAAAGTATAAAGGCGATTTGTTATTGCAAAAAACATATAATCCTGATTTTCTATCCAAACGGGTAGTTAATCAAGGGCAAGTTCAACAATATTTTATAGAAGACAATCATCCTGCTATAGTGTCTAAAGAAGTATTTGCTAAGGCACAGGAAATGCTAGATGAAAGAACCAAAATACGAAGTTTCTCTAACTCGGGGCATGGACGATATAGTTGTAAGTATCCTCTTAGTGGCAGAATATATTGCAGTGAATGTGGGTCGAAGTATAGGCGATACACAGGCATATATGCAAAAGGCGAGAAGAAGTTCGCATGGGTGTGTATTAATCACAAGCTGAGAGCTGACAGTTGCTCGGCAAAGCCAGTCAAAGAAGATGTGATCATGAATCATTTGATAGAACAAGTAGAAGACTATATTGGAGATAAGGAAGTATTCAATAATAAAATACTGGCACGAATGAACAATGTGCTAAATGACAAATACGCCATAAAACAAGCAAAAGTTGACTGCGATATAGAGAAGTTAGAGCAAGACTTGCTAAACAATAATAAGCAGTTTAGGTTGCAGAAAATAAACTATGAAGAATATGAAAAGAAAAACGCTGAAATAGAAAACGAAATTCATAAAAGGTATAATGATAGAGAGCTAATTATAATAGATCAGAAGGAGCTTGTTAGTAAAGAAGAAAGATTGATGAAGATAAAAGATATCATACTAGGGGAAAATTATTTAACTGAAGACTTGGATAGTTTGATGCGATTGATAGTGGATAAAATAATAATAGGCGATGACAAGTCGGTGAACATAATTTTCGCTTAATAATAAATAAGGGTACTAGATAGTTATCTAGTACCCTTATTTTAGTTGTTTTCACAATGAGTCTTAAGCATAGTCAGCTGGTCCCTCACGATAGATAGTCTTTCGGCATTTTCAGCTTTCAAATACCTATTTTTTTGAGCTACGGGCAGAATGTCTGTAATATCGAAGTTGTTTACTGCGTTTGGTTTATTAAGTAGCAATGTTAAGTATGGTATAGGGTTAATGAATTTACCGTCTGGATTATTGTAAATACGCCTTGTGGTCAAGATTAAGTCGATGGTAAAACGAAACGGAATCAGTAGTCAATTTAATTTAAATACGCTCAAGGGCTAGTATGGGCGAGATGAAATAGCTGACTCTATCAAGGATAACTCGTCCAAAACAATCAAGTTTTCTGCTTTTGATACTTGAAATTTCTAGTGGTATAAAAGGCAATGTATTAAGTGCATTGATGTCATCAAAGTGCAAGTCGCATATGTTTGTTCTTAGTTTGTAATGCTCTCTATCATGCAGTCCTGCACTTTTAATTAGCAGTTCTTTATTATATGTTGTCATGCTGTACATAGTAGGGACAGGTACTAGTAGGTTGCATCGTATATATCTAATCGCTGTTTCAACGCTGCCTTTCTCGTTACATTTATTAGGTGCACAGAATACTTCTTTGAAGTTATAGTGAAGATTAAATCTTGTGAATAAGTCTGAGTAATGTCTAGAAAGTGTAGCTTTCTTAACAACACGCACAAGTGCAGCATCGTTATCAAACCATATGGTATGGTGCACTCCACCAATGTACTCAAAAAATATTTCTTAAAGCAAGGAATACGCATTCTGAGTTCTTCGCTTTCATTAGCTGGCAATAGCTAGCGTTTGAGTATGGAAATGTCATAACACAGAAGTATCCTAATAGCTTATTGTTTTTATATGTATAAGAACATTCGCCAAAGTCGACTTGTGCTTCTCCTGCTGGGTGAGTGAGAGGTAGAAAACCATTATGTAGTTGATATACTTCATTCTTAAGTGTTATGACATATTTGTTTATAGAATTGTAAGACAGTTTGAATCCTTCGCATGTGTCCTTTAGTCTTGCGTGAATACGAGTTGAAGTATGGCGTTGTTTAGTGTGGTGTCGCCTATCTTCCTCTAGCCACCCAACGATGATATCCTTATATTCTGCAGCAGCAAGATTGTTTGATTTCTTCAATTTGACATCGGTATTGAAGTCAGACATTTTGAGGTATTTGTATACTGTGTTTTTGCTCAGTTCAAGTTTTCTGCTTATATATTTAACCGAGTAAAATTGGTCAAAGTGCATTTTCTTTATTTTTGATATGGTTTTAATATCTAGCATAATTATCTCCTTAGTAATGTAATGATAAATATATTATAATGCAATTTACTGAAAAATAACTATTATATTAAACTTTTGATATATTATCATCATAGCAACGCAGAAATTATGGTATATTAATCGCTGATAATTTATGCTAATTCTGGCTAAGTTATTGACATTTTTCGGTTAAAGTGATATAGTACTTGTATAACAACCGAAAAATTAAAACTAAATATCAAAAACAAAGAGTTCAGTTTTCACGGAAGATTGAACTCTTTTTATATGCAAATTGACCTGATTACAACTATAAAATGACTTAAATTAAACCAAGAACTGAACTTCTAAGCAAAAGTCCAGTTCCGTGTGAGTTATATGAAAATTAGCCAAATAGTGCATAAAATAGACTATTTATAGACAATATTGATGCTTTTATGTCCTAGCAAAGACAGGATAATACAAATGATCCATCGAGTAATGGAAAATCCACTCGAAAAATACGACTTTTAGGTAATCATAAGCAGACCTTGTTTTTGGACCTTAATTGACCCTAATATATGTAAAACATGATGTAAATAAAAGAAAAGACCTATTAAAATAGGTCTTTTCTGCTTTGGCGGAGAAACCGGGATTTGAACCCGGGCTACCGTTGCCAGTACTACACCCTTAGCAGGGGCGCCCCTTCAGCCACTTGGGTATTTCTCCATCAGCTTTAACATAATAACACATTAATTTACATTTGTCAAAATATTTAAGGTACTTTTTTAAATTATTTTTAAATTATTTTTATATGGTTAATTATCCGCACTAATTTTAAGATATTTATACAAATATCACGCTATTAATGGATAATGCATGAATATAATGTTGAGTTGATTTATATCGTCGCGAGAGATTATTTTATGAAATAGATATAAAGTGATATTTTGCAATGATATTTATTAAATATAAGACGACAAGTACTTGCTAATAGCGATATATCCGTCATTATTTATATGCAAACCTTCTATGGTATAATCTTTAATAAGACAGCCATCATCATCGGTTAATATAGAATGAGTGTCTATATATTGTATGTTATGTCCCAAAAGAGCAAGTTTATTTACTACTTCTAGTATAAGAGTATTCACTTGTAATATGTTCTGGTTAGTACGTGATTTTGTGCCAAAGTAAGAGTTTAGGTTGTCAAGTCTTAAGGTAGGGTAGATTGATTGAACTAATAGTTTTGGAGGGTTCTCCATGTGCAAAATATTATTGCATATTGCAGTAAAATTATTTATCAGTGTATCTTGACTAATGCCATGACCAATGTCATTTACGCCAATTAAGAGCACGACAGTTGATGGCTCAAGATGCATAACATTTGATTGTAGCCTGTCTAGTACTTGAGCGGTTTCATTACTGCTAATGCCACGATTTATATATCCCTTGCCAGTAAAGTGCTTATCCAGATCATACATTTCTGTTATGCTATCTCCGAGAAATACAACCCCACCATGAGGCGTAGTACTAGCAATAGACGCATATTCATCCGCTTTAGCTTGCTGTTGTGGGAGCGAAGTCTGCAATGCACCACCATAGATGGTGATAGCAGTGAGTGCTGTAGCTGTAAGAATCACTAAAATTAAAACGAATCCGATAAATGAAAATAGTATTTTCTTGTTCCTAGTATAATTAAGCATACGACCTCCTTGTACTTTAATATATATTACCATAAAAACACCAATTAATCAAGAAAAAAAATTATAAATAAATATTCATGCTTGCGAAAGGCGTTATTCTATGCTATAATTGTAATGATTAAGTATGAAATAAATATTTTTAATTAGATAACAGGAGTGAATAAAATGCAAAAAGCAATAGACAACTTAAATAAAAGAGGATTTGAAGCAATATATGTAGAGAAAGCAAGCGAAGTACTTACGGTTATTGATAAATACATTAGTAATGGTAGAAGTATAGGTATTGGTGGAAGTATGACAGTGAAAGAATTGGGCGTACAAGATCATTTAATTAATCGTGATTGCACTATATACGGATTTGGGTATTATGATGCTGATGATTTGTATCAAAAAGCACATACGAGCGACTGGTACATATCTAGTGCGAATGCGATATGTGAGAGCGGTGATATAGTAAACATTGATGGTAGAAGTAATCGCATAGGAGCGATAGTTAGTGGCCCTAGGAATGTAATGATTATTGCGGGTGAAAACAAAGTAGTAAAAGACATTGAAGCAGGGATATACAGGACAAGAAACGTCGCAGCACCAAAAAATACTGTGAGACTAAACAGAGAAACTCCATGCCGATACACAGGAAAATGCAGTAATTGTAACAGTGCTGATACGATATGCAATAATACTTTGATACAGCATCATCCATCTAGTGGCAGTAGGGTAATTGTAATACTAGTAGGTGAAAGTTTAGGTTACTAAAATGATATTATATTAATATAGATAACTATATATATATAAAGCTAATATGTATTACATGTATATGATACTCTGAATAGTAAAGAGTGATAGGCAACGTACAAAATGAATAATAAATCAACATGTAATAAGTCGGGATAACATCTCGGCTTATTTATTTTTATTAAAGTTGGCATATTATCGGTAATTAAAGTCATAGAATATAACATATAACACTAATTAAGTAGGCTTGTATGGAATAAATATTTGCTCAACTTAATAGCTTATACAGGTTTTGTGTTTGAAATAACGAAAAGTGTCATATTGATGGACTTTTAGTAATATATTATAATTGACAAAGATTGGAGGGATAATGATGGATAGTAATAGCCTATATCAAGATATTGCAAAAAGGACTAACGGTGATATTTATATCGGAGTAGTGGGTCCTGTTAGAAGCGGAAAGTCTACGTTCTTAAAGAAGTTTATGGACGAGTTGGTGTTGCCAAATATGACTGACCTTGATCGAAAACAAAGGGTAATTGATGAGTTACCGCAGTCTGCTGACGGAAGATCGGTGATGACTACAGAGCCGAAGTTTGTGCCCGATATGAGTGCGAATATAGACATAAGCGAAGGCGTGAATGTCAATGTTCGACTAATTGATTGTGTTGGATATATGATAAATGGAGTGGACAATCAGGATCGACAGGTGCATACGCCATGGAGCGACAAAACGATGTCGTTTGTAGACGCTGCTGAGATGGGGACTAGGAAGGTAATGTGTGAGCATTCTACTATAGGTATCGTGGTGACTACTGATGGTAGCGTTACTGATTTTGCTAGGGAAGAATATGTCACTGCCGAGGAAAATATCGTAGCAGAGATGAAATTATCTGGTAAGCCGTTTGTTATACTTGTAAACACTGAAAATCCTATGTCTAGTGCGGCTAAAAACTTGAGTGCAGAGCTGTCTATAAAGTATGGTGTCAGTGTAGTTGCAAAGAATGTATCTAAAATGATAATCGACGATATTCAAGAGTTGTTAGAGCTTATATTAGGAGAGTTCCCTATGCAAATCATGCATATGTCATTCCCTAAATGGATGCAAATGTTGCCACTAGATAATGTTCTTATCCAGAAAATATGTGCTTGCATGATGGAAAAAATGATCGATGTAAATAAAATGCGTGATTATGTCTGTCTTAAGAATATGTTCTCTGATGATAGTGAGATTAAAAAACTTACAAAATATCAAGTTAAGTATGCAAGTGGTAGTATCGTAATAGAAATAGAGCCTAAAGAGGAATTATTTTATAAAGTTCTTAGTGAAGTGTGTGCAATAGAGATCAAAGATGAATCAGAGTTATTTGGATATATAAAAGGTGCTACTGATGCTGTCAAGATGTATGACAAGATGAAGTCAGCACTAGAGTCAGTAGAGGAATCGGGCTATGGTATAATAGTCCCAAGTGATGATGAGATCGAGTACTGTACGCCTGAATTTATTGAAAATGGCGGAAAGAAGAGCGTTAAGATGGATGCTAATTGTACATGTTTGCATGTGATGAAAGTGAGTGTGGATGCGAAGGTCAATCCTATCATGGCAACAGGCGTTCAAGGTCAAGAAATGATAAGTTATCTAAAGAGCGAGTATGAAGACAACATTGATGCTATCTGGCATACTAATATGCTAGGAAAAGAGCTGTGTGAGATCGCAAAAGACAGCTTGTCGTCTAAGATGTATAACATACCAGTGGACGTGCAGAATAAGCTAAGAAAGACTGTGTGTAAGATAGTGAATGAGGGTAAGGGCGGAATGCTTTGCGTCTTGCTATGAAATGCGTAATGGTAAATAAATCAGTATATATATTAAATTAAATAATTAAAAATAAGTAGCCTCTCCATTTTTTAAGTGCAAAAGTTGGAGAGGCATGTTATTTTAAATGAGTTTATTCTATAAAGAAGAGGACTAGTTAAAAAAAATTGCATTATAACACAATATGGTAGTAATAGCAATACCTATTATAAAAATTTATTCAATATTTTTTTCTGTTGTAAAAGGAAAAATGTAGGATTTATTAAGGAGCAACAAAATATGATAATATATGCGTTTAAATTGATGAAAAATACATATTGGGTATTGACTAAGAACCAAAGCTGTGGTAAAATAAATTAGAAGAATATTATTAGATGTATTATATAATTAGAAAATATAATATTATATAAAAACAATGTTTAGTCTATAAGGAGAAAATGATGCATGAAAAAAAACTAGATCTACCAATTTATCTGTTTCATGAGGGAAAGAATTACAAGTCTTACGATTTACTTGCACCGCACAAAGAAGGTCGCGAATGGGTATTTAGAGTATGGGCTCCAAACGCAAAATCCGTTTCGATTGTCGGTGATTTTAATGCTTGGGACGATACTAAAGACATATGCAAAGTAATCAGTGATGGTATCTGGGAAGCTAGGACAAATAAAGTTAAGAAGTACGATACTTACAAATACGCTGTTACTCAAGCTGATGGCGAGGTAGTATTAAAGACTGATCCTTACGCAACTCATAATGAAACTACTCCTGCTAATGCTAGCAAGGTGTATGATATATCAGGATATAAGTGGGAAGATAAGTCTTGGATAGATGAGCGAGATGAAAGTTGTACTTATAGCTCGCCAATGAATATCTATGAAGTGCATATGGGCTCGTGGAAGAGGCATGAGGATGGAAGTCCATACAGCTATAAAGATCTTGCTAAAGAGTTAATACCTTATGTTAAGAAGCTAGGATATACGCATATTGAGATGATGCCTATAACAGAATTTCCTTATGATGGATCGTGGGGATATCAAGTAACTGGAATGTTTGCACCTACGTCGAGGTATGGCACTCCGCATGATCTTATGTATTTTATAGATAAGTGTCACAAAGCGGGCATTGGAGTATTGTTAGACTGGGTAGTCGCACATTTTCCGAAAGATGAGCATGGCTTATACGAGTTTGATGGCACAAGGTTATATGAAGTAGATGATGATATTATGTGTGAGCATAAAGAATGGGGTACAAGGATATTTGATTATTCGCGACCTGAGGTAAAGTCATTTCTGATTTCATCGGCGATGTACTGGATCGAAAAATTCCATGTGGACGGTATAAGAGTAGATGCAGTAGCTAGCATGTTATATCTGGATTACAATAGAGAAGACGGAGAGTGGAAAAGTAATAGTCTTGGCGGTAATTATAATCTAAGTGCGATTGAATTCCTGAAAGAACTAAACACAGCAGTTCTTAGCGAGTTTAAAGGTGCTGTCATGATAGCTGAAGAGTCTACGGCATTCCCTATGGTTACAAAACCAGCGGAGATAGGCGGGCTTGGGTTCAACTATAAGTGGAATATGGGCTGGATGAATGATATGGTAAGCTATGCGTCGATTGATCCATTCTATCGTAAAGATAATCATAATAAAGTCACCTTTGCTATGAGTTATACATATTCGGAAAATTATATTTTACCTTTATCGCATGATGAAGTAGTCCATGGTAAGCATTCTATGATAGATAAAATGCCTTTAGAGTATAATGATAAGTTCGAGGAATTAAAAGCCTTTGTAGGGTTTATGATAGGTCATCCTGGTAAAAAATTATCATTCATGGGTAATGAATTCGGGCAGTTCTTAGAGTGGAGATTTGCTGAAGAGCTTGAGTGGAAGATTCTTGAGAACGATAAGCATAAAAAGCTACAAGAATTTAGCAAGGCTGTCAATAAGTATTACTTGAATAATCCAGAAATGTACGAGCTAGATTGCTCTTACGATGGATTTAAATGGATAGTCGTAGATGACAACGAACAGAATATAGTTTCATTTGTAAGGTATGCGAAAGATGGCTCTCACACTGTTGTTGTAGTGAATTTCTCGCCAGTAGCAAGGCAGAAATATGATATGGGCGTGCCGATGTTGAAAACTTATTCGGTTAAGCTAGATAGTTCACTGATCAAGTTCGGTGGAGATAAGTTAAAATCAAAATCATCTAAGGCTAAAAAAGGCGGTATGCATGGATATGATAATCATATTACAATGGATATAGAGCCTAATAGCGTAGTGTTTATGAAGTGCAATGTTAATAAATGATATTTAATCATAGATTAAGAAATAGGAGGAAAAATGTTACATAATGATAAGGAATGCGTAGCAATGCTACTTGCAGGAGGACAGGGTGCAAGATTGGGTGTGCTGACTAAAGATACAGCAAAGCCAGCAGTGCCGTTTGGTGGAAAGTATAGAATTATAGATTTCCCACTTTCTAACTGTATAAATTCAGGTATTGATACTATAGGTGTATTGACACAGTATCAGCCTTTTGATCTAAACCAATATATTGGTAATGGTCAGCCATGGGATTTAGATAGATTAAACGGTGGAGTGTTTGTACTACCTCCGTACGTAAAAGGAAAACACGGCGAATGGTATAAAGGTACTGCTAATGCGATCTATCAAAATATCGCGTTCATAGATAAATTTATGCCTCAGTACGTATTAATACTATCTGGTGATCATATATATAAAATGGACTACGCTAAAATGCTTGACGCACACAAGACTAGACATGCTGATTGTACTATCGCTGTTATTGATGTGCCTAAAGACGAAGCATCTAGGTTTGGTATTATGAATACTAATGAAGATGGAAGCGTGTACGAGTTTGAGGAGAAGCCTAAAAATCCAAAGAGTACTAACGCGTCAATGGGTGTTTACATTTTTACATGGGATAAACTAAAGAATTACTTGATCAACGATGAGAATTCTGTAGGATCTCATAATGATTTTGGAAAAAATATTATCCCTAGTATGCTTAATGCGGGTGAGAAATTATATGCTTATGAATTTGAAGGATACTGGAAGGATGTAGGTACTATATCTAGTCTTTGGGAAGCAAATATGGATCTTCTTACTACTGATAGTGGACTAGTATTAGATGATGAAAAGTGGAAGATTTACTCTAGATCTACAGCAGAGCCACCACATTATACTGGTGATAATGCAGTCATAAGTAATTCACTTATAACCGAAGGTTGTACTATTAACGGTGTCATCAAAAGATCAATTATTTCTCCGTCAGTTACTATTGGCGAAGGTGCGCTTATAGAAGGCTCGACTATTATGCCGGGTGCTATTATACAAGAAGGTGCTGAAGTAAAATACTCAATTATTGGTGCTGGTGCTATAGTCGGTGCTGGTGCAAAAGTCGGCGATATACAGACTGAAGCTGTTGACGGCGAGTGGCAGATAACAGTAGTGGGTGCGGATGCGATTATCCAGCCTAATACAGTAGTGCCAGTAAATGCAATGATTGATGGGGAGGGGAACTAATGAATAATGATATTATGAGCATAGTATTTGCTAATGACAGCGATAGTAAACTTAATGAGCTTACTCTACATAGAACTACTGCATCGTTGCCGTTCTGTGGAAGGTATAGATTTATAGATTTCACTCTATCAAACTTAGTGAATAGTAATATTACCACTATAGGTATCGTAACAAAAGTTAATTATAGCTCGCTTATGGATCATATACGAATGGGACGCGACTGGGATCTTAATAGGAAAAATAGCGGTATAGCTATATTCCCTCCATACGTATCTAATACGGCTACTTCTAACTATAAAGGCAAGATCAGTGCATTACATAGTTTGTTGCATTATCTAATACAAGGCAAAGAGGAATACGTGCTATTAACTAATAGTGATGTGGCACTTAATATTGATTATGAAGAGGTATATAATAGTCATATTAAGAGTAGAGCTGATATTACCATGGTGACACACATGTCAAAGCCAACTGGTAATACAAGAGTTATAGTAGAGGCTAAAAGTAGTAGACAGGTAGAGAAACTAAGAATTAAAAATACTCCTAGCGATGATATCGCTGAGATAGGTCTTAATATTTATCTAATTAAGAAAGATTTACTAATTAAGTTAATCGAGTCTGCTCATGAGCTAGGATATCTGGACTTTGAGCGACACATTCTTCAGTTAGGTCTAGGACAGCTTAATATAGTTGCATATAAACATAATGGTTATTCTGCTATTATAGATGATGTCAATACATACTATGTAGAGAGCATGAGAATGCTACAAACTAATGTTAGAAATGATTTATTCTACAGAGCAGGCAAGATATATACTAAGACAAAAGATAGTGTTCCGACTATCTACCGTGAGAATTCGACTGTTAAGAATAGTCTGATCGCTGACGGTTGTGATATCAATGGAACAGTAGAGAATAGTATTCTATTTAGAGGCGTAGTAGTGGAAGAAGGCGCTGTTATCCGCAATAGTATCGTCATGGAAAATGGTATTATTATGAGATATTCAAACCTTAGTTACGCTATCACTGATAAAGATGTTAAAGTTACTGAAAATAGGAAAATATGCGGATATGATACATATCCGGTTGTAATTGCTAAAGGCAAAGAAGTATAACCTAAGGAGGAATCATGACTAAATCTAACATTATTGTTGATAATAAATCAACAGAAAGTGCTACAAAAACTAAAGCAAAAGCTACACTAGTAGTTGAAAAAGAGGTAGTTGCAAAGGCTACACCTAAACCAAAGGCAGCACCTAAGGCAAAGGCTGCACCGAAAGCAAAAGCTGCACCGAAAGCAAAAGCAGTGCCAGTAGTTGAAATTGCAAAAAAGAAGATACTTTTCGTTACAAGTGAAGCAGCTCCATTTATCAGAACTGGTGGACTAGGAGATGTGGCTGGAGCGTTACCTGTTACCTTAAATGAGTTAGGTACTGATACTAGAGTAATCTTACCGCTTTATTATGATATTCCTGAGAGTTTTAGAAAGGCAATGGAGTATGTAGGTAGTGTATATGTTACGCTTGCATGGAGAACTCAGTATTGTGGTCTTTACAAATCAGTTTATAACGGCGTTACATACTATTTTATAGACAATGAGCAGTATTTTAAACGTGCAGGAATATATGGACATTACGATGATGCGGAGAGATTCTCTTTCTTCTCAAAAGCAGTTCTAGAGTGCTTGCGTTTGATAGATTTTTATCCTGATGTTATCCATTCAAATGATTGGCACAGTGCGTTAGTTCCAGTATTCTTAGATTCGTTCTATCGTGATAATGAAAACTATCATTATATAAAGACAGTATTTACTATACATAATATCGAGTTTCAAGGCAAATACGGCGATGACTTATCAGAGGATGTTTTAGGATTGCCTGCTGATAAAGTTGATCTTATTCGTTATGCTGGATGTATAAATTTCATGAAGGGTGGTATTGAGTCTGCGAATGTAGTCACTACTGTTTCTCCATCATATGCAGAAGAAATCATGGATAGATACTATGCTTACGGCTTGGAGATGATATTGAAAGATAGAGGAAACAAGGTTTGCGGTATAGTAAATGGTATAGATACTGATGTATTTAATCCAGCAAAGGATAAATTCCTAGTTAAGAATTTTGACTACGCAAGCATAGAAGATAAGGCTGTTAATAAAGAAGCACTTCTAACTATGTTAGGTATGGAGTACAATCATAATACACCGCTTATCGGTATGGTAACAAGACTTACAGAGCAGAAAGGTATTGATTTACTAGTTGCAAGACTTGATGATATAATGCAGTCTAATGTACAGGTAGTAGTGCTTGGAAAGGGCGACTGGAAGTATGAAAATATGCTTATTGAGCTAGCGTCAAGATATCCTGAAAAATTAAAGGTTATTATAAACTTCTCTACTGATATTGCAAACAAAATATACGCAAGTAGTGATATGTTCTTGATGCCTTCTAAGTTTGAGCCATGTGGATTAAGTCAGATGATATCTATGAGATACGGTACTATACCTATCGTTAGGATGACAGGCGGACTTAAAGACACTGTTCAGGGCTTTGATCCAACACAGCTTACTGGTGATGGATTTACGTTCTATAGCTATAATGCTGATGATATGTTAGATGCTATCATGAGAGCAATAGGTACTTTTAATTGCAAGCGTGAGTGGAATGCTATTATCGCAAATGCTATGTCTAAGGATTTGTCATGGAAAGCGTCTGCTGTTAAATACTTGGAATTATATAATAAAATATAAAAAATATTATTAGATGTATGCGTGTTATTAGATATGAGTTGCTATTTGTATTGTGTCAAATATCTAATTAATAACAATCTGTAATTATATGAATATGATATAAGATAGGAAACAAATAGCCTATCTTATATTTATTTATTAAGATTGCATAAAATTGCACTAAAAATAATCAAAAAAGCCTAATTTAGGTAAATAAAACTTGCGAACAATGTAAAAATATGGTATAATTTACATTGACGAGAGCATACTTATTGAGAAATTATCACTTATAATAGTACTAGAACATACTATGCTATTATAACAATATTTATCAAATATTTATATTTTGATATCTGATTATAATATAATCTTAATAATTGTGTTATTATCATAAATTAAAATAACGTAAATTTACTAGTTTTGCATTAGTAGATAGTAAGGAGAAATATGATTACTAGAGAAGATTTTTTAAAACGTATTATAGCTAAGGCTAATAATCATTATGGCAAAAAAATTAATGAATGTAGCCGTACTCAATTATATAAAGTAGTTGCGGGTGTGGTTAGGGATATTCTAACAGAAAAGCGTATTGTTTTCAAGAACGCACGTAAAGAACAACAAACTAAACAAGTTTATTATATGTCTATGGAGTTTTTGTTAGGCAAATCTCTTAAAAATCATTTGTTTAATCTTGGTTTAACTGATGTTGTAGAAAGCGTAGTTGGCGAGTACGGCGTAACTGTTGATGAGCTTTGCGATATTGAGCCTGATGCAGGTCTTGGTAATGGCGGTCTTGGTAGACTTGCTGCTGCGTATATGGAGTCATTGACTAATCTTGACTACGTTGCTAGCGGTTTTTCTATCAAATACGAGTATGGTATATTTAAACAACAAATGGCTAATGGCTGGCAGATGGAGCTACCTGATGAGTGGTTGAAAGACGGTGCAGTATGGTTATCAGCACGTGACGAAGAGACTTTTGATGTTCATTTCGGCGGAGAAGTAAGTCAACACTGGCTAGAGAATCGTATGCAGATAGAGTATAAGAATTCTTATACTATTCGTGCAGTACCTTATGATATGAATATCAGTGGTTACCACACTGGTGCAGTAAATAAACTAAGATTGTGGGATGCAAAAGCTCCTGTAGATTTTGATATGCAAGCATTCTCACGTGGTGAGTATGTAAAAGCATTAGAAAGCAAATCTCTAGCAGAGTCTATCAGTAAGATTTTATATCCTGCTGATGACCATATGGAAGGCAAATCACTTAGATTGAAACAGCAGTATTTCTTCGTTTCAGCGTCTATTCAGTCATTAATATCTACTCACATCCGTGACTATGGTACTCTTGATAATCTAGCTGAGAAGGTGTCTATCCATATTAATGATACTCACCCTACTCTTTGTATTCCAGAGCTTATGAGAATATTACTAGATGAGTACGGCTACAGCTGGGAAAAGTCATGGGATATCGTTTGTAAGACTATGAGTTATACAAATCATACTGTTATGGCTGAGGCTCTTGAGAAATGGCCTGAGAGTTTATTCTCTATGTTGCTACCTCGTGTACACCAGATAGTAGTAGAGATAAATAATAGATTTTGTGCTAAACTATGGGATATGTACCCTGATGATTGGGCAAAGGTTTCATACAATGCTATCATCGGCGAGGGTCAAGTAAAAATGGCTAATATGTGCCTTAGTGCTTCTCACACTATTAATGGTGTAAGTGCATTGCATAGTGATCTATTAAAGCAAGACCTATTCCACGATTACCATAAAATGTGTCCAGAGAAGTTTACGAATGTAACTAATGGTATCACTTACCGTAGATGGCTTGCATTGTCAAACCCTAAACTTACTAGCTATATTACTAGTCTGATAGGTGATGACTTCTTAAGAGATTGCAATAAACTTGCAGACTTAGAAAAGTTTAAGGACGATAAAGACGTACTAGCAAATTTAGATAAGATCAAGTATGAGAATAAACTAAGACTTGCTGCGTATATTAAAGAGAACAATGGCATAGATATAGATCCAAACAGTATATTTGACGTACAAGTGAAGCGACTTCATGAGTACAAACGTCAATTATTAAACTGTATGAATATTATTGATCTATACCTTAGATTGAAAGAAAATCCTGATATGGATATGCATCCAAGAACATTTATATTCGGTGCAAAAGCAGCCCCTAGTTACTATACTGCAAAAAGCATAATCAGATTGATATGTATGCTTGGTGAGGAGATCAATAATGATCCTGATATCAAGGGTAAGATCAAAGTAGTTTTCTTAGAGAACTACAGAGTAAGTTTAGCTGAGATAGTAATGCCTGCATCAGATGTTAGCGAGCAAATATCTATAGCTGGTAAAGAGGCGTCAGGTACTGGTAATATGAAGTTCATGATAAATGGAGCTATTACTATGGGTACTATGGACGGAGCTAACGTAGAAATACATGAGAATGTCGGCGATGATAATATATTCATATTCGGACTTCGTGAAAATGAGGTTAATGATATGTATCGTGCTGGTTACGAGCCTTCAAGATATTACCATTCTAATCCAAGAATTAAGCGTGTCATTGACAAACTTAATAGTGGTGTTGCGGGTGTATTGTTTAACGAAGTTGCTCATATCTTGACTACTCGTGATCCATATATGTGTCTTGCTGATTTCGATGCGTATGTAAATGCTCAGAATGAATTAGATAAAGCATTTGGAGATAGAGAGAAATGGAATAAAATGTCTCTTATCAATATTGCAAAGAGTGGTTTCTTCTCATCAGATAGATCTATAGAAGAGTATGCGAGTAGAATATGGAACTTGTCTAAAGTAAAATTGGATGTTATGCCTAAGAAGGCTACTCCAGCAGCTAAGCAAGTTTGTCCAGCTAAGACAACAAATGCACCAAAAAAAGCAGTGAATACTAAGACTACTAAAAAGAAATAAGTAATACATTAATATAAAAAACACACAGCAATAGCTGTGTGTTTTTTATATTATATTTTATATATTATACTATAGTATGTAGGTTTTATGATGACTTGAATTGATTTGTTTATGATGACTTGAATTGATTTGTTTATGATGACTTGAATTGATTTGTTTATGA